>JAZQRM010000026.1:0-38330 GCA_045629585.1 Taishania sp. | reverse complement strand
TGAAGAGTTGGTTTGGACGTTTCAGCATTTGTTTAGCAAATACTTTCGAAGCGATAAGCGTGGCAATTATTCCCAAAATCAATTGTACAATGTATTGTATCCAAGGTATATCTGCAAAGTGGCCTATTGTATTGCGAACAGAAGCATCAGTCATTCCGCTGAGATGGAAAATCTCAAGTATGATGCTAAATAATAAAGGGATTGCAATCATTGTGATTACAATCCCCTTTAAATATATTTTCTGATAATTGTTCATTAGCGAAGTAAGTACATTTTACCAAAATTCTTTTTGAAATATTGATCCGCACTTGATTGACGATGTTCAATATCTTCACCATTAATTCGAGCCTTTACAGTGTAAAGGTAAACCCCATTTGCCAACTGATCACCAAATTCATCACGACCATCCCATGCATATTCGGTTACATTTCGGCCGATGTTTATTGGACCCAATTGATCTTCGGTTATTTCCCTTACCACACGTCCAGAAACGGTCATAATTTGAATAATGATGTCATCTGGCACTTCTGATCCAGTCAAAGTGAAAACAAAACGTGTGGATGTGCTAAATGGATTTGGATAGTTCATCATGTGCGTGATACTTGAGCTATTGATGACTTCAAAATCAACTTTGTATTGAACGTCTCCTGACAGATTCCCTGATTTATCCGAACCTTGTACCATTAGTTTGTATTTTCCATCTTGCGTAAAGTTGGCAGGATAGTTAATCTTAAAACGTTTATAATTGTTCTCGGCTGGCGTCCAGTGCATATTAGCTTGTCCATTGGACATAAATGGAATTCGTACCATTTGCCCATTTGGAGGTGTCAAATAGATCCCAAATAATGTAGTATCAGAATCGGAATTCATCACCAAATAAGGATTCTCATCTTTCAATGAAATAACAATTTCTGACTTTGGATTTATTAAATCACCATTTAAAATGCGTCTTCCATCGAATGTGACATCCAAAATAGGATTGATATTATCATTAATCACATGAAAAGGCAATTGAAGAACATTGTTGAAATGATGTTGTTCCGGTTGATCTTTTAGGTAAAGACTTCCATTGATATATGGATTAACTTCCATCCATAAAGAACTGTATCCTTTTAATCCAGCTGAACTAAAACGAACCGTATCATACAAAGTCCCTCCAACTCGCAGTGAATCTTGTCGTGCATAATTAATTGGATGGGTAACGTTATTGTTATCTACAACCCAGTATTTAACTAGTAAACTATCCATTGGAACCGAAAAAACATTCTTAACAGGGATGGAAAAAGTTAAATTTTGTCCTTCATAAATGCTGTCATTTTGGTGGCTGAAATAATAACCGTTTGATCCGTCAATTGCGGCCTCAGGTGCCCAATCGTACAAGACATGCCAGTAATCCATTTGTGCTGGTGTAAAGCGTGTCGAATCTTTATATTCGGCTATTAAGCGAATGAATGGATAAGTTGTCGCGTTAATTTGAGATTGAATATTTTGTAAGGAGTCATTTTCAGAGAATAGCAAATTGACGGCTTGTCCGGGTTGCATTTCCCATGTGTAAGGTTGGATTATCAAACGCGTGGTATCTGCACTAGCGTTTCCATCAAGTGAGCGTTGCTTCCAAAATACTTCCTTCCACTCAAAAGCAGGTCCAATTAAAGGCGATGTTTCACGACCTCTATCGACAGCGGATTGAATGTAGGTTTCAATCTTTGCTTGTGTAAATCCATTAGATGCTCCTACGCCATTCGGATTACCAACATCTAAGACTTGTTCCCGCATGGTTGATTGGACTCCTTTTTGAACATAAAAAGCAAATGTTCCATTTTGGCGTCCAGAAATAATACTATCTGAGCCTAAAGCCGCAAAAGTGGAATACATATTTGGAGCTAAAGCATCCCATTGGTCATATTGTGCACCGATTGGAGCCCAAATTAATAAGTGATGTCCATTGGGAACCCCGTTTAAAACCATGTTTTGGAAATTCTGAAGTGACTGTGCATCATTCTGCCAGAAAATAAAGTACTTTTCCGCTCTACCACGACATCCCATTACATTTCCAAAACTGTTACCCGGATTTGAACCATTAAAATTCGTTGCCCAAGGTTGAATCGTAACTGGATCAATTACCGCGACATGAATCTGCGGCATTCCTCCACAAGTCGCATAATCTTGCATTGTACCTTCAATATACCAGGCATTTTCTATACGGTCATCATTATAGGATTCAATGGAGATGAAGACGGAGTCGGGTGACATTTCACGAAGGCGCAAATCTCTATTGTAAACAACGTTATTGAATGTGTTCTTCTTGAATTGATAAAAGTGATCTTGTCCCCAGCCAGCTTTTCCTTGTATGTACTGGAACGAACTTTCAGCCCAATGTAGAGTGTCACTATCAACGGCTACTCGCCAAAAGTAAACCGTCGAATCTGTAAATTGTAATGGTTGATTCCATTCATTTGGACGAACTTGTTTTACACCTCCCAATCCACTTACAATTGCATTTCGTTTAAACGAACTATTAAAAAGATCTGTTGTATCAATCTCAAAAAAATAAGTGTTAAACTCAGCTGTTGGAACAATTGTTGACGCAACTAAAGTGACGGTATCCCACGGAATAACCGCAAACTCATAAGGGGCAACAGGTAATATTCCATTCAAATTAATCATGAATTGCTTTACCAATTGATTGTTGCCTATTTCGTCATAGATTTCAGGGTATCTACTTGGAATATCTACTTTTATATCAAATGCATTTAAACCTGCAGAAATATTAGGTTGTAAAGGCATCTTGTAGCGAATCGTGTCGGTATAATCTAAGCGAGGTTTTTTTATAAAATAGACAGAATCTATATCCAATCCCGGGAAATTACGATTGATTTCAATAATTAACGTGTCCGTAATGGAATGGCCTAAATTTTTAACAATGATTTCTAATTCGATGGAATCAACACTTAAATCAATGTTATTGGGATAAAGGCGAACATTTTCTGGTAATAATTCAATTTCTGGTTTCGAATGCCAATTGACTTTTAACATCGGATCACCATGAAGTAACATCTGTGTAGCGGTAACTTCCATGCTTAAGTTGGCAGGATTAACCAAAGAACTGATTGTGTTATTCATGTTAACACCAATTTGTTTACCATAAGTGGCACGTCCAAATTGACGATATAAACGATTTGAATAATCTCCCACCATTGGGTGAAAACCAGTACTTGGTGTAGAAATGTATCCAATTGCTCCAACATTTTGAGCGTTTACAAAATATTCTGATGAGGAATTTAAGCCTGGTTTGAATAAATCACCATTATAGCAAGAGTTTACAAGCATTAAGGGATATTTGCCGGTATTATTCCAATTGTTGACGTCGTCTAGGTTTATTTCAAATCCATTTTCACCAATGCCGTAATGACCATAGTAGGTTAATAAAGAAACACCTTGTTGAATACGATCGGTAATTTGTTGGAGTTGATTAGGAGGGATAGGATTATCATCTTGTCGTTTCACGGTATGAACAAATCCTGCAAATGAATCCCGCATGATGGTTGATTTCATGATGTTCATTTGAACGTTGAATTGCTGTTGCTGATTCAAATCCGAACCTCCAACTAAATGAATTACATGCTTTTGCCAATCTTTGTTTGAAGAGTCATAGACATCCGAGAAATCTTGATTGTTTTCATACGCTTCTAGCTTATTGATGTAATTAAGCACTCCTGTATTTGTATTTACCGATAATCGACCAGTTGGAATCAGCGGTGTCCATTTATTGGTTCCAGGAAGGTTGCTTGTAATGAGCAGGTCACTCGATGGATACCCAAAAGTTGGCACCAGATTTTCAGCCGCATGAGAAGGGTTTGATCGACTTCTATCATTGGACATCCCTTTTCCTAAAAGAAGTAATGAAACAGGTTTCTCTTGACTGTTTTCGTAAATTGATTTTGAAAAATTACGAATAGCGGAAATATGTTTTCTGACTCCACCACCGTATTGAAAATAAAGATCTTCGATGTCAGCAAGAATAACGTTGTAGCTACCACCTTGCATACTTTGTCTATAAGACTTGTAAGCTTGTGCTCCTTCCAAAAGGGTAGGGTGATGAACGATTATATAGGCACGTTCTATATTTTGAGCTTCGTAGTTCGTGAAATAACCATTTCCATTAACGGGACTTAAGCGAGGGATATTTATAGCCGAACTGAGGTCGTATGAAACAACTCGTGTTTTCTTACCATTTGTATTCGCAGGTAAAAGCAACGTTTGTAAAGTGCCATTTGGTTCTGGTCGTAATCGTTTAAATTCCGTTCCAATCGAAAAATAGACAGGATTAGGTGAAGAACTTATTGGGGTAAAGTCTAGTCTAATCTTGTCTTGTATTCCATTTTCAATGATATAATCACTATTGTTTTGATTACTAAAGTTTGGAATACGTGGGTAAGATATTGAATAGTGAGTTAATGCTTGGTATTGTGTTGCTACAGGTATATCACCTACAATCTCCCAAGTTACAGGGGTTGCGGTGGTCAGGTAGCTAGATGGGAATTCTAGATCTGCTCGAAATTGAAAACAGCCAAAACCTGTTTGGTCATAAACCGTATTGTTGTTTATTTTGAAGCGCGTATGGTGATTGTGTGATAATCCTGTTCCAGACAAAGATGCGCTTGCTGTTGTTGTTACAAGTCCAATGAAACGTGAAGCCGGTGCATTTTGGGATGTAAATGGGTATGGAGTGGTTGCTGATAAGGGCAATTGATAACCATTAACACCATTAAAATTCCCTAGTCCAAATCCTTCACCTGGAACATAAAACGAACTAGAAAGTAAAGAGCTTACTGTTTCTCCCTCGATGTATGCATTTTGATAATTTTGATTAAAAAGCGACCAAACATAATCGTTAGGTGTGTAGCTGGTGTAATTTACCGATGAATAATCGTTAAACCGTAGATTTGAAGTTGTAGTAGACCAACTTAAAAAATAATGTATAGTATCATTAAATAAGTTAATGTATGGACTTGCAACTGAATTAGGATCTACATATAAGGTTGAATCGTTCCAGCCATCATTTTTGTCTGCAAAAAATAAAATATAATCACCTGGATCAAAGGTGTTATCTCCATTCAATTCTAAGAAAATAGGTTGTTGCTTATTTCTACCAAACAGTTGTAATTGATTGTGGTTTATAGCATCAATTGGTATAATGGATTGCTGAATGGTCTCG
Organism: Taishania sp.; assembly: GCA_045629585.1. Lineage (GTDB taxonomy): Bacteria > Bacteroidota > Bacteroidia > Flavobacteriales_D > Crocinitomicaceae > Taishania. Next base: position 33,112 of record JAZQRM010000026.1, on the reverse strand, counting down.
TAATTTATGCGATATATCCCTTTTTGTGTTATCGGAAAGGAAACATATTGTTGCGAATAGTTAATCCATTCATTTCCATTTTGGGAAAGGGAAATAAAAGAAAGACCTAAAGTGAATAATGTAAAAAGTAAATGTTTAATCATTTATTTAGCTGCATTTTTTGGTTTGTTCAGCTGTACGCGAAGTGAGATGATGTGTGAATATAATGCCACCGAAGCATCTCCAATATCTGTGAAAGCATAATCCAAATAGAAACTTTTTAAGTTAAGCCCTATTCCGATATTAGGTTGAACATTAAAGGATTTACTGTCGTCAAAATTTTTGACCCACTGCATGTTACTAACACCAGCGCGAATAACGACATATTCTTTAAAACCTATAGCGACTCCGACATGAGGATCTATTGAGAAAACTTTTGAGTTAATTAACGTATTCCTTCTACCATCTGTCGTAAATGATAAATCAATTTCTCCTGCTGCAAATAATCCTTTTTTTCCAAGTGGGTATTTAGTGTAAGCCCCAACAATTAATCTCGGTAATGTCAATTCTAATCCATTAGAAGGGATAACGTTTCCAGTTCGCATGAATACTTCTTTAGTCGCATCATCTAAACTGAACATCCAAGCATTGAAGGTTGAAGTTGCATCACGTAGGACGGCTCCAAATTTCCAATGTTCTCCTTTTTTATACTGAATACCAGCGTCTAGACCAAAACCCCAAGATTTTGCAAAATCACCAACTTTACGATAGACTACTTTGAATGTACCTCCAACTGATAAACCTTCAATCTTTGTTTTTCGAGCATAGGACATTAAAAAGGCCCAGTCAGCTGCTGTAAAAGTGGTAATTCTGTCATAGTCAATGTTACCATTGTTATCGATTAGTTGAGTTGTGTTAGGGATGTCATCAACTGCAAATCGAATAGCCGAGAAGGATACGGTACTTTTATCATCAATCGAATGGGCTACTCCTAAATAGTCATATTTCGCTATTCCTGCAAAGTATTCACTGTGCATAAAACCGATGTCAAGCCATTTATTAACCTGCGTTAAACCAGCAGGATTCCAAAAGGATGACATAACATTTCCTGTGTTTGCAACAACTGCATTTCCCATCCCCAACGCATCAGCTCCAACTCCGATACTTAAAAATTCATTGGAATATTTGGGTGCAATGGTCGAAGACCCTTCTTGTCCGAAAACAAGAGTAGTGCATAAGGGTAGTAGAATACAAATTGCTATTTTGAATATCTGCATTTTCAGTATCTTTTTTTTGCTCTTCTTAAAACGAAAGCCTTGGTCTTAAATTGTTTGGATGTTGATTTTTTTCTTTAAGCTCCAACCAATCAATTAATTTTATGTAAAAATAAGCTTTATCGAATAAATGAACGTCAGCTTTTGTTTAATTTCGTAGTTATAATGATTAATATACCCAATTTATTTACTGCAGGTAACTTGTTGTGTGGAGTTACTGCTATCGTATGCATGCTATCCGGAAGATGGGATTGGGCGTGCTATCTTATTTTTATTGCGGCTGTTTTAGATTTTTTCGACGGATTCATTGCTCGTAAGCTAAATCAAATGAGTGAGCTAGGTAAGCAATTGGACTCTCTGGCTGATATGGTAACCTTTGGTGTAGCTCCTGGTATGTTGGTGTTTTCTTTGTTAGTGGTGAGGATGCATGCAACAATAGAATATGACTCATTAATGCAATTCCATGAGAAAATTAGTCCCGTTTTACAAGATTATATGGGAGCATTGGCCGACGCTAGTTGGGGAGAAATATCTTTATTACCTTTCATAGGCTGGGTGATACCATTTTTCTCTCTTTTCAGGTTGGCTAAATTTAATATTGATACGCGTCAATCAACATCATTTATTGGGTTGCCAACTCCTGCAAATACGATTTTCTTTACTGCAATTCCATTGGTTTGGATGCAAGATTATAGGAATGATGTCTTGCATGGAGCTTTACTTGAGTTCATGTTGCAACCTTCAACTATCTGTATTTTAACCGTTTTAATGGGATACCTGTTAATTGCAGAAGTTCCATTATTTGCATTAAAATTCAAAACCTTTCAATGGAAAGGAAATGAAATTAGATTCATTTTTTTACTAGGTAGTTTTATTCTATTGTTGTGTTTTTCCTTTCTAGGAATAGCATTTGTAATCTTGTTTTATATCATTTTATCTTTAATAAATAACAGTGCCGTTTGGAAGAGTTAGTTTGAAAATTAAAGTAACCTTTTTGCAGTTAAGCAATTCTTTATTTTTAAGGGATTGCTTTTTTTGTTTAAATGTCTTAAACTTGCTGTAAAATAAAGGAAATATGAAAAAAACATTACTATTTACTACTTTGTTCATTAGCAGTTTTATAACTGCATTTGGTCAGAATAATTTCACCTGTGAAACAGCACAGAATTTATCAGTAGGCAGCACATGTACTTTTGTTGAAGGGACATTGGTACATGAGGTGGTTTCTACTTTGGATATTGGAGCTGAAACGTTTGATATATATGGAACTTACTACTCTTTTGTGGCAACAAGTCAGGCTGCGTTGGTGAGTGTTTCAACAGATTTTGATTCAGATATTGATATTATGATCCACAGAATTGAGGGAGGATGTCCTTCACCTGCGGTCTTGGTTATGGAGGTTGATGATAATGAGGTTGGCGGTGAAGAATATTTATTTAAAAACATAGAAATAGGTCAGACTTATTATTTTATTGTTACTCACTATAGTTATGTTCAGGGAGTTGATGGGGATGTGTTTGAAGTTTGTGTTACAGATGTTCCTGTTCCTGCTAATGATTTGTGCTCAGGTGCTTTAGCTCTTACGCCAATTGATTTCACAACTCAGATTCAACAAGAAGATTTTACGTTTGGATATACTAGTACAGCGACATTAGATGAAGGTTTTCAAGGTACTACATGTGTAGCTGACCCTGGTCTTGACGTGTGGTATTCTTTTGTTGCAGAAGCTCAAGAGGCTGTGGTTTTTACAGCACCTTTTGGATTAAGTAAGTTAGCATTGAGTGTTTATAGAGGGAATTGTGATGAACTTGTTGCGAGTGCTTGTGTAAGTGGGGTACAGTATCAGGATGTACAATTAAACTTAACTAATTTGGTAGTTGGGGAAACTTATCTGATTAGACTGGAAGATGAATATAACAACTATTTTGAAGATCATGGTTTGTTTGGTATTGTTGTAATCAATCCTGAAGGGTTAGCTGTATCAAAAGTGGAAGAAAGTACAATTGCTGTTTATCCAAACCCAGTAAAGGACGTTATTACTATTGATGCAAAAACGGAGATAACTTCTATTGATGTTAAGAACGCTTTAGGGCAAGTGGTTGCTTCTCAATCAGGAAGTAATGCTATGTCAGTGAAGTTGGATACGACGTCATTTGATAATGGACTTTATGTGATTACGATCTATACAAATGGAGAGAAAGTAACTAAGAAGATTAATGTTGTAAAATAATCTATTTTACATTCCAATCGTTTTAAGCCGGGGATCAACCTCGGCTTTTTTATTTTCATTATTTTTAGGTAGGCTTTCAGTAGGCTTTCAGTAGGCTTTGAATAGGCTTTGAGTTATCTTTGTATAAACAGGAATTTGACAGTAAAATAGTTAAGATGAAAAGTAGAATTGGTTTTGAATTTAGTCAGATTGAGGGAGTAAGTTTTCGTACTTATAATGCTTTATTGGATAAAGCCAATGATTGGGAACTTTTTAATGCATGCAAGGAAGATGTTGATGCTGCTGTAGATTTAGCTTGGAACGCATGGCCAGTGTTCAGATCTACATCTTTGGGTGTGCGTGCTTTACTATTGCGTAAAATAGCCGATTTATTGGGGTTAAATAAGCAAGGTCTTATTTCGATTTATTGTGCGGAGTCAAATCTTTCCGAGGGACGTGCGATTAGTGAGTTAACTCGAACGCAAAACCAGTTGCTTTTGATGGCTGACTTTATCGAAACCAACTTTGAAGATCAAGATACTAAAGTTGATGACGGTAAATCACTACGAAGAGATTGGATTGGAATTGGTCCAGTTGTCGTTTTTGGAGCGTCTAATTTTCCATTTGCCTATTCTACTATTGGTGGAGACTCCGTTGCCGCATTGGCTGCTGGTTGTCCGGTAATTGTTAAGGCACATCCCTATCATGGGGGCACCAGTTGGCAGGTTGCCGAAATTGTCAATTCAGCAATTAAGGAATTAGGTTTACCAGATGGTTGTTTTTCACATTTGTTAGACGACGGTTTTGAAATTGGGACATTGCTTGTGCAAAATCCAAAAGTAAAAGCGGTGGGATTCACGGGGTCTATATCAGGAGGTGAAGCGATTATTAAGCTTGCCAATGAGCGTAAACAACCGATTCCTATGTTTGCAGAAATGGGAAGTGTAAATCCTGTTGTGGTTTTAGATTCTGCATTAAAAGAAAAGGAACGATGGACTGATTTATTAACGCAATCGATCTCTAATGATGCGGGGCAATTTTGTACGAAACCTGGATTGATTATTATCCCAAAGTCTAAGGAAGGCTTGTGTTTTGGTTCCAAATTAACGGATAAGATTAGTTTACAGGATCCAAAAGTTTTTGTACACCCTAACGTTTTCAAAAGTTTTAAAAAGCGTGTGGATTCTTGCTTTGAGTGGTTGGATGCTCCCAAGTGGCATGCTCAACCCGTAGTTCGCACACTGTCAGTTCAAAGTTGGCTCAGTGATAAAAAATTTAGAGAAGAATTTTTTGGACCACAAGCCATAATTCTTTATTATGAAGGAGAAAAGGACTTAGAAGTAATATTTAATAAGTTGGAAGGTCAATTGACTTTCACTCTTTTAGGACAATATGAAGATCCTTCTTTTCGTTTATGTGAAGATACTGCTTGTAATTTAGCAGGACGTATAGTGTTGAATGATGTGCCGACGGGAGTGTTAGTTGCTCGGGAGATGGTGCATGGAGGGACTTATCCGGCGGCTTCTGACTCTCGTTTCACAGCTGTTGGTCCGACGAGTGTTTTTCGGTTTTTGAGACCAATTACACGTCAGAATTGGCAGTAGATTTAATGTAAATATTGTTAATTCTAAAAAATATTTTGACCAAACAGTATTGCAGATTAAAAATGCTGAATACATTTGTTCTTATCTTTATAAAGCTAGGTAATTAAAATTATAGAATTGTTATGTCAGAAATGGAACCACAAACTCAAAAGAAAAGTGGATTGACTACTTTAGGTTTATTAATCTTATTGGTTGTTGCAGGTGCAATGACCTTCTTATGGTCTAATACAAAATCTAAATTAGGAGACTCCGAAAAATCAAACAACGAGTTAAAAGCACAGATTAGTTCCCTAGAAGGAATGTTATCCGATTATACAGGAGAAGTATCAGATGATTTAAGAAAGGATCTTAAAAATATGCTAGCTACCTACGATTTATTGAAGAAGCAAGACGCTTCCAAAGCATCTGTTATTGAAGAGCAGCAAGCCGAAATCCAAGCTTTATTAAGTAAAGTCGAAAGCAATAAATGGACTGCTGGTGAATTAGCGAAGATGAAACGTGAGAATGAAACGTTGCGTAATATTATGAAGGGTTATGTTCGTACGATTGACTCTTTAAATACACTTAATATTCAGTTGAATACGGATTTAGACGTTACACGGAAAGAGTTGACAAGTACTTCTTCTGAAAGAGATCAATTCCGTCAAGAAGCTGAAACTTCTGCTGCTAAAGTGAAAGAAGGAAGTAAACTTTCAGCCTACAGCATTAGCACGATAGCATTGCGTTCTAAATTGAATGATATGACAGCGGAAACAACTAAAGCTAAAAATACGATTCAAATTAGATCTACTTTTACAATTGGAGCTAATCCAATCACTCAAAAAGGACGTAAAACAATTTACATGCAGGTGATTAAACCTGATGGATCTTCGTTCCAACGAAGCCAAGCGAATGTTATTTCTACCGATATAGGCTCAGTAGCTTATTCCGATAAGAAAGAAATTGATTATAATGGAGAAGCTGTGAATATGGCTATTTATTATGATTTAAGAGGAGAAGAAGCACAGAAAGGAAATTACCAAGTACGTTTATTTGCAGACGGACAATTAATTGGGAAAGATTCTTTTACACTAAAATAGTATCTTTGTACGAGTCGATGGGTTAGTTTTGTTGACTCGTACAAAATTTTGTATTTACATTTTATAGTTAGTTAGATGGTTAATATTTTTATCGCAAATCTGGATTGGTCTATTACCTCAGAAGATTTGAACACTACCTTTTCAAGTTTCGGAGCAGTACATTATGCTCATGTTGTTTATGAAAAAGAATCTCGTAAGTCTAGAGGATATGGCTATGTTGAAATGGAAAGCGCTGAAGCTGCGATTTCTGCAATAGAAGCATTAAATGGAATGGAAATTAACGGAAGAGCAATTGATGTAAAGATTGCCTCACCGAAATCTAACCGCCCAAAGAAGGACGAAAATTCTGCTCCTGCTCCAAAAAAACAGTTTAATAATAGAGCTGGTGGAGGAAGACCTCAAAACAATGGAGGAAATCGACCGTACAATAACAACGGAGGAGAACGTCGTCCATACAACAATAACAATACTAATGGTGGTGAGCGCCGTCCGTATAATAACAACGGAGGAAATCGCCCTTACAATAATAATACAGCAGAGCGTCGCCCTTATAACAATAATGAAGGTGTTGAACGCAGACCTTTTACACCTCGTGAAAATCAAGAAGCTCCTATTCGTCGAAATGAAGATGATGCTCCACGTTTTTCGTCTCGTGTTCAGCCAGAAACGAATGCAGATGGTGGAGAGGTTAAAAGAGTTTTGCGCCCTCGAAAAAATAAACAATAATTTAATACCCCTATAATGTCAAATGCTGTTGAACAAGGACACGTAGAATTTACGATTGCCCAAACAGGAATTGCAACTCTTGAATTTGGACACCCAATGAGTAACTCGTTGCCGGGGAAAATTCTTCAGAAGTTAGCAGATACAATTACTGAGCTTGGTAATAATCCTTCCGTGAAGGTGATTGTTTTGAAATCAGCTGGTGAAAAAGCATTTTGTGCCGGTGCCAGTTTTGATGAGTTAATTTCAATTAAAGATTTAGAGACTGGTAAACAGTTTTTCTCTGGTTTTGCAAAAGTAATCAATGCTTGTCGTAAGGCACCTAAGTTCATTATCGGTCGAGTTCACGGTAAAGCTGTTGGTGGAGGTGTTGGAGTAGCATCAGCTGTAGATTATTGTCTAGCGACAAGTAATGCAGATGTGAAATTATCTGAATTGGCAGTTGGTATCGGTCCGTTTGTTGTTGGTCCAGCTGTAGAGCGTAAGATGGGGTTATCTGCTATGAGTGAATTAGCGATTAACGCTACTGAATGGCGATCTGCACAATGGGCCTATGAAAATGGTCTTTTTACAAATGTCTTTGATAGCATTGAAGAAATGGATGCCGATATTGATGTACTTGCAAATCGTTTGGCGTCTTCTAATCCAGAAGCCATGGCGATGTTGAAATCGGTATTCTGGCAAGGAACAGAAGATTGGGATACGTTATTAGCTGATCGAGCTGCAATGAGTGGTAAACTTGTGTTAAGTGAATTTACAGTTAACGCAATTAATGCCTTCAAAAAGAAATAATAATGAAAGCCAGCCGGAAGGTTGGCTTTTTTTTCGTTCAATTGTTTAATTTCGTAGGGAATGAAAAAAGTATTGTTTATTTCTTATGATGGAATGACTGATCCTTTGGGACAGTCACAAGTACTACCTTATTTAGCCGGACTCGCCAAGTTAGGGCATCAGATCCATTTGATTAGTTTCGAGAAGAAAGAACCTTATGCTGTTCTTCGAGAGGATATTCTTCATTTTTGCAATGCTAATTCTATTCAATGGTATCCGGAGTGGTATACCAAAAAACCACCTTTGTTATCTACCTTAAAAGATATTCAAACAGGATGGACTACTGCTTCCAAATTACATCAACAATACCATTTTGACATTGTTCATTGTCGCAGTTATATCGCAGCAATGATTGGACAAAAACTCAAAAATAAGTTTGGAATACCTTTTATTTTTGATATGAGAGGTTTTTGGGCGGATGAAAGAATTGACGGTGGAATTTGGAGCTTATCAAATCCCGTTTTTAAAACAGTTTATACGTTCTTCAAGAAAAAAGAAATTCAATTCCTTAAAGAATCTTCACATATCGTTAGTTTAACACATAAAGCGAAGGAGGAAATGATTGCTTGGAATATTGGAGTTGATCTAAACGCTAAAATTTCGGTTATTCCTTGTTGTGTAAATTTAGATCTATTCAGACGAAATACTGAAAGTAAAGGTAATGACAAATCTTTTGTTTTAGGATATGTGGGTTCTATCGGAACGTGGTACATGTTGGATGAAATGTTTGATTTTTTCAAATCTTTGTTGCTGCGTTATCCTAATGCTGAATTTCATTTTGCAACAAAAGATCATGCGGATTCAATATTAGACGTAGCGAAGAAAAAAGGGATAGATTGTGATAAGGTAAACATTCAATCGTTGAAGCATTCCGAAGTTCCGGGCTTTATACAAACGCTTGATGCTTCTGTTCTTTTCATTCGACCTACATTTTCAAAAATGGCTTCTTGTCCAACAAAATTGGGTGAATTGATGGCGATGCAAATACCTGTTATTGCCAATGCAGGCGTTGGTGATACCGAAGCTATAATTTTGGAATATAAAGCAGGTGCGGTAGTTGCTGATTTTAATCAAAATACTTATGATCATGCAATCTCTGATCTTGTTAATTTTGATCCTGTATTATGTACTAAAGGAGCTGAAGATGTATTTTCTTTGGAAAAAGGTATTCAGGCTTATAACTCTATTTATACTTCTATTTAACTGTGAAAAAGCGAATTTTTATATTTTGTCCATATCCCAAAGGTGAAGCTCCATCACAGCGTTTTCGTTTTGAACAATATTTAGCTCAACTTGAAAAAGATGGATTTGAAATAGAATACGATAGTTTTTTATCTGCAGATAATTGGCGTGATATTTATCAGAAAGCTGGTTTTTTATCGAAAATGGATATCATGCTTAAAGCGTGGTGGGGACGTGTTAAAGCCTTTAAAAAACTCAAAAATACAGATTACATTTTCATTCATCGGGAAATGGCGCAATGGGGTCCACCCATTTTTGAGTGGATACTTGCTAAGATCTATAAGAAGCAATTCATTTATGATTTTGATGATGCCATTTGGTTGCCTAATTATTCAGAATCCAATAAATGGGTACATCGCATAAAATGGTACGGAAAAGTTAAATATATCATTAAGTGGGCTGACCAGGTGGTTGTAGGGAATTCCTATTTGCAATCCTATGCATTGCAGTTTAACAAAAACGTGGTGGTGATTCCAACTACAATCGATTTAAGATCACAACATGTTCTGACTACCAATTACCATTCAGAGAAACAGATTATTGGATGGACAGGAACTCATACGACCATGAATTATCTGGATGAGCTTATTCCGGTAATTGAAAAATTAGAACTCGAATTTGATTTTGAGTTTCGGGTGATTTCCAATCAAGCGCCTAAATTTGATTTGAAATCTTTACGTTTTGTGGAATGGAACAAAGAAACCGAGATTCAAGATTTAGCTGAAATCAACATTGGAATTATGCCATTGGTTGAAGATGAATGGTCGAAGGGAAAATGTGGTTTTAAAGCACTTCAATATATGGCCTTGGGAATTCCGAGTGTAATAAGTCCAGTTGGGGTAAATACTGAAATTATTCAGCAGGAAGAAAACGGTTTTTTAGCAAAATCTCCAGAAGCATTTTATTTACACTTAAAGCGTTTGTTGAATGACAAGAAACTTAGATTATTGATAGGTCAAAAAGGTAAAGAAACAATTAAAGAACGTTATAGTGTTGACGCCAATTACAAACACTATTTAAATTTATTTAAAAAATGATGCAACTTGTATTCGCAACCCAAAATAAAAATAAAGCAGCTGAGATTCAGAAATTGATGCCTGCTGGAATTGAGATTTTAACGTTAAATGAAATCGGTTGTACGGATGATATTCCTGAAACAGCGCCCACTTTAGAAGGAAATGCTCAAATCAAAGCCCGATGGATTGCTGAAAAATATGCAGTCAATTGTTTTGCTGATGATACAGGATTAGAAGTTGAGACTTTAAATGGTGCTCCTGGAGTTGTTTCCGCTCGATTTGCTGGGGAACAACGTTCCGACAGTGATAATATGGATAAATTATTGTCTGAATTAGAGGGGAGTGATATTCGTTCAGCACAATTTCGTACGGCAATTTGCTTAATCATCGATGGTGAAGAATTCTTATTTGAAGGAATCGTAAAAGGGGATATTCGAACAGAGAAGTCTGGCACGAATGGTTTTGGGTATGATCCACTTTTTGAACCCGAGCAATTTGGTAAAACTTTTGCTGAAATGTCCATGGATGAAAAGAATGCGCGTAGTCATAGAGCTAGAGCCTTTCATCAAATGATTTCTTTTTTAAAGAACAAATAGGTTTAAAATAGGACAAATTCAACCCTTCTAAGTACTTGTTTTCATTAAAGTCATAAAGATTCTTAATCCTGCGATTAAAAGTATTTTTTATCCTTGATTAGCTATTTTTTTCGGGAGCAATTCACTAACTTTGTAAGTGAAAAATGAATTTTTATTTAATGGCAGAAATGCCTAACAATCAATATCATACAAAATGAGTAATAAAGCAACAATTTTCTATACGAAGACAGATGAAGCCCCGATGCTTGCAACGTATTCGTTCTTACCAATTGTGAAGGCATTTGCTGGAACAGCGGGGATTGATGTAGTGTCTAAAGACATATCACTTTCAGGACGTATCTTATCAAACTTTGCTTCTTATTTAAAGCCAGAGCAACAAGTGGAAGATGCATTAGCGTTTTTAGGAAATTTAGCTACAAAGCCAGAGGCTAATATCATTAAGTTACCCAATATTTCTGCTTCTATTCCGCAATTAAAAGGTGCTATCGAGGAGTTACAAGCTGCTGGTTTTGCAGTCCCTAATTATCCGGATGCAGCTACAACAGAGGAAGAGGCAGCGATCAAAGCAGCTTATGCAAAAGTTTTAGGATCTGCTGTGAATCCAGTTTTACGCGAAGGTAATTCTGATCGTCGTGCTCCTAAAGCGGTTAAAAATTATGCTAAAGCTAACCCGCATTCAATGGGTGCTTGGTCAAAAGATTCTAAAACGAAGGTTGCAACAATGACTGATGGAGACTTTTACGGTACTGAAAAATCAGTTACAGTAGATGCTGAAGGTCAATTTAAAATTGAATTTGTTGCTGCGGATGGTTCGGTTAAAGAGTTAAAAGGGTTATCTAGCCTAAAAGCTGGTGAAGTAATCGATACTTCTGTAATGAACTTGAATAAATTAAAAGGTTTTATTGCTGATACAATTGCTGCTGCAAAAGCGGAAGGAGTTTTACTTTCTGCACACTTGAAAGCGACGATGATGAAAGTTTCAGATCCTATCATTTTCGGAGCTATTGTTGAAGTTTATTTCAAAGATGTATTTGCTCAATATGGTGAATTATTTAAAGAATTAGGAATCAACAAAAACAATGGTTTAGGTGAGGTTTACGCTAAAATAGCTGGTAATGCTAAAGAGGCTGAAGTGAAAGCTGCAATCGATGCTGCAATCGCTAATGGTCCAGATTTGGCAATGGTTAACTCTGATAAGGGAATCACTAACCTACACGTTCCATCTGACGTTATCGTAGATGCTTCTATGCCTGCAATGATCCGTACTTCAGGTCAAATGTGGAATACGGAAGGTAAGCAACAAGATACAATCGCAATTATTCCAGATCGTTGTTATGCTGGTGTTTACACTGCTGTGATTGACGATTGTAAAGAAAATGGGGCTTATGATGTTACAGCGATGGGGTCTGTTCCAAACGTTGGGTTAATGGCTCAGAAAGCAGAAGAATATGGTTCTCATGATAAAACTTTCCAAGCTGAGACAAATGGATCTATCCGTGTAGTTGATGCTAACGGAAATGTATTTATGGAACAAGCAGTTGAAGAAGGGGATATCTTCCGTATGTGTCAAACGAAGGATGCACCAATTCAGGATTGGGTTAAATTGGCCGTAAATCGTGCTCGTTTATCTGCTAGTCCAGCAGTATTCTGGTTAGATGAAAACCGTGCTCACGATAGAGAAATCATCAAGAAAGTAAATAAATACTTAGCGGATTACGATACAACAGGTTTAGATATACGTATTTTGGCTCCAATTGAAGCTACTCAATTCTCTGTAGAAAGAATCCGTAAAGGTTTAGATACAATCTCTGTTACAGGAAACGTTTTACGTGATTACTTAACAGATTTGTTCCCAATCTTGGAGGTAGGAACTTCTGCAAAAATGTTATCTATCGTTCCTTTAATGAATGGTGGTGGATTGTTTGAAACAGGTGCTGGAGGTTCTGCTCCTAAACATATCGAGCAATTTATCGAAGAAGGATACTTACGTTGGGATTCTTTAGGTGAATTTATGGCCTTGGCAGCTTCTTTTGAGCATTTAGCGCAAACACAAGATAATGCTAAAGCAATGATTTTAGCGGAAGCTTTAGATGAGGCAAATGCTAAGTTTTTAGCTGAAGATAAATCACCAGGCCGTAAATTAGGAACAATTGATAACCGTGGTTCTCATTTTTATTTAGCAATGTATTGGGCGGAAGCTTTAGCTAACCAAAGTAAAGATGCTGAATTAGCAGCTAAGTTTGCTCCGGTTTTTAAAGCTATGGCTGAGTCTGAGGTTAAGATTAATGAGGAATTAATTGAGGCACAAGGTAAAGCGCAAAATATTGGAGGTTATTACTTCCCTAATGATGATTTAGGAACTGTAGCAATGCGTCCTTCTGAAACATTAAATGCAATTGTAGATAATATTTAATCGACTGATAGTTAGTTTTATAAGCCTCGTTCCTTTGTGGACGGGGCTTTTTGCATTTATGCTAAATAAAATGCTATAAAAAGTTCAATTTCTTTTCATTTCTGATTATTAACTAAGTATATTTACTGTAAATAGTAGAGTATTTATACGTATTATTTCTTGCTTGTCTAATAATTGATTTTATGGTGAAGTATTTCCCAATGGAGGTCTTTAAAGAGGTTTTTTTTGAAGATCAATTAAAGTTTCGTTATGCGATTTCTAATTTTGGAAGATTGGTCAGTTTCTCAAATAATATCGAGTCAGATGGTCGTCTTCTGAAGGGTAGCACTGTCGAAGGGTATCGTATATTTAGATATAAAATTTTTGGTGGACCCAAAATAAAGAATAAACATGTGTTCTTTTACCACATGGTTGCCGAGCAGTTCTTGACGAAGCCTTCGCTAGCCCATAATAGAATTATACACATTGACCATACCAAAACCAATGATCATTTCACTAACTTAAAATGGGTGACACGTGAAGAGCATCTGGCGCATCAAAAAACTTCTCCCGCAGTTATTAAAGCGAAGGAGAAGTTAATAGCCTTTAACAGACAGCGTGACGGTCATAAGTTAACTTCTACAGAGGTTATTCTAATTAAACGTAAATTAGCCGACCCGAATAGGAAAACACGTCTTAAAATGATCGCTAAGCAGTTTGGTATTTCGGAGATGCAGCTTTATCGGATCAAAAGTGGTGAGAATTGGGGGCATATTACAATTGATTAAAGAATGGAAACCATTTACATCGTTACGCTATCTATATTTAATGCGAACAATGAATTAGTGCTTGTTCGTAAAAAAGGATCCAAGTTTTTTCAATTACCGGGTGGTAAGAAAATGGAAATGGAGGATGATTATGCGGTTTTGCAAAGAGAATTGTACGAGGAATTACAATTCGAGGTTGTTGAAAAGGATATTCATTTTATGGGAGAACACCAAGCCGTGGCTGTGAATGAAAGCAATACGCGAGTAGTAGGACGCATGTATGTACTGGATACAACTTTCGATATACGGCTCAAAAATGATAACGAGATAGAGGAGTTTATTTGGGTTAACCCAAGTAATTATAAATCCATCACTTGGGCTAATCTTGTAAAGGAATTCGTTTTTCCAATTTGGGCAAATCGCAATAAATCTATTTTAGAATAGATCGGATTTTGTCAAATGCAAAAGCACCAAATGAGTTATTTGACCAAATGTTAACCTTTTCTTGATCCTTAATGGCAAATGTAGGATATTGACCTTTTGCTAAAATGGCCATTTCTTGTGGATTTTTAGCCAATTTCAACTCAAAGTCTTTAGGCATTGCTTCCGTATAAAAATTCAGGTGACTTTCATCATCCGACACTACTAAATAGCAAATGTTTAAATTCGGGTTTTGATCTTTTAAAATCCTTAAATCTTTTATACTTTCTTTGCACCAAGGACATCCAGGAAGTGATATCACATATAAAGTATTAGATGAAATGTCAGTTGTTTGGTCTGAATATTCATAATACGTTGTTGTATCATTAAAATCTCCTTGATAGATTGGGTGAATGGCAAAATAGATTCCAAATGGAAGTAGTAATGCGACTAAAGCTATTGCAATTCTCCAAATTTTAGGTTTTATTTTTCTAAAAGCGAATACGGATAAAAATACGCCAAGTAGTATTACCAATAAATAGGGTAGGGCTTTACTTATTGTATAGTTGAACCCTATCCCATGCAAGAAGTCTTCCATTTATTTTGTGTTAAAGCTGATTTTTAGAGTAATTGACACGTTTTGCTGTAAATTACATTATAGGTAATAGATTGCTTTGCACAAGCTGCTTCTGCGTCTTTTTTCTTTCCTTCAACAAAATTTTCATCTTGACTTTCAGAACCTTCATAGGTTGTTGTACATTGACAAGTGTAAGTTTTTGAGCAAGAAAGTGCTCCTAATACAAGGGTAGCTAATAGTAATTTTTTCATGACAAATTTTTTCTAAATTTATTTATAAGTATTTACAATTGCAAATTATTGATTGACCATATGTTCTGCTACTTTTGGGAATACGGAATATAATTCTTCAGCAAGTATTGGTTCTGTTTTTAAAACTTCGAAAATGGCTTCTTGCATGCAATCTAACCAAGTTGTTTTAGCAAAATGATCTATCTGATGAGGAAGATGTCTGGCGCGCATTCTGGGATGACCATGTTTTTCACTATATAATGGAGGACCTCCCAAAAATTGGGTGAGAAATTCGATCTGTTTTTGTTTAATTTCTTCTTTGTCGTTTTGAAATAGTGCAGCTATCGGTGATTTGTAAATTTTGTCGTAGAAGAGATTTAGTATTTCAGCTAAGCGTTTTTCACCTATTTTATCATATAAAGACATCATGGTTGTAAAAATACATCATAATAGCCTTTAAATTGGCGCTTTCTGGAAAAAAAAATGAGAGACGAATGCCTCTCATTTTCTTAATGTGTTGTTGGATTATTTAGAAACCCACGTTCCTCCACCTAATGTACATGCAGCTTTTGCAACATCAGCTTGTTCTTTTGTGTACTCTTGAGCTGGTCCTTCGATATCACCTACTTTACAAGTGTAAGATTTTTTACAAGCTACTGCTGCCATAGCGATAACTGCTACTAATAATACTTTTTTCATTGTAGAAAGTTTTAATTATAATTTTTTGTGAAAATAGTCATAAATTAAACACGCGCATCATTTTGTTAAAAAAATCACATCTTTTATGAAAAATAATCAGGAGATAAAAAAAGCCCACTATTTGTGAGCTTTGTATTATAAGTATTGGAGTGATTAAATCGTCATGATATCTTTTTCTTTGATGTCAATTAATTCATCAACAGCTTTTATTGCGGCATCAGTTATCCCTTGTACTTTTGTTTCGGCATCTTTGATCAAATCTTCTGGTGTTCCGTCGGCTTTCAAGGTCTTTAGGATGTCCATTGCGTCTTTTCGGTTATTGCGGATACCTACTTTTGCACTTTCTCCTTCAGCTTTTGCTTTTTTAACAAGGTCCTTACGTCTTTCTTCTGTAAGTGGTGGAATCGCAATAATGATCATGTCGCCGTTATTTTGAGGATTTAATCCTAAGTTGGCATTCATGATTCCTTTAGCGATTTCGTTTAGCATTGATTTTTCCCAAGCCATTACGGTTAAAGTACGCGCATCCGCTGTTTGTACATTTCCAACTTGTTGTAGTGGAGTAGGTGATCCATAGTAATCAACCACAACACCGTTTAACATAGAAGGATTTGCTTTTCCAGCACGAACTTTCGTTAATTCATTTTCTAAATGAGTAATTGTCTTAGTGTTAGACGTTTTTAGCTCATCGTAAACCATACCTATCTCTTCTGTCATGGTAATTATAATTAAATCGGTTCTTTTAATTTATTAGTTGTGTACTATTGTACCTACCTTTTGTCCACCTAATAATTTTTGTAGGTTTCCTTGGGTATCCATATCGAAAACAATGATTGGTAGATCGTTTTCCATACAAAGGGTAAATGCAGTCATATCCATCACTTTTAAGCCTTTTGCATAAGCTTCTTCAAAAGTGATTTCGTCATATTTAGTTGCTGTTGGATCTTTTTCTGGATCTGCAGTGTATATTCCATCCACTCGTGTACCTTTTAAAATTACATCAGCATTTATTTCGATTGCTCTTAGGGATGCTGCAGAATCTGTTGTGAAGAACGGATTACCTGTTCCCGCTCCAAAGATTACTACACGACCTTTTTCTAAATGTCTAACAGCTCTTCTGCGTACATAGGGTTCTGCTATTTCTTTCATCTCTATTGCAGATAGTAAACGTGTTGCAAGTCCAGCGGCCTCTAATGCAGCTTGTAAAGCCATTGCATTTATCATTGTAGCCAGCATTCCCATATAATCGCCATGCGTTCGGTCCATTCCACCTTCTTCAGCTTGTACACCTCTAAAAATATTACCCCCTCCAATAACGATTGCTACTTCTATTCCGTTATCTTGAATTTCCTTAATTTCTTGTGCGTATGCATTAAGGCGGTTGTTATCTATACCAAATTGTTTATCTCCCATTAGGGATTCACCGCTTAATTTAAGGAGAATTCGCTTGTATTTCATGTTTTTCTTTAGTTTACAGTTCAAAGATACATTTTTCTTCTCAAAAAAAAATGGTACTTCTTGTGATACGTTTGTAATGCTTTTAAAAAAGTCGAATTAGTTCTGTGAAGTAGGTGTATTAGTTCTTGGTCAAAAAAAAGACCAATTACAGAAGTAATTGGTCTTTATATTTGTATGTTTTCTTATTAGCTAAGAGACGTACGAACGAATTCTGTAATTGTCATTCCTTTGATTGTTGAATCTAAGAATTGTTCTACAGTTAATTTGTTGTCACGAATGAACTCTTGGCTCAACAAAGTGTTTTCTTTGAAGAATTTGTTCAAACGTCCTTGAGCGATTTTCTCAGCCATTTCAGCTGGTTTTCCTTCTTGGATTGCCAACTCTTTACCAACTTCGATTTCACGTTCAATTGTACGCGCATCAACACCATCTTTATCTAACGCAATTGGGTTCATTGCTGCAACTTGCATTGCAACTTGACGACCAGCTTCGATAGCTTGTTCACCAACTTGGTTAATAGCAACTAAAGTAGCCAATTGGTTACCAGGGTGGTTATAAGCGATTACAGAAGTTCCGTTAATGTTTGCATATCCAGTGATTTCTAATTTCTCACCGATTACACCGATTTGCTCAGTGATTTTTTCTGCAACTGTTAATTTATCGTCAAATTTCAATGTTAACAATTCTTCTGCAGAAGCAGCTTTGTTGTCCATTGCTACTTTCATGATAGACTCAACTAATAGACGGTATCCATCATTTTTAGCTACGAAGTCAGTTTCACAGTTCAAAGCAAAAACGATTCCAGAAGTATTGTCAGCAGCTACTTGAGCTAATACAAATCCTTCTTTTGTTTCGTTTTCACCGCGTTTAGCTGCTACTTTTTGACCTTTTTTACGTAAGATGTCTACTGCTACTTCGAAATCACCGTTTGCCTCAACAAGAGCGTTCTTGCAGTCCATCATTCCTGCTCCTGTTTGTTGACGCAATTTATTTACATCAGATGCTGTAATTGCCATTTTTTTTCTTTTTGTAGATTATGATTATCCTTCAGTTGTCTCTGCTTCAGCCTTAGGCTCGTCTTGAGACTTCTCTTTCAAAGATTTACGATCGTCTAAACCTTCTTTAATTGCATCACAAACTGCATCTAAGATGATCGCGATTGATTTAGTCGCGTCGTCGTTTGCAGGGATTGCGAAGTCAACTACTTTAGGGTTAGAGTTTGTATCTACCATTGCAAAAATTGGAATATTCAATTTTTTAGCTTCAGCAATAGCAATATGCTCTTTCAAGATATCTACTACGAAAATTGCAGCAGGTTGACGAGTCATATCAGCAATTGAACCAAACGTTTTTTGCAATTTTTCACGTTGACGCTCTTTGAATAAACGCTCACGCTTATTAAATGTAGTCCAAGTTCCGTCCGTCTTCATCTTGTCGATAGAAGTCATTTTACGGATAGACTTACGTGTTGTTTGGAAGTTTGTTAACATACCACCTGACCAACGCTCAGTAACGTATGGCATGTTTACAGCTGCTACTTTTTCAGCAACGATTTCTTTTGCTTGTTTTTTAGTTGCAACGAAAAGAATTTTCTTACCAGATTTAGCGATTTGCTTGATTGCAGCAGTTGCTACATCTAACGAAGCTATTGTCTTATTAAGGTCAATAATGTGGATACCTTTTTTTTCTTCGAAGATGTATGGTGCCATTGCTGGGTTCCATTTTCTTTTCAAGTGACCAAAATGTACACCTGCTTCTAATAAACTTTCAAAACTTACTTTTGACATTTTTTTTCTTTTAATATTGTTTACATTCCGTTAGTAATCAACAATGAAGGGTTCTTATTGAAAAGTGCTTCATCATTTGGATACTAAACAACTTTGTTTGGTATATTTTAAAAATATACCGAGCAACCAATTAACGTTTCGAGAACTGGAATTTCTTACGTGCTTTCGGTTGACCTGGTTTCTTACGTTCTACCATTCTTGGATCACGTGTCATTAAACCTTCTGCTTTCAATAAAGTTTTGAAATCAGCATTTACTTCAACTAAAGCTCTAGAGATTCCTAAACGGATTGCCTCTGCTTGTCCATTGATACCACCACCAGCAACGTTTACTGTAATGTCATATTGACCTACTGTATCTGTTAAATTGAATGGCTGATCAATTTTAGCTTGAAGAGTTTCTACTGGGAAAAATTCCTTGTAGTTCTTCTTGTTAACAGTCACGTTACCTTTACCTGGTGTCAAGTAAACACGAGCAACGGATGTTTTTCTTCTTCCTAATGTGTTAATAACTTCCATGTGACTATTTAATTGAATCAATGTTTAATACTGTAGGATTTTGAGCTTGTTGTTTGTGCTCAGAACCACTATAAACTTTTAAGTTTCTATAAATTGCTCTACCTAAAGTGTTTTTAGGTAACATTCCTTTTATAGCTTTTTCAATTAAACGCTCTGGATGTTTTTTCAACATTACTTCAGCTGTTAAGATACGTTGTCCACCTGGGTAACCTGTGTAACGGATGTATTCTTTGTCAACTAATTTAGTTCCAGAAAAAGAAACTTTCTCAGCGTTAATGATGATAACGTTATCACCACAGTCAGCGTGAGGTGTGTAGTTAGCTTTGTGCTTTCCGCGCAAAACCATTGCTACCTTACTTGCCAAACGACCTACTGTATGGCCTTCAGCATCTACAACGAACCACTGCTTGTTTGCAGTTGCTTTGTTTGCAGAAATTGTTTTGTAACTTAATGTATCCACAATTTTACATTTATAAATAAGACAATATACCCCTTCCAAAAAATGGAATGGGGTGCAAAAATAGAAAAATCAATTTTATTAACAAAATAGTTGTCAATAAAATCATTGGAAGCTAACATAGGACCAACTCATGCCATGTGCCTTTTCATAACATGAATCCGATCAAACGTGGGCCAAAAATAGTGTTTAATTGCTTGAAAACCAAAATTAATTCATCATCCAACGGCGATACCAAAGCTGAAACATATATAAATACCATATTTTCAACTCTAATTCTTGTTTTCCGTGTAAGTAGCTTTTCCACATTTGTTGGATTTTTTGCGCATTAAAGAGTGCTTGCTCTTCGATAAAAGAAGGAGAAAATTGCTTTGAAATATCTTCTGTTAATTCATTCTTCATCCAGTCGCCAATCGGAACAGCGAAGCCCATTTTAGGGCGTTCCATCATTTCTTTGGGGATGTAGTCGTACACAAGTTCACGCAAGATGTGTTTTTTTATTCCTTTATTATATTTGAAGTGATCTGGTAACTGTGCAGCCCATTCAAAAAGTTCGTGGTCCAGTAATGGTTCCCGACCTTCTAAACTGTTTGCCATGGTTGCACGATCTACTTTTTGTAAAATGTCATCGGGTAAATAGGTTTCTATATCGACCGCCAGCATTTGCCTTAATGGGGTATTTGATTTTCCTTTATTTAAGTTCTTGTGGTAGTTTTTGTCTTCTATTTCAAATGGGATGATTAGCACCTCGCTTAATTCATTATTGAAATATTGCCGACTGAGACTAAGCATTAGGTTTTTCGTTGAACTATCTTTTAGTATTCCCTTTAGTTTTTCGTACCTGTGCGGAAAATTGTAAGTGTTTTTCAGCACGGGAATACGGTTCGCAGGAAGAATTGACATTGCTTTTGCGGCTGTTTTCCGAATAATAGTAGGGAGTTTTCCTATTGTTTTATTGTAAGTAGATAGATAGTCATAGCGGTTGTATCCCGCAAATAGTTCATCGCCGCCATCTGCACTTAATGCAACAGTAACATGTTCTTTTGCCATTTTACTTACTAGGTAGGTTGGTATTGCGCTGCTGTCTGCGAATGGTTCGTCATACATTTCTGCTAATTTGGGTATGACAGCTAGAGCATCTTTTATCGTGCAAGTAAAGGAATGATGATCTGTCCCTAGGTGTTTTGCTATTTCTTCAGCAAAAGGAGCTTCGTTCAATTTCGGATCATCTACTCCGATTGTAAATGTTTTTAATTGATTTGGTGCGTTTTCTTGTAGAATGGCGGTGACTATTGTACTGTCATATCCTCCGCTCAAGAAGATTCCAACTGGTACATCGGATACCATTCTGTATGCACACGCTTTTGTAATTTTTTCCTTCGTTATTTTTTTTGCTTGGTCGAATGTGATCGTGTTAATGGGTTTATTGTACCAATCGTATGCTGACCAATAGTTTTTGATTGTGATATTTTTGGTGTGAAGATCTAAGGTTAAATGATGTCCAGGATCTAACTTATGGGTGTTTTTAAATATGCAGCTTCCTGTTGGTATATTTCCATATTGTAGAAAGGAAGCAATTGCATTCGGATTCATTTCTTTTTTAAAAAGAGGATGGGAGTGAAATGCCTTTAATTCACTTGCAAATAGGAAAGTGTCATTACTCCAATAGTAAAAAAGGGGTTTAACTCCTAGTCTATCTCTTGCAATAAATATTTTCCCTTCCTTTTTATCGTGTATGACAAAAGAAAACATTCCGATGCATTTTTCAATGCACTGTTCTTTCCATTGCTGATAACTGTGCAATAACACTTCTGTGTCACTCTGTCCCACAAATTGATGACCAAGAGTTTTGAGTTCGGATTTTATTTCTTCAAAATTGTAAATTTCGCCATTGAAAACAATCTCATAATCTGACCAAGTCATTGGTTGAGCTCCTAATTCAGATAGATCGATGATAGAAAGTCTTCTGTGACCTAGTCCAATTGAAGCTGTTTGCGATTGAAAAAAAGAGTAGCCAGAACCGTCAGGACCTCTATGTGCTAGAGTATCTGTCATGGTTTTTAGTTCAGCTGCTGTTGATTGTTGCTTAAAGTCTATAAAGCCAGCAATACCGCACATAGTAAGTTGTTTTTAATTAGGGTTTAATGAACCATCCTTTGATGAAGTTGCCTAAACCAAAGAAAGAAAGTAGAGAGTTGATGAGCATTGCTTTTTTTTGCTGAAGCCAACTTTCTTTTTTATCAAATAATTTATCCTGACTTTCCTCTGTTTGAGGAACGTTTTGAATCGCTTTTACAATTTTACGAGCGGACAAAGGTATTCCTGTAGTTTCTGTTTCGAATACTTTAAATCCTTGCAGTTTAAATACTTTTATCAACGTTTTTTTCGTGTAGTAGGTCAAACGCAATGGATAATTAAATAGAATGTATTTTTCACGCAATTGATATCTTATCAACGCGTTGAAATTTGGTGTTGTTACATAAACAAGACCTCCTTTTCGAACGATACGTTTTATGTCAGCAATGATTTCCAATGGATTCAAGTGCATTTCTAATACATTTCGAAGGCATATAATGTCAAAATAATCATCTGGATAGGACTGAAAGTCATAGCTGCCCATTTGCATTTGTAGTCCTTTTTCTTTGCAAGAGGCCATGGCTTCTTGGGTGTCTGCTGTTCCATAAACCTCCCAAGCGTAATCTTTGGCAAGTGCCATAAATTCTCCATGCGTACAATCAACATCTAATATCCGATTGTTCTGTCTGAATTTTTCAAATCGATCCAGCATACTTGAGTATCTACGGAAAGAGTTGGAGGTTATTCTATCTTTTTTCTTTAATGGAATTTGAAGCTTATTGATTTCTTCTTGAGATGGAATTCGAACAGAGAAAACTTGATCGCACTCTAAACATTGCCATAGGTGCACTTTTTTGTAGCGATCCAATGGCAATAAGTCCGGAGACCCACAAATGATACAGTTTTCGTGTACTTTTTTTTGCATTTAACTCCTCTATTCTAACAGTTTATTTGCTTACCTAGTTTTAATGAAGCATGGTGTCAACCTTAAAGTTAACGTTTATTGTCAAAATAAGAGCAGAAAATCTAGTTAGAGTTTCTTTCTTTAAATCGAAATAGTTAGAAATTGGCTAATTTTTCCTTCTTGAAGACCTTGCGGTAGGTGTCATATATCTTTTGTAAAAACTGCTCGTCGTTGGGGTAGTTGGTGTACCAATTGCCAGGTTTTTGTAAGATATTTTCAAATTCATTGATCTGAATTCCCAATTTTTTAGCGATGTATTTTTTGTCGTGTTCTATTTTTTCGTCTTTGTAGGGTTTGTTACGCAGAATTGTGAGTGCTTCTTCTCTTTCAATAATCCCATTACATATTTGTGTAGATAGTGTTGCTCTACGGTAATCGATGCCAAATTTATTGAACAGATAGAAGGATTGAATAAATCCAGTGTATTTACTTTCGTAGTGTTTACCTCCATAGTACTGCCAATCTAATTTTTCTTTTAGCAGTTCCATCGCTTGTTCTTTATCGTAAGGAACATAATTGAGGAGATATACGATTTTGATTTTGCGAATCAACTTATAGTACATTTCCTTTTGGAAGCCAAATGTAGGAAAGGTACGTATCGGTGTTGCGGCATATTTATGTACAATTGATTTGAAGTACTTCATATCTTTTGCGTTGTAGTGCCAATGCTTTGGTAATATACCTTCAGTAGCCATATTTCCTCCGCTAATGATATGTTTTACTCCGTATTTTGCTGCTATTTTATGAAAAACAGCTGGTATTGCAATGTCAGTTGGAGTTTCAGCTTCAGGAACTCCAGCTTTTAAAAAGGCCAGTTGTATTTCCTTAAACTCATTCCAATTTAAAACGGTTGTTTCGTAATCGATGTTTAGTTTATCAGCTATATTTTTAATGTTTTGGACAGCTTCTTCCGCGTTCCAACCATTATCCATGTGAACGGCCAAAATCCGTAAACCTAAATTTTTAGCTATGTAAGCTGCGTATGAGCTGTCAATTCCACCGCTTAATCCAAGGATGACATCATATTTTTTGCCTTTGCCATCTTTTTTGATTTGTTCAATTAATGATTGTAGTTCTCTTTCTGATTTTTCAGCATTGTACTGATATTTTGATCGAACTTCTATGAAGTGTGTACAGTGGTTACATTCCCCTTTTTCATTAAATGAAATAAGCGGGTCTGTAGTGTCCATCACGCAACGGGAACAAATCTGATACATAGTGTGAAATCAAAAGTTTTGTTAAAATTAAACTAAAGAATTTAATTATTAATGACAATTATTTGTTTAACGCAATTTTTTTAGCTCAAGGGGGTAATTGATGAGTACGCCTTTATTTTTACCTTGGTAGATAAAGTGACTTCCAGCCGCTATTCCACGAACTGGTGTGCGCGCTAACTCTTCAAAATCTGCAAATGATCCTGCGCCACCTAAAGCAACAAGTGGAATAGTTAATTCCCGCGCAATTGATTCTATTTGTTTGTAGTCAAAACCTGACATTGTCCCATCTAAATCAATGGATTGAAGGATGATTTCTCCTACTCCCATTTTTTGCATCAACAAAGCTTGCTCCATTGGAGTAATGTTCACTTTTTTTTGTCCATTTCTGTAATAGCAGTTTGTTTTTTTTAACCAGTTTGTTTTATAATCGATACAAACAGAAATGGTAGAACTGCCAAACTGTTGTACAGCTTCTTGGATGAAAGTCGGTTTTTTATACATTGCTTCGCCTAAAATAACTCTTTCAGCTCCCGCTTGAATACAAGCTTGAATGGTGTCGAGATTGGCGATTCCTCCTCCAACGGAGAAGGGCATTTTTGCTTCTTCACCAATTTCTTTAACCAGTTGTAAATCGATCGATCTATTCTCTTTACTTGCGTCGATATCTAAGAAAACTAATTCATCTGCTTTTAATCGATTGAAAAGATGTACTGCATTTATTGGGTCACCAATGTAATTATGCTTCCCAAATTGGATTGTTTTAGTGAGTGCCCCATTATGCAATAGTAAGGTTGGAATAATGCGCGGTCGAATCATAATTTTATGAATTGTTGCAACAAAGTGGTACCTGCATTATGGCTTTTTTCTGGGTGAAATTGGCAACCAATGATGTTATCCTTAATAAACATTGAAATAAACTTTTGTTCATAAGGGGTTACGCCATAAACGGTAGTTGAATCATGACATTCTACATAATAACTATGCACAAAATAGAACTGATTGTCACTTTTATGAATCCACTTTTCATCGGTGGTTTCAACTGCATTCCATGCAATATGTGGTACTTTGTAGTTTGTGGTGTCCTTAATTTTAAATTTCTTTACATCCGCATTAATCCACTTTAATCCTTCAACATCACCTTCTTCAGAATGATTGCACATTAATTGCATCCCCAGACAAATTCCTAATATTGGGATTTTTTCTTCGAGTACACGTCTATTTAAAGTTGGAATTATATTCAACTCGTTTAGTTTATGCATCGCTTGACCAAAATGACCTACACCAGGCAAAATAATTTTATCGGCCTTGTTTATTGCATCGATTGTCGAGCCAATGAAATATTTAGCGTCTAATTCTTCTAGTCGTTTTGCGATGGAATGTATATTTCCTTGACCGTAATCGAAGATTAAAATAGTTTGCATCGTTATACGTAATCAGCCATGTCATCTTCTACTTTTCTGAAATAAAAGAGACTAGATAAAAATAAAAGGAGAACTGTTATGCTTGCATAAAGAATCAAATTCCAATGAATCGTGCCTCCAAATAATGCGGCTCTAAACCCATCAATAATCCCAGCCATTGGGTTTAAAAAAAAGAGTGTTTGAACCCATTTTGGAGCATTATCAGTAACCATTTCTATCGGATATGCAACAGGTGTGATATATAGACCAATTTGAACCATAAATGGAACAACATGTTGAAAATCACGATAACGTACCGTTAAGGCACTTAGCCAAATGCCAATACTTAAGGCAGCGAGCATACCAAGAATTATAAATATAGGAAGGAAGATAATGTTAGGGGAAGGACTAACTTTGTAATAAATCATTAAAACAATTAGGATCAATAATGTAATCCCGAAGTCAATTAAACCAACAACTGCTTTGGAAAGCGGTATAATTAATCGAGGGAAATAAATTTTCTTAACCATCTGTTGGTTTGCGATTATGGAGTTTCCTGAATTGGTCATCACATAAGCGAAGTACGTCCACAAACTCATACCGGCAACGGTGTACACAACATGCGGAACATCAGTTGAAACACCAATAAATTTACCGAAAACCATTGTTAATATGGCTATTGTTAATATGGGTTGAAGGAAGGCCCACAAAAAACCAATAGATGTTTGTGCATAACGTACCCGAAAGTCTCGCCAAGATAAGGTCCAAAACAGATCTTTGTAGCGATAGAGTTCCTTCCAATTTGGGAAGATGGAGTGCCTTTGTGAATCGATGATGATCTTCGTCATTCGTTTTAGTTTGCTTAAACTTGTGGTTTGGGTGAGATAAAAGTAGCTTAATTATTCTTTTTTTGAATTAATTCCAAATCGGTTTTTTATAAAAGTAATATCTGAAGGAAGCATTAAATGTAATTTATAAGGAAAATCTTCTTTATGTTTCAATATGATTTGTAAAGTCATAAAATGAATTATAAACGAGCTTGTTTGTGTAATTGCAGCTCCAAGAATACCGTATTGTGGGATGAGTAAGAATCCTACTGTTATCAATGTTATGACACTTGCGCTGGTTGCAATAAGGTTAATCTTTAACTGATTGGATGAAATAAAATAACTAGTAAGTAAGTTGGATTGTGCTCCAAATAATACGCCTGAAATGAGAATTAAAATGACCCAAAAATTGGCTGTAAATTCTTTTCCGTAGACTAAAGGTATTAGGGTTGGGAATGTTAAAACAGAGAGAAAGCAAATCATTAGAAAGAAGGTGAATTGAATGCGCGAAAAGCGTGCAAAAATAATTTTCCTGACGCTGTTGTTACTTCTGTTTAGATAGGTTTCTAGAACCTGAGCAATGGGGCTACTAAATAGCATTAGTAAAGAGGTGACTCCTAGTCCAATGGAGAAAATCCCGAGTTCACTTGTCGTTAGATAAAAGGCTGTAATCCATATGATTGCTTTGTGGTTAAAGAATTTACCGACCTCAGAAAGATGATTAACTCCAGTGAAAAAGTAGAAGTGTTTGAATTCAGTAAGTGTTATTTTGAACTTTAATTGATACGTTTTTTCTTTTATAAAATAAAAAATCCAATACGTTGTATTCATTAAAAGAATAAGATTATACATCAATAGAATAGACGGTAAATCTATAAAAGTGCCTCTAATCGAAATGATGTATAAATAGCCGAATCCTAAAAGACTCATGAATCCGTTTAAAATAAGAATTTTATTGACCTCTCTGAATTTTTGTAAGCCTTGAAAGAAAGCAGTAAAAGCAACATTTACTTGTGTTAGAACAATACCCGTGAAAAGCAATTTTGCGTACTTAACATCCCACGGAAGATGTGGGGCAATATAGCTTCTGATGGTTGGATTTCCGAGTATATAAACAAAACATAGAGAGAATAAGGATGTCAGTATTATTGTGTAGATAGACAGGGTGTTTACTTTCGCAATTTCCATCTTTCTTGTTGAGATGAAATAGATAATACTCGTTTGAACACTTGCACCGAATACAGTGCAGATTAAAGTCATTATTGTAAAATATAAAGCGTATTCTCCTCTACCTTCAGGCCCCAAGACACGAGCAATGAAAACACCAGCGATTATTCCAAATACATGCGCGGGTATTTGACTTAAAGCTGTGTAAACAGTGTCTTTAGTGATATGTGCGTTAGGTTTGCTCATCGGATTTTTCTAGCGTTAGATTGTCTTTGTTATCCGGAAATTGAATTGCCAGTAGCAAGCCTAAAAAAGGTAGAAGTGGCGCTCGTAGGCGAACCAATACGCCAAAAAGGATGGAGGTAAAACCAGTCATAAAGGCGATGATAAAAATAAAAATAAGTGAAAAAGTTAGAGTTTGGTTGCTCAATATGTATTTTATCTTCTTTCTACTGTTTCTCCTGAAAAACTTAAACAGTAAGAAAAGGTAAATAATGCTCTCTACACCATTGAATAACAATGATGGTCGTAAAGCTTCCCAGATGAAAGGCCGAAGTATACCCGCGATAATCGCTGTTGGGATAGAGCGTAGAAGACTTATAGCCGAACCGTCTATTTCACCTAAACTATAGCGTTTACCCTCTTCTTCTCCATAGGTTGCCTTGTTGTTCTCAAAATCTTGCTGAATAGCTATTGCATTGTTTAAGGAACTACTCGAGCTTAAATATTCTGTATTTAAATAGCGTTGTGAGACGAAGAAAAATAGACCTAAGAAAGCGGTAACCACGAATGCTTGTGCAATATATTTTATGATCTTAAAGGAATCCAATTTTTGTAAAAAATGGATGGTTACCATAATTAAGATTGGCACCAAAATAGCTCCAAGTAAAAATGGTCTAATTTGATTAAGTAGGTACAAATAGACTAAAAACCAGAGAAGATTGGAAAGCTTGAAAGCGTTTGTTTTGGATAGAAAACGAACTATATGCGTTACTATTTTAAAAATAAAAATCAGTGCAAAGGTATCTTTTGATACACCAGATGCCCAAAAGGAAACCGAAGGAATAAATAGAAATAAAAGAGCTAACCATTTCTGGTTTAAGTGGGGGATTTTCTTTACTTCAATATATAATTTCCAGTTCGTAATGGCCATCCAAAAGGCCAAAATAAGTGTCGATGAAATGTAGCTTCCTAAGGTAATTGTGTTAAAAAACAGTAGAAGTTTACAGACGAAAAAAGATTCTGGTTCCATAAAAATGAAACGCATTGGGTAGCCTGTGCGATTATTAAAAAGTCCCCTAAAACTGTCCCATGAATTATCAGAATTTATTATCCGAAGAAAATGATCAAAATCGTCAATCATGATCCTTTTTAGGACTTCTGTAGAGTGCCAATAAGCGTAGGTGTCACCTCCTTTTAGGATCAGAATGTAGTAGGATGCAAAGACAACACTAAAAAATAACTTGAATAAGATGTTTAAATTATATAAGCTACGTAGCTCCTTGTCTTGTTTTTGCGCACCAAACATGGTAATGACAGCAATAAACAATAAAGTTATTAATCCCATGGTAAAATCAATAGGACTGAAGAATTCACGTAGTATTAATTGTAAATCTAGCATCTTTTAATCCGCGTGGTGGTAAGGTTCTTTTCGTATGATAGTATGTGCTCGGTACAACTGTTCGAAAAAAAGCATACGAATCATTTGATGCGAAAAAGTCATTTTTGAAAGACTGAGCATGCTGTTCGCACGTTGGTAAATTTCATCAGAAAAGCCAAATGCACCACCAACGATAAATACCATATTTCTAGTTCCTTCCATTTGTCTATTCTCTATAAAATCAGCAAACTCAATGGAGCCGTATTGTTTACCGCGTTCATCTAAAAGTATAACATAATCATTGGAATCTATGCGCGATAAAAACATTTTTCCTTCTTCTTTTTTTATTTGATCGCGTTGCATGTTTTTGTTATTCTTTAAATCAGCCAATTCAATCCGTTCCACTTTACAGTAGTGTGTTAAACGTTTAAGGTATTCTTGTTCACCTGAAACTAAGAAAGATTGAGTGGTTTTTCCAATGCAAATAAAGGTAATGCGCATAATTTAATTTTTCCATTATATCCTTGATTTTTTGTTTTTCAATCAAGGACTTTTATACTTTTGGGGTACTAAATACAAATTTAGTTAAATTTAACTTTCTTCTATTATAGAAAGGCGGCACTAAATTTGTTGCTTACTATACAAAACGAGAACAAAAGTAAAAGCGATGAATTCATTATTTACCTTTATCCTTTCATTATATACTATTTTGGGTGCGCTCCAACAAGGTGTGCCATTTAGTAAGCTCGATCAAGCTTTTGATGCCAATAATGCGGAAGCCGTAGTGGCCTTATCAAGGGATAAAGTGGTGATAAAATACGCGGGTAAAGAAGGAATATACAGTAAGCCTCAAGCTGTTCAAATGCTAAAAGAATATTTCATTAGACATCCAAAGGGTGCTTTTGATTTCACTTTCAAAGGTGCAGAGTCAGAGGGAGGAACTTTCGCCATTGGTAATTACTGCGACACGAAGATTAAACACAGAATAACGGTGCATTTTAAAAATGGATCGGATGGATATAAAATTGAATCAATAACAATTGAATAAAGCATAGATATGTTAGACGAAATACTTTTGAACGCTTTAAGAGAAGATATAGGGGAAGGGGATCATTCTAGTTTAGCTTGCGTTCCAGAAAATGGAACCGGAGTTGCTAAGTTATTAGTGAAGGACGAAGGCGTGCTAGCAGGAGTAGAAGTTGCGCAACGTGTTTTTGAATTGTATGATGAAAATTTGAAGATTGATATCTTTATTAAAGATGGGCAATTGGTGAAACCTGGCGATATTGTGTTGACCGTATCTGGGAGTTCACGCTCTATTTTAGCAACGGAAAGATTGGTGCTAAATACCATGCAACGAATGAGTGGTATTGCAACCCAAACAAGAAAAATTGCAGATCTAATAAAAGACTATAAAACTCAATTGTTGGATACGCGAAAAACGACACCTGGCATTCGTTTTCTTGAAAAATGGGCCGTGCGTATTGGAGGTGGATTAAACCATCGATTTGCATTATACGATATGATTATGTTAAAAGATAATCACATTGATTACGCAGGTGGTATTCGACAAGCAATTGAAGCTACACAAGCGTACCTAAAAAATACAGGTAAAGATTTAAAAGTAGAGGTAGAAGTTCGTAATGAGGATGAACTCAATCAAGTTTTGGAAGTTGGTGGAGTGGATCGTATTATGCTGGATAATTTTTCTCCCGAAGAAATACAACGTGTTTTACCTTTAATCCCGAAAACGTATGAAATCGAAGCGTCAGGCGGAATTACACTGGACACAATTGCTGATTACGCGGCAACTGGTGTGGATTTTATTTCCGTAGGGGCTTTAACACATTCTTTTAAAAGTTTGGATATGAGTCTGAAAGCTACTTTTGATTACTCCAACTAGTTTTTAATGCATAAGATCTTAAAAATCATCTCTGGAACTGCTTTCTTAGCTGGGGCAATGCTTATTGCTTTAATGGTGATAGAGATTGACTTAGGTTTAAATGCGTATCGACAATTTCAATTAGCATTCGGCTTAGGTGTTTTAGGAGGTTTAATAAACCTAGTGAATTGGGAATCATCTGAGCACAGTCGCTTGTTCACTCAATTTTTCTGGAGCGGTTTTATCTTACTCCTTATAGGCGTACTCCTTTTACTACCATTTAGAACAATTGCATTTCTATTTATGTTTGTGGGTATAGTTATTTTGCTTTATTCATTCAAATGGAGTCCTGCGAGTCAGAAGAAAGGTTAAGCTTGTACATTTTTAGGTCGTTGATAAATGTAGGATTCTCTTCTAGATGATTACCAATGACCACCAAATTTGCTCCTGCAGTATGTAATTCACGAATTTTTTCGATAGTGCGTATTCCTCCTCCTGCAATCACAAAAGGGAAGATGGATTGGGCGATTTCAACAATTTCTTTGTTTATAGGTGTTTTTGCACCGCTTCCAGCCTCAAGGTAACAGATTTGGTGACCGATTAGCTTACCGGCATATAATATGTGTTCTATCTGTTCGGTATCTTTTGGATTTAAGGGTGTTGTTTTACTGATTCGTTCAACAGATGTTTGAACGCCGCCGTCAATTAACAAATAGCTAGTGGAAAGTGTAGGTATTTTATTTTTGATTAGAAAGGGAGCCGCTTTTACATGGTGACCAATAAGATATGCTGAATTGTCACCTGAGATTAGATTCAATAAAAGTACGCCATCTACAATTGAAGTGATTTGTTGACTACTACCTGGAAAAAGTACGAGAGGTATGGTTAAATGTTGTTTAAGAAGTTCACAAACAACCTGTATTTGCTCCTTTGTAACAGTACTTCCACCCACTAAAACAAGGTCTACTTGACTGTCTTGAATTTGTGAACACCATTTTTCAACAGAAGAAAGGGAGTGATATACTTTTTCAGGATCAATAAGAACCGCAATTTGATGGGATAAATTAAGATTTAAAAACATACCTTCTTTATAAAATAGGTTCTGCTAAAGTAATGATAAAATCACCATTTATTTTGTAATATACGATATACGAATGGTGATGAGATTGTCCCATATCAATATGCGCATTGAAAAATTGCTCCGTTCTATTGTGTTGTATTAATCTTAGCTGATTTTTAAAACTTAAGCCTTTTGTCTGGCCAATTTTGTACAATGCTTCCTTGGCTGACCAAGCTAATGTATCTTCGATTGGAGTTAATAACAATGCATTTTCATCTTCATGAATGAAACGACTTCGTAGCTTACTAGCTTGTCCGGTATGGAATTCTATGTCTAATCCTATGATATGATTGGGATTAGTTGCTAGTGCGCATGTGTTTTTAGAATGGCTGATGGAAATGTGTAAAGAAGGATTGTTTATCAGGTAAGGTGAACCAATAGCCATATATGCAATTTCATTCAGTGTATCTAATTCTTTAGCGATTATTCGTATCCCCAAAAAATTCGCTTTCCGTCTTAAATGCTTAAAATCCGAAAATCGTTGATACTCATCTTCTGTTAGTAGTACCAGATATTTTTCGTCTATCTGATCTTCTACATCTCTTGTATAAATAGAGGTTGAGCCAATTTTAATCTGATTTAGTACTGTTAAGCCTTTATTCATAATAAGTTATGTTTTTTGTTGTTCAAAAAGAGGTTTAATCAATATTGTTATAGGATTACTCGGCAAATTTAGTCGTTTAATATATTAAATAACTGATATTGATAAGTCTATTTGTAATCGACTGAAAAACAATTAAATTTGAAGAAGGTGGTTTTTGAGGTTTTTTATTTTAATTATTTAACAAATAGTTAATCAACACGAATTTTTCTATATTTACCACCTTAATAGCGTAAAATAGATTAAAAATAGGCTGTACTTATGTTGCGAAATTTACACTTGTTAATTGTAAGTCTTTTGCTGTCAGCCGTCTATAGTTTTGGTCAAACCGGTTTAGGTGACATCAAAGGTATAGTCATTGACAAAAAGACAAAAGCACCGATCGAGGGATCGAAGGTGTT
>JAZQRM010000025.1:0-4358 GCA_045629585.1 Taishania sp. | reverse complement strand
ATGACTCACAAAAATCACCGTTCGACCTTCTCCCGCAACGTCCTTCATCTTACCAAGGCATTTCTTTTGAAATTCGGCATCACCTACTGCAAGTACCTCATCGATGATGAGTATTTCAGGTTCTAGGTGTGCCGCAACAGCAAAGGCCAAACGCACGTACATACCCGAAGAATAATGCTTAACCGGCGTGTCAATAAATTGTTCAACACCTGAAAAAGCAACTATTTCGTCAAATTTGGAAGCAACCTCCTTACGCGTCATACCAAGAATGGTTCCGTTTAAGAAAATATTTTCACGACCAGTCAATTCCGGATGAAAACCCGTCCCCACTTCAAGCAACGAAGCCACACGACCGTTTATTTCAATCGATCCTTCCGTCGGCTTAGTGATCTGTGATAAAATTTTGAGTAACGTAGACTTACCAGCACCATTTTTACCAATAATACCGATAACATCTCCTTTTTTGACGTCAAAAGACACATCTTTCAGTGCCCAGAATTCCTCCTGAGTACCTTTCCCTTTCTTGAATAGTGATGCAAGTGTTCCCCTAAGACTACCATCTTTCTGTTTACCAATCTCGTAGCACTTGGAGACACCTGAAATTTTGATCGCGACATCCTTCATTGGCTCAAATATAGTTAATATCTGTTAAGAAAATAGCTATCAACTTGTTAAGTAGCCATTAAAATGAGGTGTAAAAATAGATTCGCCGCTGGATTATAAAAAAACGTGTAAACACCTTGATTCACTAAAATACAACTGTTTAATCTGTTTATACAGCAACCAAAATAAAACACTTACTACATCAACATTCTATTTCACCTCCAGCTCATAGCTGCATTTCAATTGGAGTACGATTCCTTTTTCTTTGCTCAAAGTGCGGCAATACAGTAAGTCCCATTGCAGCCTGTAACTCTGACATTTTACCATTTATCCCCAAAGTTCCAATCTGATCAATCCCCCTATGCCCAAAGTTGTGCTTCTCATAAACCTCCGAAGCTATGCGCTCATCATAACACACCGCCAAACCACCTTCCGCACAATGAAAAATCTTCGTCACATGAAAACTACAGGTACTTACATCACCATAATTAAAGATACTTGTCCCTTTATACTTAACCCCAAAACTGTGCGCACCATCGTAGATCACCGCAAGATTATGCTTCTTAGCAATTCGTTCAATCTCCTCCACATTACATGGATTACCAAACACATGCGTAGCTAGAATACACGTTGTTCGATCAGTTATGGCAGACACAATCTTGGTTTCGTCAATGGTCCAATACTCCGGGTCAATATCAACAAAGACAGGAGTACATCCCTCCCAGATGATAGACGCATTAGTAGCAACATAACTAAAAGGAGTCGTAATAATCTCCCCTCCATTAGCAAGTACCTTAAGTACAATCTGAATAGGAAGTGTCCCATTAGTCATCAATAGCGCATTCGGAACACCTAACTTTGCATTTAACTTACTTTCCAACTCTAAAACCAGCTCGCCCCTATTAGTGAACCATCCATTATGAAACGCTCTACTAACTTGCGCTATGTACTCTTCCATTTCTGGCACAAAAGATTTCGTTACGAGTATCATGATGCTACGGTAGTATTCCATTTAAAATTAGGTCTGATAAACCCCGGTTCACGCCCCATGTATTCCCCCAACTCCTTTCCTCCTTCTATCACGTTAAAAGAGAATACATCTTCAACAAATACATCTGTGTATAATTGATAATTATCACCTCCAACTTTTGAAGTAGCATAAAAAGCAATTGCATCGTGAACAGGACCAGCAAACTGATTCATTTATTACATTAAAAAATGTTAATTTCTAAATGAACCGAACGACAAGACAACACACAAAAAAAGGGCTCAGTTATTACTGAACCCTTTAAACAAAGATTGAAATCTCGTCTATTTATTGTTTCGTCACACGTTTTACAACTTGCTGTCCATTAGACACCAATTGAATCAAATAGATTCCAGCATCGTATTTTTGCAAGTTGATTACATGATTAGTATTGTTAACGTCAATTGCTTCGATAACACGTCCATTCACGTCTAAAATTTGGATTTGTTCCAATGTTGCTTTAGCTGAAACCGTCAAGATGGAAGTGGTCGGGTTTGGATAGATGGCTACATCAAAAGACTCAACTTTCGCAATAGATAATCCTCTGACAACATAACACTCTGTTTCTTCTGAACATAAATCAATTGTGACACGTAAACGGTATTCTCCATTTTCAGTAGCTACAAAGTTTTCAGTAGTTGCGACAACCTCATCGTTATCACAATTAATCCACTCAAAATGGGCATCTAAAATAGGTTCTACCAAAAACGCTTCATTATTCTGTTCTACTATTGGAGCAATCGTTGTCACTGTCAACACCGTTGTTACAGTTGAATCACATCCGTTCGCTGCTGTTAATACATCCGTGTAAGATCCTTCACTACTATAAGTATTTCCATTAATCGTATAAGATCCATTGGCACAAATTGTCTGAGGATTATGCACTTCAAAACGCTCCAATTGAATCACTTCCGCTGAGCCTGTAATCTGGTTCGCTTGACATACTGACGACGCCTCTGTAACCGTATATGTACCTGGCGTACTTGGTGTATACTCGAAATTGCTCCCTGATACAGTAAGTACTTCTTCTGTTGTTCCATCGCTAATTATGAAACTCCAATCACTCGAGATAGGAAATTCTACAGTAACCGTTGATAACGTTTCACCCTCACAAACGGCTCCCCCACCAGTAACCACTAAAGGGTCTGTACAAGCTGGCAGAGATTCAACACAAATTCGGAAAGCACCAATGTCTGTTGCACCTAACATATTGAACATTCGGATATAATACGTTTGCCCAATCGTAAGACCTGTTAGCTCAGCGACTTCCATCCCAGTACCTCCATTATCAATATCATCTGTATTTTGGCAATGGAAAAGGGAATAATCAGCACAATCTCCTTCGTAAATCTCTAATAAAATATCTAAATCATACACTACCAATGCACTCGCTGTAACAGTAGCTGTGGTGTCTATAGCTTCAAATTGAAACCACACATCTGGCGCATTTTCACCTGGATAACAAAGAGATGTTTCAGCAGAAATTGCAGCTCCTGTCATGTTACCTTCTGTAGCAGTGGTATTAGTACAAGACGCCTGAGGATTTAATACGATAGCCGTTGCACAGTTCTCATTTGGAGACTGACGGTAACCTATTATCGTTACATTATCGATAAAAAGGCCGTAAGCCCAATCTTCCGCATCATAATAATTAAAACCAATCGAGACATTGTTTAGTCCATACCCTGCATCAAACATAGCGGGGGTAATGGTTGCAAAAATAGAAGTCCAGTTAGTCGTACTATTCAAGTTAAAAAATATCCCATTATCAAACATGTTGTTAAAATCACCTGTTTGCCCGAGTACAAAATATCCTCCTCTATAATTTTCAGGTGAATGATAATCAAAATACACGCGAATAGAGTCATACATACTATAGTCAGCATAAGGCGTCATCATATACACATCTGACCCGGCATCACTCTCCCCTGCTGCATCATCATTAAAACCTGCACAATATTGAGAATTGAGCAAATTAGGAACGGATAAATACTCGGAAAGAAATGATTCAGGTGTTCCTCTTCTAAAAGTCGAAGAAGTCGGACCTTCATTAAAGGTAACAAAATCGCCCATGCTCACTTCAAAATCTTGCGTACTCAAAACGCCTCCTTGTGCCAATGCAGCGAAACTCATCCACCCCAATGCAAAACTTAAAAAAATCTTTTTCATAGTCTAGTTTTCTTTTTTAGGGGTTAGTGCTTTCTGCTCCTTCGCAAGTGCATTTCGTTCTGCTCCTGTCATAGGTTTACTCTCCATTGGTTTAGCTTCTTTTTTAATTGGAGCTTCTTTTTGCGAAGAGGTACTCAGACTTGGAATTTGTTTTTTTTCTTGTGCAAAAGACTGAGCACATACAAAAACCGAAAATAATAGTATCAGATTTTTCATCATAAGTAGTTTTTTCTTTGGTAAAATATGAAAAAATAAAATAATAAACTAGTTTTTAGATATTAAAAAAATCCCCCCTATTTCCCACTGTTCCATTAGTATAAATAGAACGAATAAAAAAACGCAGAATCCAGTTTTAACCGAATCCTGCGTTTTTAGTGTAATTATAGTATTTGAACAGTAAATCTTGTTCCGGACTATATTCTTTTATTGTTTTGTCACACGACGTATAACTTGGTTTCCATTAGAGTGAATATTCAATAGATAAACTCCTTTATCACATTCCTCTAAAGAAACTTGTTCACTTGTGTTGTTCGTATGAATCGTTTTAATCAATCGTCCG
>JAZQRM010000024.1:0-23561 GCA_045629585.1 Taishania sp. | reverse complement strand
CTGCTTTCTCTTGGTTACCCATACACAAGTTACATCCTGGACGCTCTAAGTACATGATGTTTTCGTATTCTGTACGTGCGTTTGCTTTTGGCAATGCATCAGAGAATTCGAATCCTGAGTATTTTTGTAACATTTCCCAGTCACCTTCCGCTTTCAATTCGTCGATGATGTTGTAAGTTGGAGCTGCAACAACCAATGGAGCGTTGAATTTCACTTCACCTTTTTCAGCTTCGATGTTTTTCAACATCTGAGAAACGATTTTCAAGTCATCCTTGTGAACCATACAAGATCCTACGAATCCTAAATCTACTTTCTTATCGTTACCGTAGAAAGACAATTCACGGATAACATCGTGTGTATAACGTTTAGAAACATCTGCATTGTGAACATCTGGATCGGCGATCATTGGCTCTTCGATGATATCTAAATCGATCACCACTTCAGCGTAGTATTTCGCGTCAGCATCTGGTTGTAAAGCTGGTTTCGCTCCTGAACGGATTTCAGCGATACGGTTATTTGCTTTGTCGATCAATCCTTGTAATACTTTAGTTGCGTTGTCCATTCCTTTATCAATCATGATTTGGATACGAGACTTCGCAATTTCTAACGATTGGATTAATGTTTCGTCTTGAGAAATACAGATAGACGCTTTTGCTTTCATTTCAGCTGTCCAATCCGTAAATGTAAACGCTTGATCCGCCAACAATGTTCCGATGTGAACCTCGATGATACGACCTTGGAATACGTTTTCACCGTCGAATTGCTTCAACATTTGAGATTGAGTCGCGTGTACCACATCACGGAAATCCATGTGCTCTTGCATTGCTCCTTTGAACGTTACTTTCACAGACTCTGGAATTGGCATTGCTGCTTCACCAGTTGCCAAAGCTAATGCTACAGTTCCTGAATCGGCACCAAAAGCAACACCTTTAGTCATACGTGTGTGTGAGTCACCACCGATAATGATTGCCCATTCGTCGATTGTGATATCATTCAATACTTTGTGGATAACGTCCGTCATTGAGTGGTAAACTCCTTTAGGGTCACGTGCTGTAATTACCCCGAAGTCGTTCATGAACTTCATCAATTTAGGGATGTTTGCTTGCGCTTTCTTGTCCCATACAGATGCTGTGTGACATCCTGATTGGTAAGCACCATCTACAGTTGGAGCGATTACAGTTGCAGCCATTGATTCCAACTCTTGCGCTGTCATCAAACCTGTAGTATCTTGCGAACCAACGATGTTTACTTTCACACGAACGTCAGATCCTGCGTGCAACACTTTTCCTGGCTCAACTCCTACAGCGTTGTTGTTAAAGATTTTTTCTACAGCTGTCAAACCTTGACCTTCGATAGAAACTTCTTTAGAAGGAGCGAATACTGTTGGAGCAGTGATTCCTAAAGTTTGTGCTGCAAATGTTTGAATTTTCTTACCAAATACGATAGCATAAGAACCACCTGCTTTGATAAATTCCATTTTTTGAGGAGTCAAAGAACGAGAAATATCGATCAATTCTTTGTCACCATTGTATAATTTCTTAGTCTTAGTATTGATTGTCAATACTGTTCCTGTTGCTACAGAATAAACTTCTTCTAAGATTGGATCTCCTGCTTCGTTACGAACAACGTTTCCTTCCGCATCTGTTTTCTTTACCCAGTTTTTCAAATCGATACCGATACCACCAGTAACGTCAACTGTAGTTAAGAAGATAGGAGAGATTCCGTTTGTTCCTGCTACGATTGGAGCGATGTTCACGAAAGGAATATATGGAGAAGCTTGTTTACCAGTCCACAATGCCACGTTGTTTACACCTGACATACGAGAAGAACCTACACCCATTGTTCCTTTTTCTGCGATCAACATAACAGAAGCATCAGGATTTGCGGCTTTCATCGCTACAATTTCTGCTTGAGCTGCAGGAGTGATCATACATTTTCCGTGCAATTCACGGTCAGAACGCGAGTGTGCTTGGTTTCCTGGAGAAAGTAAGTCGGTAGAGATATCACCTTCAGCAGCGATGTAAGTAACTACTTTAATTTCTTCTGCTACTTCTGGCAATTTAGTAAAGAATTCCGCTTTTGCGTAGCTCTCTAAAATATCTTTTGCGATTGCGTTACCAGCGTTATAAGCATCAGCCAAACGTTTCGTATCTGCATCGTATAAATAAACTTGAGTTTTTAAGACATCACCAGCTTGTTTAGCAATCGCTTCGTTTTCACCTAAAGCTAAGTCTAATAGAACTTCAATTGAAGGTCCTCCTTTCATGTGAGACAACAATTCGAATGCAAAATCGGGTGTGATTTCAGCTACGCTTTCTTGACCTAGGATGATTTCTTTTAAAAATTTTGCTTTTGCCGCCGCCGCTGGGGTTGTACCAGGCAATGTGTTGTAGATAAAGAATTTTACGGATTCTTCTCTATGAGGATTACCTAAGTCTTTGATTTGTTCGATGATTTCAGCAATCAACTCAGCACCATCGATTGGTTTAGGGTTCAACCCTTGCCCTTTTCTCTCTTCAATTTCTTGAAGATATTCGTTGTACAAATTCATAATAGAACCTTTCAAATTTAAATATTCTTGTAACTAAATAATTAGCAATATACCATGTCAAAGACCATTCATTAGCAGGATTAGAGTTCATTGTATTAACAAATCTGCTCGAAAACCGAAAAAGAAAAAACGCTTTATTTCGATTCCTTACCAATACAACAATCTATACACTTTAAATTACACTGTATTATATAGTGCAAAAGTACAAAATCAAAGTAGATAAAGTCAAGTAAACAAATGCTTACTTCATTCAATCTCACAACTATTTAACAACATAGACCCGCTATCGAAACCCACTCGATTTGTCCTAAAAAACCGCTAACACCTAATAAAATCAATAAATAAACCAAGCCTTAAAAAAGGAAGTGTCAATTTGAGTGAATAAAAAACGCATTTATAAACCTTGACGAATTTTCGTAATTTAGAATGATTCAAAAGAATGGTAAAGCGTAAAGCATCCAGCAAAAGGGATATTCTTCAATTATTTCAGCACAATACATACACAATAAAAAGATTGGCATCATTTAGATGCTCTTTAAGATTCCTATTAAAAACACTTTGGTTTTCAGAAAATATAGTTACCTTTGCACCTCAAATTTTATTCATTAATAATTAACTTTATGAATTCATACGAAACTGTTTTCATTTTAACTCCCGTTTTGTCTGATGATCAGGCAAAGGAAGCAGTGCAAAAGATCGAAGGTGAATTAGCTAACTTCGGAGCACAAATTAAGCACTCTGAGAACTGGGGATTACGTAAAATGGCGTACCCAATTCAAAAAAAGTCAACTGGTTTTTACTTTTTAGTAGAATTCCAAGCAGAAGGTCATGTAGTAGCAGATTACGAATTGATGATGAAGCGTGACGAGCGTGTAATGCGTTTCTTGACTGTGAAAATGGAGAAAGATCATGTTGCTTACGCAGAAAAAAGAAGAGCAAAAAACGCTCAAGCTTAATTTATTAACATTTAAATTTAATTAAAATGGCTCAAAACGACATTCGCTATTTGACTCCGATTAACATCGAAATCAAAAAAGATAAGTACTGCCGCTTCCAAAAAAGTGGTATCAAATTTATTGATTACAAAGACGCTAACTTCTTGTTAAAATTGATTAACGAGCAAGGTAAAATTTTACCTCGTCGTATCACTGGTACATCTGCAAAATACCAAAAGAGAGTTAACAAAGCAATCAAAAGAGCACGTCACATCGCGGTTTTACCGTACGTTGCTGACATGTTGAAATAAGCATTGGTGTAATCAAAAAAAATTAGTACAATGGAAGTAATTTTAAAGAAAAACGTAGACAAATTAGGTTACGCAAACGACACAGTTGTTGTTAAACCTGGATACGGACGTAACTTCTTGATTCCTCAAGGTTACGCAATTCTTGCGACTGCATCTGCAAAGAAAGCACACGCAGAAATCATGAAACAAAAAGCTCACAAAGAGTCTAAAATTTTAGCTGAAGCTCAAGAATTAGCTGCTAAAATTGAAGTGTTAACTGTTAAAATCACTACTAAAGCTGGTGAGAACGGTAAAATCTTTGGTTCAGTTAATACAGTACAATTAGCTGAAGCTTTAAAGAAAGAAGGTATTGACATCGACCGTAAGTCTTTAGTTATCAAAAACGAACCAA
Organism: Taishania sp.; assembly: GCA_045629585.1. Classification (GTDB taxonomy): domain Bacteria; phylum Bacteroidota; class Bacteroidia; order Flavobacteriales_D; family Crocinitomicaceae; genus Taishania. Next base: position 19,373 of record JAZQRM010000024.1, on the reverse strand, counting down.
TCAAAGAAGTTGGTACTTTTGAAGCTACAGCAAACTTACACAAAGGTATCACACCTGTTTTCAAATTTGAAGTTATCGCTGAATAATCATTTAGCAACTCAAATATTTAAAAATCTCGGTAATTCATTTTACCGAGATTTTTTTTAGCCCTATTTTTACATCATGAAGTTTTTACTGTTTCTACCATTCCTTTTAACACTGTTAGCTTGTTCCAATAAACAAGCATCCCCAAAGGCTCCAAATCCGACGTTAGCACAACCTCAACATGCCGAATTTTTCCATTTCGAAATGAATAAGGATGGAGAAACTGAACTTGTGGTTAACGATGCGGATACAGGAAAAGAAATCTTCCGTAGCAAAGCACTTAACCATCCCAACACGATTGTACTGTCAACTACACATATTGGTATGCTAAACGCCTTAAACCAACTGCAACTGATCATTGGGACACCACCGGCCAAGTACATTCATAATTCAGTAATCACTGAGAAAGAAAAAAGCCTCATCCAGATCCAAAACGAGAGCGAGTTACCCTTAGAACAAATCTACTTTGCAAAGACGCAATTACTTATTCATAGCGCCTACACCCCTGAATTGGCACAACATAAACTCCTAACAGACAAAAACATTGTATCCTTTCCCAATCAAGATTGGAAAGAGCTCACTCCTTTAGCACGTGCCGAATGGATTAAAGCAATTGGTTTTTTGATTGGAGAAGAGAAAGAAGCAACTGAACAATTCACCAAAATTGCAGAAAACTACCATTCTTTAAAAGAGCAAGTGGCGAATCTCCCCCTATCGGAACAAACTATCTGTGGGAATATCTTTGGTGAATACTGGAATACACCCGCGAAAGATAGTTATGCAGCCCAATTACTTAAAGACGCAAAAATCGACTATCGTTATAAAGATATAGCAGGTAAAACAACGTTATCACTCACGCTTGAACAAGTTCTATCCGATAATCAGGCTTCCAAATTATGGATAAATCCAGGAGTGTCAACTAAAAAAGAATTATTACAAAGTAACCCAAGAGCCTACTTAATTCCGGCCTTTGAATTAAACACAATTTATGGTTTTTCGCATGATAATAATTATTTCTGGGAAAATAGTTTAGTCTACCCGGACCGTTTATTGAGTGATTTAATACAAATTGCCCATCCAAATCAGTCCATACTAAAAGATAGTGTTTACTTTTATAAAAAAATAAAATAACGTGTCTATTAGAACTACACTTCTTATTAGCCTTCTCTTTATCTTGATGCTTCTCCACCTTTCATTTGGAAATCAAGACATTGAGTGGTCAACTATTTGGGATAGTACTTTTACATATGACTCGTCAAACATGCAACATTATATCACTCGTGAAATTCGTTTTCCTAGAATGATAACGGCATGTATTGCCGGAGCCGGATTATCACTTTCAGGCTTACTGATGCAAAATATATTTTCCAATCCTCTTGCCGACCCCAATATATTAGGCGTTAACACAGGAGCAAGCTTGGTTGTTGCGTTAGGTATTTTATCAGGAGCGACCTTCTTTCAGACTGAACTTGGAATCATAGGCATGGCCTTAACAGGAGCCTTAGTTTTTGCTTTGATAATCATTTTTACAGCTCGTTATATCCGTACGAATTTATCACTGTTATTAATCGGTATCATTATAGGTAGTGTCACCAGTTCAGCAATCACTTTACTTCAATCGTATGCTGATGCACAACGCCTACGTCAATTCACATTATGGACGATGGGAAGTTTACAGAATGTACAATTACAACAACTTCCATATCTTTTAGGTGGCTTTATACTTTTGGTCAGCTTTAGTTTTTTATTGATTCGAGATCTTAATGCCTTCGCTTTAGGAGAACAACAAGCGACTTATTTAGGAATAAACACGAAAAGAACACGAAATATCGCCATTGGTATTGCAGCCTTACTAGCAGGACTTATTACAGCATACTGCGGCCCCATAGCTTTTATTGGAATGGCTATTCCAAATCTAACACGTTTGCTATTAAAAACGCAAAATCATCAAGTTTTAATCATTTACACACTCGTTTTGGGTGCTTTATTTTTACTTGTTTCTGACATAATCATTCTCTATTTCGCTTCTACATTTGCAATCCCGCTAAATGCTTTAACCGCGATTTTATGCGCCCCATTCATCATATATGTCATCCTTAAAAAGTTAGCCTAATGCAGTTTAAAAATGTACATATTGGATACAGCCAAGACAACAGCGTTCACGTCAACTTCTCGACTATAACTCCAGGCTTGTACTTTTTAGTGGGTGCAAATGGCAGTGGTAAATCCACCTTTTTAAAAACAATTTTTGGTATTATTCCACCCCTAAAAGGAAATATACTCTTTGATAAAAATGAAATTGAGTCGTATAGCACTATGGAACGTGCACAAAAAATAGCGTATCTTTCAACAGGAATTCCTCAAGTAGATTACATAACAGTTAAAGATTTCATACACCTAGGTAATACACCTTTGATGAATCTATTTGGAAAAATAACAAGTCCTAATACTATTCAAAACCCAGCGATAGCGGCCTTAAAATTAGAGCGCTTTGAAAATCGTTATCTGAATCAATTAAGTGATGGAGAGAAACAATTAGTATGTATTGCTAAAACCATACAACAAGACACTTCCATTTTGCTTTTAGATGAACCGACTTCCTTTTTAGACCCAAAGAATAAGCGTCTACTCTATCAATTTTTAAAAGAATTTGCCATGACGGAGAACAAGATAATCATTATCTCAACCCATGACATCGAAGTAGCTCAAAACTTTGCGGATTCATTTCTAGTGATAGCCGAAAAATCCGTATCCATCGTTACCAATACGGATCTCAACTACCTTCTGACTATTTATTAGAAACGATATCCTAACGTAAATTGCAACACAAAGTTTTTAAAACTAGGGTCTGTAGAAGTCCCATCCCCTTTGTTATTTTGTAAATCCCAAGTAGCACGAGGTGAAATGACAATTCCTTTAATATTAATATCTAAACCGACATGTGCTCCTAACACAAAACCACGTGCCTCCTGACTAGTTAAAGCTTGTTGACTTTCTGCTGTTAGCGCCCCTAAACTACCTGAGGTTTTACTCGAAATGTGAAATGCAAATTGAGGTCCTACTAAAATACTTATAAAGTCAGCAGGTCTAACAGCTAGTAAAACAGGAACATCAATGTAATTTGAGGTTCTTTTCATACTATAAGGAACATTAAAAATGGATCCATTCGCCTTTACACCTTTCTGACTAAATGTTGCTTCTGGTTGAATCGCTAGAAACTTGCCAATCGGAATGGTAAAAAATATTCCACCGACAAAACCACCTTTCATCTTACCTATAAAATCCTCCCCCTTTTCATCATAAATACTTGCAAGATTAACTCCTGCTTTAGCTCCGAAAACGAACTTCTCCCTATAATCAGTTTGTGAAAACGAAAAAAAGAAGGATAATATAAACAAGAAACTTAAAACACTTTTCATAATTCAATTTAGATAAGAAATAAAAGACAAAAATTCATCAATTGAACCGTTAAAGCAAATTACTTGACATTAATTAACAGCACACTCACACATAGAAAAGACTAATTCTTAATCCAATCAGATTTATCCAATGAACGATACTGAATAGCTTCGGCCAAATGCTTCGTTTCTATGGCTGCACTTTGGTCCAAATCGGCAATCGTACGCGCAACCTTTAAAATACGATCATAAGCTCTAGCAGACAAGCCTAAACGTTCCATAGCGGTCTGTAATAATTTATTTCCTGCTTCATCAAGCAAGCAAAAAGCACGAATTTGTGGCGCGTCCATCATTGCATTACAATGAATCTGCGGCATACTTTTAAAGCGCTGCGTTTGCGTCTGTCGTGACCGTATAACCCGTCCACGAATTGATTCACTATTTTCAGTTTCCACCTTAGATGATAAATCAGAATAGGAAACCGGAGTCACTTCAATATGCAAATCTATGCGATCCATCAAAGGCCCCGAGATTTTATTCATATAATTTCGAATTGTTCCAGAACTACAAGTACATTCCTTATCAGGATGATTGTAATATCCACACGGACAGGGATTCATCGCACCGATCAAGAGAACGGTTGCTGGGAAATCTATTGAATATTTAGCGCGAGAAATAGAAATTATACGATCTTCTAGAGGCTGCCGCATTACCTCCAATGCATTCCGCTTAAATTCAGGTAATTCATCTAAAAATAAAACGCCATTATGAGCCAATGAAAACTCCCCTGGCTGGGGAAAAGTACCGCCACCAACCAACGCTACCTCAGAAATAGAATGATGGGGCTTTCGAAAAGGTCTCTGGGTCACTAAACCAACTTTACCTTTTACCTTACCCGCAACACTATGAATCTTTGTGGTTTCAAGTGACTCCTCCAAGGTCATTGGAGGCAAAATTGTAGGGAAACGTTTAGCTAACATGGATTTACCTGCACCAGGAGGACCTATTAAAACAACGTTATGCCCACCAGCGGCGGCTATTTCAAAGGCTCTTTTAATATTTTGTTGTCCTTTTACATCTTTAAAATCAACACCTTCGTCAAAAGCTAATTGTTCAAATCGCTCAAGCACATTAATAAAAACAGGAGCAACTGATTGCACGTCGTTCAAAAAGTCAACCACTGCTTTTAATTGATCAAAATGATAAACATTTATTCCGCTAACAACCGCTGCTTCTTCCCAATTCTCACTTGGAACAATCACCGCCTTAAAACCTTCATCTTTGGCTTGCAAGACGATTGGCAGAATACCTTTCACTCCATTTAAACGCCCATCTAAGCTTAGTTCGCCGACCAACAAAAAGTCAGACAAGGTCTCACAATTAACCTGCTCACTGACTGCTAAAATACCAATGGCAATTGGCAAATCAAAAACAGAACCTTCCTTCCGTATATCAGCAGGGGCCATATTAATCGTTATCTCAAAACCAGGAAATTTATAATCATTATTAAGAAAAGCGGCTTTAATTCTTAATTGACTCTCCTTCACAGCCGAATCAGGCAGGCCAACCATGTAAAAATTAATACCTCTACCCATATTTACTTCGATAGTAATGGTTGTCGCTGCAATTCCATTAACTGCACTGCTGAATGTTTTTACTAGCATATCGTATATTTTCCATTCAATTTACGACACCTATCTATAATTAGCAAATATTTTAATCAATTTTTGATTAGATTATAATCTCAAAGATGTAAAGCACAAAAAAAACCGATATCTATTGGATATCGGTCAATTTCATCATTAACGTTTCTTCCTACAAAGAATTAACGTTTATGCATACCTTCGTCAGAAACTGTTAATTTCTTTCTTCCTTTCTGGCGACGAGCTGCTAATACACGGCGTCCGTTTTTAGTAGCCATTCTACTTCTGAAACCGTGCTTGTTTCTTCTTTTTCTTACCGATGGTTGAAACGTTCTTTTCATGATTTATTTCTTTATTGCTTTTTTTCTCAAAAATTCGGACTGCAAAGATAATTGATTTTTACAAAACACAAAACATTTGCATTAAATAATTTTCAATTCTTTGAAATCATCGTCTAACGGTGACAAAATTATACATTTTAATTGATTAATGACAAATATATGACCACAAACCTTTGTATAAACTTTATATTTGTCTTTAAAATTAGTCATAATAATGCCTCCAAAAAGAAATAAAACCGAAAAGATCAAACTTTCGAAAGAAACCGTAAAAAATGCTAAAGGAATATTTTCTTACCTAAAGCCTTACTCACTATTGTTTGGTATTGGTTGGGTTTTCCTAGCACTATCCTCATCTGCAGGTGTTATCTTCCCTTATTTTATGGGACAACTATTAGCCGGTGGAAACCAACAAAATGTATTAGAAATTGGAAACATGACCATTGACATGAGTAATGTTAATCATGTCGCATTAATTTTACTTATTTTATTTTTCTTTCAATCATTTTTCTCTTATTTCCGTGTCGATCTATTCACAAAGGTAACTGAACGAACTTTAAGAGATCTTAGAAATGACGCATTTGAACGATTAATCTATCAGCCGTATGATTTTTTCAATCAAAATAAAGTGGGCGAGTTAACCAGTCGTATTTCGAATGATATTACTCAAATTCAAGAAACAATGCGCACCACAATTGCAGAGTTTTTTAGACAAATCGTGATTATATTAGTTGGTGGAATTTTGCTTTTCTCCTTCTCTTGGAAATTAGCACTTATCATGCTTGGAACAATTCCGGTTGTTGCTTTATTTGCAGTTTTCTTCGGTCGCTACATTAAGAAACTCTCTACAAAAGCACAAGACATTACAGCTGAAAGTAATGGAATTTTAGAAAATGCTTTGGTGGGGATCGCAAATGTGAAGGCGTTTACGAATGAGATTTTGTTGATTGCAAAATTCAAGAAATCATCCGAACATATTAGTGATTTGAATATAAAAAGTGGAAAATGGAGAGGTTTATTCGTTTCGTTTATCATATTCTGTGTGTTTGGTGGAATTGTATTTATCATTTGGCAAGGTGTTAAATTAACGCAAGGACCCAATCCTGAAATGTCAATGGGAGATTTTACTTCATTTATTATGTACACGATATTGATGGGAGCATCGATTGGGTCATTACCCGAATTTTATGCAAGTATCCAAAAGGCAATCGGAGCGACAGATAATTTAATGCAAATTATCCAACAACCAACAGAAAAGATCTTAAATACAGGGACAGAAAAACCACTTATTAACGGTAATATTTCCTTTAATAATGTTGCTTTTGCCTATCCTCAAAGAAAAGACATCACAGTACTTAAAAACATTAGTTTCGAAGTTAAACCCAATGAGACAATCGCTTTAGTTGGGCAATCAGGGGCTGGTAAATCAACCATTGCATCTTTATTACTCCAATTATACCCTTTAACAGATGGTACAATTACATTTGATGGAATGGACGCTTCTAAAATCGACTTAGAATACCTTAGAAGCAATATCGCAATTGTTCCACAAGAAGTTATGCTATTTGCAGGGAGCATTGCTGAAAACATCGCATTTGGCCGTCCAGGAGCATCACTTGAAGAAATAAAAGAAGCTGCTAAAAAAGCAAATGCACTCCAATTCATCGAAACCTTCCCGGATGGTTTTGAAACCGAAGTTGGAGATCGTGGAATACAATTATCTGGTGGACAAAAACAACGTATTGCCATTGCTAGAGCGATATTAAAAGACCCTAAAATCTTAATTCTTGACGAAGCAACATCTGCATTAGATAATGAATCTGAACGTTTGGTGCAAGAGGCTTTAAATCATTTGATGGAAAATCGTACATCAATAGTGATTGCTCATCGTCTATCAACCATCCGACATGCTAACCGTATCATTGTAATGAATGAGGGAGAAATAGCAGAAAGTGGTACACATGAAAATCTTCTTCAAGAAAAAGGAATTTATTCCAATCTGACAGAATTACAATAACTTAAAAAAGTCCTCCCGATATCGAGAGGACTTTTTTAATACCTAATAGTACTCAAAACATTAATCTTTTACAGTTCGTTTTCAAATTCATAAACCCCATTCCGTTTACGTTAATTATTCCAAACTGACCAATATTTATCCTACTATTCCTTCACTGAAATAAGACCAATTCCGCACGGTACCATACGATTACTTCAGCAAAAGTCTTTATAAAAAACAAATTGAACTTTTACTTTAAACAGCACCTTAGCAAAAAAAGAACGCATCAACCTCGTCAATGCATACAATCCTACTACTATCAACAGAACTACACTTGTGTGAAATGCTATATACCGCTATCATAAGAAGCGATGAATGGTCTTTGTAGTACTAGATAGGTTCGAACAATTATTTTTGAAAGGTAGAAAAACAAAGATAAACATTTTAAAGCATGCATAACTTACTGCTATCACACCAAAAAAGTTAAGTTTTCACAATAAAAAAGCCGATGACCAAGGCCATCGACTTCCGACTTTCTACCATCTAAATTTATCGCCATCCTCCGCCCAAAGAACGATAAAGATCAATCTGACGGTTAAGTTGTTTCTTTTTAATTTCAATTAATTCGATGGAAGATTCAATGGTTTCTTGCTGTGTCAACAAAACTTCAACATAATCAATACGGGCAGAATTATATAAACTCGCTGCAATTTGAATCGATTCATTAAGTAATTGCGTTTCGCGGCCTTTCACTTGATAACTTGCTGAATAATTTGAAATCCCTGCCAACTGATTGGTTACCTCAATGAACGCTTTTAATAAAGTCTGCTCATACTTGTAAACCGCCTTATTTTGTTGCGCTGTAGCCATTTTGTAATCCGCCTTAAGTTGCTTTCGATTAATTAAAGGCAACATAAAATCTCCTAACATATTGTACAATAAAGACTGGGGATTAAACCACACTCGTGGTGAAAAGGCATTCATACCTACATTAGCACCAATATGTAAATCTGGAAAAAATTGACTTCTCATCACTTTTACATCCAATTTAGAGGCTTCTAATTCCAATTCTGCATTTCGAATATCTGTTCGTCTACTCAATAAATCGATAGGTACACCTGCACTTAAAAAAGGGAATTGAATGTTATCAATACCGTCTGAATAACGTTCTACTTTCTTAGGAAAACGTCCAACTAAAAAATTAATTTCATTTTCACGTTCTTGAATTTGTTGTAACACTTCAAATCTTAAATTTTGCGTATTTAACACTTGTGCTTCTGAACGATTAATGGCCAATTGACTCACACGTCCAGCTTCTTTTTGTTGCTTAATCAAACCAAGAACATTTTGCTGTAACACAACATTTTTGTCAATGATTTTTAATTGATCATCCAGTGCTATTAACTCATAATAAGCAGAAGCAATATCGCTCACTATTTGGGTTGTCAGAAAGTTACGCCCTTCAACAGAAGCCAGAAAACGATAGTTTGCTGCAGATTTAGCATTTCTTAATTTTTTCCAAATATCAACCTCCCAAGAGAAATACCCTCCTACTCTAAAATCACCAACAGGGTGAGGAAAATGACGTCCAGGTTCAACTTCCAACTGGGACTCTACCGCTCCATTTAAAGTATACTTTCCCGCTTTGTCCATTCCTGCTCCTAATTGTAATCCAGCAGTAGGTAAGATTTCACCTTTTTTTGCCAGAACTTCACTTTCGGCTTGTAAAATCTCTTGACCATAGATATTCAACTCTTGATTATGAGCCAATGCAGAATCAATTAAAGCAACTAAATAAGTATCCGTGAAAAATTGGTTTCTGAGTAACTCTTGACTGGAAGAAGATACCACGGTATCGTTAAATCCAAAATGGTTGGGCACTTTCAGTTCCACCTGTTTGGCACTTTGTCCTATTGACTGAATGGATTTACATCCACTGTTGATTGTTAGTAGAACTACAACTAACAACCCTCCGATCCATTTATACATCATTTTAACTTTTCTAATCGTTTAACTCATGTGATATTTTCTCGGTCAAAGGCAAATCGTCTTCGTCCTTAATTAAGGTCCTACCTTCGGCAATACTGCCGAAAATGTAATATAAGCCTGGAACTACTATTACACCAAAAAAGGTCCCAAACAACATCCCTCCCATTGCGGAAGCACCTATCGTGTGGTTACCAACAGCGCCTGGTCCATGTGCCATAACCAAAGGAATTAACCCAGCAATAAAAGCGAATGAAGTCATCAAAATCGGTCGAAAACGCATTTTTGCGCCATCAATCGCGGCCTCAAGAACTGTAATTCCTTCTTTGTGTTTCAAAACAGCGTACTCAACAATTAGAATTGCATTTTTACCGAGCAAACCGACCAGCATTATTAACCCTATCTGTGCATAGATATCATTGGCCAATCCCATCATTTTTAATAAAAAGAAAGATCCAAAAACACCAACAGGCAATGAAAAAATAACCACCAAAGGGATAATAAAACTTTCATACTGAGCGGAAAGGACCAAATAAACAAATAGAACGACCACCCCGAAAATATAAATAGCTTCATTTCCTCGAGCAGCTTCATCATACGAAAGTCCTTCCCATGCGATATCATAACCATTTGGTAAAGTTTCCTTTGCAACCTCCTGAATAGCTTTAATTGCATCTCCTGAAGTGTAGCCTTGTGAAGGAACGCCTCTAATAGAAGAAGAAGTATATAAATTGAAGCGCGTAATTTCATTTGGCCCCATGGTTTTCTTCATCGTCATGAAAGCAGAATATGGAACCATCTGTCCTTGATCATTTTTAACATACAGATTGAGAATGTCAGATGGAAGTTTACGATATGCAGGGTCGGCTTGAGTAAAGACTTTGAAATAAGTGTTAAATCGAACAAAACCTTGCTCATAAGTCGAGCCTATTAACACATCAAGGTTTTCCATTGCTGTACCTATAGACACACCTTTTTGCATCGCCTTACTGTTGTCAATCACCAACTCATATTGTGGATAATTAGCCGCATAAAAGGTGAAAAGACCACTTAATTCTTTCCTTTTCCCCAACGCTTCCATGAAATCTTTATTCACTTGATCAAATTCTTGGTAATCTGTAGAACTGCTTTTGTCAAGCATGCGCAGCGAAATTCCATCTGAAGATCCATAACCTGGAACAGCTGGAGGCTCAAAAAATTCAACAACGGCCCCAAAACGTTTGGTCTCCTTCTCCAATTCTTCAATCACATCATGCGCACTATTTTTACGCGCTGACCAATCTTTTAAATTGATGATACACGTTCCCGCATTAGAACCACGCCCTTCCGTCAAGATTTCATATCCAGCCAATGAAGTTACCGACTGTACACCTTCAATATTTAATGCAATCTTTTGCAATTGCCTAGAAACTTCATTGGTTCGCTCCAAAGTACTTCCTGGTGGAGTCTGAACGATTGCATAAATCATCCCCTGATCATCATTCGTAATAAAACCAGAAGGCAAAGATTTATTGACCACAAAAATTCCAACTCCAAAGGCTAGCAATATCGCGTATGTAACAACCTTTCTATTTACAATAAGCTTTAATAAAGCCGTATACTTATTCGTCAAACCATCAAAAACACGATTAAACCAATCAATGAAACGTTGAACCGGCGTTTTCTTTTTGGCTTGCCCATGTGTGTTTTTCAAAATCATTGCACATAATACAGGAGTTAAAGTCAACGCGACAACACCTGACAAAACAATCGCACTGGCCATGGTAATCGAAAATTGTCGATAAAAGACCCCAACTGGACCAGGAACAAATGCTACGGGAACAAATACCGCTGTCATCACCAAAGTAATGGCGATAATAGCTCCACTTATTTCTCCCAAAACTTCTTTTACCGCTTTTAGAGGAGACAAATGTTTTTCTTCCATCTTAGCATGAACGGCCTCAACAACTACGATGGCGTCATCCACTACAATACCAATTGCTAACACCAAAGCAAAAAGTGTAATAAGATTAATGGTCAACCCAAAAAGTTGCATAAAAATAAATGCACCGACTAACGATACTGGCACTGCAATTATCGGAATGATAGTTGATCGAAGGTCACCCAAAAACAAGTAAACAACAAGCGCAACAAGGATAAAAGCTTCGACCAATGTATGAAGTACCTGACCGATCGATGCATCTACAAATTTGGAAACATCATAATTGATTTCATAATCCATTCCTGAAGGAAAATCCTTTTTCAATTCGTCCAGCTTCTCTTTAACTCCATCAATCACCTTACTGGCATTGGAACCAATGTTTTGTTTTAACATAATAGAGGCAGAAGGGCTCCCATCTTTATTGGAATAGATGTCAAAAAATTCACTTCCCAACTCCACCGTTGCAATGTCTTTCAGTTTCAAAATCTCCCCTTCAGGCGTTGCTCGGATTATAATTTCACCGTATTCTTCTGGTTTATTAAACCTTCCTTTATAAGTTAGAACATATTCTAATGATTGTGCACTTTTACCAGAAGCTTGACCCAAACGACCTGGTCTACCAATAATACTTTGTTCACCTGTTGCTTTTAAAACCTCCTCTGTTGACACATTGTAAGCACGCATACGATCCGGATTTAACCAAATACGCATCGCAAACTGTCTACTTCCTAAAATCTGTGCACGCCCCATCCCATTGATACGCTGTAACTCTGGAATGATATGAACATTGGCGTAATTGTATAAAAACTTTTCATCCGCATTTTTATCTGAACTAAATAAATTGACATACATCAACATACTTGGTTGCAGCGGCGTAATAATAACCCCTTCTAACTGCACGAGTTCAGGCAAATTATTCATTACCTGATCTACACGTGTCTTTACATTTACGACCGCTTCATTAACATCTGTTCCGGGCTCAAACACGACTTGAATGGTAGCTTCTCCTGCACTAGTCGCATCTGAGGTCAAATACTGCATATTGGGAACTCCATTTATCGCACGTTCGAGTGGTATCAATGTGGAATTCACCAACACATCGGCACTTGCCCCTGGATAGGCAATAAAAAGATTAACACGCGTAGGGGCAATATCTGGAAATTGAGAAATGGGTCGTGTGAACATCGCCAAAACCCCTAGAAAAACAATTGACAAGGTTAAAGCAATCGCTAAAACAGGTCGTTTGATAAATTGACTAAACATAATTTACTACTTTTCTGTTATAAAAACTACTCTGCTTCTAAATGATTCAACGCATCTAAATCAGCTTGCACCGACACAAATTCCGTTTTAATCTTCTGATTATTTTTCACTTTTCTGATTCCATCTAACAAGACTGTATCCTTAGACGATAAACCTTTCGTTACCACAAACAAATGAGGTAATTCTGCACCAACAACAATCTCCCGTGAATGAACACGATTTTGACTATCTACCACATACACATACTTTTTATCTAAAATTTCGAAAGTTGCTCTTTGTGGAATGATTAGCGCTTTATTTAATTCAACTGGCAGCAATACATTTCCAGTTTCACCATGTCTAAGTAAACGACCCGGATTTTCAAAAGTGGCCCTAAATGCGATGTTTCCGGTTTCATTATTAAAATCTGCTTCAATTGCCTCAATAATACCTTCTTGCTTAAATAACATAGCATTTGCCATTTGTAATTTTACTTTTGGTAAATGTTGATCCTCATTCGTCATACGTAGTGACAAATAAGCAGCTTCAGGAACATTAAAATAAACCCACATTTTTGAGTTGTTGGAAAGGGTCGTCAATAGTTCTCCTTCTTCCAAAAGTGAACCTAAACGAACTTCAAAACGCCCCATAATTCCATCAAAGGGAGCGCGTATTTCAGTAAATCCCAAATGCGCATTGGCTAATTCTAAAACAGCCTTGGCTTTATCCAATTTTGCTTTTGCTAAGGCTAATTCATTGGACGAAACAACATTGTTTTCTGCTAATTGTTTAGTTGTACGGTATTCGATTTCTACATATTCCTTTTCGGCTTTAGCCCCCGAAACTTCGGCTTGATAAATGGAAGGTTTCAACTTAAAAAGTAATTGTCCTTTTTTGACAACTTGCCCCTCATCTACAAGTATTTGCTCCAAATAACCGCGCTCTAAGGCTCGTAACTCGATGTGCTGAAAAGCCTCAATCTGAGAGACATATTCTTGATACATTATCGTATCTGCCACCATTGGCGTAGTAATCACGAATGTAGATTCTGGGTGTTCTTCGTGCTTTTGATGGCAAGCAATTAATGAGGTAGAGAATACCACAAGCATCAAAACTTTAATACATTTCATAGTAATTATAAAAAGATCGATAGCCTACTACTAAGCATATCTATATAAAAAATAAATAATTGAAAAATGTCTTAACCTCCGGTATTGGTGGTTAAACAAACTGTAAGAAGCTAAATGCTATAATCGAATTTGCAAATTCGTAATCCAGAGCGGAATACTTTTTAAAAGCGGTAAATCAAAGGAAAATGACTTTTGCTTTTCGGTTTTAAAAACTAAATAATAAAAGACTGTGGCAAAGAACACCTCATCTAAAAACAGATCTAACTCTAGCTCTAATTCTTGCTGATCCTTTTCAAATGCAAATAACTGATTATTGACAGAATCATCGGTCTTCTGAAAAACGACTTTATCCTTCAGATTCAGAACCTGCTGTGGAAAGGACTTAGCTTTAAATGGGTTAAACTCAACCGCACTAAAACCAATATTACTCGTTATCAATAAGACAACAAGCAAACTGAATAAACGTGCAATATGTGCTTTTAATTGAATCATTCGTGCTAATAAGCTGCAAATTTGAATAAAAAAATGATTGCTTGTACATCACTGTCAACTAAAAACACTAAAAATTAACAATTTGAAAAAAGCGCTAAACATCCGTCTCCATATAAATTCAACAAAAAGTAACAAATGGATTAAGAATGACATACCTGCTCATCAGAAAAATGCAGCAATTACAAGAGGAAAGAACGCTCCAGTTTTTAACATTTTACATCATTAAATAATCCACTTGAATTGAAAATAGCTGAAAAAATGCAAAAAAAAAGTCCCAACTTTCGAAGGGACTTAAATCTATAGAATCTTTGACTATTCTTCTGTCGCTTTTTTAGCTTTACGATAAATAAAACTAGTGTAGATAGAACGCTTCGCAAAACGCACCTGCGAATCTGCATTGATCAATTTTTTGTAAACCTCTGGTTTTACGCCAAAATACTCATAAACACTACCATCTGTAAAGGTAATCTCTAACAATAAACCTTTGTGTTTAAAGTCATAAATCCCATTTTCAGCAATCACTTTTGTATATTCTTCTAAATTAGCTTCTCTGGTTTCAGGCGCTATAGAAACTAAAAAATGATAACCATCTACAATCTTTTGTCCCATTACCTCAGCTTCATCTTTCAATGGATCACCTTCTTGAAATTTATCCGGATGCCATTGTTTTACCAATTTACGGTAAGTTGCTTTTAATTCAGCTAAGTCTAATTCCTTTTCAACTTGGAACAACTTCTTGTATTCATTAATACGTTTCATAACTCTATTTTGTATAGATAAGCGCGCTAAAGTCAAATGAGATTTGCACTATTTCCCTTGCATTAACAAGGCTTTGATGCAATTGCGATCAGTTGGAAATCTATTACTTGCTTAAAATTTGTGGTGCAAAGGTACGATATTTTTCGTTTTGAAGGTGAAGATTAAAGGTGTTATTATATCGTTATGATACAACTTATTAGGTTTAAAAGCACGCTGCAAGTCCGAATCTAGAATTATTTAAAAGAAATGGGAAAACCGACTCTTTCTAAAAATAAGGGCATAAAAAAAGCGAGTTGCCCCGCTTTAAATGTTTTCACAACGGAATAATCCTTATTGTGATTTGCTTTCAAGTCTTGCGAAGATAAAAATAAAAATTCAAACAAGTAACAGGTATAAATACGTGTTTTCACTATCCATATAAATTATATCTTTAATCCTTTGATAATCGACCAAAACATTACCACATATGAAAACAGTACTAGGACTTGATTTAGGCACCAACTCAATTGGATGGGCGTTGGTTAAGGAAGCTGATAAAGATAATGAGCAATCATCAATAGAGAAAATTGGTGTTAGAGTAAATCCTCTGACTACTGATGAACAAACAAATTTTGAAAAAGGAAAACCAATTACTACTAACGCTAGTCGAACACTTGCTCGTTCAGCTCGAAGAAATTTGCAACGATACAAACTGCGTCGAAATAGCTTAATTGCTGTATTAAAACAAAACAGTTTTATCACAGATGAAACAATATTGGCTGAGAATGGTAACCACAGTACATTTGAAACTTACGCCCTAAGAAACAAAGCGGCAACTGAACATATTTCATTATCAGAATTTGCTAGAGTTCTTCTTATGATCAATAAGAAACGTGGGTATAAAAGTTCACGTAAAGTAAATAATACGGAGGAAGGTCAGTTAATTGACGGAATGGATGTTGCAAAGAAATTATATGAGGAATCACTAACACCAGGGCAATTAGTACTTCAATTACTGAAAGAAGGGAAAAAGAAAATCCCTGATTTCTATCGTTCTGATTTACAAACTGAGTTTAATAAAATATGGGAGTTTCAGAAATCATATCATACTGAAATACTAACTGATACATTCCGAGATAATTTAAAAAACAAGGGACAAAAAGTTACATCTCAAACTTTTTATGCAATATATGGATTCAATACCGCAGAAAACAAAGGCACACGTGATGAAAAAAAATTACAAGCTTATCAATGGCGGGTAGATGCTTTAACAAAAGCATTAAATAAAGAAGAAGTTGCCTATATTTTAGCAGAAATAAATGGTCTAATCTATAATTCATCTGGTTATTTAGGGGCTATTTCAGACCGTAGTAAAGAGCTCTATTTTAACAAACAAACAGTTGGTCAATATCTATACGCTCAACTAAAAACAAATCCTCATACACGACTTAAAAACCAAGTGTTTTATCGTCAAGACTATTTAGATGAATTTGAAACAATCTGGGAAACACAAGCTAAAGAGAGAGAAAATCAACTAACTCCAACACTCAAAGAAGAAATACGTGATATCGTAATCTTTTACCAACGAAGATTAAAATCTCAAAAAGGCCTAATTAGTTTATGTGAATTTGAACAAAATGAAAAAGTAATAAATGGTAAGAACAAAATTATAGGATTACGTGTAGCTCCAAAATCTTCTCCTCTATTTCAGGAATTTAAAATTTGGCAACAACTACACAATGTTAGACTAAAGAATAAAATAACGAAAGAAATAGTTGAATTATCACAAGAGGCTAAAGAAACTTTATTTGCAGAACTGAATATAAAAGGTAAACTAACTTCGTCAAAAGTTCTAAAACTATTAGAAAACGGTAAGAATCATGAATTAAATTATACTGAATTAGAAGGTAACAATACTAATTCAGCTCTTTACAATGCATTCCTATCCATTTTAGAAATAGAAGGCTATGACATTAAGAATGAATTAAAACTAAAACTGAATAAAGATGAAGTGTCTTTATCCGATTTGGACGTGAATCCAACTGAAATAAAAGACATGATAACAGCCATATTTAAGCATCTTGGCATAAACACTGAAATTTTAGAGTTTAATGCCGAACTAGAAGGTAGAGCATTTGAAGAACAACCATCTTATCAACTGTGGCACTTATTATATTCGTATGAAGAAGATAATTCTAAATCAGGAATGGAGTTGCTTTATCAATTATTAAATGACAAATTTGGATTTAGTTTACAACACGCAAAGGTTCTAGGAAATATCAGCTTTCAGCCTGATTATGGAAATTTAAGTACAAAGGTAATCCGTAAGGTTTTTGTCTACATAAAAGAAAATGAATATGCGACAGCATGTGAATTAGCTGGCTACAGACATTCTAAACATTCACTTACAAAAGAAGAACTCGAAAAAAGAACTATTAAAGATCGATTGACCATACTTAAAAAGAATGAATTAAGAAATCCAGTTGTCGAAAAAATATTAAACCAAATGGTTAATGTAGTTAATACATTAATTGACACAGAAAATGATAAACTAGAAGCTAATGGTAAAGCACGGAATTTTAAGTTTGATGAAATACGAATCGAATTAGCACGAGAATTAAAAAAGAGTGCAAAGGAACGTGAAGAACTAACGAAACAAGTTAATGCTGGAAAAACAAATCATGAAACTATTGTAAAAATTCTCCAAAGCGAAGATGGAATAAAAAACCCAACACGCAACGATATCATACGTTATAAATTATATCAAGAACTTAAGAATAATGGCTATAAAAATCTTTATACCAACGAATACATTGAACGTAAAGATCTATTCACTAAAAAATACGATATCGATCATATAATACCTCAATCTAGGTTATTTGATGATAGTTTTTCCAATAAAGCCTTATGCCCTAGAAACATAAACATTGAAAAGGGTAATAAAACGGCATATGATTATATTCTTGAAAAACACGGAGAAAGTGGTATTGCTGATTTTACAGCAAGAATTGAAGCTTTAGCTGCTTTAAGTGAAAACGGCATCTCAAAAGCGAAGCTTCAAAAATTACTTAAACAAGGGAAAGACATCGGAGATGGGTTTATTGAACGTGATTTGAGAGACACGCAGTATATAGCAAAGAAAGCTAAATCAATGTTATTTGAAATTACAAAATCCGTTGTGAGTACATCTGGTAAAATCACAGACAGACTTCGTGAAGATTGGGATTTAATAAATGTAATGAAAGAATTAAATCTGCCTAAATACAAAGCAGCAGGATTAACTGAATATATAGAAACAAAAGACGGTAATAAAAAAGAAGTCATCAAGGATTGGACTAAACGAAATGACCATCGCCATCACGCAATGGATGCCTTAACAATCGCCTTTACAAAACGTAGTTATATTCAATACTTAAATAACCTTAACGCTCGTCGTGGAGAAGTGCAAGATGAAAACAACAGTTTAAGTGCACGAACACAAGTAAATGACTTAAAACTATCCAGTAAAGATGTTTTAGCTATCGAAAATAAAGAAACACATAAAGTAAAAGATTATTTAGGCAACAGCAAACGCAAGTTTAACGAACCTATCCCTAATTTTAGAGAGCTTGCTAAACAACATTTAGAAGCTGTTTTGGTTTCTCATAAGGCGAAAAACAAAGTTGTAACAAGAAATATTAATAAAATTAAAGGCGCGGACAAAAAGCAATTGGCATTAACGCCACGCGGACAAATGCATAAAGAAACGGTTTACGGAAAGATCAAACAATATGCATCAAAAGAAGAAAAAGTAAGTGCTAAGTTTGATGAAGCTACAATTGCAATGGTTTCTAATCCGCAATACAGAGCTTTATTATTACAAGGATTATCGGAAAATGACAATGACCCCAAAAAGGCTTTTACAGGTAAAAACGCACTTTCAAAAAATCCAATTCTACTACAAGACGGTAGTGAAATGCCAGAAAAACTAAAGTTGATTTGGTTAGAAGATGATTTTACCATACGGAAAGAAATTGGACCTGACTTGAAAATAGAAAAGGTTATTGATGAAGGAATTAAACGCATTTTGCAAGAGCGTCTAAATGAATTTAAGGGTGATGCTAAAAAAGCATTCTCTGATTTAGAACAAAATCCAATTTGGTTGAACGAGGAAAAAGGTATTTCTATTAAGCGAGTAACTATTTCAGGTGTGAAAAATGCAGAAGCATTGCATAATAAAAAAGATCATGTAGGAAACTTAATGCTTGATACGGCAGGAAATCCAATTCCCGTAGATTTTGTGAGTACTGGAAATAACCATCACGTTGCCATTTACGAAGATGAAAAAGGAAATCAACAAGAAAAAGTAGTTTCATTCTATGAAGCAGTTGCACGTGTTAATCAGGAGTTACCTATCATTGATAAA
>JAZQRM010000023.1:0-17941 GCA_045629585.1 Taishania sp. | reverse complement strand
AACTTACCAAAATCTGCCTTAGAAGAGGTTTCTGTAATTACAGGTGGTTTACCTGCAAATTATGGAGATGTTACTGGGGGGATTGTATCCATTACAACTCGTGGTCCTTCTTCTACGTTCTTTGGATCGTTGGAAGGGGTTACTTCTGGTTTTCATATTAAAGGAAAAAATCCTTTAGGATATGATGGAAAATCTATCGGATTAGATCCTTATGCATACAACCTTGTAGAAGGGATGCTTTCTGGGCCTTTATTAATGAAGAAAGATTCAACTGGAGCTAAGGTTAAGCCTATTTTAGGTTTCTTAATCTCTGCTTCATATCTTAATGAATTAGATAGTCGACCTTTAAATGGAGGTTCTTTCCGTGTTAAAGAAGATGTTCGTGATGCAATTACGGCTAATCCATTAGTAGCTAGAGGTGATGGTCAAGGTACTTACTATGCAACTCAATTCTTGAAAGCGAGTGATTTTGAAAATGTAAAATATCGAATGAATGCGGGTCGTCAAGTTTTGTCTGCACAAGCAAAGATAGATGTGAATACAGGACCAACAGTTACTTTATCATTTGGTGGATCTATGAACTACAACAATAGTTCTATGTACAACCGTAATGGATCTTTGTTTAATTGGAATAACTTTGGAACTTCAACATCTTTAGATTGGAGAGTTTATGGACGTTTTACTCAACGTTTCAAAAATGAAAGAGAAGGTACCGCTTCTAAGTTCAAATCTGCTTTCTATACTTTGATGGTGGATTATTCACAATCGAGTGCGCAACAATACGATGATCGTTTTAAGTATGATTTATTTAACTATGGTTATGTTGGGAAATTCGAATCTAATTATTCTACGTCATATATAACTGGCCAAGATGCTCAAGGAAACACTATCATTTATAATGAGGCGGTTCCTTATCAAAACGGTGTTACTTTTACACCTTCTGCATTGAATCCTGATTTAGCTCGTTTTACTTCTCAAGTATATGAATTGAATGGGAACCGAATTCAAAATGATGATCAAATACTAAATAACAATGGATTGTTGAATGGTTATAGTCCAACATCTGTGTATAATCTTTGGTCTTCTTTTGGTACACCTTATAATAGCGTATATAAGCAAAGTAACCAACAATTCCGTATTACAGGTTCGGGATCCGTATTACTTAAAAATCATGCTTTAACATTAGGGTTTGAATACGAGCAACGTACAGACCGTGGTTGGGGATCGGGTGATAATGGACCAATTGGATTGTGGGTGAGAGCCCGTGGTCTTGCAAATAGCCATATTACAGAAATTGATATAGAGGGTACACCTTTATCTGTTGTTCAGCAAAATGCATATCAAGTTATTACGTATGATCGTTTGAACGCAGGTTATGCCGCTCAAAATGGTGGTGTTTATGGTGGTGCTCGTAATGGAGATAACCAGTCTTTCTTTGACTATAATCTTCGTAAGGAATTAGGTCTTAATCCTGGAGGGAATGACTTTATTCAAGTTGACGCATTGGATCCTAATACTTTCCGTTTAGATATGTTCTCAGCTGATGAACTACTAAATCAAGGTAATTCATATGTTAGTTATTATGGATACGATTATACAGGTAGAAAAATAAAGGGTAAAACGGATATTGATAAATATTTCACAGAGTATGATGAGAATGGTAATTTCAAACGTACCGTTGGATCTTTTCAACCAACTTATATTTCAGGTTATATAATGGATAAATTTTCCATTAAGGATTTGATTTTCAATGTTGGTGTACGTGTGGATGTTTTTGATGCCAATCAACCGGTGTTAAAGGATAAGTATTTGTTATACAACGCTTATACTGCTAGTGAAGCTCGTGGCCAAGTTGGACAGGGTGGAAAAGAGTGGTTAGATGATCAATACATTCCAACTTCAATGGGGGATGATTATACGGTTTATGTGGATAACGTAAGTTCTCCAACTGCTATTAAAGGATTTAGAAACGGAGATCAGTGGTATAACGCCAATGGAGATGCAATAGAGAATCCTTCATCTATTAAGGGAGCAAACGGTATTGCACCGTATTTGGTTGATCCTGCACAAGAGCAAATTAATGCCTCTGCATTTGAAGATTATAAAGCGCAAGTGAGTGTAATGCCTCGTATATCATTCTCTTTCCCTGTTTCAGATAAGTCAGTATTCTTTGCTCACTACGATGTATTGACAAAACGACCTACCTCAGGATTGAGATTTGATCCGTATGAATATCAATTTATACAAACTCGTGGTGTAACAGTTAATAACTCAAACTTGAGACCAGAAACTACGATTGATTATGCTTTAGGATTCCAGCAAGTTATTGGAAATAGTTCTTCTATAAAAATTGAAGCATTCTACCGTGAATTAAGAGATAATGTTCAAATGATATCTGTTACTGAAGCTTATCCTGTTACGTATAGAACCTATGGTAACCGTGATTTTGGTACAGTTAAAGGTTTGACTTTATCCTACGATTTACGTAGAACTGGTAATATTCGTATGACTGCAGCTTATACTTTGCAGTTTGCTGATGGAACTGGTTCTAACTCAACATCTCAAGCAGGATTAATAGCTGCGGGAATTCCGAATTTACGTTCAATTTTCCCTTTCTCTTATGATCAGCGCCATGCTTTTAGTGTTATGTTTGATTATCGTTATGGAACTGGTACTAACTATAACGGGCCAAAAATTGGAAACTTTGAAGTGTTTGGAAACATGGGATTGAATATTTTAGCGAATATCTATTCCGGAAATCCATATTCTCGATCTACCCAAATCATTAATACTCAAACTATTTCAGGTGGAGCTGGTCAAGGTTTAGATGGATCAACAAATGGATCTAGTTTACCTTGGCAATACCGTTTGGATATGCAGTTAGATAGAACGTTTAATTTCTTCGTAAAAGACAAGAAAAACCAGGATAAGAAGAAGGCTTTGTATATGAATGTTTATATACGTGCAACTAACTTATTTAATCAGCAAAACGTTCTAGGTTTGTACCGTGCGACGGGTAACTGGAATGACGATGGTTTCTTGGAGGCTGCTAACAATCAAGCATCAATTCAAAACCAAGTGGACGAGCAATCGTATAGAGATTATTACTTGATGAAAGTGAACAATCCTTATAATATTAGTGTTCCACGCCAGATTCGTTTGGGTGTTAAATTTGATTTTTAATTCATAGTTAAGAATTGTCATGAAACAATTTATTCAAAACGCAATACTTTTAGGGGTAGGATTATTCCTAAGTAATGTGTCATTTGGTTATCTTAAGCCAAATGAAGGACAAGGGATTGGGCAAGCTCCGACGGTAAGTCATGGAGCCGCTCAAGGCCAAAATAAATCTGCAGCTTGTGCTCCGGCTGTAGCGCGTACCTACCTTGATTTTAATGGTGTTAGTGCATTATTAGAAATGGGTGGTGTATTGTTTGAGGATAGAGCTAGAGGAATTGCTGCATATGAAGTTCCTAAAGGTGGTGGTGTAAGAGCAATCTTTGCTGGAGCCTTATGGATGGGAGGAGAAGATGTTAACGGACAGCTTAAATTAGCTGCAGTTCGTTTCCGTCAACGTGGTAACGATTTCTGGCCTGGTCCATTGTCGGTACAGATACCTTATCAATCAGACGTTAATTACGATCCTTCTGGACCGGTTGGTGATAACACGATTCGTCCATTCGGTGATGCTAACATCACCGATATTGAATGTGCTAAGTACGATCGTTTTTTCAGAATTAATAAGGCTTTAGTAACTCGATTTATTATTTGGTGGGAAGCTTGTAATCCTGCTTCACCAACTGCTGAGGCTAGTTTGTGTGAACAAGCAGAAGAGACCAAGCCTACACCTGTTGAATTAGCTCTTTTACAAGACTGGCCAGCTCATGGTAATCCAGATGAGTTTCAGGATTATTATTTAGCTCCTTTCTTTGACCGTGAGGTTGCAGGAGTTAAAAATGGTGTATATGATCCAATGAATGATGGAGATTATCCTTGGTATGATGACATTTTAGGTCGTGATGATGTATTATGTGGTGTTGACCGTCGTGTAACTTTATTTGGTGATGAAACGATTTGGTTCGTTTTCAATGACAAAGGAAATATTCATACAGAGTCAGATGGAGATCCAATTGGTATGGAAATTCGTGCTCAAGCATTCGTTTTTGCAACGACAGACGAAATTAACTCTATGACTTTTTATAACTATGAGTTGATTAACCGTTCTACTCAAACGTTAACAAATACATTCTTCTCGCAGTATTTAGATCCAGATATCGGATTTTCTGAAAATGATTATGTAGGATGTGATGTATCGAGAGGTTTAGGATATGCATATAATGGGGAGGCATTTGACCCTACTCAAAATGCACAACAAGGTTATGGTTATAATCCACCTGCTATTGGAGTTGACTTTTTTGAAGGACCTTACCAAGATGCAGATGGTAGAGATAATGTTGGTCCTTATTTTGATCCAGCTACAGATCAGTGGGTAACACCTACTGTTGCTGCTGCAAAAACAGATGGTGGTATTGTTTATATCGGTATTGGTACAGGATATGGTGATGGTATTATCGATAACGAACGTTACGGTATGCGTCGATTTACTTATTTTGACCGTGAGTCCGTTGCTCCTTATACGGATCCAACTGTTTATACACAGTATTATAACTTTATGCGTGGTCGTTGGGCTGATGGTTCAACTATGTATTTCGGAGGTCGTGGTTTTGTCGGTTCTGCTGGTGTTACTTCTATTGTTTCGGATTATATGTTCCCAGGAGAATCCGATCCTTTCTTCTGGTCTACTGATGGTATTGATCCGGGATTTAGCTGGACAGAAGAGCAAGCAGGTAATCAACCAAATGACCGTCGCTTTGTACAGTCTGCCGGTCCTTTTACATTAAAGCCTGGTGCGATGAATAACATTACAGTTGGTATCGTTTATGGTCGTTCAACAGAAAATGGATTACGTGCTTCTGTAGATCGTATGAAAATTGCGGATACTAAAGCTCAAGCTTTATTTGATGCTTGTTTTAAAATTTTAGATCCGCCAATGGCACCTAAATTAGAAATTCAAGAATTAGAGAATGAGTTGATCTTAATGATTACCAATCCTCCAAGTTCTAATAACTATAAAGAGGCATATGCTGAGGAGGATGATATTAATATCCCAGTGGATGTACAAGATCGTTATTACCGTTTTGAAGGATATCAAATTTTTCAAGTTACTAAAGATGATGCAACAGCAGGAGATATTGCTGATGGTTCAACAGCTCAATTAGTAGCGCAATGTGATGTCAAAAATGGTGTAACTAAGATGGTTAACTATACTTTGAACGAACAATATGGTTATTTGGACGGCCGTCAAATGGTTAATGGTGCTGATCAAGGTATTAAACATACTTTCCGTATTACTGAAGATAAGTTTGCTCTAGGGGTAGATAAAAAGTTGGTTAATCATAAAAAGTACCATTATATTGCTGTAGCTTATGCTTATAATAACTTTAAGAGATATGATCAAGCAGATCCTCTTTCTCTAGATGGTCAAAAGATTCCTTATATCGAGTCAAGACTTTCTTATGATGGAACTGCAATTCGTCCTGTATCAGCTACTCCACATAATCCTATGCCGGAATTAGGTGGTACTTTCCAATCTGTTCCTTATGGTACTACACCAAAGGTTACACGATTAGATGGTATTGGTAATGGTGGTAATATTATCAAGTTAGACAAGGAATCTGAAAATACTATTTTGGCTAATGGTAAGATGGATGCTCCAACGTATGATTTAGGAGGTGCTCCAATCAATGTTAAAGTAGTAGATCCTTTAAATGTTAAAGGTGGGTACTTTACTTTAGTCTTTAGAGATTATGCGAATGGTTCTGAAAATGCTGCAGATACTGCACGTTGGACTTTGAATCATTATGTTTCTAAAACAGATCAAACATTAATTGAGTCTTATAACTCAGAGGTAGCGATTCGTCAGAATAATGAACAAATTATTCCAGAGCTTGGTATTTCTGTTGAAATTTTCCAAACTAAACATTATATTCCAGAAGGGTCTACTAGTAACACGTATGTTTCTCGTACAACTGATGTACTCGCTGGAAATATCATATTTAAGGATTCTTCAAAACGTTGGTTAGGATTTATTAATGATGAAGATGCTATTAATCCTTTAAACTGGATTTCAGCAGGTACCAATGCTATTACTGAAAACTGTAATCCTGCTGCAGGTTTAATGAATCCTTGTATCTATAGTGATGAAGTAGGTATTGATGACTCTAAGCAATATGCACGTATTTTAGGAGGAGGAATTGCACCATCTAAAGTTACTCGTTATGCTGAAAGTGGTTTATTCCCATTAAAATATGCTCCAGGTGCAACAATTGGTGTACCTAGAAATAATGCTTCTTTATCTTTCTTATCAAGTGTTGATATTGTTATTACTTCTGATAAGAGTAAGTGGACGCGTGTACCTGTTGTAGAAATGGGGATAGATCGTACACTTAATATTGGTGGTGCTAGAGCTGGTAACTTGCGTAAATCTCCATCAGTTGATAAAGAGGGACGCCCAGATAATTCAGGTACTACCGGTTTAGGATGGTTCCCTGGTTATGCAATTGACTTGGAAACAGGGATGCGCATGCAGATGGCTATTGGTGAGAACTCTTTCTTCGGAACTGATGGTGGTAACGATATGATATGGAATCCATCGAATCGTATTCAAGATAACTTAGGTAACTACGTTATGGCTGGGGTACAACCGGTTTGGGTGTTTGGTTCTTTAAGTAAAACGATTCATAATGGTCCTCAATCTCAAGATTTGGGGCATTACTTACCTGAATATTCAAATGGTAGTTTACCACAGGTATATGAGTATTTACAATCATTGGAAACTACTCCAACAAACACGAATATTGCTAGACAGTTGTATGGTAACTTACAGTGGATCGTTTATCCTCGTTTGAATGTTGGTCGTACTTTGTTAGAGACGGATGCAACGATTCAGTTGAGAGTTGCTAAGGAATACAAAACGTTTACTGGTACTGGAATTAACGGTGGTAAACCAATGTATGAGTGGGAAATGAATAACATTCGTACTCAAACGAATAATCAAAATGCTTTAGCTGAAGCGTTGCAATTGATTAATATTGTTCCTAATCCTTATTTAGCTTTCTCTGAGTACGAATCAAGTCGTTTAGACACTAAAGTTAAAATAGTTAATTTACCAGATGTTTGTACAGTTCGTATCTTTAATACAGGTGGTAAATTAGTACGTACCTTCAAGAAAGATAGTCCAGTTACTTCAATTGATTGGGATTTGAACAATCATACTAGAGTACCTGTCGCTTCTGGTGTTTATTTGATTCACGTCGAAGTTCCAGATATTGGAGAA
This sequence comes from Taishania sp., assembly GCA_045629585.1. Classification (GTDB taxonomy): domain Bacteria; phylum Bacteroidota; class Bacteroidia; order Flavobacteriales_D; family Crocinitomicaceae; genus Taishania. Next base: position 10,545 of record JAZQRM010000023.1, on the reverse strand, counting down.
CGTGTATTGAAAGCTTATATAGGTGTTCGTCAAGTTGACTTACAAGGTATTTAATCACATTAATGTTGTTTGAAAGATGAAATCATTCTTAAATATTAAAACAGCCATGATCTGTGGAGCTCTTTCTTTGAGCTCTGCAGTAATAGCTGGTAACGAAGACCGTGTGGGTTCAAATGGAGCATCCCATTTATTGGTGAACCCTTGGGCACGATCTTCTGCAATGGGAGATGCAAATATCTCTAGTGTTGCTGGTTTAGAATCACAGTTTCTAAATATTGCTGGTTTATCGTCTACGAATAAAACCCAAATTAAATTTAACCATACGAACTGGATGGGGGAGCTTTCACAAGTTGCTTTAAATTCAGCGGGTATTGCTCAGCGTGTTGGGGCAAGTTCTGTAATTGCTGTAAGCTTTCAAGGATTTAACTACGGGGATATACAAATCACTTCGGTTGCAAATCCAGAAGGTAATATCGGTTACTATTCACCTAGATTTAACATTGTTAATTTAGGATATGCACAGTCTTTTTCTAGTTCAATTTCAGCAGGAATTAACGTGAAGGTTATTAGTGAAACTATGTCAAATGTTAAATCAAATGGTTTTGCTTTTGATGCAGGTATTCGTTACGTAACTTTAGACGAAAAACTGAAGTTTGGTATCGCATTACGTAATGTTGGTAGTCGTATGAAACCAAAAGGTGATGGATTTAATACACAAGCGTTTCCTCTGAATTCGGATGGTACTCAAATGTCTCTTGAACAACGTACGGCTGCATATGAGATGCCAGCGTTATTAGCTATTGGAGGTTCTTGGGATTTTGTATTCAATGAAACAAATAAGCTTGTATTAAATTTAGGATACACAGCGAATTCATTCTCTTATGATCAATTTAGAATTGGTTTAGATTATGGTTTTGCTTCATCTGGTGTTGCATTCAATTTGATGGCGGGATATGTTTACGAGCGTAACGTTACTTCAATTGAAAACCGTGCGAATGCTTTAATTGGACCATCATGTGGTTTCTCTGTAGATGCCCTTGTCGGAAAAGATAAAGCAATCAAAGATAAAACAGCTATAGGTGTTGAATATACCGCTCGTTTTGCAGGTATGTTTGGTGTCGTTCATACCTTTGGTGCGACAATAAGTATAAAGTAATATATTTTTTATATATTTGATAGTAAGAGAGCTCTTTTAAAGGGCTCTCTTAATTTTTATATTAAAATTCAAGATAGTATGTCACAATTAAGTTATTATACTGCGGAAGGGTTACAAAAATTGAAAGATGATTTGCATCACATGAAAACGGTGCAAAGACCAGCTATTTCAGTACAAATTGGAGAAGCAAGAGATAAAGGAGATCTTTCTGAAAATGCAGAATATGATGCAGCAAAAGAGGCGCAAGGTATTTTAGAAATGAAGATTGCTAAATTAGAAGCTGTTATTTCTAATGCACGTATCATTGACGAAACCAATATTGATAATTCCAAAGTCTTTATTCTTTCTAAGGTTAAAATAAAGAATATTAAAAATAATATGACCATGGAGTACACTCTGGTAGCTGAAAATGAAGCGGATTTAAAAGCTAAAAAGATTTCCGTAGATTCACCTATCGGTAAAGGGTTGCTTGGAAAGGTTGTTGGAGATATCGCGGACATCCAAACGCCAAATGGAATTGTTCAGTTTGAAATTATTGAAATTGGTAGATAATGGAAACTATATTTTCAAGAATCGTATCAGGTGAAATCCCAGCTTATAAAGTTGCGGAAAATGATAAATTTTTAGCATTTCTTGACATCATGCCTCTTCGTAAGGGGCATGTTTTGGTTATCCCCAAAGTAGAAATCGATTATATTTTTGATGTTGATGATGAATTGCTCGGAGAAATGATGATTTTCGCAAAGATGATTTCTCATAAAATCAAATCTGTTTTCCCTTGTAAAAAAGTAGGGGTGGCAGTAGTCGGTTTAGAAGTTCCTCATGCACATATTCATTTGATTCCTATTAATTCAATTGATGATATGAATTTCTCAAATGCTAAATTATCTTTAAGCAGTGAGGAATTAACAGAGATAGCATTACTTTTGCAAAACGCTTAAGCATTAAAACTTTATGTCTGTATTAAGGAACGCGATAGTAAGACTTCTGTATGTACTTCTGGGCTTTTCGCCTTTGTATGCGAATGGACAAAAGGATTTGAATCCAATTAATATTCTTTTTATTGGAAATAGTTTTACGCATATGAACAGCATGCCGGTAATGTTTGAAAAGTTAGCGACATCCAAAAGTTATCGTGTAAACGTTGTCATGAGTGCTAAAAGTAATCATACCTTTAAAATGCATAGCGAGCGTTCTGATCTGTATGATGATATCAATAAACATAAGTATGATTATGTGATTCTTCAAGGGTTTAGTCGGGAGTTGAGTTTTGGTACTGAGCATATTGACACGAGTGTTGTGCCTTATTTTCAACAGATCGTGGATACGCTGTACAAGAATAATCCTTGTGTGAAATTGTTATTGTACATGACTTGGGGGTATGAAAATGGGTATGCCTATTCGGATTACCTAGGTTCATATGATCAAATGTCCCTTGAAATTGAAAAAGGATACAGGTATTTAGGAGAATTGTTCGATATTCCTGTAGTGCCAGTTGGTAATGTATGGAAAGAGGTTCGAAAAAATTATCCCAATATTAAGTTGTATCAGGCAGATGAACATCATCCCACTAAATACGGTTCATATATAGTTGCTTCAAGTATTTATACAGCTGTATTTAGAACAACCCCAGTAGGAGGTTTTACTTCAAATATACCTGAAGATATCGCTTATTCTATACAAACGACGGCTTACTCTTATGTGATGAAGCATCTAAGTGAATTTAATTTGGATCAAAATATTTTAGATGTAAATTATGAGTTTACTAAAGAGGGTAAGTATAAAGTTCAGGTAAAGGCAAATTATCCTCATGCGGATTCTCTTGTTTGGGATTTTGGTGACGGTGTTTTTTCAGATAAGAAGAAGGATATACATTATTACAAAACCTATGGGTCGTATTATATTAAGTTAACAGTGTACGATAGATGCGGGACAAGAATAATTTATAGACCTGTTCATTTCAAGGAGCCCTATAAGCCAAAACCAGTATTAGAAAGTAAACCTGTTACTGATTATAAACCCAAGCAGAAGCGTATATAAGCATGAAGTAATCCATAAGGCTTTTTTGATGCGATATATGAAGCTTTTATGTAGTTGTTGATAAGCTGCAAGGAAACACAAAAAAAAGCGCTGATATAGCGCTTTTTTTTGTGTTTTAATGTTTTCTATTAGTTGATGAAGAAAAGCTTATTCATTACTTTTCTGATAGGACCTAATATAAATTCTAATTTAGCTTTAATTTGATCGATGTATTTGATCAGGATAGCAAAGAAGCCTATAAATAGCACGGCTCCTATTGTTACTTCCCAAGGACCTAAGTTATGATGGAAGATACGATTTAAACCTAAACCAGTTAAACTTCCATATAGAATGATCATGTGTAGAATGTATATTGTCAATGTATTCTGACCCATCTTTAAAAACAAATTTTGTTTGACTTCTCCAATGATAATCTCTATCATTAAAAGGAAGCTTAAGACCATTATAATCATTCCTAGTCGCATGTACATCCAGTCAAGTCTAGCTAGATTTAATGTAAAAGGTCTACCTAATAAACTGTCGATTCCAATAAGAATTTCTTTAGAAAAGAAAAATAAAGTAATCCCAATGGAAAAGCTGATGAAAATGGTATTCCATCTTTTTATTTTCCCTTTGAAGACATGTAATAAACAGCCCATTAATGCACCAAACATAGTATAGCCCATCCAAGGAGCAATAGGAAATATAGCTCTATTTTTTGGACCGTGGAACATGTTTTGAATGAATTTAGGGGCATGTTCTGGCCATACTGCGTACTTTTCTAATTGATCAAAGTACATATTAAAACCAAATAATAATAAGCCTGCAGTCAAATAGTATACCCAAAGTGGTATTACTTTAATGACTTTGTAAAGTCCATAAATTGTGAGAATGGTAAATATACCTATACCTATACATTGCAAAACATGAAAAGCATAGTATTGTAGAATAAAGCCCCAAAAAACAAGTTCTATTGATCGTTTAAATCCTTTTTTTACACGAAGATTGCTGAAATAAGGTTCATCATTTTTCATCAACAGTAGGTAGACAAATACCAATCCGGTAACGGTAAGGAATATGGGGGCTGTAAAACCACGGATGAATAACCAAGTGGAAAATATTGGATTGTTCATATCACGGTACACATCCATTAACGAATCATCAACGAAATGTCCTTCTAACATTAATATAATCGCTATGGAGCGAGCCATGTCGATAAATTGTAGTCGGTTAGAAGTGGGTTTCTTTAATGTAATTTCACTCATTCTCTAAATTTAGAACCGCAAAGGTACGATAAAAGACTGTTTTTATTCCAAAACAGTTGTGATATTCAAGTTAAATCGTTCTTTTGTGATTGGATTTACATAAACTAACTGACGAATGGAATGTCCAAAATACCCTTCTGAATTATAAAATACGGTTAAAGGTGTGTTTTTGTTAGGTGGTAATACCACATTGGTTGGTGCGCTAATGTCTTGGTGTTTGTAGTCTAATACGAGCATAATCTCTGAATCGGTGTTATTAATCCATTCAAATGTTGCTGTTATTTTTTCACCGGATTGCTGCTTCCCAGCATCGAAAACATGAGATTTTAAATCCAGACCAATATGATTTTGATCCCCTTCTAATGTGACACTATTGATTTCAATCTTTCGTTCTAATGCTGCATTTCTAGAATAGACGGATTGTTTTTGGTCATTGGGATTGTCACTGGTTAGTTGATTCGCATTATATTCTCCAAACGGAATCTGCTCTATCTTTAATTGGCCTGTTTTTAAGTACGGAAGAATTATACCATTATCATATTCTTTTAAGTAATTCAGTAGAGAGGATATTCTTCGTTTTGTCAGTTTTATATTGTACTCGGTTTTTGCTAAAGGGGAGGCAAATCCACGAACAGTTAAGCGTATTGTATTACCTAATTTTAGCTCATCTAAAAGAAGCGTTGTAAAGTGTTGCAAATCTTTAACTCCTTGTTTAACATTTTCAAGAAAAAAATCTTCTATATCTTCTGAGGCATATAATGCTTTATCACCTTTCAGTCCCGATTGATATTCTTTCTTGTATACTTCTTCAAGAAGTAGGTAATTGTCATAGGTGGTTAGGTAATTTAAACTTGTTAGGGTGTCTTGTGTTTTTGGGTTGGGTTCGTCGTTGTGAAAGTAGAGTACAACGGGTAGTCGCTTATTTAGCTCTGCTAAAGTTTCTCTTGGTGTTGGAGGAATGATTACAGTAGGGCGTTCCAGTTTAAAGATGTCTGTGCAACAAGTTGGGTTTTTTGTATGAAGCGTGCCGATACGATTAGAACTGACATAATAGATGGAGTCATGAACTAAAAAATAAGTATCGTTAGCAGGTGAATTAATGGGTTGACCACTATTTACGGGTGGGGTAAATTGACCGTTATAAGTAGATGAAAACACATCAAAACCTCCAAAATTGTTAAACCATGTGCTTGAAAAATACAGCGTTTTTGATTTCTCATCCCAAAAAGGTGTTATTTCATCGTCAATAGAGTTAATGCTTTTTATTGCCTTGGGCTTGTTAAATTGTTGACCATTTTTTATTTCGGAATAAAAAATATCTAAGCCCCCGATGGATTCTTTGCGATTAGAAGCAAAAAAGAGAACCTCTTTTCCATCCATATTTCCAATGTTTGGCATGGTTGTATTAGTTGCGTCCGGACTGTTTATAATTTCTCCGAGGTATTGAGAGTCACCCCATTTGTTGTTCAGAAAACTTCTAACAGCTATTTTGCATTTAAATTTCGCGTTTTCGGAAGAACAAACGCTGTAATAGAATCGTTTTCCGTCCAATGAAAAACAACCATTTCCAGTATGTTCATTGGTTTCGAAAAGTGGTGCTAATGTATTATCCAGCAAATTGGCTTCAAAAAGTTTGTTGTAATAGTTTAAGCTGTAAACTTCTTCGGTTTTTTGTAAGCTATCGCCTCTTAAGGAGGAGAAGTAAAGTTTTCCATCTTTTATGCTATGGCTAAATTCAGCGTTCACGGAATTGATTGGTTCTGGCAAACGACTCATGTCATAGGTTGTGTAGGTGTTTTTATTCTCTTTTGCCCAAAGCGTACTTTCTAATTCTTGCTTTGCTTTTAGGTACAAGTATCCTTTTTTATCGGAACTATATAGTTTTTTTGCCTTTTTAAAAGTCTCTAAAGCAAGATCATATTTACCATTTTGTTTTTGCATTAAGCCGAGGTTGAGTATGCAGCTAGGGAAAATTTTAGAGTTTTCTTGCTTGTAAACCTTGTGATAGTAATATTCAGCTTTACGGTAATCTTTATAGGCTTTTTGAGCTTCGGCCATTTTCCAGACAATATCAATTGTGTTGGAGTCAATGTCCATTGCTTTTTGATAATAATCAATTGCGTAGAAATAATCTCCTTTAGTCATTTGTTCATCCGCAAATTGAAGGTATTTCGGCAACATATTTTGTCCGAATAAATGACTTGTACTTAGCAAGAATGCGATTAGATATAGTCGGGACATATTCGATGATTGATTTTTTTAGGCTTAAAACGAAATAGGGTATACCTTGCAGCTAGTTCAATTGCACCAACTGTTCGACTAGCTGGAACGAGTTTATTGTAATTGATGTCATAACTTAATGAAACGTACAAGCTGTTAAATTGTACACCACCAGATAGCATTATTGCATCAATCGGTCGATTCCACAAACCAAAATAGACGGCTTTGTATTTCCCCATTCGATTTTCTAATGTTAGGCGTGCTGATGAACCCCAAATAATTTCCCAATAATTTGCTTGTACTTGAAACTGAAAACCAGGGATTAGATCCCACTCATCGGTTAGTGGCCATTCTAGTTGGGCATGTATCAAATGTCGAATAGGACGTTTAACCACTTCCTCATAAAATCCTTGATTCGGTCGCGTAAGGTTATGTACAGCATATCCAACATCTAGTTTTTTACCTTGTCCGATTTCCCAATGATATAATAAACCTACTCCTGAATTAAAGTTGGTACGTTGACTTCTTCCATAATTTTCATTGGATGAACTATTCGGATCGTATTCCAATCCATTGAATTGATTTCCAAATTTAAAGGCATTCCAGTTTACCATTCGGTTGTTCATTCCGGCATTTACGCCGAATTGTAAATATTGGGAACTATCACCTGTTAGCTTTAATTGATAACTAGCAGTGACAAATGCTTCCAATGTTCGTAGTGATCCATCGCCGACAACATCGTGTAAAAATGAACCTCCTAACGAGAGCGATTTATGTTTTAATATACGGCCATCCATTCCGACAGCGACGGTTGAAAAAGCTCGTGTTACTGATCGCCACTGATCACGGTAGTTTGCAGTCCATCTTAGATCACCATTGAAGTTACCTGTATTTGCGGGGTTTTGATAGAGAGGAATGGAGTTGAATTGAGTCCAATGCATATCTTGCGCATATCCACAGAATGTAGACCACATTAATAGCAATAGAAATCTCCAAAATATTTTCAACGTTTTTTTTAATGAAAATACAAACTCTTTTTTTATATATGGGTTTAAACGTGTAAAAATGATCTGTAAATGAACTAACTTTCTGTTGCAACTAAATACGCGATGATTAATATCAGAATTAATAAGAAGAAGAACTTCTTATCCTTATACATCGGTTTGGGACGTTTAACCATCTTGTCGTAATTAGCGTATAAGCGCTTGAAGTCCTTATTACGTTCGATTTGCTCTTGCGTAGGTTGGATGTCTTTATCGTCTTTTTTTATTTTAAAAGTCTTCATTTTATTTGCTCCAAGCGTTATTTAATTTCTCTAATATACGGTAAATGCGCATTTTAGCATTTGCTTCTGTGATGGAATAGATTGCCGCAATTTCCTTGAATGATAAGGATTCAAAGAATCGAAGTTCTATAAGTTCCTTATGTTCTTCATTCAATGTGTTTAATAAACGGACTAATTCAACCAGATCATTTTGTTTTTGATCAAATTCATCTTCTAATTCATGTTGCAATTTTCGTACCGAAGTAACATCAATCTCTACTTCTTTAGAAGCTTTTGCTGAACGATAGAACAAATTCACTTCATTGATTGCAATGCGATATAACCAGGTGGTAAATGGATACCCCATGTCTTTGTAACTGTTTATGTTATGAAGAGCTTTTAGAAATGTGTTTTGGGTGATGTCATTGGCGTTGGTTTCATCTCCACCTAAACGTTTAAACACAAAACGGAATATGATCTCAAAATAGCGTTCATACAGATGTGCAAATAACTGCGTATTATTTTTTGTGAGTGCAATTAACTCCGAATCGGAGAGTAGCGTATAGTTTTTTCTCTTTAGCACACTTCTATAGTTTTAGGTATAATACCTGTATTTTAAAAAGTAACAATCGAAGTATTATAAAGTTTCAAATTAATGTTTGATTAATTTATAATGATTGAATACTAACGTGTTATTTTGTGTGTTCAATATACGGAATTCTGTTGAACGCAAGGTTCGTGATAGATTAAAGGAATATTCAAAACATTGTTTTTCTTTAGAATAATGTAGTTTGTCAAGAGTGGTAGCAAAAATAGTTTGTTCCAATTCATTAGAATACAAGTCAAATATCATTTCGTTTCCATAGTCAGTTGATGCGTATATTTCAATTGTATATTTCCCTTTTGGTACTACTATGTAGGGTCCATAAACGGCATAATAGTAACTTTTTGTTGGATCATTAAATAGCACATGATCGTCGATTAATAGACCATTTGTTACTGATAAGTCAGTGGTAGTCAGATATCTTTCCTTTACTATTTCATATTGACAAATTGTTGTCCCTGCAATGGAGAAAGGGGCATTTATCTTAACTAAGGGGACCGAATGTTGGATTATGTTTAAAGGAAAGCTATCTAGCCAATCTTCACCAACTAAGAATATTCGTTGAGCATCAAAAACTTCATTTATTCGATCTTGGTTTCTGGTGATGTGGCTATCATTTTCTACCGATTTTATTTGCTTAGGGTTTACGATTGAATATATTAAGCTATGCCAATATTCACCAACCAGTCCAATGTTACCTAATTGATTAAGTTCTCGTATACTTTTTGCGCGTGATACATAATCACCTTTTGATTTAGATACTTCAGTGAAATTAGACATTCCAACGATTAAAAGGAGACAGGAACTCAGAATGACAAATCTTTTTACATTCTTACTAAAATGATCAACCAACAAGAAGATTGTTAAAGTGAATGAGATATATAGTGATATGAAATACCATCTACCATAACCGTTTAAAGCGACCCATTTAGATAGAAAAATGATTGCTATAACAAGCACTATATCAAAAGTACAGATGTTTAATAGTAGATATTTTTTGTCAAGAAAAAACAGTCGGTTTTTGTATATTAATACCAATGTGTAAAGGACAAAACCGAATAGTATCCATGCTCCAATGCAAAGGAGAGATTCTAAACCAAACAGAATTTGGATGTTTTGTTTCAAGACATATCCAAAACCATTGATGATTTCTGTTACAGAATTAAATGAAAGAAATTGATGATTAATATTTGTTGCAAAAGATTTAAGAACTTTGATGATAAAAAAATCAATAATTAAGCTCAAGCAGAATAACAGTAGCCATGGAGTTAAGAAACGACTAGCTGAACGCAATGCTATCAGTGAACATACAAAAAGGATACTTAAAAGCGAATAAAAAGCTAGATCAGAGACCCATATTGAACAGAGAAAAATGAGCTGAATTACAACAATGTTGACACTATTTCTGAAAGACCAAATCTTATCGAATTCTATTCTTTTAATAAAGAGCAAAGAAAAACCTAATAAACAATAGCTCATTCCTATAGGATAACTTGTTATTTCAATAAAACGTTGAAAAGGGAAGAACCAAGCAAGCGCAAATGGGACTAAAAGCGATTTATTCTTTAGTTGGCTACCAAAACCAATGAAACCGGCAATTAAGAGGGCATAATAGGAAATCGATACAGCTAGTAAAGGTGTTAGATGAAATGTTTTAGTTAACAGAAATCCCAGAAATGGAATTAGTGTCCCTCCTCGATCTTGCCCCCAACAATAAAACAAACCCCATTTATATTCTGTCGCCATTAAAACATTAAGTGCGTGATCTGAGTGGAGTATAGGTGTGTAATAATGTCCGAAAAACAAAAAAGAGAGATAGATAATCAAACAAACAGAGCCGAATATCCAATACTTTTTAATCCAATTTTTTATAATGGCTGAATTCAAGCTGTAAATGCAACTTTAGGGTTAAACAATAATTTTTCCATTACAAATATAGGGTTTTCGTAATTGAAACGTTTTCGAGGACGTCGATTGAGTTTATTTTGTATTTCCATTATTTGCTCCTCACTTATAC
>JAZQRM010000022.1:0-10467 GCA_045629585.1 Taishania sp. | reverse complement strand
AAATAGGTTTAAATCATTAAATTTGGGAACGAAAAACGTAAATTACTACAGGTATACGATTTGATGCAGGTAGTAAGGTATTGTTTTTCCTTTTTATTAATTATTAGCTAGCAGTAAATTTATTTAAAATGAAGAAGTACGTATTCTTACTCCTTTCGGCTTTAACGCTACAAATTACCCCTGTGAAAGCAGATGAAGGTATGTGGTTACCATTCCTTGTGGGCCGTAATTATGAAGACATGAAGAAATATGGTCTTAATCTATCGGCAGACGAGATTTATTCCATTAACAATTCTTCATTAAAAGATGCTGTCATTTCCTTTGGAGGATTTTGTACAGGAGAATTGATCTCTGGAAACGGATTAGTTTTAACCAATCACCACTGTGGATACGGTGCAATTGCTGATGTATCAACTCCAAAAGATAATTACTTAGACAATGGTTTTTGGGCGCGCAAACATTCAGAAGAAATTCCAATTAAAGGTTTATTTGCAACATTTGTAGTTCGAATTGCTGATGTTACCAAAGATGTAATGCCACATTTGAATGATAAAATGACGCAAGCACAACGTGAGGCAAAAGTAGCTGAAGTTGAAAAACAATTAGTGGAAGAAGCAACAAAAGGAACACAATACTCAGGTTTTGTTCGTGATTTCTTTGATGGAAACGAATACTACTTATTCATCACGGAACGTTTTAACGACATTCGTTTGGTTGGAACTCCACCGCAATCTGTAGGTAAATACGGAGGTGACACAGACAACTGGATGTGGCCTCGTCACACTGCGGATTTCTCTATGTTCCGTATATACGCTGGAAAAGACAACCAACCGGCTGCCTATTCAGTGGATAATGTTCCTTACGAGCCAAAACACCATTTACCCATTTCACTTAAAGGAGTTAAGGAAAATGATTTTGCAATGATTATGGGATTCCCTGGTCGTACGGATCGTTTTTCAAGTTCTTGGGCTGTTGAACAAACGGTGTCTATAGAAAAACCAAAACGTGTAGAAATCCGTGGGATGAAATTAGATGTAATGAAAAAGCACATGGATGCAGATGTATCTGTTCGTTTACGTTACTCTTCTTCCTATGCAAGCACAGCAAACTATTGGAAAAACTTCCAAGGTGAAATGCTTCAAGTAAAAAACAATGGCGTTGTTAACAAAAAACGTGAATTGGAAAAATTATTTGCTTCTTACGCTGATGGAAAAGACGAATACAAGGACGTTTTAAAAACTTTAGAAAGCGCACACAAAACGTTAGAACAATATGTCGTTATTCGCGCTTACCAAAATGAATTTGCAGGTGGTGGAATGGCAGGAAGAACGTTGATGATGTTGGCTTCTTACAAAAATGCGATGGAAGCTGGAAATACAGAATTAGCGAACCGTATTATTGCTGCATTAAAAAACAGCACACCAAGTTATTTTGAAACGGCTGATATGGCGATGGAAAAAGAATTAATCGTTCGTTATGCTCAAATGTATTTAAATGACATTGACGCTAGCTTATTGGATAATTACTCGTCTACATTGGCTAAAAAGTCTGATGCGGCAATTGAAAAAGCAATGAATGCAGCTGCGAAAAAATCAATTCTTTTCAATAAAGAAAAAATGGATGCTTTCTTAGCTAATCCTTCTTTGAAAGCATTGTCAAAAGATGTAAATGTTCTTTTCACTCAATCGGTTCTTAAAAACTTTGAAGCAGCAATGGCTAAAGCTGAAGTTGCCAAAGCTAATGAAGACTTGAAAGTTGCAAACCGTTCATTCGTTCGTGGTTTACGTTTAGCGATGCCAGATAAAAAGTTTGCTCCAAACGCAAACTCTACACAACGTTTTACTTACGGTCAAGTTTTACCTTATTCCCCGAAAAATGGTATGAACTATGACTATGTAACAACGTTAGAAGGTGTATTTGAAAAAGAAGATCCAACAAATGATGAATTTATCGTTGATGAGCAATTGCGTAAAACATATTTAGAATCCGATTTTGGAGATTATATTGACAAAGATCGTAATAAGCTAGTTGTTAACTTCATTTCGAATAACGACATCACTGGTGGTAATTCTGGTTCACCTGTAATCAATGGTGATGGTCAATTAATCGGAACAACATTTGATGGAAACTGGGAAGCAATGTCTGGAAACATTTTCTTTGAAGATAAAGTACAACGTGCCATTACTTGTGACATCCGTTATGTACTTTGGTTGATCGATAAAGTTTATGGAGCAACTAATTTAATTGATGAAATGACAATTGTTAAATAGAATTGTTTTAATACTTATTAAAAAAAGGCGGGTTTTCCCGCCTTTTTTTTGTCTCCTACGTCTTCTTTTTTCTCGAAAAAATGAGTTTTTTTTGTTATTTTAGACGAAAATCTAAAATTGCGTATGGTAAAAAATTTCCTTGAAAAAAAACTAAACATCGATTTACCAATTTGGACCGTGGTTTGTCCTATTCTAGCTATACTCCTTCTTGGATTACAAGCTCAACTTCCAGAAAACCTTTGGATAACCATTATCACCGCTATAGCACTCATCAGTGCTGTATTATCAGCCGTTCATCATGCAGAGGTAATTGCCCACAAAGTTGGCGAACCATTTGGGACATTAATCTTAGCCTTAGCGATAACTATCATTGAGGTCGCATTAATTGTATCCTTGATGCTTGCAGAAAAAACAGACGGTCCATCCGTGTTGGCTCGTGACACCGTTTATGCAGCTATTATGATTATTCTAACTGGAATCATTGGTCTTTGTCTTTATATCGGTGGCTTAAGATTTAAAGAACAAGTTTTTATCAAGCAAGGAGTTAATGCTTCTTTAATCACACTTATTGCTATTTCTTTATTAACGCTCGTGTTACCAAACTATACAACGAGTGAAGATCACGGACAATACAATCCTTCTCAACTTATATTTGTTGCCATCCAATCACTAATTCTATATGGTGGATTTATCGCAATGCAAACCGTTCGCTATCGTAATTATTTTCTGCCTGAATCAGAGTGCAAAATAAATCTTGCTAAAACGGATGATGAAGAATTGGACAATCCTTATGAACATGTAACTCCACCAAATAATCAAACAACGATTGTAAGTTCAATTTTACTTATGTTAGGATTAATTGCTGTTGTCTTATTGTCAAAAGTTTTATCACCAACAATCGAAGCTGGAGTTGAAGCTATTGGCGCTCCACAATCATTAGTTGGAATTATCATCGCATTTGTAATTCTATTACCTGAAGGAATGGCGGCAATAAAAGCAGTACGTTCGGATCGATTACAAACCAGTTTAAATCTGGCTTTAGGATCAGCCTTAGCATCTATTGGATTAACCATTCCAGCAGTTGCTGTTACTTGCTATTTTACAGGACTAGAAATTACATTAGGAATTGATGGTAAATCTACATTATTGTTGATCCTATCTCTATTTATTATTTCAATCTCATTCAACACCAATAAGACAAATATTCAGCAAGGAATCGTGTTATTAGTCATCTTTATGACTTATATATTTACAACGATAGTTCCATAAGAAACAATTATATTATATCAAAAAAGAGAGCATTTTAAGAATGCACTCTTTTTTGTATTTAGTAGTATGTAAATTCCTTACGCTTTATTTCTTTTCCGATTTACTATCTGTATTTTGTGGTTGTGTAGAGTTGGGTTGTTGCGCTTTCATATACATGTAGTGATCGTATTTACCTTTGATATATTCAACCAACTCAAATTCTGATGCTGTTTTCAAAAAGTCAACATTCAAATTCAAGAAATCAATAAACTGATCAAACTCATCATTCGGTAAATCAACGATGTCATAAGCGACATAGACACGCAATAGCTCCTTAACGATTTCTTTTTGAGAATCTGCATATTGCATTTTAGCAATTAAAGCCTTGTGTTTTTCTTGACGATTAAAAGCTTGATAAAGTGCCGTTATTGGAGAGGCCATTACATCAACACCTGTCACACTGCGCGTATCTCTAAGCGCCAATGATTCACGCTCTTCACGAATTTGATCCAACGTTTTTAAAGGCTTAACGACTATAGCTTCAAATTCGAAAGGTTTACCTTCAATTATGAAGTTTTGTTTACTCTGACAATTCGCATCAGCCTTCACTGTGAAATAAATCAAATCATAACCTTTAACAGAAATTGTGATTTTATCCCCTTCAGACGCATAAACCGAATAATAACCATTGGGTTGTCCGAATACTCCTTTTCCTGTTGTACGATTAACAACCATCATGTTATAAAAACTCTGTTGACGCATTGTATCCTTTACATAACCAGAAATATGAACATTCTCACACTGTCCAAAAGCAACTGAACTCAATGCCCACAAATTAAAAAGTAAATAGATTTTTTTCATTAATGGCTAATATAAAAAATATTATTTAAAACCGTTTAGCAATTTGCTTCCCTTCTATTTACAAATACGATTCCAAATTCTCAAACATTTCGTAATTTTGTATTATGAAAAAAGTAGTTGTTGGATTATCAGGAGGTGTAGATTCTAGTGTTACGGCTTATTTGTTGCAAGAACAAGGGTACGAAGTAATCGGTATGTTTATGCGTAATTGGCATGATGAATCCGTTACATTACAGGATGAATGCCCTTGGATTGATGATTCAAATGATGCTTTATTAATTGCGCAACAGCTTGGAATCCCTTTTCAAGTTATTGATTTAAGTGCGGAATACAAAGATCGTATCGTAAACTACATGTTTAGCGAATATGAAGCTGGGCGCACTCCAAATCCGGATGTATTATGTAACCGAGAAATCAAGTTTGATGTTTTTCTTAAAGCTGCTTTAGAAATTGGTGCCGATTATGTGGCAACGGGCCATTATTGTCAAAAAGTCCAACACGAAGACGGAACATTTGGTTTAATTATGGGAAACGATTCAAATAAGGATCAATCTTATTTCTTGTGCCAATTAAATCAAGAACAATTAAGTAAAGCATTATTTCCGATTGGTGGTTTAGAGAAACCTGAAGTGAGAAGAATTGCAGAAGAACAAGGTCTTGTAACAGCCAACAAAAAGGATTCCCAAGGTTTGTGTTTCGTTGGGAAAATATCATTACCTATTTTTCTACAACAACAACTTTCTCCTAAAAAAGGAAACATCATTGAAGTTCCCAATGATCATCCACAACTGGTGGCTTACCACAACATTCCTTTTACTTTATCAAATGTTGAACGTTTATCAGAACCCTTTACATTTGAAGAAAAAGACGGTTTAAAAGTGCATGAACACATGGGGGCTCATTATTATACCATTGGGCAAAGAAGAGGTTTGCACATTGGAGGCCGTCCATTGCCTTCTTTTGTGATTGGAATAAATACCGTCACCAATACCGTTTATTCAGGTCTTGAGGATACACATAAAGGTTTGAATCGAATTGCGTTAAAGATTACAACATCAGAAATGCATTATGTCAATCCTAATTATCAATTAGAAATAGGTGAAAGCTTACCTTGTAAAGTAAGAATCCGATACCGTCAAGAATTACAAGATTGTACATTGATCCGCAAAGAAAGTGGTTATTATATTCTTTTTGCTGAATTACAAAAAGGGATTACTCCTGGTCAATTCGCCGCATTTCATGTAGACAATGAAGTAATTGCATCTGGTGTTATACTCCATTAATTGGGCTTTTCACCTAAACTACACTACTTTAAATTTTTAAAAATCTAACTTTAGACACGGTCTTCTTTAGATAAAATCACTTAGGAAAATAAACAAATGAAACAACTATTACTACTGGGGTTAGTTTTATACTCGACCACATTATTTGGACAATATTTTCAGCAAAGAACGGATTATACGATTCAAGTGACCTTAGATGATGTAAACAACAAACTTTTAGGAGATCTATCTTTGATTTACACAAATAATAGCCCTAACGTTTTAAATCAAATTCATTTTCATTTATGGCCAAACGGTTATAAATCAGACAAAACACCAATGAGTATGCAAGATGGTGGATATGGTACTGAATTATTAAAAAAAACAGAAAACCGTGGTTACATGGATTCGCTTCATTTTCAGGTGAATCAAAAGGATGTTAAAGTAACTTATGTTGATCCTTTTCAAGAAATGGTGATCATTCATTTAAATCAACCTCTTAACCCTGGTGAATCCATTAATATAACAACGCCCTTCCGTGTAAAAATCCCACACAATGCGATTTCGAGATTAGGTCATTACGACAATTCCTACCAAATCACACAATGGTACCCAAAACCAGCTGTTTACGACAAAAATGGTTGGCACCATATGCCTTATTTAACTCAAGGTGAATTCTATTCGGAGTTTGGATCATTCGATGTTTCTATCACTTTACCTAGTAATTATGTTTTAGGAGCTAGTGGAAACTTACAAACAGAATCAGAAAAACAATTTTTATCATCTAAAATTCAACAAGCCCCCATCATTATCGATTCTCTTTCGAAATTAAAACGTTCTACAATTGCCAAAGAAAATGAGCTCTGGAATCCAGTGATAACTTCTAGTAAAGACTTAAAAACAGTCAGATATACATTAGATAATGTGCATGACTTCGCATTTTTTGCAGAAAAAGGATACATTGTTCAAAGCGGGAGCGTAATTTTACCCCATTCCGGAAGAGAAATCAAGTTATACACCATGTATTACCCCTCTAATTTCAAAATTTGGAATAATTCCATCGATTATCTACGTGATGCCGTTTACAACTACTCTCTTTGGAATGGAGATTATCCTTATGATATATGTACAGCTGTGGACGGAGCTATTGCCGCTGGTGGAGGAATGGAATACCCAACAATTACAGTCATCGGTAATTGCTCCGATACTGTTGAATTAGATTTAGTCATCGCTCATGAGGTTGGACACAATTGGTTTTATGGAATCTTAGGTACAAACGAACGCGCAACAGGCTGGATGGATGAAGGTGTCAATTCATTTAACGAAATGCGATATATGCAACTCAAATATGGTAATTTAAATATGGCCGAACAACTTCTTCCAAATCTATTGGCGGCAAAATTCCCATTAACACACAAAGAAATGTATCGAGTTGTAGCTCAACTCACACAGCAATTAGGCGTACAACAAGCTCTAAATACACATTCTGAAGATTTTCATTCGATGAATTATGGAACAGATATGTACCAAAGAACGGCTATCTCACTTTTATATCTTCAAACCTATTTGGGCGAACAACTTTTTGACAAATGTATGCAAGTTTATTTTGAAAAATGGAAATTTCAACATCCCTATCCAGAAGACATGCAAGCTGTATTTGAAGAAGTAAGTGGAAAAAAATTAGATTGGTTTTTTAAAGATATTATTACTACTCGAAAAATCATCGATTATCGCATAAAAAAAGTCAAAAAGACAGATCAGGGGTTAATCGTAGAACTAGCTAATCCGGGTCAAATAGACGGACCTATCCTTGTACAATTAATTAAAAATAAGAAGATTGTCGCACAACAAATTGCTGAACCTAATCAAAAAGAAGTGGTATTTGACGCATCCATTCCTTATGACTTTGTCGCTTTAGATTACGAAAGAAAAACAGGAGATATTTACCTAAACAACAATCAAACAGCTTTTCAGACGTCAGCTGTAAAACCAAAAAAAGTAGGTTTCATAAGTGGTATAGATCTAAATCAAACGAAAGAGATTTACTTTTTACCGTCAATTGGAGTGAATCAAATAGATGGCTTTCAGTTAGGTGCAATCATGCACAATTACGGTATTCCATTAAGACGATTTCAATATATCGTTATGCCAATGTATGGCTTTAAGTCAAAAACTCTAACAGCTTTAGCGGACTTCAATTGGCGTTTAAATCACGTCAAATTTACCTCTGCTTCAACACTTGGTTTTACCCTAAAAGGTTATCAGAATTTCATGTCTTTTCTTCCTTACTGGAGAATCAATCTAAACAATCCTAAAAAATCAACAAACATAGATCAAGATCTCGTACTCCAAGGAATCATTGATTACATTCACAAAGGCGTAAAAACAGTTAGTGCAGGAGCATATCTTCAATACGAAGTAGGCCGCCAAATGAATGGCCATCACCTTTCTGGTAAGTTTCGAGCTTCATACCTTAGAGAGTTGAACCATACTACCGAAATGGCTCGAATCACCGCTGAAGCAAGATACAGCTTGACGCTACCGAATTATAATAACTTTTTAGATCTACGTTTATTTGTAGGAGCTAACAACTTAATGAACAATTCCAACACTGATCGTTATTACATGAATCTAAGTGGAAATACAGGATATACGGATGTATTTAGAGAAAATACGTACCATTCTCGAACAGGAAGTTCATCGTCACAAAGGGATAATAACTTGGGCGCAATGGGAATAAATCTAAACGACCAAGCAAAAAAACTATTAATTGCAACGCGAATAAGTATTGGAATACCTAAGGTAAGTTTTATCCGTCCGTATTATGATTTTGCTGTTGGGGATTTCTTTTACACCACCCAACATGTTGCAGGAATGTCATTGCAATGGAAACAATGGGTTGGTATATATTTCCCTTTATACAGTAGTAATTATGACCTATATACCAAAGATTATACGAACTACATGTCATTCTTCCTCCGTTGGAACATTGTTGAGCATCCAATTCGTTTAAAATCATTCTTACGTTAATACAGCTAAAATATCCCCACCCAAAAGTGGGGATAACTATTTATGAAAAATCTAAAAATTACCTATTCAGTTCTTTCTTCACTGCTGGAATAATCTTAGTACCGTAAATCTCAATAGCCTTCATCATTTCTTTGTGATCTGGACTTCCAACATCCATGTGCGCAGAAAAACGCGTTAATCCAAAATCGGCGCTCACTTCCAAAATTTTATCAATTGCTTGATTCGCATCACCAACCACTAAATGACCAAGTGGTGATCGACCACCATCGAATTGCCCACGTTGGAATTTTGGCCATCCCCTACTTGCTCCTATCCGATCCATCTGATTAGCGTAATAAGGATAATACCAATCAGCAATTTGATCTCCATCTTCACCAAAGAATGCATGCATGTGCACACCTACTTGGAAATCCTCTTCTTTATGTCCGTAGGCCAACCAAGCTTCTTTGTAATAATTCACCAATGGCGTAAAATTCTTAAAGCTTCCACCAATGATTGCAAACATAACCGGTAATCCTAAACGGGCTGCACGAAGAACCGATTCTGGTGTTCCACCTACGGCAATCCAAACAGGTAATTTACCTTCCTTCAACGCACGCGGATAAACTGATTGATTTACCAAAACCGCTCGATGTTTACCCGACCAATTAACGGTTTCGTTTGCGTTTATGTTTAATAAAAGTTCCAGTTTTTCTTCAAATAAGCTGTCATAATCTTTCAAATCTAAACCAAATAGAGGGAAAGATTCAATAAATGAACCACGTCCCGCCATAATTTCCGCACGACCGTTAGAGATTAAATCTATGGTGGCGAAATCTTGATACAATTTCACAGGATCTGCTGAAGAAATTACCGATACGGCACTTCCGAGTTTTATATTTTTTGTTACTGTTGCAACAGCGGCCAATATAATTTCAGGAGAAGAAACGGCATAATCTGGTCGATGGTGCTCACCCATACCGAAGAAGTCCACTCCTACTTCGTCCATTAATTTTATTTCCTCTATTATTTCTTGTAAACGTTTTTGTGGAGCTTGTATATTTCCTGTATTTGGATCGATTTGTACGTCTCCAAACATTCCTATTCCTAATTCCATGCTTTTACATTTTGTTTACTACAAAGATAATAATAGACTAAGTGTCAAAACTTAATTTAGGTTAAGAAGTGATCGCATCGAACGTTTGACTTGAATTTATGAAAAATCAACATTCTTCATTTTTAATTAGAGATGCGTATTTTCTTCTAAAAATAAAATGAGCTAAAAAATAATTGCATATTTTTCGCTAGTTGGATAAAAATTGATATTTTGAGAGTACTATTAAAAACTACCCCATATGAAAGACACAATTTTAACAACTGCGATTACTTTACTTCTATTTTCAACACTATTTGGACAACAGAAGTAGGATTTTAAAATTAACTTTATGCTTCGTGGTCATATTTATGCCAAGTCTAGTGTGGCAGATACAGAAGCTTTAGGTGGTTTTGGTAACTCAGACAATTACCCCAAAAAGATAAACCGAAATTTAGCGATGAGTGCTAACAAACTACAATTAAAGATTGACACTACTCAGGCTACAACAATCAACGACAATTACAATGGTTACAAACTATACATTGCTAACAACACTGACTCTACTGTCCGATTAGAAGCCTCTGACAGTCGTCTTAGTGTCATTGCGGAAGTGTTATATAAAGGAGAATGGAAACCAATAGAGTATTTACCGAGCAGTTGGTGTGGAAATAGCTATCATGGTGTGTATTTAAATACGAAGGAATACTGGGAGTTTAAAATC
>JAZQRM010000021.1:0-132077 GCA_045629585.1 Taishania sp. | reverse complement strand
AGTTTAAACTGAATTAGAAAGCAGGTATTAATAAAGATTCGCTTACAAGAGTTTTATTGTAATTAGAAACATAATTTTAACTAGGATTTACAAAACTGAATTACAATGTCAAAGCTATTCTAACAGTATAGAATATTTAGTAACTAAAAAAAAGGTGTAGATACATAAGTCTATCCACACCTCATACTAATATAATTACACAAAATTACATATATGAACCTTTGAGGATAACTATTTATTCCTAATTTTCTAAAGCAAGAATTTCGCATTGTTATATGTATTTGTTTCTTTTAAGCAATTCTAGCGATAAACATTATGACAAATAGAACTATTTGAAAAGTTCAACAATTACATTACCAGTTGTTCCATGAGAAAACGATATATTCATAATTTCTGCAATGGATGGAGCAATGTCAATAATTTTTGTTTTTCTAGAAATCTCTTGTTTAGGGATATTTTTTCCAAATATAAGAAAGGGCACGTGCGTATCATAAGCAAAAGGTGAACCGTGACTTGTCCCCTTTTCACTATCGCTTTTTTTAGTAGATTTAGCTAAATACCCACTTTCCAATACAAATAAAATATCGCCACTTTCGTTAGGATGATATCCAGCTCGAACCATGTCAAACCACTGGTCTCCAGCACTATTTAATAACTGATTACATGAATATACCCTTTTAATTCCATCAATATTCATCAAAAATGTAATAATAAAGTTATCTATTTCAGTTCGATCAATTTTATTTAAAGTCATAAAACTACGATCTAAATATAGGTTTAGATTTGTTGAATGAAGAATTAATTCCTTACCATATTTTTCCTTAAAGACCGCATTCATTTCTTGAATAGGCTCCTTCAAATAAACATATCCACCAGGTAATTTTTTATCAATTAATAATTGTGGAACTGGTACCACAGCGTGATCAGCAGTTAGAAATACAACATAATTATCTTTTCCAACCTGTTTATCTAAAGTTTTCAAAAGTCTTTCTATTTCAAGGTCTAGACGAATATATGTATCTTGAATTTCTTTGGATTGAGGTCCGAACATATGGCCAATTAGATCAGGGGAAGAAAATGAAATTGCTAAAAAATCAGTCACAGCTCCCCTACCAAGTCCTTCATTTTTAATGGCTTCAATAGCCAAATCATTCAGAAGTGTATTACCAAATGGAGTTGAAATCAATGTGCTATATCGTGTTTCTTTAGTTGAAATCTCTTTAAGATTATAAGGAAATGTTGGACTAATTTTATTCC
The DNA here is from genome assembly GCA_045629585.1 of Taishania sp. Lineage (GTDB taxonomy): Bacteria > Bacteroidota > Bacteroidia > Flavobacteriales_D > Crocinitomicaceae > Taishania. Next base: position 130,820 of record JAZQRM010000021.1, on the reverse strand, counting down.
CTAGTAAATGTTCATATGGGTTGTTATCCTCCATTGATTCTTTATACGTCTCAATTGGACGATATGTATCCCAAGTTGATTCTGCATAAAGGTCTGCCTTACCATTTGAATTAAAATTATTTAACCATCCTGGTAATTGATCTTGATAAAAGGTAGAAGTTATGAATTTCCCTACCGTCTCGTCAAACCAATACGTTCCGTCACTCAGATGTCCTCCAGGTAAAATAGCACCTCTATTTTTGATGGAAAGAGAAATCACCTTAGATTCTGAATGAGTCATTTTTAATTGGTCAGTTATTGTATTGACCATTAAGCGAGTTGGTGCATATTCTCCTTTATTTGATAAACTTCCCACTGTTTTAGCGTCCTTATCGTAAACACAATTTAATTCTTTTCCTGTGGTGTAATCGTACCAATCATTTGCAATTATCCCATGATTAGCTGGTGTTGTCCCCGTATATATAGATGCATGTCCAGGACCAGTGTAGGTTGGAACATAGTTATAATGCATGTTTCGTGCATTTGTTCCATTTTTCATCATCCTTTTAAAACCACTATCACCAAAGTGATTAAAGAATCGGTATAAATATTCATACGACATTTGATCAACTACTATGCCGACCATCAATTTGGGTTCATTTTTTTGAGCGTAGTTACTATTTGAAAATGCAAAAGCAACTATTAATGAAGTAAATATTTTGGAATATCTCATATTTTATATTGTTAAAGATCATTCGAAAAGGTTAATAAAAAGATATTACTACTGTTGATATACAGGTATTTAGCTGTATTTTAATGTATGTTCTGAGCATCTTAAGTTAATAAATAATAACTAAATTTTATTTAGATTAATTATAAATTACCTTTTTAAAGGTATATGACTAAGCCCCTACTCACTGTACATTTGTTTTGCAATTTTTATTAAATCTAAATAAACATGAAAAAAATTACTTTCTTCAGTTTACTTTTTACAGCTTTCGGAAGCTTTGCCCAAATTACAGTACAAGATACTATTATTATGGGCGCAAGCTATACGAATGAGGTATATTATAAGTTAAATAACAAGACAAAACAAGCTGTACCTTCCTCATCTTGGCACATAGGTTTTGAAACCGCTACTATGAGTGCAACTATCTTTAGCAATCCTGCAAACACGAAGGTTTATCGTTATCCAACTGGTAATAACACAGCATTTTCGTCTGTAGATACTACAGGAATGTCTACTTGGACGCAACTCTACAATGGAATTGGAGATTATTCAGGAGCCTTCAACCAGTTAGTTACAAATAATTTAGATTATGGTTGGGGATCTTACAACATGACTAATCACCAAGTTGTCGGAGATTCTTTATACATCATTCAAATTGATCAAGCTGTTTATGTATTGGACATCGTAAACAAAGCTTCTGGTACTTATAATCTTAAGTTTTCTGCTTTAGCAGATATTTCGAATCCAACTACTTTGGCTATTAGTGGTGGTCAGTATCAAACAAAAAACTTTGTGTTTTTAAATATTACTTCTGGTGAAATCGTGGATAATGAATTAGAAGGATTTGACTTATGGTTTAGAAAATTCCATGGAAACTACGGAACTAACGGAATACAAACAGTAACAGGGATTTTAACTGCTCCAGGTTTGGAAGTAGCTGCTGTAACTGTTGATGCAGGTTCGCAAGCTTCAGCAACAAATTACCAAATTGGCGATTATTCTCAAGCAAACAATGTTATAGGAGATGGATGGAAATCGGTTAGTTATGTAACTTTTCAATGGAGTGTAACCGATACAACTGTATATTATATTAAGAATGAAGCAGGTGATATCTTCAAATTATATCCAACTGGATTTACAGGGAATTCAACGGGGACTAGTTATTTCTCCATTGAACAACTTTCATTTGCTGGAATTGAAAATAAAGAACTACACGTTTTGGACATCTACCCCAATCCGACGACAAACAATGTAAAAATTGTTTTAGATGTACAAAGTGACCTAGTGATAAACGTACAAAACCAAATGGGACAAATACTACTAAGTGACAGTGTAAACGGTCAATCTGGTTTAACAATAAAACAAATCAATTTTGATAATATGCCCGTAGGAATGTACTTCATAGAGGTTATTTCAAATGGTAAATCTACAGTAAAAACGATTATTAAAAAATAAATAAAAAGCTTAGTACAACATGAACAAATTAATTTTAACAGCCTTATTGTTAATAGCTGGCCTTTCTTTTGGGCAAACAAAAAAGGACTTAGATCGTCAAGCAATTTTGAAGATGGAGGGATGTTATAAAGTAACATTTTTCTTTGGAGAGACTTACTCAGACAACAAAGCGTATGAATATAAAGAGCGTTATTTTGAAGAAGGAGTAGAATTAGTTAAAGTGATCGAAAGTAAAGAAAACTTCATTTCTCTTCAACACTTATTAGTTGTAAAAGATACAATGGTTGTTAAGCATTGGAGACAAGATTGGATGTTTGAAAACACGACTATGTTAGCTTATCATAAAGACCAAGTTTGGAATAATATTCGAATTACGCCTGAGGAAGCTAAAGGAACCTGGACACAAAAGGTTTATCAAGTAGATGATTCTCCACGTTATGAGGGTTTTGGGACTTGGAACCATGTGGATGGACGTTCTTTTTGGGAGTCTAAATCAGATGCACCTCTTCCACGTCGTGAGCACACAAAACGTGATGATTACAATGTTGTTGGTCGTTTTTCACACATCGAAATTTTTAAAGATGGTGGTTGGGTATTAGAGCAGGATAATGAAAAGATTCTACGTGAGGACAATAAAAAAGATCTTGTTTTAGTAAATGAAAAAGGAATCGAGCGTTTTCACGCTGGATCATTCAATTGCAAAGCCGCTGAAGATTATTGGGCTAAGACAGAACAGTTTTGGGCTGTAGTTAGAACCGTTTGGACTGAAAAACTTGCGAAAGGAACAGTTAAAGTAGATGTTTTCAAAAATGGTAATGTTATTTACATGAAAATGTTTGAATTAGCTGATCAATCTTCAAAAGCAAAGAAATTCAATGCTAAAGAAGTTAAAGCTTCAGTTGTTAAGCTAATTGAGGAACATACAACTATTAAATAGAAGGAAATGTGTACGACGAGAATCTTAGCAAAATCACAGTGCGGGATCATCTTTGAATGTCCTAGTTGTGAATCCGTTCAAGTGGTGTTTGGAACAACAAAAATGATATTAAATTCAACTAATTTTAAGATTTTCACTCAAGATGTTAGTTTCATGGTTTCATCTGTAAATAATGATAACCATCAAAAAGAAACTAAATCCATTTTGATTAAACATCCTGATTCGGAAAGATTCTCGTTCGTACTTACTATAACTGAATTTACTCAATTCTCTAATTTATTTTTTCAAGCTATTCTGCTGCAAGAGGTCTATCATATATTAAAAAATTAATGATGATTCGAAGTTTCATATTTGGTGTGTTTTTTATTATCGGCTTATCAAGTAAAGCACAAAACGTTCAATTTATAAGTGCTAAGGATTCAAGTGTAATTCTTAAAATTGCTGTTCATGCGCTAGATCAAGAGGATAAAATTGTTGCGGAGATTAAATCAAATGATAATGGTCTTGTGGATTTCTCAAATATAAAAGATGGTTTATATATTGAAGTGTATGCTTCTGGTTACGAAACACGGACATTTACTAAAGCAAAGGATTTACCTACAAAAATGGTTCTTCATCCAGTTTCAATAAGAATGGAGGAATTTGTAGTTACCGGGCAAATGCAAACAACCTACATTGGAGATGCAATTCAGACTGTTCGAGTAATCACAGCAAAAAAAATTGAGCAAATGGGAGCTCAAAATCTAACCCAATTATTTTCAAACGAATTAAATATTCAACTTTCCAATGATCCTATTCTGGGTTCAAGCCTTTCTCTACAGGGCATCTCTGGTGAGAATATTAAACTTTTAGTAGACGGCGTTCCTATTATAGGCCGTTTAAATGGCTCTGTTGATTTGGATCAAATTAACATTAATAATGTTGAACGTATCGAAATCATTGAAGGCCCCTTATCTGTAAATTATGGTTCGGATGCATTAGCTGGAACAATTAATATAATAACAAAGACCAATAAAAATTCTTCTTATACAGCACGTGTACGAGGTCATTACGAAAGTAATGGTACATATAACACTCAATTAGATGCTTCTACTGCATTTAAAAAAACGACGCTAGGAATGGATATTAATCGTAACTATTTTGATGGTTGGAATCCTGGAGATAAACCTTTTAGAATAGAAACTAAAAGCATTGCAAATGCGGAACGTAATAAACTGTTTAAACCCAGAGAACAAATATTTGGTGGGATTAAATGGACCCAAAGGCTAAATAATGAAAAACATTCTTCTCCTCTTATTTTATCTTTTAACAGTAGAGTTTTCAATGAATTAATTGAAAATAATGGATTACCTCTCGCTCCTTATGGAATTCGATCACTTGACGAGACTTATAAAACACTTCGTATAGACAACAGCATATCGATTACGGGGCGTATTGCAAGCAAATGGAGTATTAATTCTGTAAATTCTTACAACTACTTTCGTCGTCAAAAAAACACATTCATTAATGATTTAACCCAAATAGCTTTAACACCTTCACAAAATTCGTCTGATCACGATACGTCTATATTTGACTTATTTTTAAGTAGAACAAGTTTTGTTTATAATCACTCCGAAAAATTTCAATATGAAGTGGGATCTGATGTCAATTACGAAAGTTCAAGAGGTATAAGAATTGAAAATAGTGAAAAAGCGATGGGAGATTATGCCCTCTTCACAACCGCGGAATATAAACCATGGAAGAAATTAAGCATTAAACCAGGATTAAGAGCCTCTTATAATTCTGTTTATAAAGCACCAATTATTCCTTCTATTTTCTTTAAATATCAAATCACTAAAAATAATGGCATTCGCTTTTCATATAGTAGAGGTTTTAGAGCACCTTCTTTAAAAGAATTATATTTCTATTTTGTGGATGTTAATCATAACATTCAAGGTAATATGAACTTAAAAGCTGAAAATTCAAATAATTTCCAGTTAGCTTTGCGCACAGAATATGAAAAAGGAAAATGTCGATTGATATGGACCAATCAAATTTATTACAATGACCTGTCGAATCTAATAACATTAGCTCAAATTACAGCTAGTGAGTACGGATACGTGAACATGAGTAGAAGTCAAAATTATGGATTCAATTCAAATTTGAATTTTAGCCGTAAAAACTTTATGATTGATGCTGGTGTAACCGTTAAATCTAGAAGGTCACAATATACTGCAGAAAGCTCATTTACTAATGGAAGTTGGTATACGGAATTTAAAATCAATCCTTCCTACAATTTTCCTAAAGCAAAAACCACTGTTAATATTTTTTACAAATACACTGGCCGTATGCCAAACTTCATATATGCTGAAGATGGTAGCGTAACGGAAAATAGAAGAGCTGCCTTTAGTATGTTAGATTTGACTGCAACTACAAAATTGTGGAATAACCATATTGGACTAACATTAGGTGTCAAAAATCTATTAGATGTTACAACAATTCAAGGAGTTGCTAGTGGAGGCGCACATGAAGGTGGAAGTAGTAGTATTTCGATCGGCATGGGAAGAACTTATTTTGCAACACTTACCTTTCAATTTAACCAAGCTAAAAAGAGATAATCATGAGAATTTATATATTGGTTCTAACTCCCCTATTATTATGGAGTTGTAGAAAAGTTGAATTACCTGTTCCTCTGCCAGATAAAGGAGATGTAAAAACAGCGACTGTAGATATAGGAAGTGATTACAAAAAACAGGTCTACTTTGATCTAAGCACTGGATTAAATGTAGGTGAAAATGAAAAGACGACTTGGGATATAGGAGTTAGTAACGTAGGAGAATTCATCGTGTTGAACAACGCAAAAGTCATGTACGCTGCCCCTATTTTCAATAGATCCTTCACAGAAATAAATGACACTACTACCTATGCAATGAATCGGCGTTGGGACAGTTGGACAGGTAATCCCGATTCAGTTGCGATAAAAGGACATAATTTGTTTATCGTCGATAGAGGAATCGATCAAAATGGTGTTGCTCAAGGATGGTTTAAAATGGAGATTATTGAAAACTCAACGACATCATTCACCGGGAAATTTGCAAAATTAGATGGTTCTAATGAAACAACATTTAGCTTCACAAAAGATCCATCCTACAATTACACACATATTTCTTTAAACGGGGCAGCTAATGTTGTAAACGTTCAACCTGCAAAGAATGCATGGGATCTAGTAATTACACAGTATACCTATGTCTATTGGAATCCCGACTTTTTTCCTTATATCGTCGTTGGTGTTTTGGCTAATCCTTCAGGAGATGTTCTGATGATAGAAGTTACGAATGAAAAGACATTTGAACAAGTTGATTATGAATATGCAAATGAATTAAATTTAGAAGCTAGAATTGATCAAATAGGTTTTGATTGGAAATCATTTAACGGTACAACGTACACGGTTCAAACAAATAGAACTTGGGTTATTAAAGACCATGAAGGTTATTTATACAAGTTGCGTTTAATTGATTTTTATAATGCGAACGGTATAAAAGGTTGTCCAACCTTTGAATACCAACGTTTATAGACATTTGTTTTTAATTAGGTATCTTTACAGCGTAAATATTTGAATTGAAATGTTAGGATTAAAGATGCCAACGGATCCTCGTTGGGTAAACATTGCTGAAAAGAATTTGGAAGAAGTATTAATCGATCATGCTTTCTGTGAACAAAAAGCAGCTAGTAATGCTATATCGATGATTGTACAATATCCTTCTTATTCTGATTTAGTAGAGGAAATGACCGCCATTGCAATAGAAGAAATGCAACACTTCGATATGGTTCATCAAAAGTTACTAGAAAGGGGAATGAAGTTGTCATTTGAACGGAAAGATCCTTATGTTGGGGATTTAGTTAAGTTTCTAAAATCCTTTTCAGGGTCGAAACAGTTTCATTTTGTTAATCAAATGTTGTTCGCAGCGATTATTGAAGCTAGAAGTTGTGAGCGTTTTAAAATTCTATGTACTGAATTAAAAGATGAAGATTTACGTGAGTTTTATCGTAGTTTGATGGAAAGTGAGGCTAGGCATTATATGACATTTATCCGTTTCGCAAAAAAATATGGTGGAGATGTGGATGTGGATGGTCAATGGCAAAAATTCTTAGATTTTGAAGCTAGCCTAATGGAAAAATATGGTAGTAATGAAACTATACACGGATAAAAAAAGGGACTTGAAGCCCCTTTTTTTATTGATATACATAGGTATAATAAATGTATCCTTCTTGTGGATCAGTGGCTGTTGCCGAAGCATTGAATTTTGATTTTCGAGCAAACTCTAAAGCGTATGAACTCATACACGAATTCGTAGAATTACTTCTACTCGGATCAACCTTAGCATCCACTACCCTCCCACTTAAGTCAACTTTGATCTTAACCGCAATTTTACCAACTGCACCACGATCACACATGTAACCAGGCGCAGGGATGTATTGGTTCGTACGACCTTTTAGATCTGTTTGTACCAATACATCTCCTTTAGGAGCATTCGGACTTCCATCTGAATTTGAAGAATTACTGCTACTTTGTTGCGATTCGGCCTTGGCATCCAATTCTTTTTTTCTTTGTTCGGCTTCTTTTTGTATGTTCGATCTACGAGACGCACCTCCAGTTTCTTCAAAAAATTGTCGTTCTAAATCGTAAACACTTTGTTCCACTTGTTTAAGTGATTTACCTTGATGTTCTGACTTTCTACTACTATAATCTTTATCCGATTGCGGACGTGTATCGTTTACATCACGTGTGGCATTTTTGATAGAATTACCACTTTGCTGCTGACGAATTATTTCAAAATCAGGATTTAATTCAAGCTGCTCTGGATCATCTGGAATTTGTATGGAAGCTTCTAGCAAATAAGGACTAATCTCGTACTCTAATTCTATTTGAGGAATTTGTAAATAGATGAATGCACCAACATTCACTAGAAATGCTGCAAAAATACCATATTTATGTTCCTCTATATAATTAATAAATTTGTTCATCTTTCCGTTTTATTCCGAGGCATTTTCATCCGTTGATATAGAATCATCATCTACATCCATGTTAAAATCAATCAATTTATTTTCTTTTGTGAGAAAAAACTTTATTGATTCTGAGTTTTGCAACATTAACAAATCCTCATTGTAATTGGTAATTGAAGTATAAACCATTGGTAATATTTCCTTCCCTGTTCTATCAAATAATCCAAAAAGTGCACCATTATTAGCAATGATAAATTGATTGTTCAAGATCTCAACCATATTGTATCCTGTTTCTAAAACCTTTTTTCCGGATTTATCAATCACTCCAGATAAGGAATATTCCTGTACGATTGCAAGATCACCTTTAAAAGATTCCGCAAAATCATACGTTATAGGAATAACAACAACATTAGCCCTGTTAATATACCCCCATCGATTTTTTCGTTTGACGGCAATTAAATCAGACCAATCACCAATATTCTCATTTTTAAAGGGTACAACCTCTTTTCCTTTGCTATTAATAATACCAACTTGACCATTTTTTGAAACTATAGCAACACCCTCTTTAAATGTTGAACGCGCCATATAGTTAGGGATTTCGTCATAAATAGGGGCTATTACCTCCTCACCTAATGCATTTATATAACCGATTTTTCCATCTAAAACCACAAGCGCTAAACCTTCTGATAATTTGCCAATTTTGTCATATTTATTCGGAATTACAATCTGTAGATTTCTCTTCATCAACCCGTAAAGTTCTCCTTTTCCGAAAATGATTAAAGAATCAGTAAAAAATTCAATTTCCTCAAAGGCTGGATAAATAACATATTTACCTGTATTGTTGATGTAAGCTTGATTTCCACCTATCTCAACTTTTGCCATTCCATTTTGGAACGAGAAAGCTTCTGTATAAATTTCCGGAAAAATTTGTTTACCCGATGTATTGTAATAGGTATATAAACTATCTTTCTTTCCATAAACATATCCTTCAGATATTGAACCTAAATCTTCAAACTCTGGTTGAATAATTACAGTTCCCGTTCTGTCTATAATACCATATCGATCAAATCGTTCAACTATTGCACGTCCTTGTTCAAAATCATTTCCGTTGCTATAGATAAGATCAACAACTATTTCTCCATTTTTATTTATATAGCCGTATTTACCATTTTTAGAAACAAGGGCTAACCCCTCTTTAAACGGTGCTACAGAATTGTAGATAGCTGATATACGTTCTCGCCCATTGCTATCCATAAAACCAAATTTTGATTGATTTTTAAAGGGTAGCAATTCAAATCCTATAAAAGATAAATCAAGCTGAATCTTCTCAAGGTTTGGATAATCAGGATATTTAGCAATAAATTTTTCTATATTTTCTGCAGTATAGTCATAGACTGATAGTTGATAAAGTCGTTCCCACGCAGTATCAATATTTCTATTTTGAGGATGAGTTGAAATGAATACTTCTAGCGCTTGGATTGTATTTTCTTTAGTAACTAATTGAAATAATCGATCCTCAGCAACATCTTTAAATTTATTTTCTGGAAATTTTTCTATAAATAAAGCAAATTCACCAGCAGTACCATTCGGAGTTGACTCTTGAAATTGAGCCAATTGATAGTCATTAAGTACAACTTCATAAAAAGAAGAATTCGGATATTTACTTAAAAAATCTTTGTAGGAGCTTGAACTGTTGTCTAATTGTAATTGATTATAAATCAAACTATCTCTTTTATAGACAGCGGTCGTGATTTCTTTTGACCAGTTATTGCTGTCAATGAAATTTTGTAATCCTTTAATGGAAGGCTCATTAAGTGTTTTAGTATAAAAAGCGGTACTAATTAACTGACGTAAGCTGTCTATTGCTTTTTCTGAAACAAAAGGCTTAATCTTTTCTTGACTTTTGGGTTTCAGTTGAGCAAATCCCTCCTTGGCACGATTAATTTGTACATAGGCAGAATCCAACTGATGAAATGGATTATCCGTTCTATAATAAATTGTAGCTAGACCAAATGACGAAATACTATAGTTTTTTGTGCGTTGTAGCTTGACAAAAAGCTCTCTTGCTTTGAAATAATTGTGTACACGTAACGCTTCGAATCCTTTTTCAATAGAATTGGCAAAAAGTGCTTGTGATGCAAAGAGATATATGTTGAATACGATTAATCTTTTCATGTTATTGTCTTCTATAGTAAAAGTATAAACAAAAACCGAAATGCGAGTATGGAAGCCTGTTATATAAACAAAAAAAGTCTTCCCAAATTGAGAAGACTTTAAATAGAATAAAATATCTATTAATTTCTTTTGTGACGTCCGTAACGAGTTTGGAACTTATCGATACGTCCTGCAGTATCAACGAATTGTTGGATACCTGTGTAAAAAGGGTGTGACTTGTGAGAGATATCCAATTTAACTAATGGATATTCGTTACCATCTTCCCAAACTATAGTTTCGTTAGATGTTGCACAAGATGGGCATACAAAAGAATATTCATTTGACATATCTTTAAATACCACTAATCTGTAATCTGATGGATGTATATCTTTTTTCATTTCGAAATAATTATTATCTAGTTTTTTCCTGACGGAGTGCAAATTTAATCAAATATTTTTAATTGTGACACGCTACCTGCAATTTTTCGTAATAAAATCCGTTTAAATGTTTACTTTTATCTAGATTTTATTCAAAAATATGCTAAAGTTGAATCATAACACATTTATTTTCACACTACTGCTTTCATTGTTTGGTGTGATTGCTCTTACGACGTCGTGTAAAAAGAAGAACATCATGCCTAACACTGGTAACTTAGCGTTTAGCAAAGATACTGTTGTTTTTGATACAATCTTCACTACCATAGGATCAACTACTCAACAATTGAAAGTTTATAACACAACAAATTCAACCTTAAACATTGAAGAAGTGAGACTTATGGGAGGTGAAAATTCTGTATTTCGAGTAAATTTTGATGGTTTAAGTGGTACTACCTTTAAAAATACAGAGATTGAATCCAAAGACAGCTTGTTTTTATTCGTTGAAGTTACGCTTAATATAAATGGGCAAGACCTACCAATGGTGGTTGAAGATTCCATCTTATTTAGAGCAAATGGAAAAGATCAATACATCATTCTAGCAGCCTGGGGACAAGATATGTACTATCACTACTCAAACTTGTCTGGGAGTTCAAGTGGATGGGATTTAAACGAAGGTATCTGGCCAAATGATAAACCACACGTTATCTATGGTGCCGCATTTGTTGACTCAGCTAAAACATTAACGATTCAAGCTGGGACATCAATCCATTTACATAAAAATTCTTTTTTGTTTAACTATAAAGGAACTTTAAACATCGAAGGTACAGTCACAAATCCCGTTACCATTCAGAGTGATCGTTTAGAATCATTTTACAATGACGTTCCTGGACAGTATCAAGGGGTTTATTTTAAAGAAGCATTACCCAGTTATTTCAATCACGTTATTATTAAAAATGGGGCAACAGGTATACATTTAGAAGGTGCAGCGCCATCAAATGGTACGACTCCCACCCTAACGATAAATAATAGTTTAATTTACAGTCATTCTTATTACGGTATTCTAAGTTTCGCAGGGGCAAGAATTAAAGGTGAGAATAATGTAATTGCTAAAAATGGTATTCACGCTTTTGTCAATTTAGCAGGTGCTGCTTTTGATTTTAACCAATGTACGTTTTTAGGATTTGGTCAAGGAACAAACCAAGCGGCTGCGGTTGGAATAAGCGACAATTACAGTGGTAACAATCAAACAATAGTTACTAATATTGATGGTAGGATTACTAATTCCATCATATATGGAACACTTAATTATGAATTAGCAATTAATACAGATAACATTGGGACGAATCAATTTTTCTTTGATAGAAATTTTATTTGGAATGCAGAGCCACTTGAATATCCTGGTATAACAGCTAATAATACTTGGCTAATTAACCCTAAAATTAAGAATCAATCGGCATTTGATTTTAGTTTAATGTCGGATTCGCCATGTAAAGATGCTGGATCACCGATGTATCCAACAATTAATAATACCGACATCCGAGGGGTTTTGAGATTACCGCTTCCGGATTTAGGAGCGTACGAGATAGAATAAAAAAAAGGGACATAAAGCCCCTTTTTTTTATTTAACTTTTTCCATATTGTCGAGTACTCCCATTACTTCTTTTACTGCTTTCGCTGAGTCTAAAAGTAATTTTCGTTCTTCTCCATTTAAGTCCAATTCTATAATTCTTTCAATTCCATTCTTACCGAGAATTACCGGTACACCTAAATAAATATCGGATAAGCCATATTCCCCTTGTAACCATGCGCAAACAGGGAAGACCCTTTTTTGATCTCTAACAATTGCTTCAACCATTTGAGCCGCAGCCGCACCAGGTGCGTACCAAGCAGAGGTTCCTAATAACTGTACGATTTCACCGCCTCCTACTTTTGTGCGCTCTATGATTTCAGTCAATTTTGATTCTTCTATCAATTCAGTAACTGGAATCCCTCCCACTGTCGTATAACGAGGAAGAGGAACCATGGTGTCACCATGTCCACCCATTAAAACGGCTTGAATATCCTTAGGAGACACATTTAATTCAGATGCTAAAAAAGCTCTATATCGAGCCGTATCTAATATACCCGCCATACCAAAAACCTTACGACTATCGACTTTTGCGGACAAATAAGCGCAATAAGTCATCACATCTAAAGGATTCGACACAACAATTATAATAGCATTTGGAGAATATTGAATGATTTTTTGAGTTACCTCCTCTACTATTCCTGCGTTTGTTGCGATTAAATCGTCTCGTGACATTCCTGGTTTCCGAGGTAATCCTGAAGTAATAACGACAACTTCTGAATTAGCCGTCTTTGAATAATCATTTGTAGAGCCAATTGTTCTCGAGTCATAAAGGTTAATTGGAGCAGATTGCCAAATATCCAAAGCCTTACCTTCCGCAAATCCTTCTTTAATATCAAGCAATACAATTTCATTAGCAATTTCTCGATGCGCTAGAACATCAGCACAAGTTGCCCCAACGTTCCCTGCGCCTACTACAGTTACTTTCATAGATAAAAGTTTAAGTTTAAAGTGTTTACAAACTCCATTAAATTAGTTATTTTTCTTTATCTAAAACAAAAGCTGTATTTATTTTTCACGAATGGGGAAAAGTTTCTTTCATTAGGCAACGCTTTTTTGTATTTTGCGTCTATTGAATGATTACTGTGTTGTGAAAGATAAAATAAATATAAAAGACATTATTAGTGGTTGTATTCGAAATGAACGTCGAGCACAAGAGCAATTATTTCGTTTATATTATGGTAAGATGTTGGTAGTAATTTATAGATATATTACCGATAAAGATTCAGCACAAGAAGTTTTACAAAATGCCTTTATTAAGGTATTTGAGAAGTTGGCGACGTACAACAATCAAGGTAGCTTTGATGGTTGGCTTAGACGAATTGTTGTGAATTCAGCTATAGATGCTATTCGAAAGAATAAGATTTATTTTATTGAATTAACGGATGTTAATCAATCTAATGAGTTTGATGATCCACTAGAAGCTCAAGAGATTGAAAATGAGATAGAGCTTAATCATGAAAAAGTATTAGAAGCAATTGAACAACTTTCACCTGCCTATCGAATGGTATTCAATTTATACGTTGTGGAGGAATTTACGCATAAGAAAATTGCCGAAACCTTAGGAATAAGTGAAGGAGCCTCAAAGTCTAATTTAGCAAAGGCACGTAAAAAATTAATGAAGATTTTAAGTAACCAATTGGTAACTAGCCATGGATGTGAATAAATTTGATAAGCAAATAAGGGAATATCTTGATAAGCAAGAATTACCTTTTGACTCAAAAGCTTGGGAGCAAATGAGTACACGTTTGGATAAGGTTATGCCGGTGAATAAACCAGGATTACCTTGGAAAACTATATTAGGTATTTCTACTGCAATTATTACTGCATCAGTGGTCTATATTTCATTGGGTAATAGTTCTGTGCAATCACCATCTAACACCACCAATTCTTTGGCTTCCTTGACTCAAACCTCGGCACAAGAAACGAGTATGTCACAAGAACGTTCAGATAAAGGAAAGAGTACTCAAGAAGTGCACATTGATCTAGTACAGAATATAGTGAATGACTATAAGTTAATAAATAAAGAGAATCACCAAAGCAATTCTGAAATTTCACAGCATAACAGATCAAAAACAGTGGCTCAGAAAGGTCTCGTAAGTTCAGTAACTGTGATACCTCTGTTGATAAAGGATATAAATGGTTTCGTTGAGGCACCACTTTCTATTATTTCACAAAACAATACTATCAAGTACTCCTTTGATTTACTGTCTACTTATTGTGAAAATCAAACTTTAGAGTTAGAAAACAAATATGGCTCTACATTTCAGTTAATTTCTGAAAACCAAAGCTCTGAAATACCTGTAAAAGGAACCTTAGTCATTAAGAAACTGCAAGCAGGTGAATATACAGTTTACAATGGATCTCAAAAAATTCAGTCCTTTAGCGTACTTCCTATAGAGCGCTCAAGCAAAATAAGTGTGATTGAAAACTACCACTTTGTAAAAGGAGTACCTCAAATTACGATTGAACCTGTTACACAGAATTTCATCCAATCGTGGTCATTAAACGGAGTGTCAATGTCAGGTGAAGACTATACAATTAACCCTTTTTATAAAGGAGATTATGATATTGTGTTTAATACTGTTGGTACAAATGGCTGTCCGATGGAGATTAGTAATAAGATTGTTGTAGATCAAAACTACAATTTATTAGCACCAAACGCTTTTAATATTAATAGTCAAGATCAAAGAAATCGAACATTTATCCCTTATGCTTTAACACAAAGAGATACACCATTTGAAATGCTAATATTGGAACCATCCACAGGACGTGTAATTCATAAAAGCACAACTGCTGAAGGTTGGGATGGTATTGATCAAACTACAGGTGAATTAGTGCCGGTTAATAAAACATACATCTGGAAAGTAACACTTTTTAAACCATTACCTGGTGAGAAAAAAGAGTACTCGAATGTAATAACCCGAGTACAATAATTATAGCGAATAAATACTTAAATTTTTAATTTGGAGTTACGAGTAAGTAACTCCATTTTTTTTTGAGTCAACTTTTCCGAAAAACGATTATAACTTTCAATGGACTCGTCCTGTAAGCGATGTGTTTTTAAACGATTAAATTTTTCAACAGTTTCATTTAACTGAATGGTATCCGCATTCATTAAGGATCTTTGTAGATTCTCCCATATTAAAGAAACAGCCTGCTCACTTGGATGTACGCCGTCTGGTTTATAAAATCTGTAATCTCTTAATACATCAATCATATATTCATAAGATGCAAAATAGCTCACATTATCCTCTACAGACAATTGTTGGGATACTTCGATTAATCTGGACTTAGAATGCATATTCTCGGTCAATCCATCTTTTATATGGCGAACCGGAGAGACTGTAAAAACAATTTTTAAATCGGGATTAATTTCCTTTAATTTTTCAACGCAAATTGTCCAATCTTGTATCATCTCATAGGTAGAGGATAAGATTTTCTGAAAATAATCAGCTGGAGCTTTATGGCAATTAGCGACCAATTGTTCCGTTTGTAAAAGCTCATATCCCCACGCTGTACCTAAGGTAACAAATAAAACTTTTGCCTCAGATAGGAATTCAGCAACTTTTAGCCGTGTATCAAACAGTAAAGATTCTATTTCTTCAAATGATTTTGCTGTTACTTTAGTACTACAATCCCACGAGTAAAAAGACCCATCGCGTTCCAGTATATTTTCTTGATACACATTGTCAAAACAAGCTAAAATATTATTAGCTAAAGCTGTGGGATGAAAAATTGTACCAAAAGGATTTACTAAACAATCATGACCAGCATTTGAGAAATGATTTCCAATTTCATCGGAGAAACAACTTCCTATTAGAAGAATTTTATCTCCGTGCTGGACTTCAAAATCTAATTTAGGAAAGGTATAAGGAATAAATAATTTATCTAACATTTTTACATTAATAATCGTGCATTTTCAATTGCAGCAGCATTCACCACATCTCCACTCATCAACTTAGCAATTTCAACAACTCTGTCCTCCCCGTTCACTGGATTAATTTCTGTCAATGTTCTTTCACCAGCGATCTTCTTCTCAACTTTATAATGCCATTGAGCTTTCGCTGCTACTTGAGGTAAATGTGAGATTGCAAATAATTGAATATTTTCCCCCATCTGTTGTAGTAAGAAACCAATTCTTTGAGCAACATCACCTGAAACTCCAGTATCTATCTCATCAAAAAATAAAGTTGGTAAAGCAATTTTCTCAGATATTAGTTTTTGAATAATCAACATTACTCGAGATAACTCTCCTCCAGAGGCCGCATTTTCAATTGCAACTGGATCCATGCCTATATTGGCACTGAAAAGTAAATCTAAATCTGAAATTCCAGTTTTATTAGGTATTTGAAGTGGTTTTAACTCGAATTTTATACGTGTATTAGGGAGCTTTAAGGCACTTAATTCTTCCGAGAACTTCTTCTCTAAGGATTCAATGGGCTTCAAGCGTTTTTCATGTAGTTTACTTGCTTTAACCAAAATATCAGCATCTAAAATATGAATCTTCTCCTTCAAACTTTCTATTTCATCTTGCAAGTCCTCAGATCCTTCTATAGTTGCAGCTAACTTGGTATAGACTTCTAATAGTTCTTCTTGGGAGCTCAATCTATGCTTTCTTAAGGCGCTGTTAAATTTATCTACCTTCGTTAAAAGTGTTTGAATTTCAAAATCACTTATTTCAATCTCACGAGAGGTTTCAAATTCATTAACTAAATCTTTAGATTCAATTTCTAACGCAATCAACCGTTGCAATTTGTCGTCATTTGATGGATCTAGATTAACTAATCTTTGTAAACTATTTTTGGCAGTCGCTAAAAGCGATATAATTCCTTTTTCGTCTTCAAAAAGATTGGTTACTAATTCATTCAAGTGCTTGATTTCTCCAGCATTTTCAATGGATTTAAGTTGTCTTTCTAAATCTTCAAAATTCGTACTTGTTAACTCTAGCTCATTCAGTTCATTTAATTGAAATAGAATGTAGTCCTGATTTTTTGAAGTCTCCAACAATTGTTCTTCCTTCTCTGCTAACGTTTTTTTAATCTTTTGAACACTGACAAAAGCCTCTTCAAATGATTTACGATCTTGCCAAGTATTGGCTAAAATATCGAGTACAAACAGTTGATATTCCTTACGTTTTAAGTCTAGCGTATTGTATTGAGAATGAATAGATATAAGTTTTCCAGTTAGTTCCTTTAATGTAGATAGAGGAACAGGTATGTCATTTACAAATGTTCTTGATTTACCTTGCTTTGTAACTTCTCGTCTGATGATAGTTTCTACTTCATAATCTATATCAAACTGCTCAAAAAATGATTGAATATTAACACTTGACAAATCAAAAGTTGCCTCTACAACAGCTTTGTCAGCATCAGGTCCAATAACCTTATAATCTGCACGCTCGCCGAGAATAAGATTTAGAGCGTTAAGAAAAATAGATTTACCAGAACCAGTTTCTCCGGTAAAGACAGTATATCCTTTTTTGAATTCAATAGATACTTCTTGAATCAGGGCGAAATTTTTTATGAATAGATGAGTCAGCATTATTTCAATATTTCATCATATTTCGGTGAATTAACCGGGTCTAATCTTTTTAAAAGTTGAACCATTCTTTGCTTATCCGCTGGAGGCGCATCTGCATACACCATTTTTATTTCGTTAGATTTAGCTTGTATAAATGTTGTTAAGTTAAAAGATCCAGGTCGAGTTGCCACAACTTTTGAAAGCTTATTTAATGCTTCATACATGGCTAAACGAGCACCATTCTTATCGTCATAAAGTTTATCAACTCCTAAACGATGATACTCATACATACATTCACGTAAAGGTTCAAACAACTGATGTAAAGCATTATCAATCACCCAGTAACGGTTTGTTTTATTTCCTGATTGATCAGAATTCCAACCTGCATATCCTGATGAAGATGCATTTAGTGCAATATTTTGGGCTTCTTGTAGATATTGTTGACCTCCTTTTAAGCCAAACGAATCGTAATCCATTCCTATTATATAGTATGCGTAAAAAGCCAAAAGCGAAGTAAGATTATCTTTAAATTGATTAGAAGAATAGTTTATCATTGCTCCTCTAGAAAAGGGGATAACGACATTATCATCTCTATAATTCAAAATCAATGAATTATAATTCGAGTTAAAAGAAGGACGAGAACTTTGTATTTGAATTTTCCCTTCATAAATACCAGGAGATGGAATTTGGTCTAACTGAAATTGAATTTGGCAATTAATACGTTCTTCGATCTTGAAGTTATCTTTTGTCCATTTCGTGTTGTTCATAAATTCACGAATGATATCCTCCAATTGACGTAAAATTTCTTGTTCTGTTGTACTAACAACAAGTTTGTTATTAGGGATGATTGAGACTGTACAATTAAGTTCTTGAGCGAAGATATTTCCGCTTAGTAGTATTCCCAATAGAAGATTTTTAAATCCTTGCATTTTTAAAATCAATTAAATATTGAATGATGTCTTGTGCAACTGATTGCTTAGGTTTTAACTCAAATTTAGTTATTTTATTGTTTGCTTCTACAATCGAAATTTGGTTTGTATCTGCACCAAAACCACTAATGTTTTTGACTGGGGAATTTACCACAATAAAATCAAGATTTTTGTCTTTACATTTTTTTAAACCGTTCTGTTCCGCATCATTTGTTTCTAAAGCAAATCCAACCAAAATCTGTTCCATTTTTCGTGTTGAACCTGCCCAACGCAATATATCTGGATTCTTAACGAGTTCCAGTTGCATTTCATTGTCCTTTTTCTTGATTTTTTGATCCGCAATAACTGCTGGTTTATAGTCTGCAACCGCAGCTGCAAATATACCTCCTTGCATATCAGGCCAAATCTTCATTACTTCTGTCAACATTTCTTGGGCGGATACGACGTCAATTGTTTGAATTCGGCTATGCTTTGCACGGCATAGAGTTGGACCAGCGATTAGAAATACTTCAGCTCCTTTACGTGCTAATTCCTCTGCTAATTCAAACCCCATCTTACCGGTTGAGTGATTACCAATAAACCGAACAGGATCAATTGCTTCATAAGTTGGTCCAGCTGTCACTAAAAACTTTTTTCCTTTCAGAACATCCTGAGTTGTCATCAATTCTTTTACAAATTGAAGAATATTTTCTGGTTCTGCCATTCGCCCTTGCCCCTCTAAACCGGAAGCTAAAAGCCCTGACTCTGCTGGTAATATATAAACTCCGTCTTGTTTTAATTGTTTAAGGTTTCGTTGTGTTGTCGGATGAACATACATATCTAAATCCATAGCTGGTACAACAACAGTGCGTCCTCTATTCGATAAATAAGTAGCTAATAAAAAATTATCACAGCTACCTGCCACCATCTTTGCTAGGGTATTTGCAGTTGCTGGTGCAATAATCATTACATCCGCCCATAAACCATATTCGACATGATTATTCCACGATCCGTCTGATTTATTCCAAAACTCGATTGCTACAGGATTTTCGGATAAAGTAGACACAACTAGAGGGCTTATAAAATCACAAGAGGCAGGAGTCATTATACATTTGACTTCTGCCCCTTCTTTTTTTAAATATCTTATTAAAAAAGCAATTTTATAAGCTGCAATACCACCGGATATACCGATTAGCACACGCAAACTTTTCATAAATTACTATTATTTATTCTCTTCTGGACGACGAATACTCAATTTATCCCCTAAAAGGTCTTCGATTGACATAGCCACAGGCTTAGGTAATTTTTCGTAAAAACGAGAGATTTCAATTTGTTCACGATTTTCAAAAATTTCTTCCAAATTATCTGTTGAAGAAGCAAACTCCTGTAATTTTTGAGTTAATTCCTCTTTTAATTCAACGCTTAATTGATTCGAACGTTTTGATAATGCTACGATTGATTCGTAAACGTTTCCTGTTTTTTCTTCCAATAAAACGGTATCACGTGTTACTGTTGAACGTTCTGCTGTACTATTTTTGAAGCTCATATTATCTATTGAATTATCTTATTTCTAATTGAATCTTGTAGTCTTGCACGCATTTAATGCAAATACCAAAAGCAAAGTTATCATTTCTTTCTGAAAACAAAAAATCTTTTATTCCAAAAATCACTTATTTGTTTAATAAACTCATGTGTTTTTCGGCCTTTTGGATTTCATTAGCCATATCATCTTTAATTGTTTTTAAATTTTTGAGATATTTTGAGTCAGGAAATTCTAATAAAAAAACGCGATGCCTTTCTAGTGTTTGTTCCGCACGCTCAATCTTCTTAATTTCGATACTATTTTTTGTTAGTTGGAGCGAATTATATACTAAAATATAAAATATTTCCTCTCGATAAGGACTACTTGGGTAGTCGCGAACAAAAAGCTCTGAAGATGTTACCGCAGATCTATAATTCATTGTTCTATCATATAACTTAACATGCTCATAATATTTCGTTTCTAACTTAAAATGTAGTCGATCCATTATGTGATTACAGCTATCTACTAATTCTGAATTAGGAAATTTATCAATAAACTGTTGTAAGTTACTTAATGCTTCTTCTGTTTCAGTTTGATCCAAGCTGTATGCGGGGGAGTTTTTTACGGAGCAAAGCGCACTTAAAAAAGTTGCCTCTTCTACTTGAGTACTGAAAGGAAAGCGTTGAGTAAATTGCCCAAGAAAATATCCTGCCATGTAATAATCTTCATTCAAATAGTAAGCTTTACCAATTTTGAAATAAGCCGCCTCTCCTTCCGTTTGTTTAGGGTAGCGCTGGTAGATTTGCTCAAAAAGAACAATAGCATTTGTATATTTTTTCGCGTTATATAATTCTTCAGCTACCTGGGCCTTTGCTGTATAATCGTCTCCTTTTATAACTTTTGAATAATTAGAGCAACTAGTCAATACAACTAGTAGCGTCAAAACAAGGATTGTTCTTTTCATTTTCATATAGTATAAAAGTAAATCGTGTTGACTATTGTTAACACGATTTACTTTAAATTTTCCATTAATTATCTTACACGTAAATTTCTACCAACTTGTAAAACCGTCGTTTGCTTTATTCCGTTTAATTGACAGATTTTAGCGATAGTGGTTTTATTCTTTGCAGCTATCGCACTTAAAGTATCCCCAGAACGAACTTTATAATATTTGTTGGTTGCTGAAACGGTATTTGTATTTGACTTTGTAATTGCAGTTTGTGCTGCTCCAGCTACATTTGTTCCTGCTGTTGGATTTGGTCCTCCATGCCCATCTAGAAGTGGTGCTGCTCCTGGTCTAAATAGCGCTCTGTGAACCATCAGATTTTCATCTCTTAATTCTTTAGTTTCAAAATTTATGACCTGCTCTGGATTCATAGGGAGATCATAAAAACGCACTTCAAAATGCAAATGTGCTCCAAAAGAGCGTCCTGTATTACCACCTAAACCAATTATCTCACCTGCTTTTACCTCTTGATTAGGGACAACGTTAATTTTAGAAAGATGAGCATACAAAGTTTCTAAACCATTTTCGTGTCTTACTATAACTAAATTGCCAAATCCTCCGTTATTCCATTTTGCGTACCTTACTTTACCAGCCCATGCAGCTTTAACAGGATCACCTGTATTTAAGTTTAAATCGATTCCATTGTGATTACGCCCTTTTCTCCAACCATATCGAGAAGTAACAACTCCATCCACTGGCATATGAAAACCGTCGTTTAAATTATCCACCAAGCACATCCACAGAGTATCTTTGAATTTAGAGATGTCATTCTGACGCATACTGGAAAAAACATTATCGGTATCCCAAGGGTAAATAAATTGTAAATCTTCATGTTGTGCTACTTGACAATGCACATGGTCATTCATAACCCCATTAAATTTCAAATCTTCTAAATATTGCCAAGATCTATTCTCATATAGTAACACCGTACCATGAGAAGTGTAAAGGGTATCAATGGCTTTTTGGGCATTCACCACAGGATTAAGCGCAAAACAAGCTAACCCTAAAATTATTTTTTTCATCATATCACTTTAACTACCGCTAAATATTAAAATTCAGTGTTCATTTGTTGATTAATTCCGTGTAATTACAAATATAGTACCAAAACACTACTATTCAAACACATCATTAACATATAAATTGAAGAATAAATCTTCATTTGGTTTTACTATATCATGTAATCCTTTTGCACCATAACCTTGAGCACTTGGGATTAAAATTAACAAACGATCACCTTTTTTTGCGTTTATTAACGCTTTTTTTAAACCTGGTACCAAACCATTGTCTTCCAATCGAGCTTTAAAAGGTTTTCCTGAAGCGAAAGAATTAAAGTAAAAAGGATTCGTTTTTGTGGAAATCATCGTGTAAAACTCTATTTCATTATCTGCACTAAATTTAACCGTTTTCTTTCCAGTTTCTGCCATTACCCAAACTTTCACACCGTCGATCTCTCTGGTGGGCGGAACTTCTCTTAAAACACGAATGTTTAAAAGATTATCAGAATGTTTAGGGATAAGTCCTTTCGCTTCTTTATCTCCTCGCAATAACCTTGAAGGTACTTGGGCATGGATGAAATCACCAACACGTAATTCACGCATTGTTATATCCCAACCAGCAGGCTGCATGTTATAACCCACCAAATAAGGAATCGAGGTTTTTCTTAATAGATGAACCCCGTCAATAATTGTACTATCTTCCAAACGTACACGATAATCAATGTCATAAACACTACCATCTTTTACTTTTTCTCCCGTACCTTCTTCTAACCATTGAATAGAGATTCCAGTATTAAGGTGTACTTCTTTTTTTATTGGTAAATTCAAGTCAATAGTATCCAAGGGCTGAAGCACCTCTACCGATTCTGATTCTTCAAGATTATTTGAATGGTCATTTTTACAAGCGTACAAGCCTAAAACGACAATGATGATTAAATTAATTTTTCTACTATTCATTAATAAATTCTATGAACATATATATCCACCACCAAAACACTTAATGGTGGTATTTTTGACAAATCCCCAACCACACCATGTGCTAAGTGACTTGGTATAATAAGTTTAGCTCGCTCTCCTTGACGCATTAATTTAACAGCTTCTTGGATTCCTGTTTCAATTTGCGCACGATCAACTTCAAATTCAGTTACTTCATCCGCCTTTGACTCACCCACTAACTCACCGTCCAAAAGTTCAACACGAAATTGGGCTTCTACTTTATTTCCTACAACGGCAAGCGGATTTTTCGGATGAGATTCGTAGATATAGTATTGTAAGCCCGACCCTGTCACAGACATTTTCCAATCTGGCTTTCTGGTCAAATACAATTTTATATCAATTTCCTCTTCTTTTGCGTTCTCTTTATTAAATTGTGTAGAAATTTCATTACTCCACTCTATTTCATTTACGGGTGTATCCGTTGTACTACAACTCAATATAAGAGAAGAAATAAAGAAAATTTGAGTCCATGCTTTCATTATTTAAAATAACTAGGAATTAGCGTTTTTATTTTATCCATTGTCGTATTTAATCCTTCTAGTGACATTCCACCAGCAGCATATTTATGACCTCCACCGTTAAAATGATCATTTGCTATTTGGTTGACTTCATAATCACCTTTACTTCGAAATGACATTTTCACCTTTCCATCCTGTTCATAGGCAAAAACGGCAGCTTGCACACCTTCAATCGAAAGCGCTAAATTGACAAGGCCTTCGGTATCACCTTTAACGTAGTTGAAACGCTTCAATTCTTCTTCAGATAAGGAAATAAGGGCAATTTTACCATTGTGAACCAATTCTAACTTTTCGCTTGTGGCGTATCCTTTTAATTTTAGGCGACTTAACGTATTAGAATCAAAGACAGCTTCGTGGATTTTAAAATGTTTCAAACCAAGTGCTAGCATTTTGCCTAAAACTTCATGTGTTCGAGCCTCAACTGATGGGAATCGAAATGAACCTGTATCGGTCATTATCCCTAGATACAATGGTTCAACAACCTGTAGATCCACTAATTCAGGTTTTCCATATTCTAAAACATCAAATACTAATTGAGCTGCAGAACAGCACTGTGTATCAGATAGAATTAACATCATATCCTGCGATGGATTAAGATGATGGTCAATAAGAATAGTTTTTGAACTGAAAGGACTCAAAGCTTCCCCCATTTCAACACCTAAACGACTAAAATCATTGTAATCTAAGGCGAAAATTAAATCTGCGTTTACAATTTGTTTTTGGACCTCGTCCGAATGCTCTTCCCAAGTTATAATTTCTTCTATATCTTCTAAAAATCCGAAAACTGAAGGAGCTTTATCTGGATGACATATTACTACCTTTTTACTTAGTTTTTCAATCGCTCGTTTCAAACCAATTGAAGAACCGATAGAGTCACCATCAGGTGATTTGTGAGCTGTTATAACAATTGAATTAGCCTTTTCTATGGCCGCTATTATATCTTTGTAAATTGACATTTTTTAAATCTTACTTTTGTCCAAAATTTTCACGGACTTCACTCACAAATTGATATATTTCGTCTGTTGGCGCATCTTCTTTAAAAAGGTCCAAAATGGAAATCAATTGTTGTGAAAAATTAGCAATTGGTTCAAACTCTTGAAATGCATACAAGCGAACTAACATATCTTTACCATTATCAATTTGCGTTTGAATAATTTGTTGATAATGTTTAACTTGTGTGATATTTTTATTTTGCTGCAAGGTTAAATAGATATTTTCCAACCATTTTCGTGCTTCTGCATACACTAGATACTTTGGTTCCATCGCATCCAAATAAAATTGTTTCATTTCACTTGAAAGACTATCAATTTTTACGGTTTTCGGTTTGATGCTATTTTCCTCTTCGCAAACTAATAAAGTTAACTCTTCTAATTTATCATTATGTTCAGTAATCATTAGTTGATTCTTAAGAACTGAACCTACTGAAAGATAAACTTCACTAAGCGCCATTTGTGTCAAAAGAGCCAAAGTGTCTTCATCTTCAATTTGGGCATAGCTAATTTTATCAACATTCCATTTTCGTTTTAATGTTTTGTTGAGGTCTTTTGCCACTTGATGGGGGCTAACTAACTTAAAAGTATCTATATAAAACACGACATCTGTTGTATCTGTATTTTTATCTTCACTTTCTAAATCAGAATAGACGTCTGTCCAACTGCGTTTGCGTTCAGCTTTCTTTTGATAGCAAGAACTCAGAACCACAGTTCCGACTAAAACGATTGATATTTTTCTAATGTTAAGCACCTATTATTCGAGCTGTTTCACTATAAATTCTAGCTTTCAAATCTTCCGATACGGTTTGCAATGGTAAACGCACCACATTCTTTAAGACCCCTCTTTTTTCGAGTGCCACTTTTACACCTGCAGGGTTTCCTTCCTCAAAAAACATTTTTGTTATAGGTAACAAATCTAGATGAAGAGGTTTTGCTTCTGAAAATTTACCTTCCATCGATAAATGAACCATTTTATTAAATTGTTCTGGTAAAGCTTGTGCAACAACAGAAATAACACCAACGGCACCAGAAGCTATTAGTGGTAATGTTATAGGATCATCACCTGAAAGCACTTCAAAACCTTCTGGGGCTAAACGGACAACTTCCATTATTTGTTCCATATTCCCACTCGCTTCTTTGACTGCTACAATGTTTTTAATTTTCGCTAGTTCAATAACGGTTTCAGGTAACATGTTAGACCCTGTGCGACCTGGAACATTATATAAAATGATTGGTAATTCTGTTTTTTCAGCAAGAAAGGAGAAATGAGCTATAATGCCTTTTTGTGTCGGTTTGTTGTAATAGGGTGAAACAGATAAAATACCATCAACTCCTTGTGGAATCTGAGTGATTTTCTCACCTACTTCTAATGTGTTATTTCCACCTACACCATACACAATCTTTAATCGTCCGGCATTTTCGTTTATGACAGTCTCTAAAACAGCTTGCTTTTCAGCGGAAGACAACACGGGTGACTCACCTGTAGTTCCTTGAACGACAAGGAAATCAGTACCATTTTCAATTTGTAAACGGACTAATTTTCTTAATCCGTCAAAATCAATTGAGAAATCTTCGTTAAAAGGAGTTACTAAAGCAACACCACTTCCTTTAAATATATTTTTCATTCTTCGTTTTCGCTATTCCTTACAAATGTAATTAATTACTTCACCCAATTTACGATTCTTTTGTATTACTTCCCTATCATGTCAATGAAGGTTTGTTCATTTATTATTGGAATATTCAAGCTTGCTGCCTTTTCTAACTTTGCAGGCCCCATATTTTCTCCCGCAAGTACAAAGTCCGTATTTTTAGAAATAGAACTCACGTTTTTTCCACCATTTTTTTCTACCAAGTCTTTAATTTCATCTCTTGAATACCTTGAGAAAACACCACTTACAACAATGCTCTTCCCTTCTAGCACATTACTATCAACACTCTTTTCTTCAATTTCGAAAGTTATACCAGCATTTTTGAGTTTTTGAATGTTCTGTTGATTTTTATCCTCTTTCAAATAATGATAGACAGAAAGCGCAATACGTTCACCAATTTCATCCACTTGCATTAAATCTTCTAAACTCGCTTTGGATAAATTATCAATCGAATGAAATGCTTGGGCTAGTTTCTTTGCAACTGTTTCTCCTACAAATCGAATTCCTAAAGCAAATAACACCCGTTCAAAAGGTACATTTTGAGCTTCTTTTAAACTAAATAATAAATTGTTAGCGGATTTCTCCCCCATACGATCAACATTTAATATATCATCAAACGAAAGAGTAAATAAATCGGTGAAATCATGTATTAAACCTTGATTGATAAATGCCTGAACAGTTTCACCTCCCAAACCATCAATATTCATCGCTTTTCTTGCAATAAAATGCTCTATCTTACCAAGTCTTTGTGGTAAACACCCTTCCTCATTTATGCAGTAATGTTGTGCTTCTCCTTCATTTTTAACCAATTTACTTCCACATTCGGGACAATTTTCTGGAAAAACAATCAACTGGGAATTAGGTAGACGTTTTTCCAACTCAACTCCGACTATTTTGGGGATTATCTCCCCTCCTTTTTCAACAAAAACATGGTCGGACAAATGTAAATCCAAACGTTGGATCTGTTCTGCATTATGCAAAGAAGCCCTTTTAACAACCGTGCCACCTAATTGAATAGGTTTTAAATTTGCGACAGGCGTTATAGCTCCCGTTCGTCCAACTTGGTAGACAACAGATTCTAGTTGTGTTGAAACTCGTTCCGCTTTAAATTTATAAGCAACCGCCCATCTGGGAGATTTAGCAGTGAATCCTAGTGTTTCTTGCTGTTCATAATTGTTAACTTTAATAACAACACCATCAATTTCAAACGGTAACTTTTTACGTTCTTTATTCCAATGATCAATAAAGGCCATTATTCCTTCTATTCGATCTGTTTTGAAGATATATCTTTTTTCTTTATTCGGAACTTTAAAGCCCCAATCAGCTGCACGTAAAACGGATTCGTAATGCCCATCTGCTACATCAGCGCCATAAATCCCGTATAAATAACAATCCAAACCTCTAGAAGCGACCACTTTTGAATCCAAAGATTTAAGTGTTCCTGATGCAACATTCCGTGGATTAGCAAAGAGAGATTCACCTATTTCTTCGCGATTTTTATTCAATTGTTCAAACGCTTTTTTTGGCATGAAAATCTCACCTCTTATTTCAAAGAAATCTGGATAATCTCCTTTTAATTGCAATGGAATAGTTCGAATTGTTTTAACATTAGTTGTTACATCTTCACCTTTAGTTCCATCACCTCGGGTAACCGCTCTAAGAAGCCTCCCATTTTCATATTGAATTCCAATGGCTACTCCATCATATTTTAGTTCGCATACATAATGTATAACTTCTCCAATCGTTTTCTTTAAGCGATTCTCCCATTCTACAATTTCTTCTTGATTGTATGTGTTGGATAAGGAAAGCATAGGGAATTGATGCGTTACGCTTTCAAATTTGCGTGTTAAATCACCACCCACCCGTTTTGTTGGAGAAGTAGCAGATGCCAAATCAGGAAATAAGCCTTCTAATTGTTGTAATTCCACCATTAGCTGGTCGAATTCATAATCAGTTACAGGCGATTCATTTAAAACATAGTAGGCATGATTAAAATCATTCAGTAATTGCTCTAATTCTAAAATTCTTTGCTGTGCTAGACTTTTTTCCATGCTGTAAAACTACATTTTTTTTGCGTTTCTTAAAGCTTCATATAACACCCGTTGAACCTCCGTGCGCTGTCCCATAGTAATCAATTTTTTATTTTCAGCGTCAGGATACACGCGGTTAGATAAGAAAACATACGTTAATCCATTTGCAGGATCAGACCATACGAGTGTTCCTGTAAATCCAGAATGTCCAAATGATTGTTGAGAAGCCAGTTCATGGCAAGTTCCGCCACCCATATTAAGAACCGGTTTATCAAAACCTGCTCCTCTTCTATTCCCTGCGTACTGTGCAGATGTATAGTTGTTTACCGTTTTTTTGTTGAGGTATCTCACCCCAGCATATTCTCCTCCATTTAATAGCATTTGAAAAAGTGTTGCTAATTCAGTTGCAGATGAAAACAAGCCCGCATGACCACCTACACCGCCAACCATTGCAGCACCTGGATCATGAACATATCCGCGAATCAATTGCTTACGGTATGTTTTATCGTCCTCCGTTGGAGCTATTCCATTCACATCAAATTTCAAGTATGGATTGAAAGTCGTGTGATTCAATCCCATTTTTGCATAAACCTCACCTTCTACTAATACGTCTAGTTTTTTTCCTGATTGTTTTTCTATTATCTCTTTTATAAAATAATATCCTAGATCAGAATAAAGGTACTTTTTAGCTCCTAAGGATGATTTTAAAATTTGGGATTTCATTGAATCTGCATAGGTATCTTTTAGATACATTCCTTCTGCGACTTTTGCATTAAATCCGGGTTCTGGCTTCGTTTTGTAAAGAATTAGTGCTAATGAGCCGTCGACTTCTAAGGTTTTTTTATAGAACGGAATCCAAGCTTTCAAACCTGCACGATGAGCCAATATTTCCTTTAAAGTCAAAGCAGCGTAGGGAGTGCCAGCCACACGTTCTGGTAAATAATCATTAAGTGTTTTATTTAAGTCTAGTTTCCCTAAATCTTCGGTCCACATTGCTGCCAAGGTCGAAGCAGCAACTTTAGTAATAGAAGCCAGATCGTATAAATTAGAGTCAATTACGCCCTGATTGTTATATGCATGTGAACCGTAAGATTTGCGAAAAAACAACTTACCATCTTTGATTGCAACAATTTGCGCACCTGGAAAAGCTTTAACCTGAATTCCATTTTCTACAATTCGATCAATTTCTAACAGATTTTGAGGATTAATCCCTACTTCTTCTGGTTGTGTAAATTTAATTCGACCATTATTTTTAATCGTTAATCCAAATTTAGACGGATATTCAGCATCCAATTGAAAAGGTAATTTCCCCGAAATGTCGATTGCTCCAGCAATTTGTTGCGCTACTCGATTCTGCATCGTTGCATTATTTTCGTAGCCAATTAAAATAGCATCAAATTTTTCACTTCCTTTTATTGATTTTAAAGCTAATGGATTCCCAAAAACAACCAAAGTTTTAGGGGTGTTAGCAGGTAGTGATTGAACTAATACTTCAAGTGAAGTTGGTAAACTAAAATTATTGGCAGGTTTTAAAGATGTCGCATGAACAGATACAATCACATGATTCGGTTTTTGCTCATTTTTCCATTGATGACTTGCTACTGATTTTACATCTAAAAAGGTTGTGCGAATGTTTCCATACTCTTTTAATTGCGCAACAAAAGCATCTGAATTCCCTCCAATTGCAATCAAATCGATACCCTTATCTAAAACAGTGAATGGTAAAACATTATTATTTTTCAAGGCCGTTGTCGCATTTTCAAAAAGGCGATTAATTGCAAAACTTCTTTCTCCAGCAGTCGTTTTTATTCCCTGCGTTTCCGATTTACCTATCATGTCATGTTTAGCCATCAAAATTCGACGACACGTTTCATTTACTCTTTCCTCAGAGATCTTACCTTGTTTAATTTTCTTTTTAATTGCTTCAATTGTACTTGGCACATCTTCCGAATAGACTAATATATCATTACCTGCTTCGTACGCAAGTACAGCAACATCTCCTTTTGCATACTTTTTTGAAACTGCATCCATGTTTAATGCATCACTAATTACAAGCCCATCAAATTTCAACTCTTTTCGAAGGTATTTTTGTATAACCAATGGAGATAAACTACTAGGTGTACCGCTAGGGTCAAGTGCTGGAACATTCAAGTGTCCTACCATCACGCTTTTCACACCAGCTTGAATTGCGGCTTTAAAAGGTACCCACTCTTGGGTCCTAAACTCCTCTAGCGAGGATTTTATAGTTGGTAAATCCAAGTGAGAATCAATAGATGTATCACCATGCCCAGGGAAGTGTTTGGCCGTAGCATAAATCCCCTGGTCCTGAATCCCTTTCACCATCGCTTTAACTTGATCACTTACATCGTCCACCCGATCTCCAAATGAACGAAAACCAATCACTGGATTGTCGACGTTTGAACTCACGTCAGCTACAGGTCCGAAGTTAAAATGAAATCCTGCATCAGCAACCTCTTCCGCGATTAACTGTCCAATTATTTCGGTTTCTTTAGGTTGATTGGCAGCCCCCATTGTGTAATGGTACGGATAGCGTGTTTCACCTGTCATTCGCATATTTAATCCCCACTCAGCATCTATTGCGTAAAGCAACGGTATTTTTGTTTTTTCTTGTAATTTATAACGATACTTTTCATAATTCTCTCTATTTGTGGGGAACCATATCACCCCTCCAATATCTTCCTTTTCAATCAAATCAATGATCTGATTCATATGAACATCTCCTTTCGCTGGATAAGCTGCAACCATAAAAGATTGAGCAATCTTTTGATCCAAAGACATCGTTTTCAACTTGATATCCGCCCAGCTTTCAGCACTTAAAGGTGGAAGTTCGTTTTTTATATCGATAACCGACCAACTTGAAACTGCAATCACAGCGGCGCCCAAAAGTAGATTTAATTTTCTCATCATAAACACTAAAGTAAATTACAGAATGCTAATAAAAACAGTTTCTTTTAAATATTATTCACATTTGACTATCAAAAACTACTCCATTAGCTGTATAAAGACAATTAAAAAGCGTGCAAATGCATAAGATTATCCGTAAGTTTGTAAGTACATAATTTCAATCTGAAAAAAACACCATGCAAGGAATAATCAACATCCTTCCTGATCATATTGCCAATCAAATCGCTGCAGGAGAAGTTGTTCAGCGGCCCTCTTCTGTTGTCAAAGAATTAGTCGAGAATGCCATTGAT
The DNA here is from genome assembly GCA_045629585.1 of Taishania sp. Lineage (GTDB taxonomy): Bacteria > Bacteroidota > Bacteroidia > Flavobacteriales_D > Crocinitomicaceae > Taishania. The sequence goes on along the minus strand of JAZQRM010000021.1, from coordinate 99,224 downwards.
GCCGGAGCACAACGCATACAGATAAACATAAAAGATGCAGGAAAAACGTTAATCCAAATTATTGATGATGGAAAAGGTATGTCTGAACAAGATGCGGAACATTGTTTTTTAAGACATGCGACCTCAAAAATAACATGTGTTGATGATTTATTTGCTTTAAAAACAAAGGGGTTTAGAGGTGAAGCATTAGCATCCATTGCGGCAGTGGCTCAGGTTTGCATGACTACTAAGCGCGAAAATGACAGCGTTGGAACACGTATTCAGGTGGAGGGATCTCAAATTATTGAGAAAGAAGAATATGTTTGCGACAATGGAACAAACTTTGAAGTTAGAAACCTCTTTTTCAATATACCTGCAAGACGAAATTTCTTGAAGTCCAATGAGATTGAATTTAGACACATTCGTGAGGAGTTTGAACGTGTTGCCCTAGCTCATCCTTCTATTAAAATGACTTTACTTCATAATAGTCATGAAATATATCACCTGCAAGGAGCGGTTCTAAGAAAACGAATAGTAGACGTAATTGGAGATCGACAAAATGAGCGTTTGGTTCCAATAGAAGAAGATACAACTATAGTAAGTATTCGAGGTTATGTTGTGAAACCAGAATTCGCAAAGAAATCAAGAGGAGAGCAATTTCTTTTTGTTAACGATCGTTACTTTAAAGACACCTATTTTAATAATGCAATAACTCGTGCTTTTGAAGGAATGCTTCAACCCAAAACGTATCCAGGTTATTTTTTGTATTTCACCATCGATCCATCAAAGATTGACGTAAACGTTCATCCCACCAAAACAGAGATAAAGTTTGAAGAAGACAAACATATTTATGCAATTTTAATTTCAAGTATCCGTCAAGCATTAGGGAAATATAACATTGCTCCAACCTTGGATTTTGAAAGAGAAACGAGTTTCGACTTACCTTACGAACTAAAAAATCAAGAGATGGTTGAACCAACGATAAATGTAAACCCACACTTTAATCCTTTTGATTCAGATAGGGACGCGTTACCTCGTTCTAACTATTCGAGTTCATTTGTAGATCGTTCGTCTACGGGTAGCTCGTCTGGTAGTTCCTCTATAAAAAATTATTCATCAGCTATCCAGAGTGCTGGTTTTGGTTCTCAATCAAGTGATAATGATTGGTCTGGCTTTTACGAAATTGAAGATGAAGCGGATCAACCACAAGTGATTCAATCAACAATAACTGATTTTGATGACCTTGAGATGGTCGACACAACTGAAGTACCCAGTAGCATACATACCGATAATTACATTTTAAAAAGCCCTTATTTGTTTTTACCTAATAAAAAGGGATTGATGATAGTTCACGTAAACCGTGCGCAAGAACGTATTATTTATGATGCAATGATGCAAAAATTCATCCTTCAACCAATTGCGGCTCAAACGCTATTGTTTCCACTAGAAAAAGAAGTGAGTAAGATTGAAGAAGAATTATGGAATACGAACTACTCACTACTAAATCGGCTTGGTTTTGAAGGAAGTGCGTTGGGTCAACTTCTTTCGATTAATGCGGTTCCAAATATGCTAGAAATAGAAAACGTCAGTGGCTGTATTGATGATTTATTTTCAAATTTGATGGACGACCAATTGGAAAAAGGAGACTTAGCACATGTTTTAATATGTTCCATTGCAAAAAATGGAAGTAAACGATTAAATTTACTTCCTAATAAAGAAACGGTAGATAATTTAATTAACCAGTTGTTTCAGTGTCCCGAACACGTATATTCTCCAATGGGTAAAACAATATTGCAAAATTTACCCATTACAGATATTCAACAACTTTTTTAAAAGAAAATATGTTTAATAATATACCACCTGTAACGAAAAACTTATTACTCATCAATATCGTTGTGTATTTGGTTTGTATTGTAACGGCGCAACAGGGAAATGAAATAATTTACAACTCATTGGCGGCGCACTATATAAACACGCCTCTATTCGAGCCTTACCAGATTGTCACGCATATGTTCACACATAGCATAGATTCAATCACACATATTTTCTTCAATATGTTCTTATTGGTTTCTTTCGGTTCGCATCTAGAAAGAATTTGGGGAGCTAAACGTTATTTTATTTTCTATATTTCTTGTGGAGTTGGAGCCTATTTAATGTACAACGGAATCGGAGCTTATCAATTTTATCAATTACAAAATGAACTAGTTGCTGATGGATACGAGGTGGTAAAGGTTAATGAATATTTTTGGGGAACAAACGTAAAAGAGTTGTATCTAAATTCAGCTGATTCTCAATTAATTTTAAATAATTATCAACGTTTAGGGAGCAGCTCAATGGTTGGTGCTTCAGGGGCAATATTTGGACTATTAGCAGCTTTTGGCGTTCTTTTCCCGAATACGCAATTAATGCTTTTATTTCCCCCAATTCCAATTCGTGCAAAATATCTAATTGGAGCGTATTTACTATATGAAGTGTATAATAGTATCAAAATGCCTGCAGATAACATTGCTCATTTAGCGCATGTTGGTGGTGCAATCGTTGGAATAATTTTTGTTCTTGTTTGGAGAAAAACAGATCGTAAACACTTTTATTAAATTTATCTATGTCAACAATTCTTGACGATATTAAAAGTCAATTCCGAAGTGGTAGTATGACTACCCGTTTGATTATTGTTAATGCAGCCGTTTTTATTTTTATTTCAGTAGCAAACCTAATAATGCGTTTTGCTTCACCTGAAATAAGTGTAACAATCGGGTTTTACATTCATTCAATATTTGATTTTCAAACCAATTTAAAAGGCTTTTTATACCATCCGTGGGGACTTATCACAAGTATATTCTCTCATTATGGCTTGATGCATTTCGCTTTTAACATGTTGATGCTTTACGCTATTGGACGTTTATTTGAACATTATTTAGGTGGCAAACGCTTACTTGCAACCTACTTATTAGGTGGTATTTGCGGCAACCTACTTGAATTAATCATTCAGAATATTGATTTTTTACATGAAAAGATGGTTGTAGGTGCTTCCGGTGCAATTTTCGCTTTGATTTTTGCCATGGCAGCATACATGCCTCGATTTCAAATTAGTGTATTTGGCCTTTTTAATCTGAATCTTAGAGCATTAGCAATTATTCTTTTCTTATTTAATTTCTTCTCCATCGGAGCTAATGACGGAACAGCTCATTTAGCACATTTAGGAGGTGCAATATTTGGTTATTTTAGCGTGCGCAATTATTCATCGAACAAAAATATTGTTACTCGTTTTTCAAAATGGCTAGATCGTTTGTTCACAAAAAGGGAAAAAAAGTCAAAGATTAAGATTACTAAAAATCCCTATCAATCGAGTGCTGCTCAAATGAGCGATGAAGAATATAACACAGCCAAAAAGAAGCGTCAAGAACGTATTGATAGTATATTAGATAAAATCAGTAAATCAGGATATGAATCTTTGACCAAAGAAGAAAAGGAATTTTTATTTAAACAAAGTAAATAATGCTTAGAAAGGTGCTCAATAATACATTTAAAGGAGGTATGGGATTGTTTACCCTCTGTATCTTTGCGGCCCTAATAATGTGTTATTTCCTTCCGTTTATTCATCCCAAATTCATTTGGGCGTTTCCACTATTAGGACTAGCCTATCCAATATTGTATTTCTGCGCAATCGTCATCACCCTGTTTTGGATTCTGAAAAGATCTTATTGGGCTTTGCTTTTCACAGCAATATTATTATGTGGAATTCCCTATGTAAAAAGACTCTACAGTTTAGGTGAACCAAAAGAAAAGAACGAAGATTTCACTTTTAAGGTTTTATCAAATAACGTTCAAATTTTCGATTTATATAACGAAAGCAGTTCGGAGCAAAAGTTTGCAAATAGAGATAGCATCATTAACTATTGTTTAGAAGAACAACCAGATGTCATTGCATTTCAAGAGTTTTATTCAAAAGATAAACCTTCTAAATTTCTGACAACCTCACTGTTTAAGGAAAAATTAAAAATGCCTTTTACCCATACTCGCTATATCTACAAACCAGTCGGTCGACAACATTTTGGAATCATTTTATTTTCGAAATATCCGATGGTTTCAAAAGGAGATGTGATTTTTGAAACGGAAGATGGTCGCAATTATAACTTTTGTATCTATGCTGATATAAAGAAGGGAAATGACACCATTCGAGTGTACAACGTACATCTTCAATCTTTTCGAATATCTGAGATAGCGGAAGAAAAAAACACGCAAAGTAAATATGAGCAAATGATTAATCGCTTGAAGTTAGCCTATCCCAAAAGAGCTGACCAAGCTGAAAGAATCGTCAACCATATACAAACATCGCCTTATCCAGTTATCGTTTGTGGAGATTTCAATGACACACCAATCTCATACGTTTACCAGAGATTCAGTCATTATCTATCCGATGCCTTTATTGAAACAGGACATGGATTTGGATCAACTTACATTGGTAAATTACCTGCAGGAAGAATAGATTATATCTTTCACTCTTCAAAAATAAAGGCCCTAGAATTTAACGTACAGAAAAAAGCATTTAGTGATCATAGAGCAATTAGTTGCACCTTTTCAAAGTAATAAAAATGAGTGAAGAAAATAAAGTTCGTTTAAACAAATACATGAGTGAAATTGGATATTGTTCGCGCAGAGCAGCTGATACACTTATCGAAGAAGGACGAATAAAAGTGAATGGAATATTACCTGAATTAGGCACAAAAGTGAATATTGACGACCAAATTGCGGTTGATGATAAAATCATTCAAAGTCAACGTAAACAAGGTGTTTATATCGCATTAAATAAACCTAGAGGAATTGTTTGTACGACAGACACCAAAAGAGAGCGCAATAATATCGTAGACTTTATAAACTACCCAGAACGTATCTTCCCGATCGGACGATTAGATAAAGATTCGGAAGGTTTGATTTTATTGACAAACGATGGAGATATTGTCAATCTGGTTTTAAGAGCTCGCTACAATCACGAAAAGGAATATATCGTGAAGGTGGATATGCCTATTACCGAATCATTTTTAACACAAATGAGAAGCGGTGTTCCTATTCTAGAAACAGTTACAGCTCCTTGTGAGGTCGAACAACTAAGTCGTTTTGAATTTAAAATCATTTTAACACAAGGTCTAAATCGGCAAATCCGTAGAATGTGTGAATATTGTGGCTATACGGTAAAACGTCTAAAGCGCATCCGTATTATGCATATTAACCTAGATACTCCTCTTGGTCAATATAGATATTTAACAGCGGAAGAGGTTGCAATTATCAAACAAGGCGAAAGCTATTAAAAGTTAACTTGCTAAGTTTCTTTATTTCCATTAAATTAGAACTGTAACACAAAAATCTGACTCCTATGATTATTGAGGTAAATCCTTATTATGTTGACCCTAAAATTATCCATCAAGTGGTGACGCACCTGCGAAATGGAGGATTAGTGGTGGTACCCACAGATACTGTGTATGCAGTTGCATGTGATTTAAACAATAAAAAAGGTTTAGCAGCATTAGCAAAGCATAAAAAAATCAAACTAAGCAAGGCAAATTTCTCTCTGATTTGTAAAGATTTAAGTGACATCTCTAATTATGTAAAACACATTTCTAGACCCACTTTTAAACTATTAAAGAATAATTTACCAGGACCTTTTACCTTTATTTTACCAGCGACAACTGAAGTTCAAAAATTATTTGACTCGAATAAAAAAGAAGTCGGTATACGTGTTCCGGATCAAGAAGTACTTCAAGCCATTGTGGAAGAATTAGGTAATCCCATTGTTACAACATCATTGCATAATGAAGAGGATGAGATACAGACTTATTTTGCAGATCCGTATGCGATATATGAGAAGTTTGGCAATGAATTTGAAATCATCTTGGATTGTGGAGCAGGTAGATTAGAAACGTCTACAATTGTTGATTGTACAACAGATGAACCAGATATTGTGCGACAAGGAATCGGAATTCTAAACTAATGAAAATTGCTATTATTGATTGTGGAAGTCAAAAATCACCATTCATTTTTGAGTGTGTGGATGAATTTATGGATGGTGAATTGGTACCCATGTATGATCTGGCAACAAAAGATTTAGATACTTTTGCAGGGGTGATTATCTCGGGTGCCCCTATCCTACTTTCTGAAATAAATCCTCAACGGTATTTAGACCTTTTTCAATGGATTTTGGATTGGCAAAAACCACTTTTGGGTATTTGCTTTGGTCATCAAATTTTAGGTATGCTTCATGGTGCACAAATTGCACGCATAGCTGAAGATCGCAATTGGCAAACCATTGAAACCTTTACCGATTGTGTACTTTTTGACAAACTTCCCTCAGAAGTTGAAATGATGGAAGATCACTGCGAAACCATTTCTATTCCTAGTGGATTTGAATTGATAGGCTCTTCCGATGCCTGCATCAACGAAGTGATGCAACACAAACAAAAACCTTGGTTTGGCGTGCAATTCCACCCCGAAGTTTCTGGCAACCACGGAAGAATACTAATTGGCAACTTCTGCGATTTGGTGATGCGAGGTGGGGGAATTGAATAAGAAGCCATGTCATAAGTTACTAAACCATTATATTTTAAAAGTCAAAATCCAACCATTCCCTTTCCGATAACAACTACTTGTTAGTATCATTTTTGTTTTCGTGAACTTTCGCCGAAAAAATGTAGCGATATTCGCTGTATGCTTTTGAATCGCTTATTTATTTTAATGATTTTGATTCCTATTGGTGTTGGGGTCATAAAATGTTTTGGTTATGGAGATTGGGACATCTTCCAAATCATGGTGGATGGTCTATTTGCCAGCTCCAAAACAGGATTTGAATTAGCTTTATATTTAACGGGAGCGATGTGCCTATGGATGGGCATCATGAAAATTGGGGAGGACGGAGGTGCTGTTCAAGTACTTTCAAAAGTAGTCGCTCCATTATTCTCCAAACTTTTTCCAGAAGTACCTAAAAATCATCCCGCAATTGGTTCGATGATGATGAATTTTTCGGCTAACATGTTGGGATTAGACAATGCAGCTACTCCATTGGGATTAAAAGCCATGCATGATTTGCAAGAATTGAACCCTAAAAAAGACACGGCTACCAATGCACAAATTATGTTTTTGGTCTTAAATACTTCTGGTTTAACAATTATTCCAGTTTCGATTTTAGCGTATCGTGCTGCTGCAGGATCCACAAATACATCCGGCGTATTTATTCCCATTTTATTTGCCACCTTTTTTTCCACCCTTATTGGCTTAATTGCAGTTGCCTTAATTCAGAAAATCAATCTCTTAAACAAAGTGATATTTGCCTATTTAGGGGGAATGACAGCTTTGATGGTGGGATTATTGATTTTCATAAAAAAGTATCCGATGTACACCAGTTACATCTCCAACGTGGGCGGTAATTTAATTTTATTACTAGTGATCGCATTATTTGTTCTTCTTGCTGTTAAGAAAAAGGTAAACGTCTATGATGCTTTTATAGAAGGAGCTAAAGGCGGTTTTCAGGTAGCAATAAACGTGATTCCTTATCTAGTTGCTATTTTGATAGCTGTTTCGTTGATTCGCACAACGGGAACTTTAGATGCACTTTTGGATGGTATAAAGTGGATTCTTCTCCAATTTGGTATTGTGGCCGATCTAATTGTCGACGCGTTGCCTGTAGCCTTCATGAAACCTTTCAGCGGATCAGGAGCACGCGGTTTAATGTTGGAATTATTTGAATCAAAAGGTGTTGATTCTTTCACCGCAAATTTAGCAGCTACATTTCAAGGAAGTACAGAAACGACCTTTTATATTTTATCCGTATATTTTGGAGCCGTTAAAATAACACAAACGCGATATGCAGCCGGAATCGGATTATTCACTGATTTTGTAGGTATGATTGCCGCAATTGTAATGGCATTAATATTTTTCAAGTATGTTTAATTGGTTTAAGAAAAAAAACAAGCAGAAAGAAATGGATGCGCCACCCCCACAAAAGGTTGTAATTACGCCTTTTGTAATTCATCCCAAGGAAACTTTGGCCTGGATTGCAGCCATGGAAGGAAACAATGAATTGTTAGGTTGGTTAAAGTTTAATCGACCAGAGATTTATCATTGTATTCAAGCAATTTTCTTAGAAGATGAAAGTAGAAAATGGTTGATGGATAATAATTATTTACAGCTTTATGCGTTAATTAGCGCAGCCGAAGGAGATGTAAAAGCCCAAAGTTGGTTAAAGCAATTTCGCTTTTTGGAGTTTTATCACATGGCAATGGCCATTGAAGATGAAAAAGAAAGCTGGCCTTGGTTAAGAAGTAATAGTACCGAAGATATTTATCTGCTTACAAAAAGCATAAAAAAAATAAAAGATGCTATTGAACAAAATCACAATAGCATCCATTCTATTAATAAAGATCGTTAAATCTTTCTATTTCTTTATAATCCGAGAAGACCAGTTTGCTCCGATTGCTCGAATCACATATACTCCACTTTGCAATCCCGCAATAGAGAATGTTTGATCAAAAGGAGTATTAACGATTGTATTTAATTCAACTTTCTTCCCCATCAAGTCAAACAATTCAAAAGTAACATTATCATTTCCGGACCATTGAATTGTAAATGCTTCACTTGCTGGATTAGGTGCTAATTTAACAGAATTAAATTCTAATTCTTCAGCTACAGATAAAAACTGAATAGTGTAATCTCTTGTAACCGTGCATCCATTAGCATCTGTTGCCACCAACGTGTAAGTTCCTTCACACAAATTATCAATGTAAGAAAGATTGGTTGCTGCTCCGCCATTCCAGCTATAAGTATATGGAGCTACGCCACCTGCCAAGTAAGGAATTACCGCCCCAATACATCCACCAAAATCAGAGCTTATAAAACTATTATTAATTACTAAAGGTTCTGGTTGTCCCAAATTTACACAGATTTGGTCCACTTGATTTAAAGCATCCGTTACAGTAACGCAGTATTGACCGGCCACTAACTGAGACGCTTCAGCAGTTGTATTATTGACATCATGTGCCCATGCATAACGATAAGGAGCAACTCCTGCATGTGGTATAATTCTGATCGCACCAGTATTTGTGCCATTACAAGCTATATATTGATTAATTGGTTGCAAAGCCAATCCATTTGTTAGCGGATAATTCACCTTCATATCCATCACAACAGGTAAATGGTCGGACATATAGTAAAGCGAATGAACCAAAGATGCTGGATAAAGTGAATTAGACCCTGAAATTATGGATTGATTGTAGTGGTTTCCATCATTTCCAATCGTTTTATAAGTATTAGCAATGTATTTTACAGAATCACGTCCTGATAATACGTTGGCAGAAACTAAGAGTTGATCAAAACGATCATCCATTCCCCCCGTTGATCCACATTCGATATTTTCATTTGTACGTGTCGATTGTGTGTGAATATCTCTAAAAGAATTGTTTGAATTCCAACTTCCTGGACGATTAATAGGATCTTTGAAAGGATTAGTTCCACCAGAAGTCAACTTCACATAACCTGATTCAGAAGCTCGATAAACATTAAAATCACCACCAATGATATAATTTCTATTGGCAGGACGCGCATCTATGTAATTTCGGATCAATTGAGCCTGTTCATACCTTTGTGCTTGTTCTGCGCTTCCACTTCCAGCTTTTAGATGAGCCGCAAATACTTCAAAAAATGTAGTATCAAAATGCGTATCTAATAAAGGATCAACTCCATAAAAAACGATATGATCAATTGGACGAACATCCGTTTGAATGATATGTTGTTCTTTTAGAATTAATTTATTGGCATTATAAAAAACGGCATTATGCGGAAAACCACCAGCATTTCCGTACGCAAACTCCGCCATTCGGTAATTAGAACGTCCATTACTATTCATCGCTCCGTGTAAAATAGCTTGAGCACCTTCTAAAGTTTGAACTTCATTTGCTATAAAAATATCAGGAAGCGTATAATTTATCACTTTGGCCAAAGTATCTTGACGATTGGGAACTCTTAAATTATTAGAACAATCGTTACGACCATCCGGGAAATTCAACACATTGTAGGTCATTACACGAATGGTATCCACTTTGGGTGTTTGAGCACAAAGTGTACCAATGCAGAAAAACCCTATAAGGGTTGCTTTTATTTTCATTAAGTAAGGGATTAAAAAAAAAGAAAAGAGTTGAAATAATTATTTTATAAGAGCGGGAGACGAGACTCGAACTCGCGACCCTCAGCTTGGAAGGCTGACGCTCTACCAACTGAGCTACTCCCGCTTATAAAATTAATTGAGCCGATAGAGGGACTCGAACCCACGACCTGCTGATTACAAATCAGCTGCTCTAGCCAGCTGAGCTACATCGGCTTATTGGTAAATTAATTCTTCTTATTTCAACTCTTGTCAACCGTTTGTTAACCGATTTGTGAGTGCAAATTTAAGTACTTATTTCGTTTCTGCAAGCGATTTCGAGAAAAAAAATCAACTTTTTTACAAGAAAATTATTGCCGCTATTATAAACAACACAATTAGAATAAGATACTGCCAAAAATCCAAAAAGTAAGGTGCGTATTTTTTTATATTTTCTTTCCAACTCATCATTCATCTATTTATAAAAAGTGTACAAATCTAGCTATTTCCTATATGTGTTACTCACAATAGTCCACTTTAATTAATATATTTGTCCGTATAATACATTGCTATGTCAAAGGAAATAAACTCTCAAGCTACGACTCAAATGGATTTTCAAACATTTAAAGATACCATTTTATCGGATTATCGTTTAGCATGCCTCTCGCGTGAAGCTTCCTTATTAGGGAGAAGAGAAGTGTTAACTGGTAAAGCAAAATTTGGAATCTTCGGTGATGGAAAAGAATTAGCACAAATTGCTTTGGCTAAACAATTCCAAAATGGAGATTTTCGCTCAGGATATTACCGTGACCAAACATTAATGATGGCTATTGACCAACTAACAATACAACAGTATTTCTCTGGTCTTTATGCACATACCGACGTGGAGATCGAACCCCAATCTGCAGGTCGTCAAATGGGTGGTCATTATTCAACTCGAAACTTAGATGCCGAAGGGAATTGGAAAGATTTATTAAGTCAAAAAAATTCTTCTGCAGACATCTCCCCTACTGCTGGGCAAATGCCGCGCCTTTTAGGTTTGGCCCAAGCTTCGAAAATATATCGAAACAATGAATTATTACACGATTTAGAATCGTTTAAAAAATTCTCTAATAAAGGAAATGAAGTCGCTTTTGGTACCATTGGTGATGCTTCCACTTCTGAAGGTCCTTTCTGGGAAACCATTAATGCAGCTGGTGTTTTACAAGTGCCTATGGTAATGTCGGTTTGGGATGATGGATATGGAATTTCCGTTTCGCGTAACAATCAAACGACTAAAGATAGCATTTCTGAAGCTTTAGCAGGAATGCAAAGAACTGAAGACCAACCTGGATATGAAATTTTCGTGACAAAAGGTTGGGATTATGCCCATTTGTGTGAGACGTATGAAAAAGCGGTAAAACTAGCACGTGAAGAGCATATTCCTGTTTTAGTACATGTTAAAGAAGTAAATCAACCACAAGGCCACTCTACTTCTGGTTCGCACGAACGCTACAAGTCAGAAGAGCGTCTTAAATGGGAAGTTGAGTTTGACTGTATTCAAAAGTTTAAGGAATGGATTCTAAACTTTAATGCAGATGGTTTAATTATTGCAACGGAAGAAGAGTTAAATCAAATAAGTGAAGAAGCTAAAATCATAGTTAGAGATAGTAAAAATGCAGCATGGAAAGCATTTACAGACTCACTTAAAGGAGATTTAGACCAAGTACTTCCACTTTTAAAAGCTGTTTCGGACTTAAGTCCAAATAAAGTTTTTATCCAAAAAGATATTGAGAGTCTTGAAAAATCGAAAGATCCAATACGTAAAGAGATTTTAGGTACAGCTCGCAAAATACTTAGACTGGTACGCACCGAGAAAAATGCCGCAACTCAAGCTTTGGCTGCATGGATACAAAATGCCATTGAACAAAATAAAGAGCGTTATGGTTCGCATTTATACTCTGAATCCACATCCTCTGCATTAAAAGTTAATCCAATTGCACCTGAATATGATGATAACGCACCAATGGAAGATGGGCGAATCATTTTGAGGGATAATTATGATCATATTCTTGCAAAACGACCAGAAGTCTTAGTCTTTGGTGAAGACGCTGGTAAAATTGGAGGAGTAAATCAGACACTTGAAGGGATGCAGGAAAAATATGGTGAATTACGGGTAGCAGATACTGGTATTCGTGAAATTACCATTTTGGGTCAAGGTATTGGGATGGCTTTACGTGGTTTACGCCCAATTGCTGAAATTCAATACTTAGATTATTTACTTTACGGAATTCAAGTTTTATCAGATGATTTAGCAACTGTTCAATACCGTACTAAAGGAGGACAAAAAGCACCTCTAATCATTTCCACAAGAGGACATCGCTTAGAAGGTATTTGGCACTCTGGGTCTCCAATGGGAATGATTATTAATGCAGTTCGAGGAATTCACGTTTGTGTACCTAGAAATATGGTTACTGCAGCAGGTTTCTACAACACATTATTAGAAGCGGATGAACCAGCAATCGTTATTGAACCATTAAATGGATACCGTACAAAAGAACGTCGTCCAAGTAACATTGGTGAATACCGTATTCCTTTAGGAATTCCTGAAGTAGTTAAAACAGGTTCAGATTTGACAATTGTTTCTTACGGATCTACGTTCAATTTATGCGAGGTTGCTGCAAAACAATTGTTAGAATTAGGTGTAAACGTAGAATTAATCGATGTGCAAACATTATTACCATTTGACATCAACCATTCTATTGTTGAATCCTTGAAGAAAACCAATCGTTTACTACTTGTTGATGAAGATGTTTCAAGTGGTGCAACGGCTTTTATGCTTGATAAAATTTTGGTCGAACAAAAAGGTTATTACCATTTAGATTCAGCTCCTGAAACGCTAAGTGCAAAAGATCACCGTCCTGCTTATGGTACAGATGGGGATTATTTCTCTAAACCGAGTATAGATGATATCGTAGAAAAAGCATATGCAATTATGCATGAAGTAAATCCAAAAGATTATCCTTCAATCTATTAAAAAACACAAAAGCCCCTTGAGAAAGGGGCTTTTTGATTTGAAAGCATAATCTCAAATCAACATTCTATTGTTTAAAATCAAGGATTAGTCGACCAAATACTTGCATTCTTTATTAATGCTCTGCGTTTGAATTTAAGAATATCAACAATTAACTCAGCAAAATCTTCTGGTTGAAGCACTTTATCTGGATTACCATCCGTTAATCCGAGCTCTTTTGACATATCCGAAGCGATTGTACTTGGTGTTAAAGTAGAAACACGAATATTGTTCTTACGTACCTCTTTCATAATTGATTCAGACATTCCAATGACAGCAAACTTTGACGCTGAATAAGCTGAAGTTGTAGGATTTCCTGCTAATCCAGCAGTGGAAGACACATTAATTACATCTCCTTCATTTTGATTTACCATGTGAGGTAAAACCGCTTTAGTAACGTAATACATCCCCAAAACATTGGTGTTTAATATATTTACCCATGTTTGTTCATCCATTTCTAGGAAAGTTCCAAAAGAAGCAATACCCGCATTATTTACAAGAATATCAACACCACCAAGGTTTTGAATTAACTCTGTCATACTTGCCTTTACAGCATTGCTGTCTGCTACATCAAACGCAGCATATAAAGCATTAACCCCCAAAGATTTAATTTCTTCAACTGTCTCTTTTAATTTTGCTTCATTTCGCCCAGTGATTGCAATATGAACCCCTTCTTTAGCTAACGCAATTGCCGTTGCTTTCCCTAATCCTCTACCACCACCTGTGATAATCGCTTTTTTTCCTTCCATGGTATACTGTTCGATTTTAACAACAAAAATACAACAGTTAAGACTTAAATGATAGTTAAAAATCCTTCAAAATATAGGATAGATATGTATCTTTAAGAAAATGAATAGAACTGAATACGAAAAATACATGAATGCTATAGCATCAGGTAAATATAAGGACGCGCCATACGACGACCCGTTGTATTTTGATTACACGCAACTTAATACAGCGCGTTATCACAGATGGATTAAAAAAGGTGAACTGAACACAGATTTAATTTCAATAGTTAAACAAACTACTTTTACTAATTGGATTATCATCACAGAACCTTGGTGTGGGGATGCGTCGCACATTGTACCGTTCATAGCTCTTTTAAGCGAGGTAAATCAATCAATTACAGTTAATTTCGAATTAAGGGATGCTGCTCCATATAGAATTGACCAATATCTAACCAACGGAACAAGCAAAAGTATTCCAATAGTTATCTTTAGTGATGGTGTAAATGAACGTGTGTGGGGACCTAGACCTCAATCCCTAACAAAGTGTTTTGATGAATTGAAATTGGAAAAAGAATTAACTTTCGATGAGATCAAAATAGAACTTCAAAAATGGTACAACAAGGATAAAGGAGCCACCTTACAAGGAGAACTTATTGATTTACTGAAATGAAATCTTCGCTGAAAACCATAATCCAGTCGATTAAATACTTTAAACTTTCATGTAAAAGCATATCTAATAACAATTAAGTTAAATTAACAAACAGATAATCAACCGCTTCCACCTGTAAAATCACTGATATTTGATATTAACGCTTTACTCAATCGGATATGCATATTTTAGAAGGTATCATTACAGAAAATTTTGTCTACACTGCAACTAATCGTCCCTCGGAATTTGAAAAGATTGCAATTACTAATTTTTTATTTTCAACTTTGGAAAATTTTGATCCTTGCAAGAAAAATATTAGACTAGCAATGGATTATTCACTCAAAGAAATTCATTCCTTTGGTGGTTTTACGATTGTAAATAAGATCAATGAAAAAATTGTAAGTGTGGCCATCCTTAATTACACAGGAATGCAAGGTTACATAGCCGAAAACATATTAGTTTACCTTGGTGTGCATCAAGACCACCGCAATAAAGGAATCGCAACACAAATGATTAATCAAATCAAACGACATGCAAAGGGAGATATCATGCTACATTTAAAGAATGATAAAACACTTCTGAATATGTATGAAAAATTTGGTTTTTCTAACACAATTGTTGAAATGCGATTAAAGAGATAATAAAAAAAGCCACTGTAAAAGTGGCTTTTTTTATGTTTTATACCTTCCGAAAATCTACTTTATTAATCCTTGGCAAATCTTCATTCTAATAATTCTATATGTTGCCTCATCTACTTTCTTAGCAAAAGAAATGTCTTGCTTGTACTTAGTGAGAATCTCATCATACGCTTTATCTGTATCTAATGGCATCAGGATGATGTCAACACCTGCTTCAATTGCTTTTACTGAATAATTTGGAACCTTTATTACGCCTCCCATATTCATAGCATCTGTGACAACAAGACCTTTGTACCCCATTTCACTACGCAGCAAATCTTGAATTATAACAGGGCTAACAGTAGCTGGTAATCCCTTTGTATTATACTTCGCGTTATTAGTAACTGCAATATGTCCAACCATTATTGAAGGGACTTTGTTGTCTATTAATTCCTTAAAAATATATAACTCCTTCATCTCTCCGTCAATGGTTTGTAAAGCTTTATGCGTATCACCAACTACCAATCCATGACCTGGGAAATGCTTTACTGAAGTTAAAATATTTTGCTTCGTCGACTGGTTTACAAACTCCATCGAGTAAGGAACAATGTTTTTCGGATCCTTACCAAAACCTCTATACCCTACCGTTCCATTAGAAGCCATATCAGATACAGGAGCAAAATTGTAATTGATCCCTATTTTGTTCAAATCTTTTGAAATTATCTGTGCAACCTCTGATACATCTTCAAGAGATTCTAACTCATTGGCTTTCTTAACAATTGTTGACCCAGTAATTTTTCTATTTACCAGTGAAGGCTCTGCATCAGCGGAATAGAAAAATGCGGTACGTCCACTTTTCTTATTTTGTTCATTATATCGTTCCGTCCACTCTGTGAATTGTTCTTTTGTACCATTTAACATTAGAATTCCTCCAATTTTCCCTTCTGCAACCCAACGATTAATTTTCTCCTCAGGTTGTCCCAATCGTCCCATTGCAGGCATAATCAACTGTGCAACCTTTTCTTCGGCTGTTAGATTACTAACGTATTTTTTTACTTGTTCGTCCAGCTCACTCCATTGCCAATTGTTATAATCATTTATTGAAATTTTCTCGAAACGGGGACCAGAAAAGTCTTGAGCAAAAGTAGCACCAGAGAAGACAAGTGCACTCGCTAAAATGCAAGCATATAAATTATTCATTTATCTTTTTTTTCGTTTGTTTAGAAGTGTTTTCAATCAATTTTTATACCCTTTTTGATCTTTACACTTTTAAGAACGTGAAAATAGCCTCTTTTTTTTGTATCTTAAGTAGCAAAGCCTTTTATCTATGAACACTAATTTGTCAATTAAACAATGGGCGGAAGATGATCGTCCACGAGAGAAAATGCTGCTCAAAGGAAAGTCTGCTCTTTCAGATGCTGAACTTTTAGCTATTTTGATCAGTACGGGAACAACAAACAGATCAGCTTTAGAGCTTGGTCAAGAATTATTACATTCTTGCGACAATGACTTAAATAACCTAGGACGATTATCTATTTCGCAACTAAAAACAATTAAAGGAATAGGCTCCGCAAAAGCAATTACACTATCGGCTGCCTTTGAACTAGGAAGGCGAAGAGCACAGGCAATCCCCAAAGAATTACCCAGAATAACAGGTTCTAGTGATGCCTATAAAATAATTTACTCTGATCTAATCGATTTACAGCATGAGGAATTTCACGCCATCTACTTATCACGTTCAAACCAAGTAATCAGTAAAAAACAGCTATCCATTGGCGGAATACATGGTACAGTAGCTGATGGGAAATTATTATTTAAAGAAGCATTACTATTAAACGCCACCGGAATTATAATAGCACACAATCATCCCAGTGGTTCTATTCAACCCAGTCAAGCAGACATTGATCTCACTAAAAAATTAAAATCTTTCGGACAACTTATTGACATTTCCATACTTGACCATTTAATAATTGGTTCAAATTCATATTACAGTTTTGCCGATGAAAGTAATTTATAAATTCATTTAATATTTAGCACAAATCGCTTTAAAACGTATTTTTGCAGTATGTCCAAATTTGACAAACAAACCTTAATAGATTTAGAATTTCCGACCGTTCTCGGATGGTTGAGTAATTATGCAATTGGTCCTACCGCTGCAAAGCGAATTGATGAATTAGGTCCAAGCTCCGATTTTAACGCGATTGAAGACGATTTACAGCGTGTAAACGAATTGTGTAGCATACGTAGAAACGGAGAAAGTTTTCCTTCCTTAGATTTTGAGGAATTACAAAAAGAGATTCAAGCACTTGGTGTAAAAAATTCAGTTTTAACCCCAGAAGGCTTTAGTCGAATAACAACGGCTTCTATCCTAGGGAATCAATTGGCTGATTTTTTTAAGCGAAAAGATAAATTATATCCCTTATTAGCTAAGGTTGTTGAAGATACAGAACAAACGACTGAAATTATTGAGTTAATTCGATCCATTTTTGACTTAAACTGGAAAGTTGTTGATGACGCCTCTGCTCAATTAACACTTATAAGAGCGGAGATTAAACAAATTCGAAATCAAATTAACAAAAACTTCGATAAAGAAATCAGACGTTTACTAAAAGGAAATTATTTAGGTGAAACCCATGAAACATTCTATAACGAAAGACGCGTTCTTACTGTTTTAGCATCGTACAAACGTCAAGTTTCAGGGAACGTTGTGGGTTCAAGTAAAACAGGAAACCTTGTATATATTGAGCCACAAGTAAATGTCCCTTTAAATAACGAACTAGAACTACAAATTGACGAAGAGCGAAAAGAAGTTTACAAGATTCTTAGAGATTTAACTCAAAAAATATCCGATTATCTACCATTAATTGAAAACTACCAAGCCGTTCTAACTGAATTTGATTTTATTAATGCTAAAGCTCGATTGGCACTTGAGTTAGATTGTGTACTTCCAGGAATTGTTCTTCACACTGAAATTGAGCTTGTAGATGCATATCACCCAATTTTATGGCGAAATAATAAATTATTAGGCAAACAAACAATCCCTCAACGCATTCATCTAGATAAAAAATCTAGAATGCTCGTAATCTCAGGACCTAATGCAGGTGGAAAAAGTATAACCTTAAAAACGGTTGGTCTACTTCAATTGATGTTGCAATCAGGATTACTTATCCCCGTGAACCCAAATAGTCACATTTGTTTATTTCAGCAAATCCTTTCCGACATAGGAGATAATCAATCTATAGAAAATGAATTAAGCACCTACTCCTATAGATTGCGACGAATGAATCATTTCTTAAAGGTAACCAATAAAAGGACTCTCCTCCTACTAGATGAGTTCGGAACGGGATCTGATCCGGATTTAGGTGGTGCCCTTGCTGAAGTTTTCTTCGAAGAGCTTTATAAAAAAGGATGTTTTTCTGTTATCACAACACACTATAGTAATATAAAATTAAAGGCTAATTCATTACCTGAAGCAACAAATGGTTGTATGCTATTTAATTCACAAACACTTGAACCGCTCTATCGTTTTAACATGGGGCAACCCGGTAGTTCCTTTACCTTTGAGGTAGCGCAAATAAACGGTATCCCTTTAAGTATAATTGAAGAAGCTAAAAGCCGATTAGATGATAAAAAGGTGAAGATGGATCGTTTGCTAAATGAGCTTCAAAAGGAGAAAAATCATTTTGAACGAATGAACCAGGATCACCAAGAAGCGCAACAAAAAGCGCTACAGATACAACTAGAATTTCAAAATCGTAAAAAACAACTCGATCAAAAACTGTCGACACAAAAAGAACAATCTGAAAAAAATCAGAAGTACATAACATACGGAACAAAATTTGATAGTTATGTAAATAGGTATAATATGAATACCAAAAACAAAGGTGCAAATAATGATTTGTTACAAGAGATAAAAAAATATATCGCGGTTGAAAAACTAAAAAGAGATGATGTAGCACGCAGTGAAAAACTCAAAGCGGAAGCTAAATTGAAGATTAAAAAGAAGAAAATCGAAAAGCCAGAAGAAGATCCTTATCAACGTCACAAGATAATTGTGGGATCGACTGTTAAATTAATTGACACAAAAAAATCTGGAACGGTAGAGTCATTAGACGGCGAAAATGCAACTGTACTATTTGGTTTTATGAAATTAAAAGTAGAAAAAATCAAACTCGCATGGCTAAAGTAACAATTAAAGCAACAGTGTTTTTATGTCTGTTTTTCATAACATTAAGTTGTTCATCAAATAAATCGAAACAGCAGACCATTGAGAAAAACGAAATACCAGTCTGGATTATTGGCTTATGGCAACAAGAAGACGAAGACGAGGATGAACCATACAATGAATTATGGAGAAAAAGTGGCGATACTCTCCTTGGAGGCGGCTATTTCACAAATCAAATAGAGATCGATACATTAAATCTACAAGTGAAGATTTACCCTGTCAAAAATGGATTGGTGCACGAGTTTATAGGATCTGCAGAACTCACATTATTTCCTGTAAAAATTGTCGATGATAAATCATTCATTTGTGTTAATCCAGATCAAAAAACATTTCCTTCAGCAATAAAATACACCTTGCTAAATAGCCATCAAATGATTGTAGAAATCACTGGTTATGTTGATGGAATAAAAGATACTTACGCATTTAATATGTTCAAGAAATGAGAATTACACCCGAACAAATACAAGCCGTTAAAGACGGATCCACTTTTTTATACCCTACCGATACAATCTGGGGAATAGGATGTGACGCAACGAATGATGAAGCTTGTCAAAAAATTCTTCAAATTAAGAATAGACCTGAAAACAAAAGTTTCATTGTCTTGGTTGACAGTTTTACAATGCTTGAGAAATATATCCCTGAATTTAACGAAGTCTGCTACGACTTGGCAGATATAGCGACAACTCCCCTAACAATTATCTATCCAAATGCGAAGGATTTAGCTCCTTCAGTTCTTGCGAATGATGGAAGTGTAGGTATACGTATCACAACAGATCCTTTATGTTTAAACATTATAAGAACATTAAAAAAACCAATTGTTAGCACCTCTGCAAATTTAAGCGGACAACCCAATCCAGTTGATTTTCAATCTATATCTCCTGAAATTAAAAAAAACGTGGGATTGATTTTTGAACATCGCCTAAATGAACAAATGCAAAAATCTTCGCAGATTATTAAGGTTGCATTAAATGGGGAAATAACAATAATTCGTAAGTAATACAGATATTTTGTATTTTTAAAATATGAAAGGATTCATTTATAGTTTTTCGACAATTGTAATTTTAACAACAGTTGCTTGTGGTTTAAAATATACCCCACCTGTTTCAAAGGAACGTGTAATGGTTGATCGTCAAAAAGCAGTAACCGATTACATTAGAGCATCCTACAAAGATTCTACAATTACCTATCATTCCATATCATTTGCGAATCCAACAACCGTAAAACCATACATTTACGAGCAATTAGACTCACTATATGAAATAAAGTTCCAAAATGAACAACTTGGCAAATATGATAAGGAATTGGAGGAGAAAATAGCCAACCAGCGAATCATCATTCAGTCTTCGAATCAAAAAGTAAAACATGTAGAGCATCATGTTTATGTGATGCAAACACCTCAAGTTTCTCACGCTTATTTTTCAGATATTTTGTTTGATGAAAATGGTCAAATTGATGATTACAAAGCTTCTGCAAGCTATAGTTTTCCAACAAATCAATTACAATTGTTCAAGACTTACATGACTGGAGAATCTTTTATACAAACAGGCTATGCAGCTACTCAAGGTGAAAATGATATTATACAATTAATGTCCACTGAATTGGATAAAAAATCAGGTGAGGAGGCTAACGAATATTTTCAACAAATGATGAATGTTTTCTCTATAATTAAACAAACTAAACAAGTTGAGATAAAAAACATTTTGAAAAACCTAGTCATTTTAAACACTGAAAATCGTTTATTCAATACTACATCAGATAAAATAATTCGAACAGATGGCTTAATGCAAGACAAAAAATTGGTGGGGTATGAAATTGAATTTGAAACCCCTACTGGCAAAAAAACGCTAATTTACACCCCTAACTTAGAATTAGTGAAATAGACTTTTTTAAGCTACCACTACTCTAGCCAGAAACCCTTATCAGTAACAGACAAACTCTTTGGAATGGTTTTTACAGATTCAAAAGTTATTACCGTATTAGCACGATTAACCGTTGAATCTGTAAAATAATCACTCGCGTTATAAACCAGATAATATTCTTTGTTTTCAAAAAGCAAGGTGTAATATCCCGTATTCCTTTTCAACTGACCTTCCCTCCCAAAATCAATAATCTCATTATATTTAGGTAATATTTGTACGTTAAAATCACAAGGATAAATTTTGACAAAATCCTTCATCATCCGCTCCGTAGTTTTAATGGATGAGCCAAAATCAGAGGTGAAAACCACCGCTTTTTCACCTTTTTTAAACACAAAAGAGAATCCTTGGTTGTTAAAGAAATAAATACCATCTTTCCTATAATTCTCCCATCTTTGAAAGGATATAACAACAAAAAATCCTACCATACAAAAGACTTTCGTAAGCATCGATTTACGAAATAAAAACAAAATAGTTAACAAAACCGCAACCGCAAAAGTAAACACCGTCAAATCATAGCCAAAAGCCACAGAAAACGGGATATTGTCCACCATTTTTAATGATTCAATAAAGGCGTAGGTGAATATTTTCAAAAATGCCCCGACCACACTCCCCAATACTTTAACTTTTGATACCGCAAGTAACAACATTCCCCCAACCAACATCGGTGTTGCAGCAAGCATCACTAAGAAATTGGAGAGAATGAAATAATTGGGGAATTGATGAAAATGAAATAACGCTAATGGAGTAGTGAAAACCTGCGCTGCAATACACAAGACGGTACCTTCCCAAAGCCACTTGCAAACCTTCTTTTTCGGTTCCCACAAATGAAGCAGTTTAGGATAAACAATAAATATTCCCAACATGGCTGAATAAGAAAGCTGAAAACCAATATCCAATGCACTATGCCAATCGACAGCTATAATTAACAGAGCTGAAATGCATAATATTTGAACATTGTTAGCAGGTCGATAAGCAAAGCGTACAAATATGAATAAGCTAAACATAATGACAGAACGCAAAACAGAAGCACTAGCTCCAGTTAAAAAAGCATAAATCCATAGAAATAGAAGTAAAAATAGCGAAGCCCAAACTCCCCTTGAATTGATACCTAATTTACCAATAAGCCAGATAAGAACAGCCGTTATCACCGCGATATGCGCTCCAGAAACAGCAAGCATATGGGACGATCCAGTATTAATGAAAGCTTGTTTTATCTCCCAATCAATAGATGACTGATCCCCAAGTAACATACCTTTAACAACTGCACCTTCCTCACCACCAATATAAGTATCTAATTGTACATCTGCCCATTTTGAAATCTGATTTAAGTAGTAGTAAAAACCTTTAGCCATTTCACCTTCAACTTTGTATAAAGTATCTGTACTCAAAAAACCACTATACAAGATGCCTTGAGAAAGATAGTAACTTTTGGCATTAAACTCCCCAGGGTTATTCTTATTATCTATTGTTTTAAGCGCTGTGGAAAAAACGATTTTATCCCCAGTTTCAAGAGTCGGTACACAAACATTATTGGCAACTAATAAAATCTTATCCCCATTCTTAAGGTCCGTCCATTCATCATCGTTAATATCATAATAGCCCGTTAATTTGATCTTTATTTGACTCCACTCATCCCCTGTTTTCACAGCCATGCAATCGCCAATAAAAGTTAAATCTCCTTTAGGTAATTTTATTTCATTAAAGACAGACTTTTCCATCACCATCCCACCCAAAATAAAAAACAGCATTCCAAAAAAAAGGTAATTTATGAAACGCTTAAAAGATTTAAAGAAGAGAAGAATTAAAACCAAAGCCATAACACTCACAATCACGTATATATACATATCTAAGCTATATATAAGCGTATACAAACCGATTAAAAAACAACAGGTCCAATAAGTAATACTATCTTTAGATTGCATAAATTAAAACATCATTAGATATCAAGGTTTTATTAATTTATGAATATTTTTTCAATAGTTTCAAAAATACAATCAACCATAAAAATGTATTCCTTATCTTTGTAGTGCAAAATTAAAAGCAAGAATGATTAACATAACACTTCCAGACGGATCGGTCAGACAGATTGAAGCAGGTAAAACGGCTATGGATGTTGCTCTTAGCATTTCCGAGGGTTTAGCTCGAAACGTATTAGCAGCAAAGATAAATAATACAGTTGTAGATGCATCAACACCTATAACTGAGGACTCAACCCTTCAATTATTAACCTGGAATGACACGGATGGAAAATCAACAATGTGGCATTCATCAGCGCATTTAATGGCTGAAGCTTTAGAGTTTCACTTCCCTGGTATTAAATTAGCAATTGGTCCTCCAGTAACCAATGGTTTCTACTATGATGTAGATTTCATGGATTACACGATTACCGAAAAGGATTTGGAAAAAGTGGAGGCTAAAATGAAAGAATTGGCAAAACAAAAGTCAGCCTTTATTCGTCAAGAAATCTCAAAAGCCGAAGCAATTGCATATTTCACAGAAAAGCAAGATCCTTATAAATTAGAATTACTTGAAGGTCTAGAAGACGGGAGTATTACTTTTTATACGCAAGGTAATTTCACTGACCTATGCCGTGGGCCACATATCCCAAACACAGGTTTTATTAAAGCTGTAAAACTAACTTCGATTGCAGGAGCATATTGGAGAGGCGATGAAAAAAACAAACAATTAACACGTATCTATGGAATCACATTCCCTAAATCTGCGGAGTTAGAAGAATATTTAGCTAAAGTTGAAGAAGCTAAAAAACGTGATCATAGACGTGTTGGAAAGGAATTAGATTTATTTACTTTCTCTCAAAAAGTAGGACAAGGTTTACCTTTATGGTTGCCTAAAGGAGCTGCATTACGTGAGCGTTTAGAGAACTTCTTGAAAAAAGCTCAAAGAAATTCAGGATACGACCAAGTAATTACTCCACATATTGGAAATAAAGAACTTTACGTAACTTCTGGTCACTACGCTAAATACGGTGCAGATTCATTTCAACCCATAAAAACACCAGTTGAAGGAGAAGAATTTTTCCTTAAACCGATGAACTGCCCACACCACTGTGAGATATTTAAAGCAAGACCACGTTCATACAAAGAGTTACCGGCTCGTTTTGCTGAATTTGGAACGGTATATAGATATGAGCAATCAGGAGAATTACACGGATTGACAAGAGTACGTGGATTTACTCAAGATGATGCACATATTTTCTGTACACAAGATCAAGTTAAAGGAGAATTTAAAAAAGTTATTGAACTCGTTTTATACATTTTCAAAACGTTAAAATTTGATAATTATAAAGCACAAATATCTTTGCGTGACCCAAATAATCCTGATAAATATATAGGATCAGATGAAAATTGGGAAAAAGCAGAATCAGCTATCATCGAAGCAGCAGCAGAAATGAATCTTCCAACCGTAGTAGAATACGGTGAGGCAGCATTTTATGGACCGAAATTAGATTTTATGGTTCAGGATGCGCTAGGAAGAGAGTGGCAATTAGGAACAATTCAGGTAGATTACAATTTACCAGAGCGTTTTGAATTAGAATATACAGGTGCAGATAACCAAAAACACAGACCTGTTATGATTCACCGTGCGCCATTTGGTTCTATGGAAAGATTTGTGGCAGTATTACTGGAACATTGTGCTGGAGATTTCCCTCTTTGGTTGGCTCCAGATCAATTTGCGATACTTCCAATTTCAGAGAAGTATAATGAGTATGCAGAAAAAGTTTCAAAATTCCTAAAAAATTACGATATTCGCGGTTTCGTTGACGATCGTAATGAAAAGATTGGAAAGAAAATTAGAGAGGCTGAATTAAACAAGGTACAGTTAATGTTAATTGTTGGTGAACAAGAAGCCGCTAATGACCAGGTTTCTGTGCGTCAACGAAAAGAAGGAGATTTAGGAAGCATGAGCTTAGAGGAATTTAAAGCTTTTGTAGAACAATCAATAGATAAAGAACTTGCAAATAATGCTTAATTTTTAATGAATAGAGTAAAAGGTAGACCAGCTCCACGCCAAGAAAAGGACGAGCACAGAATTAACGAACACATTCGTGCATCGGAAATTCGTTTGATTATAGAGGGAGAAGAACCTCGCTTAATGACTGTAAAAGAAGCTATAGTTATGGCTGAGGAGCAAGAGCTTGATTTGGTTGAAATTTCTCCAAATGCGACTCCTCCTGTATGTAAAATTATGGATTACCGTAAGTTCTTATACAATCAAAAACGTAAGCAAAAAGAACTTAAGGCTAAACAAAGTAAAATTATTATCAAAGAGATTCGTTTTGGTCCCAATACAGATGATCACGATTTTAATTTTAAATTGGAACATGCCCGTAAGTTTTTAGAAGAAGGTTCTAAGGTTAAAGCCTATGTATTCTTTAGAGGACGTACGATTGTCTTCAAGGATCGTGGTGAAATCTTATTATTGAAATTCGCTCAGGAATTGGCTGATTTAGGTGTGTTAGAGCAAATGCCAAAGTTAGAAGGTAAGCGTATGACCATCATGATCAACCCTAAGAAAAAATAATCCGTTTACGGATAAAGATGCTATATAGAGTAATATTTAAAATTGAAGAGAGATGCCAAAAATGAAAACTAAATCCAGTGCAAAGAAAAGATTTGTCTTAACTGGAAGCGGTAAAATCAAAAGAAAACACGCATTTAAAAGTCACATCTTAACAAAGAAGTCGACTAAACAAAAGCGTAATTTGACTCACGATACTTTAGTTCATAAAGCAGATGAGTCTAACATTAAATTACAATTGTGCATGAAGTAATCCCTTTGGGATGAAAATGCTCAGGTTATTAAATTATTACAACCCGATATCAAGTACAAAGTGATTTGAAATAATAATCCACTTGCTGTCAAAAAATTTAAAATTATGCCAAGATCAGTAAATCATGTTGCTTCAAAAGCACGTCGTAAGAACGTATTGAAGCTAGCGAAAGGTTACTACGGACGTCGTAAAAACGTTTGGACAGTAGCAAAAAATGCAGTTGAAAAAGGATTAGGATACGCTTATACAGGTCGTAAACAAAAGAAAAGAAACTTCCGTTCATTGTGGATCGCGCGTATCAACGCGGGAGCTCGTATCAACGGAATGAGCTATTCTCAATTCATGGGTGCAGTTAATAAGAGTGGAATTGAGTTAAACCGTAAAGTATTAGCGGATTTAGCAATGAACCACCCTGAGGCTTTCAAAGCCGTAGTTGACGCAGTTAAAAAATAACACTTTTATTTCTATATAGCAAAAAGCCCGTTCAAATGAGCGGGCTTTTTTATTCATTGAAAGTAAATGATTACTCTTTAATTAATTTCATCAATTGTGATCCTGAATTTGTTTTTGTACTAACAAAATAAACTCCACTCTCCCATTCAGTCGTGTTAATATCTAATAGGGTTTTATCAATATTTGCCAACTCAATAACCATACGACCATTTATATCTGTCACAATTACATTTGTAATCATCTCCTCACTTCTCAAACTAAAATTTGATGTTGTCGGATTTGGATATAAAGAAACAGCCGCTTGATTGATATCTGAAGTCGATAAATTCGGAGACGTTACTAAATAACATCCATTACTAACATCACCTGATAGAGTTGTCGAATATTGAACCATCGCTAATTCATGGTGATATCCAGCTTTTATCCAAGAGTACATTTCAATACGTGACTCCATTTCCATCCCTTCATAATTATCTACAATTTCTTGAATGATTTGTATTCTATATACATCAGTAAATGTTCCAGAAGGTGTAATCAATGAACCGAAACCATCTACTGCATAACTTATCTCACCAGTACGTGATAATGAGCTACCTGCTACAGAATAATTTGTAGCAAAGGGATTGGCACCTGTACTTCCATATACAATAGGTAACGCATAATTAACCATAGCAGGGGACATTACCATCGTTGTTGTGGGGTTCGTTAAGGTTTCCATGCGAAGTATCTTATATCCATTATCCATTTTTACATCCATAACGGAAGCGCCAACATATTGGATTTTAAAATCTGAATTTGAAACTGTAGTAGATAAAATATTTACTGTTACAGCCGTATTGTTCTCAATTCCACGAAGATCCCAAGTTTGATTCATTCCAGGAGACCCAGGTGAAATATAATCGCCATAAGCTAAGGTAAAGGTTTCTCCAATAGACGGTTTAATCACATTTGCTTGAATAGGAGTCTGGCCAAATACATTGACAGACAAAAAAAGAGCTGAGGCTCCTAGTAGTAGTTTATTCATAAAAAAAATATTTAGTTTAAGCGTAAAGTTATAAAAATATCACTTGAAATCAACTATTTATGAATGCCAATAGATAATTGAGTAAATTGCTATATCATAAATGATTACTCACCTTCTAAAACGTTGTTTATCCAATATTTCTTTTCTATTTTTATTTAAACAGTATTTTTTATGAAAATTCGTATTCTATTTCTTTTCATTAGTCTTAACTCCTCTCTATTTGCTCAAAATAAATTTGAAAACTTATCTAATTATTTTGATTCAATTGAACATTATAATCTTTTCTCTGGAAGTGTCGCACTAAGAAAAAATGATCAAATCATTTTCGACCGTCAATTTGGACAAATTGGAGAATCGATGAGCAACGTTCAGTCAGGTACAAAGTTCAGAATTGGCTCTATTTCAAAAACATTTACTGCCACACTAATCATGTTGGCGGTAGAAGATAAGAAATTGAAGACAACAGACAAAGTAAGTAAGTTTTTTCCCTCCCTACCCAATAGTAAAAAGATCACAATTGAACATTTATTAAGACATACTGCCGGAATTTATAACTTCACGAACGATTCTTTATTTTGGACAAGAAATGAAAAAAACATTTTACAAGATGAATTGATCTCCATTATATCAAACTATCCTTCTCAATTTCAACCTGGAACTAAATATGAATACTCAAACTCTGGCTATTATCTTTTAGCTTGTATTCTCGAGAAGGTTTATCAAAAAAAATATGAAAATATTTTAAATGAAAAGATTACCATTCCTTTGCAGCTCAATAATACATATGAAGGCACTACAATTGAAGCTGCACAAAATGAAGCACTAGCAATCACTTATTCATTCCCTCAACAAAAGTGGATAAACCAACCCATTACGAATAGTTCTCATTTACTAGGTGCAGGCGGAATTCTTTCAACTCCATCCGAGTTAACTCATTTCATGACTGCTCTATTTACAGGGGAAATTCTTACAGATAAGAGCTTGAAACAGATGAAGACCTTTCAATTTAACTATGGTTATGGAATTTTACCAATTCCTTATAAACTGAATTCTGCCTACGGCCATACTGGTGGAATAGATACTTATTCGGCTATTACAGGATTTTTTGATAGTGATACGTTAGCTTTTGCGATCACGTTAAATGGGTATGTAAATGGAATGAATGATATTGCCGTTGCAATGCTTTCAGCGTATTTTGGTGATCTTATCAAGATGCCAACTCCTATTTCTTTTTGTAATGTACCAGTTGAAAAACTAGATAAATATGTTGGTGAATATTACAACGCCCAACACAAACTAAAGCTTTTGGTAGAAAAAGATATAGAACAAAATAGTTTAAAAATAAAACTAGAAAATCAACCTTCCATTACAACCATTCCCACACAGATAAATATTTTTGAATACCCTATGGTAGATGCTAAATTCACTTTCAACAGTGATAAAAAGACCGTTGTTTTAAATCAATTTGGTAATAGACTTGAATTTAAACTGAAATAAAAAAGAGTCCTTAATACTATAAGGACTCTACGATATAAAAAATATTTATATTAAATATCTGCTTGAAAGAGAAATTTATTTGGAGATATTAATTCTGCTTTTACTGCATACATAACAATACCTGCAGTATTTTTAACACCTAACTTAGAAAGGATATTTTTACGATGGGTATTAACTGTATGCGCACTTAAAAATAATTGTTCGGCTATCTGTAAGTTGGTTAATCCTTCAGCAATTAGCTTTATGATTTCAATTTCTCTTTCTGTTAGCACAATAGGATCACAAGTGAAAATTTCAGAGGTGTCGATATGCTCAATATCGATGGAGGACTTTTGAATCGTTTCTAGAATTTGACCACAAAAGAATTTTTTTCCGTGTCCAGTTTCTTTCACAGCGTCTACAATTTCTTCTAACGAACAATCTTTCTTTACATAGCTATATACACCTGATTTTAAAGCATGTACCAATGTTGATGCGCTTTGTTCTGGTGTAATGGCTAAAACTTTAGAGTCATGAGATTTTGAAAGTACTTTTGGAATGACATCAATGTTGAATCCACACGAAGTGTAATCGATAATTATCACATCTGGTTTACAGCTTGACATTAATTTTAAACACTCTTCATTATCACGAGCTTCACCAATAATTTGCACGTATGGAATTGTAGAAATCACTGATTTCAATCCTAACCGTACTAAGTCATTTCCTTCTGCTAAAACAACGTTCATATTTAGAATGATTTTAGATAACAAATGTAATGGTTATCTTGAACTCTACGTGTAAAAAACCAAAATACTTTTCATTCATAAGTTAAATTACCATCCACCTCCAAGCGCTTGATACAATTTGATTTTCATTTGTAAACGATCTTCTTTTAATTGATTCAGCTTCAATTCACTTTCTAAGGCCACTCTTTGTGCATTAATAACTTCTAAATAGGTTGCATATCCACTATTAAACAATAAATTCGCCTGCTTTATGGTTAGATTAGAATTCTCAACTTGCTCCTTAGCTATAGAAATTTGTTCATCTAATGCATTCATGGTTGTTAAAACATTGGATATCTCGTTCACTGCACCATACACTTCTTTTTGTAGCGAAATCTCGCGTATTTCACGTTCTATCTTTGTTTGTTCAAATTTTGTTTTTAGCCTTCTTTTCGAGAAGATGGGTTGGGTTAAATTTCCAATAACCGATCCAAATAAGGCGCCTGGGATATTGAACCAATTCCTTGGCAACATCGAATTCACTCCAAATCCCAGGTCAATCACCAATTTTGGATATTGATTGGTTTGAGCCACACCAACTGCAGCATTTGCGGATAATAAATCATATTCCGCTTTACGTACGTCAGGTCTATAAGACACCATTTCCATGGGAATTACATAATTACGTTCAATTGAATTAAAAACATTATCAAACATAGCTCGATCCACGGTGATTTCATTTGGTAAAGCGCCCGTTAGAAATTGAATCTCATTTTCTTGTTGACTAATCTGTTGTTTCAAACGAGGAATCAACGCCTTGGCTACTAACATTTGTGCTCTTGTCTGTTGCTTTGCCAAAGCAGTCGTATTCCCTGAGTTAAACTGTAATTCTACCATTTTCAAAGTTCGCTCAGATAAAGCAAAGTTTGATTCAGCGACCTCCAGTTGAGCGTACAACATCAAAAGATTATAATAGCCTGAAGATATATTCGTAACCAGTCTAGTTTGAACGGCATTTTTACCTTCATTGGTTGCTAAATAATCATTGAGTTCTTCCGCTCTTTTACTTCTAATGTTACCCCAAATGTCAATTTCCCATTTAAAATTTAAACCCGTAATATTTTGGGCTGTATACATATACATCGTATTTGGAGCTGATTCACCGGACTCATTATACCAATTACTAGCTGGATTAGAGTAAAAATCTTCGGATCGCCATTGATAATTTGGGTTTGCAATTGTACCAGAAACACTTGGTAAAAATTCCATTTTAGATTGAGAAAAGCTTAGACGAGCAATTTCAACACGCTTAAATGCTTGTCTTACATCAAAATTATTTTCTAACCCTTTTTGAATAAGATTTACTAAAGTCGGATCTTTGAAATAATGATTCCATGCTAAATTGGCAGAATCAATTTTATAAACCATCGAGTCACCAGAAAAAATTACCTCTTGTTGTTTGGCTTTCACTTCAGCTACACGAAACTCATCCAACAATTCGAAGGTTGGCGGGATATATTTCCCTTGAGGCATACAACTAACCACAAAAAGAGAAATAAAAACAATTTTATATACAATACTAATTTTCATTCTTAAATTTTGTTTTAATTCTTTCATCTAACGATTGAAATACAGCGAATAATATTGGGATAACAAAAATACCAATGAAAACACCTGCTAACATTCCACCTGCGGTACTAAAAGAAATAGAGTGATTTCCTTTAGCTGAAGGCCCGACAGTAAACATTAAAGGGACTAATCCAGCAACAAATGCAAAAGATGTCATTAATATCGGTCGAATTCTAAGAAGAGCACCCATTTTAGCAGCTTCGGCAATGCTTTTACCTTCACGTCGTTGTTGCAATGCAAATTCGACAATCAAGATTGCATTTTTAGCCAATAATCCAATCAGCATAATAATACCTACTTGCACATAAATATTGTTAGTGACACCAACAAGATTAATTAAACCAAATACACCAACGAATCCAGTTGGTACTGAAAGCAAGATTGCAAAAGGCAACAAGAAACTTTCATACTGAGCGGCAAGCAAAAGAAATATGAATAAGAATGAAATTCCAAAAATCAAAGTAGTCTGACTACTTGATTCCTTTTCTTCTAAAGCGAGCCCTGTTAAAGCATATCCGTAATTTGCTGGCAATTCTTTTGATATTTTTTCAACAGCACTAAGTACATCCCCTGTGCTGCTTCCTTCTGATGGAGTTATTTTAATAGAAATTGCATTAAATAGATTAAATCGATTCACCGTTTCTGGTCCTTGTACAGCTCGAAGTGTAACTAGTGTATTGGCTGGTAACATCTCCCCTGAACTATTCTTGACAAATATGTTAGAAAATGTTGAAGGATCCGTTCTATAATCGATATCCGCTTGCATATACACACGGTATTGACGACCAAAGCGACTAAAATCTCCAGCTTGCACACGCCCATAATACGCACGAATGGTATTCATTAACTCTTTTACATTTACACCTAGTGTACGCGCTTTTACATAATTGATATCCATTATATACTGCGGAAACTTTGCGTTAAAGGACGTAAATGCTCTTGAAACAGATGGGTCTTCATTTAGCTTTTCAATAAATTCTTGAGCAACATCATCAAACTGCTGAAAACTACCTGTCATTTTATCTTGGAGCATGATTTCTACTCCACTAAAATCACCAAACCCTTGAACAGTTGGTCTAGGAAATACCTGAAAAGTTGCCTCATCTATTCCTTCCAAATCGGAACGAATGTCTTTTATTAATTTATCGACATTTTTAACGGTCCCTCGTTCACTAATTGGTTTTAAATTTATATAACCAACAGCGAAAGAAGGGCTTGCGTTTCCATCCACAGTATTGTAACCTGAAATAGTTGTCATTCCTAGAATTTCATCTCTATTCTTCAATATCTGCTCCGCCTTCAATAATGTCTTTTTCGTTCTGGACAAAGACGCTCCGGGTTGCATAGCCATTGAAAAGGTAATAAAACTATCATCTTCGGTTGGAATGAACTCTTTTGGTGTTAATTTCATTAAAGTAAAACCTAATCCAAAGGAAACCAATAGAATTAAAAGGACGTACTTTTTATTCGTTAGAAAAAACTGAATTTTACTTCCATACCAATTTGTAAATTGATCAAAGAATTTATTAAACTTTTCAAAGAAAAGAGATAACCATCCTTGCAATTTATTGAGAATTGGATTTCCGCCTTTCACAAATTTTCTATCATGAGTTCCTGGTTTCAAAAACAATGCACACAAAGCTGGTGTAAGCGTTAACGCATTAAAGGCTGAAATTAAAATTGCGATAGCTAAAGTATAAGCAAATTGCTCGTAGAAAATCCCAGCGGGTCCCTCCATAAAACCAACAGGCACAAAAACCGCTGCCATAACCATCGTAATAGAAAGAATTGCTTTCTTAATCTCCCCCATCGTTTCAATAGTTGCTTGCTTAGCTTTCATTCCTGTCAAATGCATTTTCTCATGAATAGCTTCGACTACAACAATGGCATCATCCACAACAATTCCAATCGCGAGTACCATCGCAAACATGGTTAATACGTTAATAGAAAATCCGAGTAAATAGATGAAAAAGAAGGTTCCAACGAGCGAAACAGGAATTGCAATTACTGGAATAATCGTAGATCGAAAATCTTGCAAAAAGATAAATACAATAATGAAAACCAAAATAAAAGCTTCAAACAATGTCGACTTCACTTGGTTAATCGAAGCATCAATTTGATCTTTGACAGAATAGGTAATATCATATTTTATAGAAGCTGGAAATGTTTTTTGCAACCTTTCCAACACTTTTCTAACTTCAATGTCTATATCTCTGGCGTTCGATCCTGCAGTTTGTGTAATATTTAAGGTTAACCCCGGGAATCCATTCACGGAATTATCGGAACCTACATTGGATGCACCAAATTCAACCCTTGCAATATCTTTAAGATAAAGAACCGATCCGTCATTATTTGTCCGTATTGCAAGATTTTCATATTCTTCCGGTAGTGAAAACCGTCCACTATGTCGAATAAGCGTTTCAAACACTTCATCAGAAGTCTCTCCAAATTTACCCGGAGCAATCTCAAAATTTTGATCGCGAATGGACTTAATTACTTCCTGAGGTGTTAATCCATAAGCAGCCACTCTTTCGGGATTAAGCCACACTCTCATCGAATAATCTCGCGCACCGACTCTACTCACCGCAGCCACTCCACTAACCCTAAGAATTTCACGATTTAAACTTATTTGAGAAAATGCTTGTAAAAAGGTTTCGTCATACACTCGATCGGGATGATCACTAAAAATATTAATGGTCATTATATTACCACGTTGCCTTGGTATTACGGAAACACCTGCTTCAATTACCTCCGCAGGAATTTGACTATTCGCCCTTGAAACGCGTGTGTTCACATTTACAGCAGCTTGATCAGGATTCGTTCCCGATTTAAAATAAACATTTATTGTTCCAGCACCACTATTTGAAGCACGTGACTCAATATAAGTCATGTTATCCACCCCATTTATAGCCTCTTCTATTGGTAAAAGAACAGATTGAGCTACGGTTTCAGCACTTGCGCCAGGATAAGTAACACTGACTTGCACACTTGGTGGCGCGATCTCAGGAAAACGGGTAATTGGCAACTTGCCCATCCCCATCAATCCTAATAAAACGACAATCAACGACAATACAGTCGCCAATATTGGCTTAGTTATAATATTTTTAAGCATGATTTAGTCTTTTTTGGGTTTCACCAAAGATCCTTCTTCAATTTTATGGAAACCAGTAATAATGACAACATCACCACGATTCAATCCACTGGAAACTATATAATTTTTACCCGATACACCATCTAATTGAATCGCTGTCAATCTAGCCTTACTATGCTTATCAATGGTATAAACGAAATTTTTATCCTGTATAGTGATGATTGCCTCTTGAGGCACCAAAATAACATTGGATTTTGCTTCTGTTAACTGAATAGTTGCAGAGTTCCCCGACCGCATCATTTCAGCAGAGTTAGGGAAAGAAGCACGCAATGAAATAGATCCTGTACTACGGTTTACTTGTCCAGAAACTGCATCTACGATTCCTTTTTGTCCGTATTCCAATCCATCTGCTAAAAATAAAGTTGCTTCTGGTAATATTGAACCAAGGGAGTTACGAGTCGAATCGTCAATAATTGTTTTATTTTTAGTAAAATATAAATAATCAGACTCTGACATACTAAAATACACATACACTTCCCGAACATCTGACAGGACAGTCAATGGTGTTTTCTCACCTCTGTTAATCAAGTTACCTATACGTTTTGGGATTAAACCTATGTATCCTTGAACAGGTGCTTTGATTATCGTAAAATCAAGATTAATTTTTGCACTAGCAACAGCAGCTGTAGCACGAGCAAGTGAGGCTTGAGCAACTTCATAATTCGCTAAAACTGCTTTAAGCTGAACTTCTGCAATTACTTCATTTTCAATCAAAGGACGCATGCGATCAACCTCTAGTTTAGCGTTCTTTAGTTTAGCTTTTTCAACATTTTCTGTTGCCACTGCGTTATTTAAAATCTCTTGATAAGGAAGAGGATTAATACGAAAAAGAGGTTGTCCTTTTGTAACATACTGACCTTCATCAGCATAAATTTCTTCTAAAATCCCTTCCACTTGAGAACGAATTTCAATATTCAATTTACCTTCAATGGTGCCAATATAATCTTTTACGGTTTTAGCAGTGGTTGTATCAACCGTTAAGGCAGGAAGATACATATACGGATCCGCATTATCCGTTTTGCCGTTACACGCAAATAAAAAAAGTGTAATAAACGATAGAGCTATTTTTACTATGTTCCTAATCATGTTCATTAAATCCTATTGTTAAAGTTTTGATAAGGAAGGCTAAAAGGTGTGTTTTTATCTTAGAAGCTAATATACTTAATATATTTGCTACAAACAAATCATTTAAGAAGGAACTTACATTGAAACAAAAATCCTATTTTAAATTTCACTACACTTTAATCAATATCCTTAACCCATTAAATATAAAAAAGGTCAGAACAAATTGTTCTAACCTTTTCATAAAGATTCAAAAAATTATTACTTATTTAACATTAATCATCCATCGATCACTTGTTATTGTTGTTCAACTTACTGTGCCTTTTACTATAAATAAAATAAATCGCAATCCCTAAAATCATCCAAACGATCAAACGAATCCAACTTTCTAAAGGTAAAGCTACCATCAAATAAAGACACATAATTATACCTAATATTGGAATCCATGGTACAAATGGTACTTTAAACGCTCGTGGTGCATCTGGCATTTTTTTACGTAAGATCAATACACCTATGCAAACTAATGCAAAAGCCAATAAAGTCCCAATAGAAACCATGTGTCCTAACTCTTTAACAGGAACAAATCCGGCAAAAAGAGCAATAAAGAGCAGAAAGAAAATATTGGTCTTCCATGGTGTTTTAAACTTAGGATGAAGATCACTGAACAATCTAGGCAATAAGCCGTCAACACTCATCGAGTAAAAAACACGGCTTTGTCCCAACAACATCACCATAATCACCGAAGTATAACCAGCTAATATGGCTACAATAAGTCCCTGTTGCAGGAATGTATAAGGGGTTGCTGCAAACGCAGTTGCTGCTGGTGATGCATTACCTTTAAAATCTGAGAATGGTACCAATCCCGTCATCACATAGGAAAATAGCACGTACAATATTGTACAAATAATTAAAGAACCAATTATACCTATTGGCATCCCTTTTTGTGGGTTTTTAGCTTCTTGGGCAGCTGTCGATACAGCATCAAAACCAATAAATGCAAAAAATACCATAGCCGCTCCAGCTGCAATGCCCGTCCAACCACCAAATGCTGGAACAATCTCCTTCGAAATTGGATCTACATGTGCCGCTTTATATTCTGGAATAAAAGGAATATGATAATCCGGATTCATATATTGCCACCCTAATATTATAAACAATAGTACAACTGCTACTTTAACCACCACCAATATGTTATTAATAAATGCTGATTCTTTAGTACCACGAATCAAAATCAGAGATAATAAAGCCACAATTATAATCGCAGGAAGATTAATAACTCCACCTTCCCATGGACCTTTGGTTAAATAATCTGGAATATAAACTCCATAAAACTCTAAAAATTTATTCAAATATTGAGACCAACTAACACCTACCGTTGCTGCACCTAAAGCGTATTCCAAAATTAAATCCCAGCCAATAATCCAAGCCATAAACTCCCCCATAGTTGCATAGGCGTATGTATAAGCACTACCCGCAACAGGAATCATAGAGGCAAACTCAGCATAACACAAGCCAGCAAACGCACATCCAATAGCAGCTACAATAAATGAAATAGTTACAGCTGGACCCGCATGCTCAGCAGCAGCTATACCAGTTAATGAAAATAATCCAGCACCAATAATTGCACCCACTCCAAGTGCAACAAGAGAAATAGAACTAAGTGATCGTTTTAATCCTTTGCTATTAGAGGCTTCATCTTGTAATGATTCAATCGTCTTTCGACGTGAGATTCCATCAAAAATAGTTGACATAAATAATGTAAGAGTTATATGTAGAATATCAAATCTACTTAAAATATTGAAAGTAACAGCGAAGTAGCACAAAAAACAAAATGGGCGTTATTCATGCCCATTTTAATCACTTCTAGATTTTAACAAATTCTATTTTGTAAACAATATTTCACGGTATTTTGGCAATGGCCATAATTCGTCGTCCACTAACAATTCCAATTTATCAGCATTATAACGAATTTCATCGAAATAAGCCTTCACTGAATCACAGTATGCAACGGCCTTTTCTTGAATATCTTCCAGCTTATTAGCCACTTTTCTTGCTTCTAACATCTCATAGTTCAATTGAATTAACTTATTCAAGTGCTCTGAAACTTTATTAACAATCTTCATTGAAGATTCAGCCATTACTTTACCTTCCTTTTCACCATATATACTCATCAAGCTCTGTACATTTGTTAACAGCTTGTTTTGATACTCTATCACTACTGGTAAAATTTGGTTTTGAGACAACTCATTTATGATACGTGATTCAATTTGTACTTTCATAACATACTTCTCGAATTCGATTTCTTGTCGTGCGTGAACCTCACGTTCAGACATCACATCCATCTCTTCGAATAAATCACTTACCCATTTCTCACCTAATACTTGTAAAGCGCGTGGAGTATCTTTGTGGTTTGATAATCCACGTTTCTCAGCTTCTAATCTCCACTCTTCTCCGTATCCATTACCTTCGAAACGAATACCCTTAGATTCTTTAATTTCTTTTTGTAATTCCTTGAAGATTGCTTCGTCTTTACTATCCCCTTTCTCAATACGAGCATCAACTGCGATTTTAAAATCTTTCAATTGTTTTGCCATGATCGTATTTAGGATCGTCATTGGATATGCACAGTTTGCAGTAGATCCAACAGCACGGAATTCAAATTTATTCCCTGTAAATGCAAATGGTGAAGTACGGTTACGATCCGTATTGTCACGCATGATCTGAGGGATTTTACCGATGTTCAATTTCAACTCCGTTTTGTCCTCTGGAGACATTTTCCCATCCTTTACATTCTCCTCAATTTCATTCAACAAATTATCTAAATAATCTCCAATAAAAGTTGATATAATTGCTGGTGGCGCTTCGTTTGCTCCTAAACGGAAATCATTGGTTGCCGAAGCTATAGACGCACGAAGAAGATCCGCATTTTTATTAATTGCTGCAATTGTATTCACGAAAAATGTCAAGAATTGCATGTTGGACTTTGGATTTTTTCCAGGTGCCAAAAGGTTAACACCTGTGTTAGTGGATAAAGACCAATTATTATGCTTTCCAGATCCGTTAACTCCTGCAAAAGGTTTTTCGTGCAATAAAACTCGGAAATTATGCTTACGCGCTATTTTCTCCATCAAGTCCATTAGCAATTGATTGTGATCATTTGCAAGGTTACACTCCTCGAACATTGGTGCACACTCAAATTGGTTAGGCGCTACCTCATTATGACGAGTAGTAACAGGGATACCCAAACGAATAGATTCTTGTTCAAACTCACGCATAAAAGCAGTTGCACGCTCAGGAATAGAACCAAAATAATGATCATCTAATTGTTGTCCTTTAGCCGCTGTTTGACCAAACAATGTACGCCCTGTCATCATCAAATCCGGGCGAGAATTGTAGTGAGCCGAATCAATTAAGAAATACTCTTGCTCCCAACCTAAAGTTGCATTTACTTTAGTTACATTTTTATCAAAATATTGACACACTTCAACAGCAGCAGCATCCACCGCATGCAAAGCTTTTAACAATGGCATTTTGTAATCCAATGATTCCCCTGTGTAAGAAATGAAAACGGTTGGAATACATAATGTTTTTCCGATTACGAATGCTGGCGATGAAGGATCCCAAGCCGTGTAACCACGTGCTTCAAAAGTATTTCGAATTCCTCCATTAGGGAAAGAAGAAGCATCTGGCTCTTGCTGAACTAATAAATCTCCATCAAAACGTTCAATTGCTCTTCCAGGTCCAACTGGCTTAAAGAAAGCATCGTGTTTTTCTGCAGTTGTACCTGTTAATGGTTGAAACCAATGCGTGTAATGAGTAGCTCCTTTTGTTAAAGCCCAATCCTTCATTGCTGAAGCAACTTGATCAGCGATACGACGATCCAAACGTGTTCCATTTTCCATTGATTCAATCATCAACTTGAATGCCTCACTCGGTAAGTATTCACGCATTACTTCTTTATGGAAAACATTTTCTCCAAAAATATCAGAAATACGTCCATCGTAAGTATTTGCTTGAGGCTGACGAGATAAAACCTCCAAATTTGCTTGCATGCGTTTAGTAGCCATGTTGTGTTTACTTAAATTTTGAAGCAAAAATACTATAAAATCGATTTAGTAATTCGGAAAAATGTATTTTTTTTTGAATTACCCCCTCTTTTTTTAGGGGTAACTTCGGAAAAATGACAAATTTCAGACACACACCCCTAATTTATGAAACAAAAAAAAAAGGAGATACCTTCGTATCCCCCTTAATAAAGTATGGTAAAAAAAATTATTCTTCCTCTTTAATGTCATATATCAATTGATTGCAATTACCAGCATTAAAATATTGATTTGCAATGTCCATTAACTCAATAGCAGTTAATTGATCAATTTCATTATAGATATCACTGATTTTATCAACTTGATCAAACATTAAAACACTTTTACCAAAACCAAGCATCAAACCAGCATTCCCCTCCAGAGACAAAGCAATTTGTCCTTTAAGTTGTTCTTTAGCTCTATTTAATTGTAAAATCCCCATTTTCTTTTCTTGAATTAATTTTAGTTCTTTCTGAACAAGAGAAATAGATTTGTTTAAGTTCTTTTGATCTGTTCCTAGATAAATAGACCAAAAACCGGTATCCATATAAGGTGTGAAATTGGCTTCAATATTATAGGCATATCCATATTTTTCACGAATTGATAAAATCAATCTTGAATTCAATGCTGGACCTCCAAGTATATTTGTGAGAAGTACCATACCTTTACGATGCTCATGTGCATAATTGGGACCAACACCTCCGATAATGGCGTGGGTCTGGTAATTAGCAACAGAATCAATGCTTTTGAATACTGGATTTGGTGTAAAACATTCTAATTCCTTGTGTCCCTCGTGCAAGTGACAAACTTGAAAATATTTATCCACTAATTGTTTCACCTTTTTAAAGGACTCGTTTCCAACATAGGAAACAACCATATTATTGGTAGTGAAATGTTTTTTAATGTAGGCTATTATATTCTCCCTTGTAAAACCACGAACAGAATCTTCCGTACCTAAGATATTACCTCCTAGTGGGTGACCTCTAAACAGTTTTGATTCAAAATCATCAAAGATACGATCACTTGGTGCGTCTAAATATGAATTTATTTCATCCAACACAACCTCTTTTTCCTTCTCTATCTCTTTTTCTGGAAAGGTGGAATTAAAAAGAATGTCAGAAATAAGTTCTACTGCACGACTTAAATAAACATTAGTGAACGAGGCATATACAACGATTTCTTCCTTTGCTGTGTAAGCATTAAGCTCACCACCAACAGAGTCTAATCGAGAAAGAATATGAAATGCCTTTCGTTTAGTTGTTCCTTTAAAAATACAGTGTTCGATGAAGTGAGCTAATCCCTCTTCTTCTTTTGTTTCATAGCGACTACCTGCTAAAATTGTTGTACCAAAATGACCTACAGCACTGTCTTTGTATTGGTAAACTAGACGGATACCGTTAGGAAGTTGTATTATTTGTGGATTGATATCGTACATTATGGGTTCAAACGGTTTATTAACCAATTCGTTGTTTGTAATTTGAAAGCAAATCGATCATGAAGTCGCGATGGTCGCCCTTGCCAAAATTCAAAGTAATCAGGAATGAGTGCATATCCACCCCAATTTGAGGGTCTTGGTACCTCATTAGGAAAACGCAGTTCTAACTCCTTAATTCGAAGTTCCAACTCTTCTCTATTTCCTAAAATTTCACTTTGATGACTTGCCCAGGCTCCGATTTGACTTGCTCTAGGTCGTGAAGCAAAATAAGCATCGCTAATTTGCTCCTCTACTTTAATTATTCGTCCTTCAATGCGAATTTGTTGTTGCAATTGAGGCCAAAAGAACAAAATACTTCCAACATTTGTAGAAGCTATATCTTGTCCTTTCAGGGAGTTATAATTGGTATAAAACACAAACGTATTATCTATCATTTCTTTTAGATAGACAATACGAGAGCTAATTTTATGACTTGAGCTAAGCGTTGAAATAGACATAGCATTTGCTTCAACCTGACCTTGCTCTACTGCATTTTTCATCCAGTTATCAAACAAATCAAAAGGATTATCGAATGCTGGACCTTCAAAAATGTCCTTTTCGAAATCTTGGTGATTATCACGTAACTGTTTTTTATATCCTTCCATCAAAGAATTATTCAGCGTCGAATTCATCTAGAACATCACCGTCAAAATCTTCATCTTCTTCGTCCTCAATATCTTCATCATCAATATCGGATCCTGCTGCTTGGAAAACTACCCCGCGTGGCGCTGGATTTTCTTCAACAGCAAACTCTTCCATTGGTCTACGCGAAATCTCACGATCCAAATTTTCAGCTGGGGGGAAAATATCCACAATTGGAGAAAAAATGATCGACGGAATACTAAATTCCACCAACATTGCGCTTAATGATTCCTTTATACGCTCATACGCTTCACGGGCATCATTCGCAGAAACCAAATAGTTTTGTGACACTTTTTTCTGTTTTTCAGCACCTTGTTCAGTAGCGTCATAAGTCACTTTACATTTCCACCAAGTGAATGAATCATCATAGGCGAAAATATCGTGAATCTCTGTTCTTCCAATACTTACAACGTCAAATTCACCACGAATCACTTGCCCTAACTCTTCAAATATGCGTGCTTCAGCATCGGTGAAAGATATTGCTGATAATAAATAAGGTTCAGAAACACGTTTATTTGTACCGTTTTCTAATGTCTTAGTATATTTTACTTTTACTGTAAACCAGTTGTTCATTTTCTAAAATTTTGTGCGTAAATATAACGAAAGTCTTTGTTTTATGGTCTTAAGATTTTACCATTTGTGTAAATAATAAAGTCATAATTGGCTAATTTAACAAGTACAGAGTTGCCAAAAATTTCAAAAGTTGCATTTGCCATGTTCGTTAATTCAACAGCTTGTCCTTTAACAATTGCAGATACTCCTCCCATCATATTTCTAAAAACCGCTGTTCCATTTTTTAAAATATAATCTTCAGTGACAAAATTTGCAGCTTGAATAGTCTTGTTGTTATAATGAACATATGAAAATCCATTATTTTCAAACCAGATGACATCATCAACCAAATCCCATTTTCCAGGGAAATTTGAGATATCCGTCACTTCTCCTTTTTCGTATTTTTTCAAATTACCATTAATATCTTCAAAAACGACAAATCCTCTTCCCGCCTTATACTTCTTCACCCACTGATTTTCGACATCCAAAAAATTTCCTGCATCAAAAACCGCAAATGTTCGTGTATTAGGATCATTGAATGCAACGATATCGGTTCCACTTTGTAAATCTATATTTCCATTCCAAACACCGACTTCATAAGTTTGTCCTTTATAAAAGATTTTATATAACCCTCCATTATCCGCATAAGCAACAACATTCTCTCCTATTTTACCAGAATTACTTAGGTAAACATCTTGCGTAGAAATTTGAATCGGATATTCCTTCCCATTCCAATAGACCTGTATAGAATTATAACGTGTATCGGTAAAAAGGACCAAATCATCCTTGACAATATAATCTCCTCCGAAAAAAGATAAGGTTTTTTTTACCCCATTATCAAAAAGACCTAATGTTGTACCAACATTCCACACCAAAAGTTTATCTGAAACTTGGTACTTGACATTCATATTTGTTATTTCATGCCTCTCCTCCCCTTTATATACTCTTAAATTACCTCTAATATCAAGATAAGCAACCAGTTCATCTCCTGCTTTATACTCTAGAACTTCTTGTAACTCGATGTATTTAAAAGTTCCATTTTCCACTGTTCTCAACCATTTATTATAATCGATAAAAGGTATAACAGTCTGTCCAAAAGACAAATTCTGTAACATTAGTGCTACAGCAAAAATCCATTTCTTCATGTTCAAATATATAATGAATTGCTTAATAAATCTCAATCCTCATAGCGTGATTTTTACCACTAATCACTTTTAGCATAAACAATGCCAAATAAATTCTTTTATTTGTAACCTAAAATTATAATTAATGAAAAGAATACTCATAAGCGGACTTATCGGTATTTTGTCGTATAGTTCTTTTGCTCAAGAAAAGATCAAGTTTATTGAATACGACTTACCAAATGGAATGCACGTGATTTTACATGAAGAAAAATCAACTCCTATTGTTGCTGTTTCTGTTCTTTATCACGTTGGTTCAAAAAATGAAAAAAGCGATCGTACTGGATTCGCACACTTCTTTGAACACCTTTTGTTTGAAGGTACAAAACACATTGAACGTGGAGAATATGCTAAAATTGTAGAACGAGCTGGTGGAACATTGAATGCCAATACATCCATGGACCGCACTTATTACTTTGAACT
Source organism: Taishania sp. (assembly GCA_045629585.1). Classification (GTDB taxonomy): domain Bacteria; phylum Bacteroidota; class Bacteroidia; order Flavobacteriales_D; family Crocinitomicaceae; genus Taishania. Next base: position 55,263 of record JAZQRM010000021.1, on the reverse strand, counting down.
TCTTCCTTCTAATGAATTAGAATTAGGATTATGGTTGGAAAGTGAACGACTATTGCATGCAAAAGTTGAAAACGTAGGAATTGAAACTCAACGTTCAGTTGTAAAAGAAGAAAAAAGAATGCGTGTTGACAACCAACCGTATGCAACTTTCTTTACAGAAATGTTCAAAAGAATGTACACGGATCACCCATACAACTGGCAACCAATTGGTAGTATGGAACACTTAGATGCAGCTCAAGAAGAGGATTACGTTGGTTTTTATCATACTTTTTATGTGCCTGCTAATGCAACACTTTCAATTGCTGGAGATATCAATATCACAGAAACAAAAAAGTTAATTGATAAATATTTTGGTACGATTCCAACAGGTCAAGCTTTAAATCTATATCGTGACTTTTTAGCGTTAGAAGACAATGCTTTTGTAACAAAATACGGAGTTGAAAAATCTATTTTTGGAGATGATTTCTTCGCTTTCAAAAATCCGAAAGCTAAAGAAGTGTTCAATAAGTATAGCAAAATCGCAACTGTTGTTCCTCGCCCAAATAAAAATTACACGGCATTAAACTCAGTAGTTAAAGATGTTGTTTATGATAACATCCAACTTCCTGCTTTGTTTATCGGTTATCAACTTCCTGCTCAAACAAACCCAGATTTTTACGCGTTAGAAATGATGAATAAAGTACTTTCTGGAGGGTCTAGCTCACGTATAAACAAAGAATTAGTTGAGCGTAAAGAGCAAGCAATGCAGGCTTTTTCATTTGCTTATGGATTAGAGGATGCAGGGATTGGTTTATTTGGTGCTATCGCTAATAAAGATGCCAATCTTGATGACATTCAAGTGTCAATGGATCAGGAAATTGAGAAAATCAAAAAAGAATTGATTTCTGAAGAAGAGTTTACTACCATTCGAAATCAAATGGAGAATTCTGCAGTTTCTTCGTATTCAACTGTAGCAGGTATCAGCGAGAGTTTAGCAGACAGTCACGTGTATTTCGGAAATGCAAACTACGTAAATGAAGAATTGGCAAAATATATGGCTGTAACACGCGAAGATATTCAACGTGTAGCAAACAAGTATTTAAATGCTGATGCGCGCGTGATTTTACATTATTTACCAAAAGCTGAAAAATAATATCAAGATGAAAAAAATTGTATTAGCAATCGGAATTCTTGCGGCGTTTGGGGCAAATGCACAACAAATAGATCGCAGTAAACAACCTGTACCAGCGAAAGCTGCAACAATCAATATTCCAGATCCAACGATCTTTAAACTAGACAATGGATTAACGGTGATTTTATCAGAAAATCATAAAATACCTAAGATCACTTTTTCTTTATCGGTAACTGATGTTACTAATTTAGAAGGAGATAAAGCAGGGATTTCTGAATTGGCTGGTGATTTGATTTTGGCAGGAACTAGCAACATGACTAAGGATGAGTTAGACGCTAAAAAAGACTACATCGGAGCCAATCTTTCTGCTTCTTCAACAGGTTTGTACTTGTCTTGTTTAACAAAATTCAAGGACGAAGGTTTAAAACTGATGACAGATGTATTGTATCAGGCTAACTTCCCTGAATCTGAATTCATTCGAATCAAAAAACAAACCGAAAGTGCACTTTTATCTGTAAAATCAAGTCCTGAGGCAATGGGAGGAAATGCGTTAATGAAATCACTTTTCGTTAATCATCCCTATGGTGAAGTAATGACAGAAGAAACACTTTCTAATATCGAACGTAAGGATATCGAAGAGTATTTCCGCTCTACATTTGTTCCTGAAGGTTCTTATTTGGTAATCGTTGGAGACATCAGTAAAGAGGATGCTAAGCGCACTGCTGAAAAGTATTTCGGCTCATGGGCAGGAAAACGCACATCTGTTCCTTCCTTCGAACAAATCAAAGTTCTTAAAAACGGTAATCGTGTAGTATTCGTTAAGAAACCAGGTGCTGTTCAGTCGTACATTCAAGTTGCTAGACCTTTAAATATCAAAACAGGTGACGCTGATCAATTAAAGATCAATGTAATGAATGGAATCCTAGGTGGTGGTGGATTTGGAACACGTTTATTTCAAAATTTACGTGAAGATAAGGCCTATACTTATGGAGCATACTCATCTGTTCGTGTTGAACCACAAGGTGCTTATTTAAACGCTTCAGGATCATTCAGAACAGAAGTAACGGATAGTGCTATAATTGAACTTTTGAAAGAAGTCGGTGGATTCAAGTCAAGACCAGCAACTGCTGAAGAATTGAGTTTAACTAAAGCATCAATGAATGGTAGCTTTGCACGTTCATTAGAACAAGCATCAACAATCGCTCGCTTTGCATCAACTATAGCTCGTTATAACTTACCAGATGACTATTACAAAAACTATTTAAAGCGATTGCAAGATATCACTATTGAAGATATTCAAGCAACAGCTGATAAATACATGTCAGATGATAATTGTTACATCATTGTCGTTGGAGACGAATCTGTTCTTGAAAAAATCAAAAAATTTGACGGAGACGGAAAAGTTGAATTATTAGATGCATTTGGTAATGTTGCTACAGAGATGTTGCCTGCAGATATAACTTCTTCTACCCTATTTGAAAATTACGGTTTAGCGGTAACTAATTCTAAAAATGTAAAAGAGCAAGATAAAAAATTGAAAAAATTGAAATCTGTTCTTAAAACATCAGAATTGGCAATTCCTCAAGCTCCTGTGAAATTAGAGGCTAAAGAGTTTTGGGCAAATCCAAATCAATCAGCACGTACAATGGAAATGAGCGGAATGGTACTAGAAAAATCATACTTTGACGGTAAAACAGGTTTCAAAACCAATATGCAAACTGGACGAAGTGAAATGACCGAAGAAGAGATAAATGAAAGTAAAAAATCGGTTGGGTATTTCCCTGAACTTAATTACGCAAAGATTGGTACAAATGCTCAATTATTAGGTATAGAAGAGCAAAACGGTACTCTTTTCTATGTTGTTAAAATAGTAGATGGTGATAATGTTACTTTTGATTATTTCAATAAAAACAACTTCTTGAAAGCAAAAACGGTTTCATTAGGAAAAGGCCCAGACGGTGAACAGTACGAATCAACTATCACTTATCAGGATTATAAAGATGTAAATGGTTTCAAGATTCCTCAACGCTATTCTTTAGCAATTGGTGAAATGGTTATCGATGCAACTTTAAAAGACATTCAATTCAATAAAGGATCAATCAACGACTTTAAATAATTGTTGAATTCCGATGATTCAAAAAGAGCTACTGAAAAGTGGCTCTTTTTTTTTATCTTTAACTTAAATCAGTTAAATTATGGACCATTTATTAGCCATTAACGGAAGTAACAGTAGTACCTCCATCCATCTAGAATTATTAAATCTATTAATTAATAAATACAACGTTCGTTTAAATATTCTTCCAATACATGAGTATAAACTTCCCATGTATGATGCAGATCTAGAAATACAAGATGGAATTCCATCAGAAATACAATCTATCCTATCCGAACTAAAAAAGACAAACACTATTTTACTGACCTCTCCCGAACACAATGGGTCTGTAACAGCGTATTTAAAATCTATGTTAGATTGGCTTTCACGTGCCGAATTGAAATTTCTTGCTGGAAAGAAGATTTTCATATTAAGTACATCCAAAGGCTATGGTGGAGCACAAAGTTCTGCTGACCATCTCAGCTTTCTAGTAAAACGATTCGGTGCTGAAGAAGTAATTACCTTATCTATTCCTTCAAATGGTAATAATACAGATGAATATGGTGATTTCTTACCAGAAATAGATACTAAGATTAAGACATTCATTCAACAATTTTAAAGAAAAAAAGTGGCTATTTACGAATTTAATGGGTTCAAACCTGTCGTCAAACCCTCTAGTTTTGTTCATCCACAAGCTTGTGTGACCGGAAATGTAATTATTGGAGAAAACGTTTACATAGGCCCTGGAGCCGCTCTAAGAGGAGATTGGGGACAAATCATCATCGAGGATGGATGTAATGTACAAGAAAATTGTACGATTCACATGTTTCCTGGGACTACCGTAACTTTGAAAAAAGGTGCGCATATTGGACATGGTGCAATTGTCCATGGAGGTATCATTGGTGAAAACTCTATGATTGGTATGAATAGCGTAATAATGGATGATGTAATCATTGAAAATGAATGCATCATCGGGGCACTTTGTTTTGTCCCTGCTAAAATGCTCATCCCTAAACGCAGCTTAGTGATCGGTAATCCAGCGAAAATAATCAAAGATGTATCCGATGAAATGATTGCTTGGAAATCAAAAGGAACGGCTTTATATCAAGCTTTACCAGCTGAATTACATGCTACTTTAAAACCATGTGAACCATTAACAGAATTAGAAGAAAATCGTCCAAAACAGGAAGCTATGTATACTACTTGGGAAAAAATAAAAGGAAATTAATCTTCCAATTCAATCTTTAAACCGTCATAAGCCAGTTCTACATTTTCAGGTAATTCACTTGTGACGGTTTTATGTTTACCCATTAAATGAGAGATATGAGTTAAATAAGCCTTCTTAGGTTTAACATAAGCTATAAAATCCAACGCTTTCTGTAAATTAAAATGGGAAATATGCTCTTCTTTCCTCAGCGCATTTACAACTAAGACCTCCACTCCTTTTAACTTATCAGCTTCTTCTTTGGAAATAGTTTTGGCATCCGTCACATATCCAAACTGATTAAAACGAAAGGCTAAAACAGGTAATTTATAATGCATTACTTCCAAAGCATTTACCGTCAAACCTCCAAACGATTGGCTAAAATCTTTATCAATCACATTTACATCCAATTTGGGGATGCCAGGATAATCCGATTTAAAAACATATTCAAACTCCCTATGTAGCGCATCATTCACTAGATAGTCACAAAAAACAGGCATGTCTGCATTTTGCTTAAAATTAAATGAACGTACATCATCCAATCCCGCCAAATGATCTTTGTGCATGTGGGTAAAAAAAACAGCATCCAAAAATTGGACATTCTCACGTAACATTTGTTGTCTAAAATCCGGTCCTGTATCTACAACTAGCTGTAAATCTTTATGTGAAATCAAAATAGAGGAGCGTAAACGCTTATCTTTCAAATCCTGTGAAAGGCAAACATCACAGTCACATGCAATGACTGGAACACCTTGAGAAGTACCCGAACCTAGAATTGTTACTTGCAATTGAACTTTTCTTTCAAAAATAGCCAAATAGTTTTTTTAAATTTGTGTTTGAACATAAAAGTTGAATATGTCAGTACATAAAAATGTAAAACGCGTTACTACGAAGACGTTGTTGGAAATGAAAGAAGGAGGAGAAAAAATTTCCATGCTTACTGGATATGATTTCTCAATGGCTCGTATTATTGATAAAGCAGGAATTGATGTTATCCTTGTTGGTGACTCCGCTTCTAATGTTATGGCTGGTCATGAAACGACGCTACCGATTACTTTAGATCAAATGATCTACCATGCCTCTTCTGTCGTTCGTGCAGTTGAACGTGCTTTGGTAGTGGTAGATTTACCATTTGGATCTTACCAAGGAAACTCGAAAGAAGCTTTAAGTAGTGCAATCCGAATCATGAAAGAATCAGGTGCACACGCTGTTAAGTTAGAAGGTGGTAAAGAGATTAGTGAATCCATTTCACGTATTTTGACTGCTGGTATTCCAGTTATGGGGCATTTAGGTTTAACTCCACAATCCATCTATAAATTTGGTACTTACGTTGTACGTGCTAAAGAAGAGGAAGAAGCTAATCAGCTAATCTCAGATGCTAAATTATTAGAAGAAATCGGTTGTTTTGCAATCGTTTTAGAAAAAATACCTGCTCACTTAGCTGAAAAAGTTGCAAAATCTGTAAATATTCCAATCATAGGAATTGGAGCAGGTGCTGGCGTAGATGGTCAGGTTTTAGTGGTACATGATATGTTAGGGATTAATAATGAATTTAACCCTCGCTTCTTGCGTAAATACCACAATCTATACGACGAAATGTTAGGTGCTGTTCAACGTTATATCGAAGATGTTAAATCAACTGATTTCCCTAACGAGAACGAACAATACTAATTATAAACTTACCTCAATTTAATGAATTCAATTGCCGAAAAATATCAGTTAGAAATCCTACATGAAGATAATCATACGATTGTAGTCAATAAAAAGGCTTCTGATATCGTTCAAGGAGATAAAACCGGTGACAAAGCTCTTCCTGATTTCATTAAAGAATATCTAAAGGAAAAGTATCAAAAACCAGGAAATGTATTTTGTGGAGTTGTACACCGTTTGGATCGTCCGACTAGTGGAGCATTAGTATTTGCCCGTACTTCAAAAGGTTTGGAGCGTTTGAATGAACAATTTAGAGAAAAGGATACTACAAAAATATATTGGGCAATTGTCGAAAAAGCTCCTTCAGCTAAAAATGCACGTTTAGAAAATTATTTACTGAAAAACGAGAAACAAAATAAATCCTACGTTACAACTGCCGATAAAAAAGGTGCTAAAAAAGCCATTTTATCGTATAAAACACTTGTAAATGGTGACAATTTTACACTTTTAGAAATTGAGTTAGAAACAGGTAGACATCATCAAATACGTTGTCAATTGGCTAACATTGGTAGTCCTATTAAAGGTGATGTTAAATACGGTGCTAAAAGAAGTAACCCTGACGGATCAATTCATCTTCACGCTAGATATTTGTCATTTAACCATCCGACAACGAAAGAAAGAATTCAAGTTAAAGCAACTGTGCCCAATGAGTCCGTTTGGAGACAATTTGAAGCACTAATTAAAAAGTAACTATCAAATCTATCTAAATATAGTTTTTATCTATAACAATATAGAAACAAGTAATTAAATTACAAAGAAAGGAAACCTATCTTTGTAGCATCAAAATAAACAGAAACAATTTAAAATTTTAATATTATGAGTTTTGTAGGTAAAAAATTTCCGTCAATTACAGTAAATGCAATCGATGAAATGGGAGACACTTTCCAAATCGATGTTTTCAAAAAAGCGGTAGCAGAAAAGAAAAAAATCGTTTTATTCTGGTATCCTAAAGATTTTACATTTGTATGTCCTACTGAAATTCACGCATTCCAAGAAGCTGCTGCTGAATTTGAAAAAAGAAATACATTAGTTATCGGAGCATCTTGTGATACAGCTGAAGTTCACTTTGCTTGGTTAAACACAGCTAAAGATAACGGAGGAATTGAAGGTGTTCGTTTCCCTTTAATCGCTGATTCAACTCGTAAATTGGCTCAAGAATTAGATATCTTGGATTACGATTTATTCGAAGAAGAGTCTACAGGTGATAACGTAACTTACCGTGCAACCTACTTAATCGACGAAGATGGAACTGTTTTCCATGAGTCAATTAACACTATGCCTTTAGGACGTAACGTACAAGAGTTCATTCGTTTAGTAGATGCATACACGCACGTACAAACACATGGTGAAGTATGTCCAGCTAACTGGGAAGAAGGAAAAGAAGCAATGAGCGCTACACGTGACGGAGTTGCTGACTACTTAAGCAAAAACTAAGAATTATGTTTACAGAAATTTCAGAAGATAACTTAGATGTTCTTTTGAAGAGCAACAAAAAAGTGATGGTGCAATACGGTGCCACTTGGTGCGGAAACTGTAAAATCACTAAGCCGAAATTCAAAAGAATGGCAGAAGAAAATGCGGATGTCGAATTCTACTATGTAGATGCCGAAAAATTCCCAAATTCTCGTCAATTTGCTAATGTAAGTAACTTACCTACTTTTGCTGGTTTTATTGATGGAACTTTAGTAAAAGAGGCTCAAGGGAATAAAGTAGAAGTAATTCAAGAAGTATTAAATGAGGTTACCGGTAATTAAACACACACTAGAATTCATCGAAAATAACGATGAAGATTTCATCACCGAAACAATGGATGTTTTAGAATTCATGATTGAAGCTCCAGGAATTAAGGATGAAGAATTAGATGTAATCGGTGAGTTGTTGTCCAACTTCTCAGGTGCACTTGAGGTACACGAAGCAATCAAAGCTGGCACACCAAAACGTGAAGCATTAAATGAATTCATGAAGCGTGTAACAGGTTCAATTGACAAATAAAAGAAACGAAAAATGGGGCTAAAATTTAGCCCCATTTTTTATTATCCATCGTCTATAATAGTTTACAATAACTTATTTTCAATCTCCATATTTGCATGCTCGTTTAATAGAGCGATCAATCGTTTAGACATCGAATTAAAATAACGCTTTGTTCGGTACCCTCCTACCCAAGTTATTCCTTTAATGGCATTGGTCAAGAAAATTTCATCCGCAATTAAAAGATTCGAAGGAACGATACTAGACTCATAAACTCGTATGCCATTCTTTATAGCAATATTAATAATCTGCATACGCATGGTACCAGCTAAACACCCATCCACAATTGGAGGTGTATATAAAATTCCATTAGATACAATAAACAAATTACTATTTGTCGACTCTAACACTTGGCTTTTATCATTTGTCATCAAGACGTCATCCAATTGCTTTTCCTGTGCTTTAATCGCTCCCATTATAGAAAGCAAAGCATTCTTTGTTTTAAATTGGGAAATGGGTGATAAATTTTTCTTGAAATCTGTAAATAAATCAACCTCATACCCTTTAATGTTAAGTTGAAAGTCATTCTCTACCAATGGACCCACTTCTATAAAAAACTGAACCTCATTACTAACAGGTGCATAGGTCCCACCTGAAATACGGTCTAAAGACAGCCGACACTTTCCACCAACTTTGATTTCGGACTTTTTACATAATTCCCGAATGCGAATCTCAAAAAATTCAGGCGTAAAATAAATAGGCACACGCATCTTTAGGGCTTTAGCACCTTGAATCAAGCGATTAACGTGATTTTCAATATTAAGGGGAACACCATTACGGATTCGAATACTTTCAAACACACCATCACCATACAAATAAGCACGGCTACTTGCTCCTACTGCATACTCACTTGCTGGTACTATGGTTTCGTTATTATTGACGTACAACATTAAAAAATGGCATTTATAAAACGACTTATCACGTCTGGTTGAACAAATATAGCAAATAATACCCCAAATATAGCCCCACCAATATGAGCATCATGCCCAATTTGTGAACCACCTCGTTTATCCATTATATATTCAAACAACAAATATAATGGTCCAAAAATATATGCTGGTATACCAATACCTGGGAGAAAAATAATGGATAATTCTATCTCTGGGTTCCACATAATTGTTGCAAAAATTACAGCTGAAACCGATCCTGATGCACCAAGTGCAGAATAATAAGCGTTATCTTTCTGTCGGATCATCGGGATTATAGTTGCAGCCAAACCACCCAAAACATATAAAAGCAAGAACATAACTTGTCCATTTATAGATCCAAAGGTTTGCATAAAACCATTGTAATATTGAACTCCTCCCGCAAAACCACCAAAAGCATTTAATAGAAAACCACCCAATAGATATAGCGAGAACATATTGAAAAATAAGTGAGCAGTATCTTTATGAAATAACATATACGAAACAAGGCGATAATACTGTTTGTTATGATTAACCAAATAAGGAACTAAAAGGTTTTTTCGGATTAAATTATCATCTTTAAAGCCACGCAATGAAGCGATTACAGTTACAGCGATAATAAGTGTTAAAATATTAAGGGAAAACATTAATTGTAAATTCGTAATTATGAAACTAATTTATTCATTTCAATTGAATAAAATCAAATAATTCGCTATTAATATTCGCTATTAATATTCGCTAATAGCACTAAAATCAGTGTATATTTGCAAAAAAAATCGAATAATAATGTCAACAATAATTTCTCCTTCTGTACTATCCTGTGATTTTGCAAATATTCAACGAGATGTTGAAATGATTAATAATTCCCAAGCGGACTGGTTTCATATAGATGTTATGGATGGTGTTTTTGTGCCTAATATTTCATTCGGATTCCCTGTGATTTCAGCCATTAAAAAACATGCAAAAAAACCATTAGATGTCCATTTAATGATTGAAAATCCGGACCAATATTTAGAGGAGTTTAAAAATGTGGGCGCTGATTTACTTACCGTTCATTATGAAGCTTGTACTCATCTACACAGAACAATAAGTGAAATCAAAAAATTAGGAATGAAAGCCGGTGTTGCATTAAATCCACATACTCCCGTTCATTTATTAGAAGAAATCATTACAGATTTGGATTTGGTATTAATCATGTCCGTTAATCCCGGATTTGGAGGTCAAAAATTCATTGAAAGTGCTGTACAAAAAGTAAGAACATTGCGTACAATGATTGATCAAAAAGGACTAAAGACCATTATTGAAGTTGATGGAGGAGTAAATTTGGAAACAGGTGAAAAATTAGTGCAAGCAGGTGCAAATGCTTTAGTTGCAGGAAGCTTTGTCTTTAACCACAGTAATCCCACTAACTGTATTGCCGATCTAAAAAAACTATAATTAATGTGCTCTTTTTGGGAACAAGAATTTTTGATTGAATATCAATTCAACGAACTTTTTATAGAGGCCTATTATGTTGAAAACCATGATCAAGTAAAACGCATCCGTGAGTTAATCTGCCACATAATAAATGTTCATCATTTATGGATAAGTCGAATATTGGGTGAGGAACCTGAAAATGAAGATTGGGATGATCTACCCTTTCATGCTTGGTCACAATTAAACAAAGAGAATTACCAACAGAGTTTACTTTCCTTAAAGCAATTAGACTTACATCAAAACATTAAATACACCACAAGTGACGGTTTGATTATGGAAAAAACTTTGGTTCAGTTATTGAGTCATATTATTCATCATGGAACATACCATAGAGGACAAATCAATACATTGCTAACGCAGAATGGTTTAATCCCTATCGCATGTAATCGGATCGAATTTAACGAAGTATCATACTAAATTAGGTATTAATACGTTGATTATATTATGAAGAAATTTGCCTTATTATTAACGATCTTGTTTCCTTTTATTTCTTTTTCTCAATCCCTATTAGAACAAGAAGTACAATTGGAAAAACAACTTAGTGAAATACGTTTAGCAACGAACACAACTACACAAAAAAAGTTAAACGAAAGCTTCAAAAAAGAGCTTCTAAAAGCAATTGAATCAGATAATTCATTTAATTATTCATTCAGTAAATTAAAAACATTAGGTTGTATAACAAGCCCTGATAATAAGGTGCGAATTTATAATTGGAACATTGAAGACCAGGAGCAAAATCAAACTTATTTTGGTTTTATTCAACGCTTTGATGAAAAAAAGAAAAAGTACATTATCTATGAATTAAAGGACAATGTCGCTACACAAAAAAAGACAAATGAAGTCGTTGAAAACAACAATTGGTACGGCGCTTTATATTATAAAATCATACCTGTTGAACGCAACAAGAAAACATATTACACCTTATTAGGTTGGGATGGAAACAACGCTATGTCCAATATTAAAATGATAGATGCTTTGCATTTCTCTGGGACAAGTGCCAAATTCGGCGCCCCAATTTTCCGTTGGAACAAAGATGCCCTCAACCGAGTTTGGTTTGAATACTCGAAAGACGTTATAATGCATTTAAACTACGAAGATCGATACAAACGAATCATTTTTGACCACCTCGCACCACAAACACCAGCGTTAACAGGATTCTATTCCACCTACACACCGGATCTTTCTAACGACGCTATGATCTTTCAAGATGGACGATGGTATTTAATTGAAGACGTTGTAGGGGTCAACAATCCGGCTCCTGAAAAATTAACATTATACGTACCGAATGAAAAGACGGGGCAATTAGAAGAGAAAAAGATAAAGAATAAGTGGATAGAACCTTCCAAACAGCATGTAACAGCTTTACCAACTGAAGATGGTATTAATGTGAAATCTGAAGCATCTAAAAACGAAAGCGTAAAAGAGAAGGAGAAAAAGGATCGTAAAGCACCCGTTTCCTACATACCTACAACGAATGGAAAACCAAATAAGAAAAAATAAACATAATACCTCAATAGTAGAAAACTTTTAATCATAGCGTATATCTATTCATTAAATGTTTATTTACTAAAAAAAATACGTAGCTTTAAATAAAAAAGTTTCATGTCGAAAAACCTTTACATAGTACCTCACGACCTAACTGAAGTTGGTAACGCCGCTTTAAGATATGCTCTTTTTTTGGGTAAACGAATCGAAACTGAAATCCGTATCTTACATATCATTTCAGATCGTTCAAAAGCAACACAAGCCTCCCTAAAAATTGATCAAATAGTCGGTGAATTTGATATACCTGAAAATGTTTCCATTACCAAAGTTGTCAAAGAGGGCTCAATTTTTGAAGACATCGCTAAAATTTCAAAAATCAATCAAGCTCAACTTATCATTATGGGAACACATGGAGAAAAAGGTTTACAAAAACTTTTTGGCTCACATGCGATGAAAGTTGTCACGAGCACAGAGATTCCGTTCATGGTCGTTCAAAAAGAAACTCAACCTAAAGAGTTAAATAAAATTGTTGTACCAATTGATTTAGCAAAAGAAAGTTTACAAATTGTTAAATTAGTGGGTGACTTGGCAACAATTTATGACGCAGAGGTTCATATATTAGGAGAAAAACAACGCGATGAATCATTGAGTTTACAAATGAAAAGTCGCATACAAATAGTACAACAGCAATACGAAGATCGTAATGTTAGTTGTCATATTAATCTATTTGATGAAGGTGGTTCTTATTCGAAAAAAATAATAGACTACTCAAAACAAAATCAAATTGATTTAATTGCATTAGCCTATCATACTGAAGCAATAATAGCCTCGTTTGATAAGTTTGCACAAAACTTAATTACGAATCCGGGAGCGTTACCATGTTTGGTAATTAACTCCAAAACGGCTTCACAATTTTATTATTAAGCATGATTAATGTGGGATGTGTAAATCAACTAGGTGTACTTCGTTTTACTAGCGTAGGTGCATATTTAGGTGATGATGAGGGGACGGATATTCTATTACCCAATAAATATTTAACCAACGATATTGAAGTTGGAGATGAAATAGATGTCTTTGTTTATAGAGATTCAGAGGATCGTTTAGTAGCTACTACCGAGCGCCCTTTAATTGAATTAGGAGGTTTCGCTTTCCTTAAAATAAAAGAAGTAAACTTTTACGGAGCATTCGCTGATTGGGGAATGGAAAAGGATTTAATGATTCCATTCAAGGAACAGCATATTAAACTAGAGGATAATACCTATTATTTATGTTCTCTTCAAGTGGATACGGCAACAGACCGATTATTTGGAACAACAAAGGTCAATAAGTATTTCCTTAAATGTGTTGATGAATCGATTTTAAATAAACCTATTTCAATCTTAATTGGTGACGACACTGATTTAGGAACAAAGGTTATCGTGGATCAACGTTACCAAGGAATCATCTATCAATCGGACATCACGAAGAAACCCAAAAGAGGTTCAACTGTTGAAGGATATGCTTATAAGCTCAGAGAAGATGGGAAGTTAGACGTTCGCCTTGGAAAACCAGGGTATGATCGAATTGATGACGCATCCACTGAATTAATGGAGTTAATCTCTAAAACAGGTGTATTACAATTGACGGATAAATCAACGCCTGAAGAAATTTTAAAGATTACAGGAATGAGTAAAAAAGCTTTTAAACAAGCTGTTGGTAAACTATATAAAGAGCGATTAATAGTCTTAGGAACTACGCAAATTAGTTTAGCATAATAGACATAAAATTTATAAAAAATGGGACGTTTTCACTTCCCATTTTTTATAACTAAAAACTGTATTGCTTTGTTATTGATTTCCTTTAGCGTAATCTTTCAAGAATTGCTCCAAACCTTTATCTGTCAAAGGATGATTTGCTAATGCCTTAATAGCTCCTAAAGGTCCCGTCATAACATCTGCTCCGATTTCAGCACATTGGATTATATGCATCGGATGACGAACAGAAGCTGCTAATATTTCTGTTTCAAATAAATAATTATCATAAATCGTTCTAATCTGAGCAATTAAATCAATACCATTAAAAGAAATATCATCTAATCTTCCTAAAAATGGAGAAATATACGTTGCTCCTGCTTTTGCTGCTAATAGTGCTTGCCCAGCTGAAAAAACGAGTGTACAATTAGTTTTGATTCCTTTAGATGAAAAGTATTTAATCGCTTTAATCCCTTCTGGAATCATCGGAATCTTAACAACTATATTTTTATGTAGAGCAGCTAACGCCTCCCCTTCTTTGACCATCCCGTCAAAATCCGTTGAAATCACTTCGGCAGAAACCGGACCATCAACGATGTTGCAGATTGCAACATAATGATCCAAAATATTTTGAGCACCTGTAATTCCTTCCTTCGCCATCAGAGATGGATTAGTGGTTACACCATCCAAAATCCCTAAATCATTTGCCTCTTTAATTTCTGCTAAATTCGCTGTATCGATAAAAAACTTCATTGTATTTTGATTTTATAAAGCAAAGTTAATCGTTTTAGTAAAGACTCATTGGAAATTTAACGAGTAAATATTAACAAAATGAAATCGTAAAGCCTAAGCGCTATTTTTTAACGATCATTTTAGTCTCAACTACTTCATTATCCCTAAAAATTCGAATAAAATAAATCCCTGCTACAAGTTCCGAAATGCTAATCTTATCCCAATCATTTATAAGAACTTTTTGAACTTGTCCATTCACATTGATTATATCCATCGATTCAATAATTAATAAAATCAATAAAAAAATTACACAAAAAAACTGATTAACAAAACTTTAAGTCACTAAAAAAAATGAAATAGGCAAAGAAAAAAAAATAAATATGAAACAACATTGCTGTTTCATTATATTTGTATAAAATAGAAAAAACAACAATGAAATTTACATACAAACTAGCAGCAAATCATTTCGTTACACAGATTTTATATCGAATTTCACAAAATGATAAAGAAATGAAGCGACTGAAATATGGTCAATTTGTGATTCCTTTTTTACAAGCTGTTCTTGCCATTTGGATGTTTGCTAAAGGCTCCTATTTCATCGCTGTAGGATTTTTATTGCTTGCAGCAATTTGGCTGATTTTTTATCCAAAATTAATGAAGAAACGTTATTTAACCTCCTACACAGCTTATGTTGAAAATAACTATCAAAAAGCATTTGGACAGGAAGTAACTGTTACGATTACAGACGAAAAAATTGTTGCTAGTGACGCGCTACATACCTCTGAAATAGAAATGAGTAATGTAAAAGAATTTGTTGAAGTTCCCAAAATGATCATGATTGTATTAAAATCCGGGCAATCGGTTATTTTACCAGAAGAAAGCACTTCGGATTATGAAAATTTGAAAAACTTCTTAAAAGAATTTGCTCCAAAAATGAATTTAACATATATAGAACATCTTGACTGGGCTTGGGGGGTATAATTTCTTAAGCTATATTAAGTTTTATTGATCAACCAAGTATTTAATTTGTAATAAAAAAATGGCAAAAGTTAGTGCACAAATACAACCAGAAAAATACGTAGTTAAAATTGACACTCCAACAGGAAACTCGATTCTTTCCGATCAAAAAGAAGAGGCAGAAGGAAATGATTTAGGCCTAGATCCAAAAGAATTATTATCTGCTTCCTTAGCAGCTTGTACAACGGTGACATTACGTATGTATGTAGATCACAAAGGCTGGGATGTTCAAGATATTAACGTGGAAGTGTCTCTCGAATATCTTAAAGAAGAAAACATCACCAAAATTCATTCTGTAGTAAATGTTATTGGAAATTTAGATGAAAAACAACGCGCTCGAATTCTAAGTGTTGCAAAATCTTGTCCCGTACATAAAATACTTACTAATCCCATCGAAATTCAGACCGAATAAAAATAATTACTCATAGCTTTCGTTAAAGGAATTTCATTCGAATTCCTTTTTTTTATCTTATGAATAAACTTAAAAAGCCATTCCTAATTCTATTGCTTTCTATCGGAAGTATTTTCACCTTTTTGATTATCTACATTTTCATCATCATCATAGGTAGCCTAATTACGGTTAATAAAAAAGCCATTCAAAAGGACGAAGTTGAAGTTTTCATCTATTCAAATGGTGTTCATACGGATATCGTTATGCCAACCGTTTCCTCTCAAATAGACTGGAGAGACGTTTTTTCACCTCTCAATACAAAAGCAAAGGATTCCACTTTACAATATGTATCAATTGGATGGGGGGATAAAGGCTTCTATCTTAACACCCCAACGTGGGCAGATTTGAAATTTTCGACTGCCTTTAAAGCCGCATTTGGTTTAAGTGAAAGCGCTTTACACGTAACGTACTACCCGACAATGACTGAAAGCTCAAATTGTAAGCGAGTTATGATTAGTAAAGACAATTACCAACGATTAATAGCGTTTATACAACAAACAGCAGTACTAACAGAAACAAATAAAACAAGTTACATACGAACAAATGCCAACTACGGTAACACAGATGCATTTTACGATGCTTTTGGTAAGTACAATCTTTTTAACACCTGTAATACTTGGGCAAATAGCGCATTAAAATCGGCTCATATAAAGGCTGCACTATGGACTCCCCTAGATAAAGGAATATTTTACCACTACTCTAGTTAACACATATTAGAACTTATTAACACTTGATAAGAAAAGTTTGGTATAGCGATTGCTATCTTTCATGAAAACAGAAGTTTTATGAAAGTATTTAAGACAATTTCAGCTGTCGTTTTTACATTAGTAACAATGATAAGCTTTTCACAAGCAACAATGTACGAGCCAGCAGATAAATATCCAGCAGCAGAAAAAGGGATGGTAAAACACATTATTTATCTTCCTAAAAATGCGGATAACAGTGATCATTCCAAAAAGATTGAAATTTTTGTAGGTAAATACATGGAAACTGATAAATGTAATACTTACAGATTATTAGGCGATTTTCAAACCAAAGAAGTTACACAACGCAATTGGTTAAGCTATTATGTGTTTGAAGGAAATGGTAACGCTATGTCTACCCTCATGGCATGTCCAGATAATACAAAGCAAATGACATTTGTAAAAAGTCAAAAGATACTTTTAGACTATAGTGGGAATTTACCATACGTGGTATATGCTCCTGAAGGAATGGAAGTGAGATACCAAATCTATACAATTGATCAACAAGAGTACAAAGCTTTAGAAGTAAAATAGATTAAGGATGGTTTAAAGACCATCCTTCTTTTTATTTTTTATTGCATCCCCCACAACATTAACAACAAGAGCTAGAATAATAATTACAACTCCTATAATTAAGCTAAACGTCAATGCTTCTCCAAATAATATAACACTAATTCCTACAGCTACAACAGGTTCAACTGCTCCTAAAACAGCTGTTGTTGTAGATCCCACGAGCTTAATCGCATATACAAGACACAAAACAGAAATAACCGTTGTTACAAAAGCAAAAATAGCAACGTGAATATATGTTTCAGTTGATGGAAGTGTCAATTTTTCAGAATTGACAAGACTTTTTATTAAGAAATATAATGCCGAGAAAAACAAGGAGTAAAAAGTAACCTTATAACCCGACGCTTGTAAATTTCCTTTAGAAATCATAACCATATAACTTGAGTACGCAAATGCACTTAGCATTACCACTCCGAAACCTAGGAAATTGAATTCCATCGCATCTGGTTTAATACTAAGTATGCCAACTCCTATTAAGGCAAAAACAATTGAAAGTAAGGTGCTTTTTGTAATCTTCTCACTATATAAAACATACAAAATAACAGCAACAACCATTGGATAAATATACAGTACCGTAGAAGCGACTCCCGCTGACATTACATCGTAACCCCAAAATAAAAACTCAGACGATAAAGAATAGATCACCCCCAAAACAATTACCTTCCACAAATCAGATTTTGACAATTTCAAAGATACACGCTTAAAAAGCAGGTAAATCAAAATGATAATTGCCGAAAAAGTAAAACGATACAACAAAGTTACATCCAGTGATATACCCGCCTTTTTAATTGGCAAAATAAACAATGGAATTAGTCCATAAGAAACAGCCGAAGCAACAGCTAAAAATATTCCCAGAATCTTTTGAAATTTCATTTTGCAAAGATAATACGCTGGCTTTACTTGGATATTAGTAGCATTGAAGAATCTAGTAATTTATATGAAAACTCCTATTTTTTATATAAAATTATATAATTTTTTAGCTCTACAAATTTGTGAAAAATACATAATATTCAATCAAAAAGGGTATTGAATAATCTACATGGCTTAAACAAATAATTAGTTGAAATTTGAAACACCTATTGTTGTAAATTTGATATGTAGAGTTTTTTGGGTAAACTTTATTTTTTAGATTGAAAAAATTGAGGAGTAAGATGGGTTCTTACTCCTTTTTTATTAGCCCTTATCTCCTTGCACCAATCTCATACAATCTTAATATGCGTAACACTTCGTTTGGATCATTCGCAATTTTTTCAATATAGCTTTCGGATAACAATCTCAAGAAATGACGTTCTACTTGCTGAATAGCTCCTCTAGATATTGGATCTATCTCTACTAAATAAACTACATCTTTTTGTATCTTTTTCCATTCGTCACATTGTTCAGAAAAGCGGAATGACTTGACATTTAAATCACCTAAATCATTCCGAAAGACTACTAATTTTGCCATATGTAAAGGTAGAAACACTTTTTACACAAACAAAAAAAGCCGTTGAAATTTTCAACGGCTTTACTATTGTCTTCGAAGAAACTATTTCTTCTTCTGATTTTTCATTTGTTCTTGTTGCATCTTTTGCATCGTCTCCAAACGCTCTTGAAACTTAGATTTTTTCTTTGGCCCAGCTTGACTTGCCTCTGCTTTCTTAGCAGCCATCTTCACTTTTAGCTTTTCTTCATCAACAATAAATTTCTTAATGATAAACATCAATAAAATTGTAATCAATGTAGAAATGAAATAATAGTAAGACAAACCAGCCGCATAATTATTGAAGAAGAAGATCATCATCACAGGGAAGATGTACATCATCACTTTCATATTAGGCATTCCTGGCTGTTGTGGTTGAACCATTTGGCTACTATTCATTGCTGTATAGATCAAAGTTGTACCAGCCATCAATAATGTAAACAAGGAAACGTGATCTCCATAAGGCCAAATATTAACACCAAAATTCCAAATTGAATCATAAGAAGAAAGATCCGTCGCCCATAAGAATGACTTTTGACGTAATTCAAATGACGTTGGGAAGAAACGGAATACAGCTAATAATATCGGCATTTGAATCAACATAGGAACACATCCTGCCATTGGGCTTGCCCCTGATTCACGATACAATGTCATCATTTCCATTTGCTTTTTCATCGCATCTTCTTTCTTTGGATATTTTTCATTTAAAGCATCAACCTCAGGTTTCAAAATACGCATCTTGGCAGATGAAGTGTACATTTTCCACTGAATTGGCATCAAAATCAATTTAATAATCAATGTCAATAACAAAATGGCTAAACCTGCAGAAAGTGCAAAATTGGAAATTAGAAGATTAAATAGAGGTTGGATTGCATAGATATTAATCCAACGGAATAATCCCCATCCTAAATTAAGAATATCGTCATATCCAGCTCCATACGATTTCAAAACTTCAAAATCATTTGGTCCAAAAAACCAATTCATAGACATTGAAGCATCTTCAGTACTAGTGATATCTAATGCTAAAACGGAACTAAAATCTTTTAAGTTTGTCCATTCACGTGGATTACCTTCTTCATAAACTTTAACTGAAAAATCTGTTCCTGCTTGACGGAATGGTCTTTCAGGTTGTAAAATAGATGAAAAATAACTTTGTTTATATGCGACCCATTTTACAGCATCTTCCGCCTTTTCATTATCGGATTTCATTTCAGATAAATAATCAAATCCATCTTTCACATATTCCATCCCGATTGTTGTAATACGTCTTTGCTCTGAAAATAAACGTTCTGATTTTCTAAACGCTAAATCCCATTTCAAACCTACATTCTTAGGATTAACATCACCACCAAAACCTTTCATTTTAACGGTGTAATCTAAATCATAAGCTCCTTTATTAAGGATATACTGATTTTGTATGGTTTTTCCGGGTGCTATTTCTGCTTCAAAAACAATGGCATTTCCTTTATGAGAAACAACATTAAAATACAATTCAGAAGTGTTTATTTTCTTTCCTTGATAATCGAAGACCAATCCATTAGACGCATCACCATCTTTAAACAATGCTAGAGGAATCTCTTTTTCTTCCGTATAATTCGTGAACGAACGATAATCTTTTAAAGAAACGGCTGCAATTTGTCCACCTTTAGTATTGAATCGAACAATATATTTTTCGGTTTCCAAAGTAATCAATTTACTTTCCGTCACTTTAGGTGCTTTCACGACCTTCTGCTCCTCAACTTTAGCTGTATCTAGAGCTACCGTTTTTTCTTTTTTCTCTTTAGCTTCCTTCGCTAAAACATCTTTTTCCTCCTGAATAGCTAATTCTTTTTCACGAATCGTATCCAATTCTTCTTGAGAAGGTTTATTAAGTACTGTAAATATGGTAAAAATAGTACCAATTAATACAAGACCAATAAGGGTGTTTTTATCCTTCATTATTTATTTACTTTATTTACTTTTATTTTCCAAAGCAGCTTTAATAAACCCAACAAATAATGGATGTGGGCATTTAACTGTACTTTTATATTCAGGGTGAAATTGTGCTCCAACAAACCAAGGATGTTCTGGAATCTCAACAATCTCCACCAAACCTGTTTCTGGATTTTTACCTGTTGATATCATTCCTTTAGCTTCATATTCAGCCAAATAATCATTGTTAAATTCGAAACGGTGACGATGGCGTTCAGAGATAACATCAGAATTATAAGCGATATGCGATTTAGAATTAGGTTTTAACTCACATTTGTAAGCTCCTAATCTCATTGTACCACCAAGATTAGAGATTGACTTTTGCTCTTCCATCATTGAAATAACAGGATGTTTAGAATCTGCCGCAATTTCTGTGGTGTGCGCATCGGCATATCCTAATACATTTCGTGCAAATTCTATTACTGCACATTGCATTCCAAGGCAAATACCGAAAAATGGAATTTTGTTTTCACGGGCGTAACGAACAGCTTGAATCTTCCCAGAAATCCCTCTTGATCCAAATCCTGGAGCTACCAAAATACCATCTAGGTCTTTTAGTTCTTCTTCTAGATTTTGATCAGTTAATTTTTCAGAGTGAATCCACTTAACATTAACCTTCGTATTATTAGCTGCACCTGCATGAATAAAGCCTTCAGTAATTGACTTATACGAATCTTTCAATTCTACGTACTTACCAACTAATCCAATTTCCACTGTATTAACTGGATTTTTCAAACGTGTCAAAAACTCTTTCCAGCTATCAAGATTTGGAGTATTTTTAGTGGATAAATGTAATTTTTCTAGAACTACTTTATCCAACTCCTCTTCTTGCATTAACAATGGAACGTCATATATAGTTGATGCATCTCGTGACTCAATTACTGCATTGATGTTCACATTACAGAATTTTGCAATTTTACGACGTAAGTTCAAATCCAATTCATGCTCTGTACGGCAAACCAAAATATCAGGTTGCAGTCCTAGTTCAAGTAATTGTTTAACAGAATGCTGTGTAGGCTTTGTTTTCAACTCACCTGCTGCTGCTAAATAGGGAACAAGTGTTAAATGCACGACGATACAATCATCATCCATTTCCCACATCATTTGACGAACTGCCTCAACATATGGCAAGGATTCAATATCTCCAACAGTTCCACCAATTTCAGTAATTACGATGTCGTAATCCCCATTCTTGGCTACTAGCTGAATTCGCTCTTTAATTTCATCTGTTATGTGAGGAATAACTTGAACTGTTTTCCCTAAATAATCTCCACGACGTTCCTTCTCGATTACTGATTGATAGATCCGACCAGTAGTCACGTTATTCGCTTGTGAAGTAGCAACATTTAAGAACCGCTCGTAATGTCCCAAATCCAAATCGGTTTCAGCACCATCATCCGTCACAAAACACTCACCGTGCTCATAAGGGTTTAAAGTCCCTGGATCGATATTAATATATGGATCCAATTTTTGAATGGTTACAGTATAACCACGAGCTTGTAATAATTTTGCTAAAGAAGCGGAAATGATTCCTTTCCCTAAGGATGATGTAACACCACCGGTTACAAAAACATATTTGGTAGAATTTGACATGAGATTAATTTGTAACTACGGGATGCAAAGTTAATACATTCTTTTAACAATACTGAAATTTGAAGACTTAATAATTCCATTTAATCTGTTTTTAAGGCTGTTTAAGTTCTTTTTGATTTCCTTAATTGTTATTTACCGCATATTATTGCGATAACTTAACTAGATCATCTTTTTTAAGAATGAAAAATAATGCTCACTATTTGAATTAAACATGATTGATTAGGTTAAAAACTTCTTTTCAAAATCTGGCTTGTTTTGTAAATTGCAAAATATAAAGCCACTTATCACTACACTATTACCATTTATACATTCACTAAAAAAAATAGCATCTAAGCCATTATATTTGTCAAATGAAAGTGTCGAAAAAGTTATATTGGATATCACAAATAACCGGATGGGGGGCCTATTCCCTACTTTTATTTCTTTCTGCATGGACAACCGGTGAGAAAATCACCTCAAGTCTTTGGGTTCAATTAGTTGTAAACTTTATCCTTAACATACTAATCAGCAACCTAATGCGAACAACAATGATACACTTCAATTGGTTTGAAAAATCACTTTTAAAAATTGTAGTTGGAGTCATTTCTATGTGTGTAAGCTTTGGGTTTTTCGTTGAACTACTCTCCAATACACTCAATTACTTCATCATTGGAAATGATTTCCAAACAAATTGGAGCAATACAATTATTAACGGTATAGCTTACTCCTTGGTATTAATCGCTTGGAATGGAATCTATTTTACGTACCTTTTTTTTCAAAAGTCAAAAAATCAAGAGGTCCAAACCATTCACTTGGAAGCATCTAAAAATGAGATGCAATTAAAAACACTTAGAAATCAATTAAACCCTCACTTTTTATTCAATGCTCTAAACTCAATTCGTGCATTGATTGATTTAGAGCCCAAAACAGCCAAAGTGGCAATAACTGAGTTGTCCAATTTACTTCGTAAGTCGTTGGTTCTTGGTGATAAAATTTTTATTCACCTTGAGCAAGAACTTGAAATCGTTCACCATTATTTAGAATTGGAGAAAATGCGTTTTGAGGAACGCCTGAATTATCAAATTGTAGTATCTGATAACTCTTTATTTACGGAAAATATCCCTCCTTTTTTAATCCAAAATTTAGTTGAAAATGCTATTAAACATGGTCTTTCACAATCTATAGATGGGGGAACGATCTTAATTAATATTGATAAAATGGATGGTGAAATCCTAATAGAGATCACTAATCCTGGTCACCTAAAAACAGATAAAGACACTGGTATTGGTATTGAAAACACGCGAACAAGATTACAACTATTATATAATAACTCAGCATCTTTTACCTTAATCGAAAAAGAAGGGAAGGTAATTGCTACTTTACGATTTTAACGTATGAAAACAAAAACGGCTATAATTATTGATGATGAAAGACTAGCGAGAGTAGAACTAATTTCCATGCTAGCGGACTACCCTTCTATAGAAATAGTTGGCGAGGCTAAAAATGGAACAGAAGCGCTGGAATTGATCCAAACATTGAAACCAGATGTTTTATTTACAGATATCAACATGCCGGGTTTGACAGGTATTGAGTTAGTTAAGAAACTAGATGATGTTCCTTATGTGATATTTGTGACTGCACATGATAATCATGCAACTGATGCTTTTGAATTAAATGCAGTTGATTATTTACTTAAACCTATCGATCCAGAAAGACTTAAACAATCCATTCAACGGCTCAATATCAATCTTGAAGAGGAAGATCTTATCAGTGAAATACCATTACAACAAAAGAATATTTTATCATACAAAGATTCCATTTATGTAAAAGATGGTGAAAATTGTTATTTCATTCACCTTAAAGATGTTTTTTACTTTGAATCCGTTGGAAACTATATAAAAATAAATATTGAAGGAAAGAAACCAATGGTTCTAAAGTCTTTATCATCATTAGAAGAACGCTTGAATCCTTTCGATTTTTTTAGAACAAATAGAAAGCACATTGTTAATTTAAAGAAAATCCAAAAGGTTGAAAACTGGTTTAACGGCGGAATGATTTTTGAAATGGAAAATGGAGAGAAAATTGAATTATCAAGACGTCAAGCGGTACGATTTAAAGACATATTCACTCTTTAATCACAGATTCTTCCTTTAGCCTTACCTTCAGCGTGATGATGATCTAACTCTTCTGATTCAGATAATAACGTTACGCTGACAGGCTTCCCTTTCAATTGATTCAAATTAGGCTGTCCGGCATCCACCCATGCAGAATACCAAATTGACCCTACGCTAATAACCGCTTGTCGCAATCGGCGTTCAACCATACCATTCATTCTTCTATGATATTCATCACAGAATTCTTTGGAATACACTTTTACGGTTGTGCGCCCTCGTTGCTCGTAGCTATACTTACGATCTGTAGGAATGTCATTTGTTACTTCTTTTTCCATACGGAAAACTGAATCTAAGGCTGCATGAGAGGCAAAAACAGTTTGCCAAGCATTATCTAGGACATCTTCTACATACATCGCTTTACCAATAAAATAATCATAGGTATCTGCATTCAGCTCCACCAAACGACTTTCCCATAAAGCATGTATACCACGCTGACCAGTCATTATGCCATTATAATTTTCTGTAGTGTGTAAGGGAACATGAGCATCCGCAATATAGTGTCCTATATCTGCTGAATATTTTAAGATCTTATCAACATCTTTTGCTTCAAAAGCGCGTTGTAATCGAAGTTTCATTTTTTCAATATGCCACGGAACAATCCCATACGATCGTAGAGTGTCTTCTGTATACTTAGCAATTGCGGCCTTCCATGTACGTGGCATTACAAGGCGAAAATCCTCTCCCTCCTTATAATAATGGTCTAAATCTATATAATGGCATTCCGCCTCGCCTTCCATCGCGTATCTACGCTTATCTGGATCTGGTGCGTGTTCGGTTACATATTCAATATGCTCTTTATAAAACCCAAACATATCAGGTGGCAAAGTAAAAACAGCTACTCTGTTGATACGTTTGTGCCCAAAAAAACCCCAATGACTACTTTCATTAGTTGAAGTTGAACGAAAGCTTAAAGAAAGTAAGCTTATTGCAATAGTAACAGCAATAATAAATTTATAGTGTGACCAATTTACCATTTTTTAATACTGGTATAACGCGAGTTTGATTCGGTGTTAAACAATACTTTACATCTTCGTTTAATTTAAGCTTTTTTAGCCTACTACGGTGTGCACTTGACTTTAAATAACCTAAATTATTTTCACGAGCTGATTTATATAAATATTTAGCTGCTACTGAGGAGTCATCTGCAGATCGGTATTTACCTGTCACAATAAGATTGTCACAAATAGCTCCTGCACAAATTGTATCTTCTAAATTAAACTTATCCTGCCATCCAGAACATAAACAAAGAACATTTTTGTTTTGCGCAACCAAAAACTCACAAAGTGCATCTAAATTCAATAAACTACCAACAACTACTAGTTCTGCATCTTTTGCAATATCTAATGCTTTGGTTCCATTTGTGGTAGATAAAACGATGTCCTTACCTCTGAAATCCTCACGCATATAGGAGAAAGGCGAATTTCCAAAATCAAAACCTTCAACAATTTGCCCTTTTCTTTCCGCGCCAGCTAAAAATCCTTTCTTTTTATACTCCAAGGCCTCCTCTACTGTTGGTACAGGAATAATAGAACGTACCCCATTTTCAAATGCAGCACAAATTGCAGATGTGGCTCTTAAAACATCAATTACAACAACTATTTCAAATCCAGGTTGGAAATATTCATATTCTCCAGGCGTAAAGCACACCTCTACTCGTTTTCTATTATCTTCCATATATCGATATCGGTTAGCAAATATAATAAGTTCAAGTATGTGCACTAACAAACTAACTTAAATTAATATTTGCTAGGTAAAGAAAATAAAGGAAATATGCGGAATCGACAAAAGAACTATATCCAAAAACACTTTCTTGTTATAATTTATCCTTTTGAGAATAAAGCCTATAAAGATAAATTTGTTCCAATTGACCTGGAGTAGGTTCTAAAACAGCTTTACACCCCAGCACTTTTAAATCCATCAAGGTCGTATATCCACAATATGCATGAATAATATTTGCCTGATAAAAATACAAGTCTGCCTCCAACCAACTGTTTGTATTTACCAATCGTGAATCTAAAGACGTATAATACAATTCTTGAGGTACAATTATCTTATCTATTTCTTTACGATTTAGAAGTACTTCAAACAATTGATCAGAAAAAGGTTTAGGTCCATTAACAACACCTAATTGGATATCTTTTCGAGCAGTTTCCACCTTTTTAAAACGTGAATAATGTCCAATATAAAGATAGGATTTACGCTTCGGTTTGGCACTTAGTTTGCCGGCCAACCGATCTTCTTCTGTATCCATTATCCATATCTCATTGAATGATTGCATCAACATTGTATGTATATATTGAGCTGCAAATTGATACCATTTTAAAGGTAAAAACACTTGATGTGTAATAAAGATGGATTGGATCTTGTTTGAAAAAAAACCATACCTATGATCTGAAATTACACATTCAATTCGTGGGAATTTCTTCAATAGCAGTTCAACTTCATCAAATTCATAACGAACATGCTTCAAAAGTGCTTTTCTCGACTTCAATAAATCACTTGCAAAAGTGCCATTATTTGAAAAATTGAATGGATAAGACTTAAGCTCAACAAGTGAAATTTCAGGAAAATATTCAGCTATTATAGATTGCTGAAATTCATCTCCAGCAAAAATAACGGTATTATTTAGTTCCAATAATTCTCGAATCACCCCTATCGAGCGAGACAAGTGACCACTCCCCCAATTCAGACAAGAATAAAGAACCGTTTTACCCTCTATTGATAATGCCATTTTAATGTGTTTTAGTTACATTTTCTTTAACACAAATGATAAATTTTGCCTTTCCTAAATATTCTTTATCCAATTTATCAATATTAGTTTGTTCCACCGTCGATATTGTAGTGTATTTTAAGTTTGGACGATAAGCTTTAAGATAATGAATAATTCCTTGATCAAAATCAGTATGGAATGAACCATTAAAATGGATGAATTGTGCATCGTTTTTCCATTTTTCATTAATAAATTTAGCCATAGTTGCATCTTTGACAGCTTGTGCCAATACAAAATTGTATCCTTTACTATGATCCCCACCTACCATTTCGAACATACTTCGATATTGCGACAAAGTGGTATCCACTGGAAAATCAAACGGAACCATAAATTCCTTTTCAACATCACTCACATTTGCAAGTCCCTCACGACCAGTTTTAAAGGCAATGCTAGCCAATCTTCGTGGAATATTACTAGCTACG
Organism: Taishania sp.; assembly: GCA_045629585.1. GTDB lineage: Bacteria > Bacteroidota > Bacteroidia > Flavobacteriales_D > Crocinitomicaceae > Taishania. The sequence continues at coordinate 27,638 of JAZQRM010000021.1, read as the reverse complement.
ACCTCGAGTTCATTCTCCTTTGCACAGATAATTAAGGGTTTATAATCTGTTTTGTAATTACTCCAAAGTCTTAAAGAATCTTCTAATTCGCGATCTGACAATTCTCCATTTTGCCATTTATCAAACAAATATTGTTGATCGGATTCAAACATTTCAAAACCTAAAATTAATTTGTTGTTTGAAGATTTTGTAAGGTCATTCGTTAGTTCTAACTGAAGCCAATGTGCAATTGCATTGTTGTGAAACTCCCCAAAAAATGTAATTTCAGTTCCCTTACAATGTTTTAACATTTTTTCATAACTAACTTTTTTACCTTTCTCATTATAAATAACAAATGGTGCTTTATCTTTTGCCATTGACAAAAAAGAAAAACACAAAAAAACAACGATTTGAATCCTACGCATTTTACTTTTTTTATCAAATATAGCTTTGAATTACCGAAGTTGGTCGCTTTTTCCTTTTCTAGGTTTAAATAATGGCTATTTTTGCTTTTGAGATGAGATTTTCACCTAAAAACACCCGTTTAAAGATTGGAATTATGCTAGCAATAGTTCCATTACTTACTTTATCCATTATTCGTATTGCTTTTTTTGCAATGAACCATTCCTACTTTCAAAATGTAGGACTAATGGATTTTTTATATGGTGCTTGGTTTGATTTAGTAACAATTGGTTTGTTTACCTTACCATTTTATGCCATCTACTTTTTCCCAATTAGGTGGAACAACTTTTTGAAAATAGTTTCTACAATTTTATATAGCATCGTTTTTCTTCTTCTCATAATACCCAGTTTAATTGACTTAGAATATTTTAAATACACAGGAAAAAGATCAACCGGTGATATCCTATCCGTTTTTTCAACCTTTGAGGAAACCATTACATTAATAAAAACATTCTTTTTCGATTTCTGGTACTATTTACCCGTTTTAATAGCATTACTATTTTTTGGATTTAAGTATTTAAATAAACTTCTATCCAAAGTAGATGATCCTTTTTCAAGTAAGAGTGGTTTAAAGCGTGTCCTCACATGGCTTAGTTCTATTCTTCTTTGTATTATTATTGGGCGCGGTGGATTTGGTTTTAAACCGGTAACTGTAATTGACATTGCAAAAAATACATCAATAGCCAACGTGGCATTGGTAAACAACACCACGTTTTCAATCATTAAAACAATCGGAAAATCCGACCTTTCCGAATTAGACTATTTCCCGTCAATTGAAGAAACTGAACTTTATTTTAACCCAATTGTTGAAACAAAACCTGCTAAGATTTTTAAGGGCAAGCCCAATGTCGTTGTGATTATATTAGAATCATTTGGTAAAGAGTTTATAGGTTTCTACAATGGACAAAAAACCTACACTCCATTCTTAGATTCGTTATTCGAACAGTCGTTGGTGTTTGAACATGCCTTTGCAAATGGAAAAAAATCAATTGAAGCTGTACCTTCCATCTTTGGCTCCATTCCTTCATTAATGGAAACCCCTTACATTGTATCTACTTATGGTGCAAACCAAATAATAGGTTTACCTGAAATCCTTGCTGAATATGGCTACCACTCCGCATTTTTTCACGGGGCTACAAATGGCTCAATGCGCTTTAATACATTCAGTCAATTACTAGGTTTTAAGGAATATTATGGTCGATCAGAATATGGAAATGAATCACACGCAGATCCAACTTGGGGAATTTTGGATGAATACTTCAATCCATGGGTCGCAAAAAAACTGTCCTCTTTTCAAGAACCCTTTATGGCCGGAATTTTCACATTATCGTCTCATCACCCCTTCTTCATTCCTGAACATAGGAAAAAAGAAATCATAAAGGGCAATCAACCGATAGCCGCATCTATAAGCTATGCAGATTTGTCATTGCGCTTATTTTTTGAGGAAGCTAAAAAATACAAGTATTACAACAATACGGTATTTATTATTATGGCTGACCACACTCCAGCAACAGAAACGGCATATTATAATCAAAGAGATCAAATATTTCAAATCCCCTTTGCAATCTATACACCAAATGGTTCAATAGAGCCTGAACGATCACTAAAAAATGTGCAGCAATTGGATGTTTTACCCACCGTTTTAGAGTTAGCAAATATTAAAAGATCAACATACACCTATGGCCAATCTATCTTTTCCAATGAACCTAGATATGGTTTAGCCTATTTATCCAATGCATTTTATCTCTGGCACAATAATTTCATATTAGAATATTCAAATATGAAGGTTCGAAATCTCTTTGATTTGGAGCCCAATTTGAACCAAGATATAGACACGAAAATAGAGCAAGAAAAAATGGAAAATGTAGTTAGAGCAATCCAACAGCGCTACAACAACGACTTGATAAAAAATCAAACCATTGTAAAATGAAACAAAAAATTCTATTCATCATCAATCCCATCTCAGGTGTTGGCAGAAAAGATATTCTTCCTGGTTTGATTGCAAAACACTTGGATCATTCTATTTATGAACCAAGTATCGTATATACAGAGTACAGAAAACATGCGAAAGAAATTGCAACCGAGTATGCTTTGAAAAATTGGGATGTAATTTGTGCGGTGGGTGGTGATGGCTCGGTAAACGAAGTTGGAACAGCCCTAATTGGAACGAAAACAAAACTAGCGATTATTCCAGTTGGATCTGGAAATGGTCTTGCTAGACATCTTCACATACCTTTATCAATAGAAAAAGCGATCGTAAACATCAATCATCAAAATGAGCTTTTGATAGATACTGTATTAGTGAATGATAAAGCATTTCTTAATGCTGCCGGTTATGGAATAGATGCGTTAGTTGCTAAAAAATTCAACAGCTCTCCAAAAAGAGGATTAATTAATTACATACGCCTATCACTTAAGGAGTATATAAGCTACAAACCGATTCATATTTCTATTGATATAAATGGGATGCACAAATCGCTGCCTGTTTTTATGCTATCCATCGCAAATGCGTCTGAATTTGGTAATGGTTTCCAGATTTCACCTCATTCCGATGTTACGGATGGCAAAATTGAACTGGTAATGGTAAAGCCTTTCAAATTCTGGGAGATCCCAAAACTCACCTATTTATTTTTCAAAGGATCATCTAATAACTCAGAATATTTGGAAGTTATCCCTTTTGAAGAAGCGACTATAAAAATCAATACATCAATTGCACAATATGATGGAGAACCTTTTGATGTAAGAAATGAACTAAAGGTTAAAGTGATTCCAAAAAGTCTATATATATTAGTAGGAAAAAAGTAAGATGAGCTTTGTATCTTTAGAATTGGAAGACCTTTTAAATGCATTAAATAAATTAGAGCAAGAAACTAAACCAAATTGGGGGAATATGTCCGCTCAACAAATGGTAGAACACTTAAATGAAAGTATTCAAATGTCCATGAATCCAAATCATGGAATCCCGTTACAAATTACTCCTGACAAAATCGATGGGATGCAACAATTCTTAGCATCAGACAAACCTATTATTCAAAACTTTAAAGCCATTTTCGCACCTGAAAACCCACCATTAAAGTACGAAGAAATAGAATTAGCTATCGATGACTTTGTAGATATATGGTTAACTTTTGAAGATTATTCAAATGAAAATCCAGATGCAATCGTACTACATCCCTATTATGGAGATCTTACTATTGCGCAATGGAAAAGAATGCATCAAAAGCATTTTTCTCATCACTTTACTCAATTTGGTATTCTGTAAGAAATGATGAAATCCGCAATTATTTGGCATCTAAAAGCCATAACGTTGGTTATCGAAAGTTTAAAATCAAATCGTTTTTGGGTCTACTTTGTCCCCGGATTAATACTCGTCATTCCTTTTCTTCTATTTACAAATCTGTTTGGTTTTCTTTTCGATGTCGGTTCAGCAGAAAACGCAACAAATTGGTTTACAAGAAATGCAATCAGCGGATGGACAAAGATTGGATCTGCTTTAGACTATATGCTAACGCAACTATTTATATTCTCCGTTATTACCTTATTATCTCCATTTAACACATTGCTTTCAGAAAAACTTGATTGCTACCTTACAAATCAAGTTTTTACATTCAGTCTTAAGCGTTTTTTTAATGATTTATTGCGAATGCTTGTCATTGTTAGTATCGCACTAATCCTAGAATTAAGCTTCCATTTTATATGGTGGTCCATTTCTAAAATAATTGGCTTTAATGGTACTGGATTTTATGGAATTATTGGATTAATAATTAGTTCTTATTTCTATGGATTTTCGTTTTATGATCATAGTTTAGAACGCTATAATGTTTCAGTAAAGCAAAGTGTAAATTTTGCGTTTAAAAATATACCAATAGTACTGATAACGGGAATAATCTTTAAAATCTTATATAATTTTCCATATATTTGGGACACTCCAATTATTGGAATAATAATAGCACCTGTCCTCACAACCCTATTATCCACGGTTGTGTATTTATATTACAAAGGAATACTTAATCCTGACACGTCAAAATTGAATTCAAATGAATAATCTATTTGATTCCTTTTCGTCCCAAACTCTAAATCAATGGCAAGAGCAATTGGTCAAAGATTTAAAAGGTCAATCGGAAGAATTATTAAGTCGAAATAATGTTATTGAGGAAATAGCATTCACCACTTATCTGCATACAGAAAACGAGCATGCAAAAGCTTCATCCGTATGGTTAGATAAGTATGCAAGAGGTTTACAAAAAGAATCAAACTTGATCCTTAATGTAAAAAACATAAGTATCCTGTCGGATAAGGATGCAAATACGCAAGCACTCCAAGCTTTAAATAGCGGGGCTAATGCAATACGTTTCGAAAATTGTAGTCGATCTACCATAAGTACTTTATTGCAAGATATCCAACTTGATGTTATTCAAACTCGTTTTGTAAATCCAAGTACAGAGCAGGTTGATGAACTTGTGAAAAATTACAATCCTCTTTTAGGTTCTAACATTATTGTTGAATGGGATATCTTCGAAAAGAAAGATGATTTAGATCAAATCATTTCCCTCGTTAAACATAAACAATTTCCTTTATTCGTATCTAACGGATATGCTGTACAGCAAATAGGAGCAAATACTTCTCAAGAAGTCGCATTCATATTAACTACGGCGCACGATACACTTTGTGCCTTAATGAATAAGGGGTTAACGATTGACGAGGCTGCTGCGTGTATTCATTTTAACGTTGGAGTCGGGAATCAATATTTCTTTGAAATCGCGAAAACGCGTGTAGTACGAATGTTATGGTCGAAAATTGTTGAACAATATACACCAGCATCTGATTGTTCCAAAAACATTCAAATTCTTGGTTCAACAGGTTTCATCAACAAATCTTTAAAAGATCCATACACCAACTTGTTAAGACAAACAACCGAGGTCGCTAGTCTAATGTTGGGAGGTGTTGATGCAATTTGTTGCCTTCCTTATGATACTTTCACCTCTACTGAAAAGACGATTTTAGCTAGTCGAATGGCACTAAATATTCCAAATATTTTAATAGAAGAAAGCTATTTTGACAAAGTTATTGATCCATACGCAGGTAGCTATGCAGTTGAATATCTTTGTAATCAAATTGCAGAAAAAGCTTGGCAACAATTTGTTTCATATAACGAAACAGATGGCTTCTTTAACACCATAAATCTATCTCACTTTAAAAAAGTAGTTGAAGACAAACAAATTCTTAGAAAAGCTCTTTTCTTAGAAGGAAAAACTAAGTTTATCGGTATAAATTCATTCCCTAATCCTGAAGTGATCGATAATAAATGGATTGCAACAGGTCGTTATTTAGATATGGATTATTTAGTACTTGAACGCATTGAAGCATAACAGCAATGAGAAAGAACTTTACAACAGTTGATTGGCGATCTGGAATAGAATCCAACGTTGAGCAAAAAAACAGTTATTTAACTGCAGAAAAAATAACACTTAAAAACACTTATAAACCAGCAGATCTTCAGAATATTGAACATCTAGGATTTGTTTCTGGATTAGCGCCTTTCTTGAGAGGTCCATATTCATCGATGTATGCCATTCGCCCTTGGACTATCCGCCAATATGCAGGTTTTTCAACAGCGGAGGAATCCAATGCGTTCTATAGAAGAAATTTAGCTGCAGGCCAAAAAGGTTTATCCGTAGCCTTTGATTTAGCTACACATAGAGGTTATGACTCAGATCATCCACGAGTAATTGGTGATGTCGGAAAAGCAGGTGTCGCAATTGATTCCATACTTGACATGAAAGTTCTTTTCGACCAAATACCATTGGACGAAATGTCTGTATCTATGACCATGAATGGTGCTGTTTTACCTATAATGGCATTTTATATTGTAGCAGCAGAAGAACAAGGTGTTTCCATGGATAAACTATCTGGAACCATCCAAAATGACATTTTGAAGGAGTTTATGGTACGTAACACGTATATCTACCCTCCTGCTCCATCGATGAAAATCATAGCGGATATCTTCGAGTTTACGTCTCAAAAGATGCCTAAATTCAACTCTATTTCAATTTCTGGATATCACATGCAAGAAGCAGGTGCTACCAACGCAATTGAGTTAGCCTATACTTTAGCTGACGGATTAGAATACATTCGTGCTGGAATAAAAGCTGGAATTGATATCGATATGTTTGCTCCTCGCCTTTCCTTCTTTTGGGCAATTGGAATGAATCAATCTATGGAAATTGCAAAAATGAGAGCTGGCCGATTATTATGGGCTAAATTGGTTAAACAGTTTAATCCTAAAAGTGATAAATCACTAGCGCTTAGAACACATTGTCAAACTTCAGGTTGGTCTTTAACAGAACAAGATCCGTTTAATAACGTAGCACGTACTTGTATTGAAGCTATGGGTGCTGCATTAGGTGGGACGCAATCTTTACATACCAATGCATTGGACGAAGCGATTGCCTTACCTACTGATTTTTCTGCGCGTATCGCTCGAAACACTCAAATATACATACAACAAGAAACAGGTATAACTGACTTCATCGACCCAACTGGTGGAAGTTATTATATCGAGACTCTCACTCAAGAGTTGGTTAACGAAGCTTGGAAACTAATTGAGGAGGTAGAAGAACTAGGTGGTATGGCTAAAGCTATCGAAACAGGTCTTCCAAAAATGAGAATTGAAGAAGCTGCGGCAAGAAAACAAGCAAGAATCGACTCCGCACAAGATATAATAATTGGTGTGAACCGCTATCAATTAGAAAAAGAAGATCCACTAGATATTTTAGAGGTCGATAATACAGCGGTACGTGAGGCTCAATTGAACCGTTTGGCCCTATTGAAAAGCGAACGAAATACAGCTGAAGTCGAAGCTTCATTAGAACACTTAAGCCAGATTGCACAATCAGGTAAAGGAAATTTATTGGAAGCAACAGTAGATTGTGCTCGAAAACGTGCATCTTTAGGCGAAATATCAAGTGCTTTAGAAAAGCATTATGGACGCTATCAAGCAACTATTCGATCAATTAGCGGAGTATATTCATCAGAAGCTATGCAAGATAAAGATTTCAAAAAAGCGCAAGAATTAGCGGATAAATTTGCGACTTTAGAAGGAAGAAGACCTCGAATAATGGTTGCCAAAATGGGACAAGATGGTCACGATAGAGGAGCTAAAGTTATTTCAACTTCTTTTGCTGACATTGGCTTTGATGTTGACATCGGTCCATTATTTCAAACTCCAGAAGAAGCGGCCAAACAAGCTATTGAAAACGATGTGCACATTTTAGGAGTTTCCTCCCTAGCTGCAGGTCATAAAACACTTGTTCCTGCGGTAATTAAAGCATTAGCGGACTTAGGACGCCCTGACATCATGGTCGTGGCAGGAGGAGTGATTCCAGCTGTCGATTATGATTTCTTGGAAGAGGCCGGAGTTTTTGGAATATATGGTCCAGGCACAAAAATTTCAACGTGTGCCATCGAATTGTTAGAATTATTAATAGAAAGTACAGAAGAATAATTATATTCATCTAAATATTTAACGGCACGATTCTTGAATTTGAATCTGAAAATGCAAAAAACTATGAAAAAAATTCTTTTGATTGCTACTGTGTTTACGACTCTTTCAGTAAACAGTTTATTTGCTCAATACGACGAATTACGAATTCTTTATGCGGATAAGAAGTATGAGAAAGTTGTTAAAGTCGCTGATAAAATGACGAGTAATGATGACTATAAAAAAGACCCTATGGCTTATTTTTGGCTCTCTCGTGGTTTATATAAAGTAAGTCAATCTGGAAGTTCTGATCCGGCTTTCAAAAATGCCTTCAAAGAATCCGTTAATGCATTAGGTAAATTTTTCCGAAATGATAAAGATGGTGAATTAATGAAAGAGGATGAAGTCATGGAATACATTGACGAAATTCAAGGTTCTTTAGTGGAGCAAATCAAAAATGAAATTTCAACAGGGAACTTCAGAAAAGCCAGTTCATGGATATTAACCTATAAAAAAGTAACCAAAAATGTAGTCGGTCAAATTTTCTTAGAAGCGGCTGGGAAATACAAAGCAGATGATAAATCTGGAGGTTTGGTACTTTTGAAACAAGGTGAAACTGAATTAGCAAAAATTGACGATATTAAAGATTTTACAGTTTCAGATAAAGAAATTCTAAAATTAGGATTGATTTATGGTGCTGAAAGTTACGCTAGTGTTCGTCAAATTGATAAAGCAAAAGAACTTTTAGCTAGAGGAAAAAAATGGTTTGGAGAGGATGAAGAATACAAAGAAGCTATTCGAAAATTCTAATTTATCTTGATATTTTATAATTAAGGTGTTCTGAAAAGAGCACCTTTTTTTATTCGTTAACATTCCATTTTTGAAATCTATTTATTCCCATCTCCGTTGAATCTGTTTTTCCAAGTATCTTTACTTTATGATAGAATGGTTAAAAAAGAATTGGCGAAATAAATACTTACTAACGTTTGTCGTTTTTATCCTATACAATTTTTTAATTGATGATTTAGATATTTTCACAATCTTCAAACAGAATTATAAATTGAAAGATTTAAGGGCTGAAAAAAATATTGTTGAGGCACAATTAAAAGAGACCCGTTCCACGCTCAAGAATTTAGAGACTAATCATGGATTAGAAAAATATGCACGTGAAAAGAAATTCTTTAAGAAAGATAATGAAGAGATTTTCGTGATAACTTATGAATAAAAGTTACTTATTCTTCTAAAATAAATGGCCCTACCCTTGCTAGCTGTTTAAAGAAGTGCTTCTCGGATAAATCAACCACTCTTGCGCCTGTAAAATAAAACTGAGCAATTTGCTTATAATCCAATCTAGCGCGCGCCATTTTCATTGCTCCTTCTTGACACAAACCTACTCCATGGCCATAACCTTTACCTTTAATCAGTACATTATCTCCCTCTGGTTCAACAGAAAAATAGGTTGATCTTAGATTGAATTTTGTTCTTAAATCACGTAAAGGGATTCCCAATGCCGGAGTAATATAAAAAGCTTTACGATCTGTTTGCTCAAAGGTGAAAATCTTATCCGTCCATAAACTATCTTCAATTGGATAATGATATTCAGTCACTAAAAAATCTTGCCATTCTTTTTTAGAGACTCTTTTTTCCCATGTTGCTTGCTTGGTATAAATACAAAATGTATCCTTAAATGTATTTAAATAAGGAATTGAATTATTCCATACGTAATCAGGTTCACAAGTTTGTCCACCACAATTTGCATGGAAATAGGAATCAATTAAGTCATCATTTATGTCGACCATAATACTTCCTGAAGTTTGCTGCACAGCTTCTTGAATGGTTGGTGTAAAACGCAGCATGGAGTGATAAGCCTGACAATGCACGCGATCACATAAAGCAAATCCTTCCTTACTATGTTTGTTCACATACTTAAGCGCATAAGTACGACTCATCATCGCTTGCACCTTATAATATTCCAAATGCTGACCTCCTCCTCCTTCAGACTCCACAACTCCGGACAAATAATTGTCAATATCTACTAAATTGATAATCGTTAAATCTTTAGATGACGTAGTAATCTCAAAGTTATCTGCATATTTCCTTGCTTTGGCTGATGACGGATTACGCGGAGTCAGTGTGATATTTGAACCCAAATTGTTTTGAATCAAATAAACACGTTCAAAAAGTCCTTTATCAATAACGCCTATTTTCAAACGTAAACGACCATTTTCATGCTCAATATCGACAAATTCACTTGGTAGAATAGAACCCAATACGGAAGTATCACCTATCACAGAATAACTACCTTGGTTGTAAGAAAATACCACCCTTTTTATTGCGTAATCTCTATATACACCAATGCGCATCTGCTGGGAAACCCCAATAGAAGTAAGAAATAAGATAATAAAAAGAAGTTTTAGTTTTAACACGTTACAAAATTATTTCATACATCCACTTAATCAACCTTTTGATTAATTTCTTTTCAACAATAATTGTGCAATTCTCTTACTTACACCTTCAAAACCTAATTTATCCTGTAACTGATCATAGTCTGAAAGAATACGTGGTCGATTTTGCCCTCCAGGAAGAATCAATTTCAATTCCTTCCGGATTCGAGTAGCATTACAATCATCTTGAATCAATTCAGTCACCACCAAACGATCCATAATTAGATTAACCAAAGATATATAGTTGATTTTTATAAGTCGTTTTGCAATTGCGATGGATATTTTTGAACCTACATAACAAACCACTTCAGGTGTTTTTAGCAATGCCGTTTCCAACGTTGCGGTACCGCTTGTCACTAAAGCTGCTTCCGCATTACTTACTATATCATAAGTTACTCCTGTTAAAACATTTGGCTTATAACTCTTAAAAAAAGACTGATAATAAGAAATAGGCATGTTAGGTGCTCCCGCTATCAAAACTTGGTATTCGTCGGAATAAGGTTCAATAGCTTCCAACATTACAGGCAACAATTTGCGAATCTCTTGTTTTCGACTACCGGGCAACAAAGCAATTATTGGGCGATCATCCAAATTATGTTTAATCAAAAAATCTTCTTTTGTAAGCTTCTGTTTATAAAACTGATCAACGGCATCAAGTAAAGGATTACCCTCATAATAAACATCGTAATCAAATTTTTTATAAAACTCCTTTTCAAAAGGCAGAATGACAATCATTTCATCCACGTACTTTTTAATCTTGTAAACCCTTTTTTGTTTCCAAGCCCAAATTTGAGGTGAAATGTAATAAATCACTTTAATCCCTCGTTCTTTTGCCCATTCAGCAATACGGAGATTAAATCCGGGATAGTCAATTAAAATAATTGCATCTGGTTGAAAAGCTTCAATATCTTTTTTACAGAAATCAATATTGCTCAAAATGGTTCGAAGATTCATCAAGACCTCTACAAACCCCATGAAAGCAAGATCTTTGATGTGTTTAACACAAACACCACCAACCGCTGTCATCTTATCTCCACCCCAAAATCGAAAATCAATAGATGGATCAAGTGCTAGCATTTCTTTCATTAAATTGCTTCCGTGTAAATCTCCAGAAGCTTCTCCAGCAATAACATAGTACTTTTGCGCCATGCTTATGCTAAAAATTTAAAATAAATAAACACAATCATACTTACAAAAGTAGCAGTAATCACTCCCATACCAAGTGCCCAATTTTCCTTCTTCAAGGAAGCAAAATGAAACCAAATCAAATTAGCAATACTTGCTAATGAAATCACCTTTCCTTTAAAACCATTGTTATGAACGAATCTAGATAAAGACGTTTGATAAGAATCTCCGCTCTTCCATCCTAAAATCCCAATCACCAAAAAGCAAGCTGCAAAAGTTGTTAACAACCCTAATATCAGCCCTTTTGTATGTTCTTTTGTCCAATTAATATTCATGTGTTATTTTATCAAATAGAAAAAAATACAAATCTTAAACGCTGTACAGCAAAAAACAAAAAAGATAGTCTTTTACCAAAGTTTAAAAATAATGGATTTTTCAGACATATCCTTCGTAAAAGAGTGTTTTCTTAATAATTGCCCCTCCGATAACGTCCAAAAGACAATCCACTAAATCAAAAAAAAACAAACTGTTTAATTTAAGTTCTAAGTTCTAAGTCTGAAGATCTAAGGGGGAAGCGATTGACGATTGACGCGTTTAGATTGAATATTTGGGTTGTTTAAACGAAACGAGTAACGCTTCGCAATTCATTCCACTTTTTTGCATCTTTTGTTCGTTTTGTTTCGCTTTACAGCGTTTTAAAGTTGTTAAAATTCTAACAACAACAGGTTATTAGTCAATTTATAAAAAAAACAATCACGAAATACATATATTACTTAAATTCAAATCACAAATGCAACTTTTAGATTTGATGATAAGATAACAAACAAAACAGGAAGGAAATCTATTAAATTTCCCTCACTGTTTCTAAGAAAGAGTTATTTTACCCCGTTAAATCGCCAAAAATAAAGTTGTAATGTCACATCTTTCTTATCAGCAAAGATACACAATAGAGGTATTATTACAAGTTGGAAAATCACAAACTGAAATTGCAAATATTATAGCAGTTTGTAAATCCGTTATTAGTCGGGAAATCAAGAGGAACTGTGATAATAGAAATGGAGTTTATAAAGCATAAATTAGCTCAGAATGAATATGAGTCCCGACTTCTTAAAAAACAGAAGTTTGTTAAACTTACACCTATCATTTGTCGTGATATAAGAGCTATGATCAAAAAGGATTTCAGTCCTGAACAAGTAGCTGGAACTATGAAAAAACGTGGTTCTATAACCATTTCACACGAAACGATTTACCAATTTATCTGGAAAGATAAAAAACAAAAAGGAAACTTATTTACTCATTTACGACACCAGGGAAGACGATATCGTAAACGAGGTTCGAGTAAAGATTCTAGGGGTCAAATCATTGGAAGGGTTGGGATTGAAAAACGTCCTAAAGAAGCTAATGAACTGAAAGTTTTTGGTCATTTGGAAGTAGATACGATTATTGGTAAAAACCATATATGTGCTATCATAACGCTTAACGACAAGGCTTCTGGGATGCTTTATATGAGGAAAGTTGAAAAAAGAGATGCCAAAGAAGTACGAAAAAAGTTAAGTAAAATGTTGGATGAAATAAAACCCTATTTGAAGACCATAACCGCAGACAATGGTAAGGAATTCTCAGAACATAAGCGTATTTCAGAAGAGTATTGCGACTTCTATTTCGCAAATCCATATAGTCCATGGGAAAGAGGTTCAAATGAGAATTTAAACAGCCTAGTACGGCAATATATCCCTAAAAGTTCTGATTTATCGCTCATCAGCGAAAAACGAATTGCGTACGTACAAAATAAACTTAATGAAAGACCTCGAAAACGTTTTAACTACGAAAATCCTATATTTGTTATGGAAAAATTATTGTCTAACTCAGAAGTTGCATTTGTCCCTTGAATTCAGCAAATGTATTAATTTGAAATTTAAAATATCACTCCGACTATATCGGGGGCTAAAGTACTATCAAGCACAAAAAAAAGCCCCTCCAAACTGGAGAGGCTTCGTATAATGACTTTACTAATTGCTTAGAAAATTTCTTTAGCAGCAAAGTGGAATGCAGCTTCGATAGCAGCGTTCTCGTCTGAATCAGAACCGTGAACCGCGTTAGCATCGATAGACTCTGCATATTTTGCACGGATAGTTCCTTCAGCAGCTTCTTTCGGGTTTGTAGCACCGATTAAAGTACGGAAATCAGCAACTGCGTTGTCTTTCTCTAAAACTGCAGCAACGATTGGTCCTGAAGTCATGAAAGATACTAAGTCAGCGAAGAATGGACGCTCAGCGTGAACAGCGTAAAATGCTTCTGCATCTTGCTTAGCCAATTGTGTCATTTTAACCGCCTTGATTTTAAAACCAGCGTCAGTAATGTCTTTCAAGATATCTCCGATGTGTCCTTTCGCAACTCCATCAGGCTTGATCATTGTAAATGTAATATTTGCCATTTTCCTTGTAATTTTGTGCAAATATAGTCCATAATCCGTTTTTTCACCTTTTAATTTAGTGCTTTTTTCAACTTTTTTTGCCTTTTTTAATAAACTATGCATCCATCAGGACTTTTTATCAAATAGCTGAAAGAAAAAGTCCTAAAATATTTATCGGCTTCAGTCCTAAACATACGTATGAAAAGCTGTAATTTTACAGTATGGCAAAACAATCTTTTATCGAAATAAAAGGCGCACGTGTGAACAACTTAAAAAATATGGATGTCAAAATTCCACATGGTAAGTTCACCGTTATCACTGGATTATCAGGATCAGGTAAATCATCACTCGCTTTTGATACACTTTATGCAGAAGGTCAACGTCGCTACATAGAAAGTATGTCGTCGTACGCACGTCAATTTCTTGGTAAATTGGACAAACCAGAGGCGGATTACATCAAAGGGGTCGTTCCCGCAATAGCCATTCAACAAAAAGTCATTTCTACCAATCCACGATCTACAGTTGGAACGGTTACTGAAATATACGATTACCTAAAATTGCTATTTGCTCGCGTGGGAAAAACCTTCTCTCCGATTTCTGGAAATGAAGTGAAAAAAGATACCGTTACGGATGTCATTAATTACATTGTCGAGCAAGATGAAAATGAACGCATCCTCTTACTTTGTCCTTTGCCTAAACTTGCGGTCTATGGTGCGAAAAAACAATTAGAAGTTTTACAAACACAAGGTTTTGCACGTATTTACGCCGATAAAACGGTTGTTTCTATTGAAGAAGCTTTGCAAAATCCGCCAGAAACGTTTGAATTAATCGTTGACCGTTTTTCAGGTGATTTAACATCTGAGGAAGCTACCGCAAGAATTGGAGATTCTGTTGGAATTGCATTTTCGGAAGGAAATGGAGAATGTACCGCTTATTTGATGAAAGCCGACCACCGACAATTCTTCTCAACTCGATTTGAACTGGATGGAATGGAATTTACCGAACCTTCCGAGCATTTTTTCACGTTCAATAATCCTTACGGAGCGTGTAAAACATGTGAAGGATACGGGCAAACGATTGGAATTGATGAAGATTTAGTGCTACCCAATAAAAACTTGAGCGTTTATGAAGGGGCAATTGCTCCTTGGAAAGGTGACATGCTTGGTGAATACAAAAATGAATTGATCAAGAATGCCGCTAAATTCGATTTCCCAATTCATCGTCCGATTAAAGATCTAACGCCTGAACAATACAAATTACTGTGGACAGGAAACAAATATTTTACGGGAATCACCCCATTTTTTAAGTTCTGTGAAACCCAAACCTATAAAATTCACTATCGCGTTTTGCTTTCTCGCTATCGTGGAAAAACAGATTGTCCAGAATGTAACGGTACGCGTTTACGTGGTGATGCTGCTTATGTAAAAATCGGTGGAAAAAGCATTCAAGATTTGGTTTTAATGCCCATTGATGAGCTATTGGTTTACTTCCAACAATTGGAGGTTGCCACATTTGAAGAACGCATTACAAAACGTCTTTTACCTGAAATTACCAATCGTTTAACTTTTTTAACGAAAGTTGGATTGACTTACCTAACCTTAAATCGTCGATCTAACTCCCTTTCTGGAGGAGAAAGTCAACGAATTAACCTAGCAACATCCTTAGGAAGTAGTTTGGTAGGTTCCATGTACATTTTGGACGAACCTTCCATCGGATTACATCCACGTGATACAGAACGTTTGGTTAATGTACTCCATAATTTACGTGATTTAGGAAACACAGTTATCGTTGTTGAACACGAAGAAGAGATTATACGAGCTGCGGATGAAATATTGGATATCGGTCCAATGGCGGGTGTTTATGGTGGTGAAGTCGTATTTCAAGGGGATCATAAAGCATTACTTAAAGCAAAAGGTAGCTTAACAGCTGATTATCTAACAGGTAAGAAGGTTATAACAACTCCAGTAAGAAGGAGAACGAGTAAAAATGCATTGAACTTTACAGGGATATATAAAAACAACCTAAAAGATGTTTCTGTAGCCCTTCCTTTACATTCATTGGTTTGTATTACGGGAGTCAGTGGTTCGGGTAAATCAACTTTACTAAAGGATATCGTTTACCCTGCAGTTAGACAGCATTTAGGAGAACTAGCAAGTACAGTTGGTTCCCAATTTGAGGTAAATGGAGATTGGAAACACATACAAGCCGTTGAATTAATAGACCAAAATCCGATTGGTAAATCCACGCGCAGTAATCCAGCTTCTTATGTAAAAGCCTTTGACGACATTCGGGATTTATTCAGTAAGCAACCTTTAGCAAAAGCACGTGGCTACAAACCAGGATTCTTTTCCTTTAACGTAGAAGGTGGTCGATGTGAAATTTGTGAAGGAGAAGGAATCATCACGGTCGGAATGCAATTCATGGCGGATATTCATTTAAAATGTGAAACATGTGAAGGAACTCGCTATAAACAAGAAGCATTAGAAATTCATTACCGCGAACAAAGCGTAGCGGATATTCTCAACATGGATATTGATGCAGCTGTCGAATTCTTCAAAGCAGGAAATGATAAAGCCGATCAGAAAATTCTCGAGAAAATTCTGCCTTTACAAGATGTTGGCCTAGGTTACTTGAAGATGGGACAAGCCTCTTCGACTTTATCTGGTGGAGAAGCGCAGCGCGTAAAGTTAGCTTCTTTTCTTTCCAAAGGATTGAAAGCCATTCCTACCCTTTTCATTTTTGATGAACCCACAACAGGATTGCATTTCCACGATGTGCAAAAACTAATCATTGCCATGCAGCGCTTGGTGGATGCTGGACACAGCGTTTTCATCATCGAACATAACAACGACGTGATAAAGTGCGCCGATTGGATCATCGATATCGGACCTGACGGCGGAAAACATGGGGGACAAATTGTTTTCACCGGCACCCCTGAAGAACTCGTTAAATGCGAAGAATCGATTACAGGGAAGTATTTGAGGATTTAAGTTATAAGACGTAAGACCTAAGACTTAAGGCGTAAGGAATAACAGGATATAAATGAGGAGGACTTAGCAAGAAGTCCTTTTTCTTTTTTAGGGCGTTTCACCCAAAAGGCTTTGGGTGTCGGGCTATCCGCTGTATCTTAGTAAGCAGTCACGACTGCTCTTTACTAAGGATGCCGCTACTATCCCTAACGCGAGGGATTATGGTAAAAAAAATGAATGTTAGTTATTCTTCGAGATCTTCCAACTTTTTCTTAGTTTGGTCAGCTTTCATGAAATAATCTGCAATCGCAAGATGCTTGTACGCAATGATAAAACCAACCACTGAATTGAAAAGGGACACAATAAAGGAATGTGGATTAAAAACATTGATAAAATCACCAAGCAAATTATCAACCGAATTCGTCCCCGTTGAACTTAGCTCCTGCTTTAACCAATACAAAACCTCCCCAAGCACATTTCCAAAAAAGCTACTCATCAAATAAAAGCCTATCAAGAAGACACCTGCTTTGATAATCACTGGATAAGCCAATGACTCTTCACTCTCCCATTTGATACGGAATAAATCAAATATTTGCTGCGTTTTGAAAACAAATACATAAAACAATCCAAGATTGAATAGCGTTGCAAATCCAAAATACCACAGCATTTTGGGTTCGTATTTGAAAACATACGCATTGTACGTAAAAGAATGTATGGCGGAAATTAAAAAATAAAAACCTAGTAATTTGATCAGCGCACTAAGGATTTGTTTCATAAGTAATAATAATATGATGTCCAAATATACAATTCTTAGATTAAGAAATGAGTTACATATAGACGAAATAAAAGTCAAAACAAAAAAAAGAAACGTTAAAAAAAAGCTTATCTTTAAAAGAAAACCCAATGCATGAAAACAATCGAAGAATTAAAATCAGCACTCGAAAAATTGTCCTTACCAAAGGAGCAGGCTATTCGAGAAGAAAATTACGTTCTCGCTGCCGAAATACGTGATCAACAAAAGGATATAATCGATCAAATTGAATCACTAGAAAAAAACAAAAAAGTCAAAATTTAAATACTAAAACACTACTTATGAATAAATGGACTCTACTACTGCTCGTTCTTGTTGGTGTACTCCCTTTGGCACATGCGCAAATGAAACATGCATCCCATTCATTTATTTCGAAAACTTATAACAAAGAACGTCAACTCTCCATTTATCTGCCATCTGTCTATGAAAAAGATACCATTAAGGATTTCCCCGTCATGTATGTATTCGATGGACAATACGAAGTTTATACGCAAATGGTGAGTTCAATCGTAGAATATAATTCAGCTAATAAAAACGGACTTCCGTTCATTATTGTAGCCATTCATTCTACAGATCGATGGGAAGAGTTCTTACCCAAAAATGATGAAAAAGGTAATCTGTTATCAAATGTCGGATCCAAACGTTTGTCTACTTTCTTGAATAAAGAAGTGGAAACCTTCCTAAAGGAAAAATATCGTGTTAATCCAATGCGTGTCGCAACGGGACATTCACTCGGAGGAACATTTGTTTTGCAAGAAATGATTCAACCTAAAAGTTTATTTCAAGCCGGAATCATTATTAGCCCAAATATCATTTACAACGACAACGAACTCTCGAATCAGATTGTGCAATTCTTTGAAAATCCAAAAGAAGCGTATCGTTACTTTTTTGTGAGAAGTGGAACCGTTGGAAGTCCTGAAACGTTATTTAATCAACAATTGGAAAAATTAGCAACCGAATTAACCGACAATAAAAACGCTAAGGAAATGTGGAATTTCAAAGTTATCCCGGACGAAAATCACATGAGTATCTTTCCTATCGCCTTTTTGCAAGGTTATCAATCCGTTTGCGCAACCTACGAATTTACAGCCACAAACATACCTAAAGACAAAAAACTAAAAACAGACGAATACGTTTGCTTAATAAAGGATTTCCAGAAGAAAAAAGCTAAATTATATCAAACATCCAATGAATTAACCGCTCAAGAAGCTTATCGATTAGCATTTCCTTTTAGGGATATCGAAAACTATTCGGCCTCCATCGCTGTATTAAATTTAGCCGAGGAGATCAATCAAAATGATTCTCAAAAAGACACGGCTTCCGTTAATCAATTAGCCAATCGAATTGTTGGTTTGCGTAAATCCATTCACATGACGCAACTTAACGAAGAAGCTTTAGCTTTTTACCGAGAAGGAAACATAAAGGAAGCAGCTCAGAAGTACAAAGAAGCATTTGCCCTTAATCATATTCAAGCAACACACGTTATCCGTATTACTGCCGTTCCAATATTAACGGAAGCAGGAGAAAAAGAATTGGCATTTGAACAATTAGAACTACTCGCCAATACATTCAAATTACAGGGGAACCATCGATTCATTGCCGATGAACGTTGTCAAGCTTTACACAAAGATAAACGTTGGAAGTTGTACATGAAGATTTTGGAGGAAAATGGCCGATAACACTTCTTTTTAGTTAGAATACCAACATCGTTGTAATGCTATTGAAGTTCGAAAATCTGACATCTCTTTATAATCAGCACAAAAAATAGTAGTCCGATAAATCACTTCCTATTTAGTTTTTATAAATTTGTGTAAGATATGTTATTGAAAATCCAAAAATACCGTCTTACACGATACATCTGGTTGTTGATTGCATTTCATTTCATCAACCTATCCATTGATGTAGAATACGATAATCGTTCATTTAGTACTATTGGATTAAATGAACAAGAATCGATTGTGGAGTTAGTTCTTGAAAAGATAATTGGTTTAGACAATATTATTCCAGAGCAAGAACATGATGATGACACAGACGATTTCAGACCCACAAAGATAGAATTAGCGCACTTCAAAAAAACAGTAATAACTATTGATATTAAAGAAGATAAATTAATTGAATTAAACAAAACCTTCAATAATTATCTAGCTCAATTTGTAGCTCCTATCGATTACAAGATTAATACGCCTCCCCCCGAAATCATTTAATGTTGATATTCTATAAATCGCTTAAAAAAAACGATTTAAAAATTGAATTTTCAAATACTAAATGATAAATAATGAAATTAAATAAGGTTATACCCCTTGTATTTTGGAGTATTACATTGTTGTGTAATGGACAAGCTGACTCCGTGCATGTTCCTACACTAAAACCTAAAGTAAACCACGCTGAACCATTATACATTGACCTCATACGTGACTTAGGCGCACGAAAAGGGGAGCGTGAGTGGAATCTAGGAGTTGGCTTAACAGACAACGCCAAATATGATAGCTATGAAGCTTTGATTGAATATGAATGGGCTCCCATCGACCGATTAGGTTTTGAAGTGGAATTACCTTTTTCTTTTTATTCAAGAAACAAAGAGGAAGAGATAGCAGCTGTTCCTTCCCCACAATTAAACAGTCTTAAATTAGCAACTCAGTGGTCTTTTTTTGTGAATGAAAAGATCGCAACGTCCATGGCTATAGGATACATTAATGAGTTTTTACTTGCTCCTTTTGATAAAAAGAAGGGGTCTATCTTGACAGGAAACGGGTATAATCCATTTTTTGTAATTGCAAAAAGATGGGGAAATAATTTTCACACGCTTATCTATACTGGACCTCGTTTTCATCAAACGTATGGCTCATCCCATTTTCAATATCAATACGACATCAACACCAGTTTTCATTACATGATTGGTCAAGGACGTAACTTTGTTGGTATAGAATTAAACAAGCGTTTTCACACAGAATTTGAAATGACAATTCGTCCACAGATGCGTTTAGAGATTAGTGAACATCTGATGGTCGGAATTGTTACAGGTTTTCCGATAAACAAGAAAAATGAACGGTTTAGTGCTTTCTTAAGATTGATTTACGAACCTAAACACAAGAAATGATACTTCATTAAACAAGCGCTTCAAATGGAGGCGCTTGTTTATCGATTCAATATTTAATCAAGAGATTTTTTCTGTCTAAAAATCAAATATTGCTTAATACTTTTTCATAAGCTCGTCGGGCACTTCCGCGAAAGTATACCTCTCCGCAATAGGTAAAACCTCTTTTTTCAAAAACTCGAAGCATTGCATTGTTATCGAAATTCGTATCTACTTTTAAACTCGGACAATCATGCTTTTTAACTTCATCTTCAAGCAACGCTAAAAATTGTGACCCAATTCCCTTAACATCATTCTGTCGTAATACAGCCATTCGATGAATCACGGCGTATCTTCCATTTGTAAGCCACTCCCCTTCCAAATCTTCATAAGCCTCTTCAATATCAAAAATTAAAGCTGCATAACCAATAATTGTTTTACCATCATCCGCTAAAAGCACACGTCCCCAATTATTTTTGATATCCGTCATAATTGAATTTGGATTTGGATACCCATCTTGCCATTGAGTACTACCTTCTAAGCGTCTTTTTTCAATTGCTTGAGAAATAATTTCCCATATAATATCCAAATCAACTATTTGTGCTAATCGTATTTTCATAATTTACAATTCAATTTCCTTACCTCATTTCAAACCTTAAAAATGGCATTATTCCTTAATATAACATTCTTTTTCCAAATATATAAAACTGAACTCCTATCTATAAAACTATAATCTATCACTTTAAATAGACAGAATCAACAACCTAAAAAACAATATACTACACAAAAAAAAATTAAATCATAAAAAAAGGAGGCCAAAACCTCCTTTTCATTTCAATTATCAAAAAATGATAATATATATTTTATCCACATTTTGAAGACCCACAATCTTTACATGTTAGGCAACCTTCTTGGTACAATAAATTAGTTCCATTACAATTCCCACATTTCTGTGAATTTGCTACCGTTCCATCAGGAATGTAACGCTTCAATGCACGTGCCACACCATTTTTCCAAGTATTGATATTCTCATCCAATTGTAGCTTGTTAATTAGACCAACAACATTTTCAATCGGCATTCCTTGTCTAAGTGTTCCAGAAATCAACTTCGCATAATTCCAATACTCTGGATTAAACTTGTGAGACAAGCCTTCGATTGTTGTTTTATATCCACGAGCGTTTTTATATTGGAAATCATAACGTGAAGCTCCATCGGCTTCTCTATTTTTCAATATCTGTCCTTCATTCACCCAACGAGGAATAAGAATTCCATCCTCATCATCAGCTAATCCAGTAAATATCTCGTATGGACGATCATCAATTTTTCCGATGAATGCGATCCACTTTTCTTTATTATTTTGGAAACGAACAACATCAGCATCTAACAATTCTGGTCTTTCTGCTGGAAACTGTCCATCTACTAACTCTTCTTTTTTCTCCTCCTTTTTATCGTTGGAAATAAGCACACCAGCTCTTGAACCATCACGGTAAACAGTAACACCTTTACAGCCGACTTTCCAAGCCTCCATATACAATTCACCCACCAAGTCTTCAGTAACGTCATTTGGCATATTGATTGTTACAGATATAGAGTGATCCACCCATTTTTGGATAGCTCCTTGCATACGTACCTTCTCTAAATAATTAACATCATTTGAGGTTGCATTTGCGTAGGGTGACTTTTTAATTAACTCATCAATTTCCTCTTGTGAATAATTAATAGACGTATCATATCCATTAACCTCCATCCATTGTTTAAACTTATGGTGAAAAACAACATATTCTTCCCAAGAGTCTCCTACTTCGTCAATAAAATCTACGCGAACATTTTTATCATTCGGATTAACCTTACGTCGACGTTTGTACACAGGTAAGAATACAGGCTCAATACCAGAAGTTGTTTGAGACATCAAAGAAGTTGTACCCGTTGGAGCAATTGTCAATAAAGCGATATTACGTCGCCCATGCGCAATCATATCCATATACAACTGCGGATCTGCTTCTTTTAATCGTTGAATAAAAGGATTATTCTTTTCTCTATTCACATCAAAAATTGGGAAAGCACCTCTTTCTTTAGCTGAATAAACGGAAGCACGGTAAGTTTCAATTGCTAACGTTTTATGAATATCTACTGAAAAATCAATAGCATCTTTTGTTCCATAAATTAAACCTAATGCCGCCAACATATCACCTTCAGCTGTTATCCCAATACCTGTACGACGACCATTGATTGCCATCTGACGGATATTAGCCCAAAGATTTCTTTCAACTCTTTTAATTTCCTCTTCCTCTGGATCTGCATCAATTTTCGCTAAAATATTATCTACTTTTTCAAGTTCCAAATCAACGATATCATCCATCAAACGTTGCGCGTATACAGCATGCTGAATAAATAACTCTCTATTAAAAAACGCATCTTTTGTAAATGGATTTTCAACATACGAGAATAAATTAATCGCTAACAAACGACAAGAATCGTAAGGACATAACGGAATTTCACCACAAGGGTTAGTTGACACTGTCTTAAACCCAAGATCTGCATAACAATCTGGCACAGATTCACGGATAATAGTATCCCAGAACAAAATACCTGGCTCAGCCGATTTCCATGCGTTATGTACTATTTTATTCCAAATTCCTTTTGCATCAACCTCTTTTGAAAAAACGGGTTTTACAGAATAAATTGGATAGGTTTGTACGAATGGTGTTCCACTTTCAACGGATTGCATAAAAGAATCAGATATACGAACAGAAACATTTGCCCCTGTCACTTTACCTTGCGTCATTTTCGCATCAATAAAACCTTCAGCATCTGGATGGTTAATTGAAACAGATAACATCAATGCTCCACGACGACCATCTTGCGCAACTTCACGTGTTGAATTAGAATAACGTTCCATAAAAGGCACTAACCCAGTTGAAGTCAAAGCACTATTCTTAACCGGTGATCCTTTAGGACGGATGTGAGATAAATCATGACCTACACCACCACGACGCTTCATCAATTGAATTTGCTCTTGATCAATTTTCATGATTCCTCCATAAGAATCCGATTCACCTGTATTTCCAATTACAAAGCAATTGGAAAGCGATGCAATTTGAAAGGGATTCCCAATTCCTGTCATTGGAGAACCTTGAGGAATGATGTATTTAAAGTCTTTGATTAAATCAAATATTTGCTCTTCCGTTAATGGATTTGGATACTTTGCTTCCATACGCGCCAACTCACTCGCGATACGTCGGTGCATATCATCTGGAGTTTGTTCATAGATATTACCAGCAGAATCCTTTAATGCGTATTTATTTACCCATACAGTGGCAGCTAAATCATCGCCTTTGAAGTACACCAAGCTTGCCGCTTGTGCCTCCTCTTGTGTGAACGTTTTTTGCGTATCCATAACTTCTAGCGTATTCATAATCAAGATATAATGTGTTTGTCGTGAACAATAGGCTGCAAATGTACATTTTTGAAAACTCATGTCCAACATAAAAAAACAAAAGTTTACAAACAAAAACACTTTAAAACCTACAAATCAATTACTTAACATTTTTGAAACAAAAAAAAGTTTACACTTTTTATAAAATGTGTTGCATTTTTAAAAATAAATATTTTTCATTTTTTTATTTCTTTTCTAAGCTTTTTTTTGTATTATAATAGGCATTTAAGGGAAATTTTGACTTAACTATCTACATCTAAAGCGCTTCCCAAAACAAGTACAATTCCCCTCAAAACCTAACCTAAATACACAAGCTTTTTGCTAAACTTTTTTTAATTTTTTTTCACCGTTCAATCTCCCTTTAATAAATCCTTTTAGGAGGTTTTTTAAGGCTATTTAGAAACAAGCCAAAGCTCATACAACTTTTTATAGCGCCTGATTTATCCTTAACTTTGTTGAATATTATAAAAAACATGGATCAAAAATTAAAAGGCGCTTTACTTGTATTCTTTGGAGCCGCAAGCTATGGAATACTTGCAACTATAGTTAAATATGCTAACCTTCAAAATATTCCCACTTCGATTTTAGTTCTTTTTCAATTCACATTTGGAATACTAACTGTGGGAACATTAGTACTAATTAGTTTAAGAAAGCAAAAACTCACTTTAACCAAAAGTGGATTCTTCAAACTAGCTGCATTAGGAACGACTTATGGAATGACAAGTGTTTTTTACTACCTATCATTATCCTATATCCCGGTTACCTTTGCTATCATACTTTTGATGCAATCAATATGGATTACTATAGTGATTGAATACTTAATAGATAAGAAGCCTATTTCTTTGAAAAAAATAATAGGAATGATTTTGGTCATTGGAGGAACCATTCTCGCTTCTCGTTTATTAGAAAGCACCGTTACTTTTAATTGGAAAGGAATTGCACTTGGAATGTTAGCTGCTATTTCGTTTGCTACAAGTATGACAACTGCTGGTAAAGTAGAAACACAAGTTCCTTATCTCCAACGTACATTTTCTATGGTATTTGGTGGTATGATCTTTATCTTGATGTACTGGAATACCGCACTATTTGAACAAGAGATTACTTTAAGCGCTCTACAAATCGGTGCTCTCTTAGCTCTTTTTGGTACAATCCTCCCTCCTATTCTATTTAATTCAGGTTTTCCGAAGGTTGGTTTAGGTATGGGCTCTATTATTGCCAGTGTAGAAATGCCTGTATCGATCCTATCTGCTTACATTATTTTAGGAGAAAAATTGAATCTATTACAATGGTTTGGTGTAATAATCATCCTTTTATCTGTTATTCTTGTTAACTTTCCCTCTAAAAATAAAGTATAACTAAATGGAGTACTTCATCATTCTTGGATTAATTCTCATTAATGGAATATTCTCCATGTCCGAAATGGCCATGGTTTCCTCCCGTCGATTTAAATTAGAAAACGGTGCTAAGCAAGGTAAAGAAGGAGCAAAAACCGCATTACGTCTGCAGGAGTCACCAACCAAATTTTTATCGACCATACAGATTGGAATTACCTTGATCGGAATCTTGGTTGGTATGTTCTCAAGTGATAAACTGTCCGCTGATTTCATCTTGTTTATCAAAAAGAATGAAATACTAGCGCCCTACGCATCTAAAATAGCCACAGGAACAATCTTATTCGTCACTACATTTCTAACCATCGTACTTGGTGAATTAGTTCCCAAACGAATAGGCATGACATTTCCCGAAGCCATTGCAACGAGAATTGCACAACCGATGTCAATCCTTTCTAAGGTCGCGTCTCCTTTTGTTTGGTTACTTACGTCGTCAAATGAATTAATTTTAAATCTTTTAAACATCAATAAAAGCCAAGAATCACGAGCTACTGAAGCAGAAATAAAATCAATGGTTCGAGAAAGTGCTGATGGTGGAGAAATCGAAGATATTGAGCAGAATATTGTCGAACGTGTTTTTGAAATGGGAGACCGTCGGATTGACTCTTTAATGACCTACCGAACAGACATTACTTATTTTGACATCACCGACGATTGGAACATTGTAAGAGAAAAGATAAATCAAGATAAGCATTCAGCTTACCCAGTTGTTAAAAACAATAACATTGATGAAATTATAGGGTTGGTCTTATTAAAAGACTTATTTGACCCTTTAATTGGTCGAGAATTAAATCTAACAGATATAGTAAGAGAGCCTATATATGTAAATGAAAAACTACTTTCCTATCGATTACTCGAATTGTTTAAAACGGAAGGATTTCATTACGCTATAGCTGTTGATGAATATGGCTCAACACAAGGAATGGTTACCATGGATGATGTTTTAGATGCTTTAGTGGGTAATTCGACTGAAATAATCCAAGATGAATATCAAATATTTCAGAGAGATGAAAATTCTTGGTTAGTAGACGGAATGTATTCCTATTTTGAATTCACGAAATATTTTAACTTAGAATATGACCAAGAATTAGGAGAAGAATTTTCAACAGTTGCAGGGCTATTCATTCACCTAACAGGTACATTGCCGCAAGTAGGAGACCACATATTCTTTGAAAATTTACGCATGGAAATTGTCGATAAAGACGGGCAACGAATTGATAAAATCATGCTAACAAAAACCAACTAAGTAATAAAAAAAAAATTCATGAAGTTCAGAACCAAAGTTAGTTTCCTTCCTCTTTTAATTGCTCTTATTCCATTTATAAATTTAATAGTAGGTTTAATACTTTCTGCCTTTTCTGAAATAATCTGGCGCTACACAAGTCTTACAGATATATTTATTTGCATAATTGTTGGTTGCCTCTCCCTATGGCTACTATTTAGTTTTACCTATACTATTGATGATGACAATCTATCTATCAATGGATTTCTATACAAGAAAAATATTCCTATTGAAAGTATCTATAAAGTCGAACCTGTCCATAATTTAGTTTTTGATCCTGCCTCTAGTTCTGATCGATTACAAATTTCATTTAATAAAACAGATCAGATTTATATATCCCCAAAAAACACAGACTTATTTATTCAAACGCTAACAAAAGCGAATAGCAAAATCATAATAAAGAAGTGATTTAAGACAGCAATAAATAAAATAGCAAGAGCCACTACTTCCTCCAACACTTTTCTCTCAACAAAAAAGAGCGTCTTCGCCGATTGCTCATCTACTCCCTCCTGCTCAACAATCAGAGTAAGAATACCCAGAACCACTAAAAACACAACCATTCATACCGTATTTCCCCACCCCACACGCCAAAAACACTTTACTAAAAAGGTATTTACCTCATTTCAAAAACCGTATAACTACACTTTATTTACCGAAGAAATACTAACACTTAAACAACTGTACTTCAGTAATTTTGTAATGTATACAATAAGACTAGTCAAACTAATACAGTGGAGCCCAGAAACCACTACTACGATAAAAAAACGGGGCG
>JAZQRM010000020.1:0-31840 GCA_045629585.1 Taishania sp. | reverse complement strand
TTTTCGGTGTAGTTCTTTTCTTGCTGTAAATAATCTTTAAATTCATTCAACTTTGCTTTCTTCATCTTCCAAAACAATTCGTGTGTATATTTCTGTAGCTCTGAGTGTAGTATGTCCTAAAAACTTGGCGATTTGCTCCAGTGGCATTTGTTTTTGTAATAAATGCGTGGCAATGCTGTGGCGTAAACTATGCAAGCAAAGCTTGGTTTCTATTTGTGCAGATTCGCAGAGTTTTTCCAGTATTCTATTCAAACTCATATTACTTACCGAACCACTCAAAAAGTAAGTCCCTCTTGACCGAAAATGAGCTCTTGCATAGTTCTCATAAGCACTAAAATCTTTCAAAACAGCTTTGTTTATCGGTACAAAACGACTTTTGTAATTCTTACTTGGGGCAACATACAAGAGTTCTTTTTTATAGTCGATTTGGTTTGTTTCAAGGTTTATTCCCTCGCTGTAACGCAAGCCACAACCGTAATACAAGCCCAGTATTGCTTTGTTTCTTAGTCCTGTAAAACTATTGTCGCAAGCGCTGTAAAGTGCTTTGATTTGGGGTTGTGAAAGGATATTTCTGTGCTGTTTGATTCCTGGAACAACTTCCAGTTTAGTGGTGTAAATCTTGATGCTTTCGGTTGCTTCTAAAAACTGACTAAATTGACTAATTACATGGATTTTACTTTGTATGGTAGAACTTGCCAAACCTTTACCTGTTAATCTGCTTTTTAAACCGTGTAAATAGTCGTTGTAAGCGCTTAAATGTTGTGTTTCGATTTCTTGCAAGCTTTGAACGTTTTGGCTTTTTAGATGATTGAGAAAAAAGGCTAAATTCCGCTCGTTGTGCTTGATAGTGGATTCGGCATAACCTAAACGAAGTAAGTAAGTGGCGTAATCGGTTTTATATTTTTCAATGTCCAGCGGTGAGCCACCGCAGGCATTTATGTTTTTAGTACTCATTTCATGTATTTTTCAAGTGAAGAAAAAAATGCCCGCTTACTCTTTTTTCATATCCACATATCCACTGGGGTTTATTATTTGTATTTCAATTAGTTGAGTGGATATTTTAGGAATATATCCACTACATCTCCACTACATCCACTGCTTTTATTCTCAACTCTTCCAAAGCCTTGTCTAATGCGGATTGTACGCTGTTTTTTAAGTTATTGTATTCGTCTTTATTGGTGATTTCGTACTCATAACCTTGCTTGTATTTATCTCCACCAACGATTTTAATGTAACCGTAAAACTGTAAAGTCTGCAAGTATTTTTTCATGGTATGCGGATTGATTCGGGTTGCTTCCCGGATATCGTTTTTAAAGAATGATGCTTTGTTTTCCTTTGTTAAGTGAGCTTTTATCACTTCCAAAAAATCCCTGCAAGCCTTCGTTAGTTCATCGCTCTTTGCCAATAAAACCTCATTTAACAACTCATTGGCCAAGGCAATGTCTTCCAAAGTGGTTTCAATAAATTCCTCGCCCTGGTTGTCTGTTTTGATTTCTCGTTGATGCTGATGTACAAACGTAATCGCTTCAATAAATTGCAAGTAATGAGCATTGGTTCTCAATGGTTTAAACACCGTCTGCGGAATGTGTAATTTCGTGGCAAAAGGATTCACAATGTTGATTGGTTTAAACATCCGCTGAATGTCCTGTAAAAACTCAATGGTAGCTTGTTCTTGATGTTTATTGATTTCTCCTGCAGAACTTGCCCGCTGGCGTTGCATGATGCCGTTTTGTTGCTCGGAACTGTTGTCCAGGTAAATCAAAAAACTGCGATTGGCGTTGTCTTCGTAGATGCGTTCTTTGGTGGTTGTTCCCGATAAACAAATCGGACCTTCCACCTCCAGTAATTTCGTTTGCATATTGCCTTTGGTGTCTTTGATCGGAACGAGTTTACTCACGTAGCTTTTTGATTGTAATTCTCTTAACACATACAAAACGCTGCTGGCTCCGTCCATGTCTTCGATTAAGATGATTCGGTGTTTGAGTTCGGTTCTTCCCACGTAATAAAATGCCTGTTCGGTACTGGCTGTAAAACTTACCTTTTCTTCCTTGGGAAAGAGTTCCGAAACACGCTCCTGTAGGTAGGTTTTTCCTGTGCCTGATGCACCCAAACAAACGATGTGCAAAGGATTTGCCATGAGTCTCGATGTGAACACAATCCACATAATCAAGCGGTTTTTCTCCTCGCCAACTATACCCGTTTGCCCGATTAGGTTGTTGATGTGTGGCAGTAAATCCGTGCGTTTTAAGGTTTTTAGTAGTTCTTCCTTTCTGAACGCCGTAAGTACTTTTTTAGGTTCAACTTTCGGTTTACTGGCTTCGATTTTAGTTTTTCTGTAATCTTCCAAGAGTTCCGTGAGTTCTGCAAGGTCGTAATTCAGTTGCTTGGTGCCGATTTCCAGTTTTTCGGATGCTGTCCGGATAAAACGCTGCAGCTGCTCTTCGTTGTACAGATCCAAGTTGCTTTGGCGGATTTTGTGTAGTCTGTTGTTGCTATCATTTCGCTGGACACTTAGTGTCATTTTCATTTTGTCGATTGGGTACAAAGCAAGACCGCCAATGACACTGTAAATCAGATTTTCGGAGGTAAAAGCAAGGTATTCTTCGTTGCTTACGTCTAGTTTTGACACGCTTTCTTTTTCACCTAAAGTAATTGCCTGCACAGGCTCTGTGCCAGGTGAACCTGCCTGCCCGGCAGGCAGGAATAAAAACTTCCTTTCATTGATTAAATGATTCAAAATACTTGGCTCATGGCTTTGAACCAAACTATTAATATCCTCATTTTCGGGTGTTTCAACTTGAGATATTTTAACTTTAGAAAACTGATTTTTAAACTGTTCACTGTATTTCTTTACGGCTTCTGTTCCGGCTTCATCGCCATCAAAAAAGAGGATGATTTCTTCTAGGTTCGGCAAGGATTTTAAAAGTCTTTCGTGTTCTTGATTAAAACCGTTTGTACCGAATAAAGCAAGTGTTTCAAAATCGGTGCCTGCCTTGTCGGCAGACAGGTGAACTTGTAAAGTTGCGCTATCGATGATGCTTTCGGTTAAGATTACCGTTTTGCTTTCTGCAGTAACATTGTGGTACAAGCCTTTTCTGTCTGGACTGTAATAGTGGCCTTTGGTTAAACTTCGTCCGTAAAGTGAAACGATTTCTCCAGTTTCGTCTTTCAATGGAAAAATCAAACAATTCCGCATTTCTTTCATCACATTGCCCACCGCAGAGTTGAAGCCTATTTGCAGTTTGGCGTGGTTGATGTTTCTTGCCATAGCATATTCCTGGGCAACTTTGCTACGGCTGTAAGATTGGTGGAGTTGTGGGAACACTTCGGAAAAGTTGATTTCCGTTTGTATTGTTTTAAGCTTGCTCGTTATTGTTGAATTTTCGCCTATCATTTCAACCGCTTTTAGGATTGCTTCGTGCTTGGTGCAATTTTCTTTTTGCTGAATAATTTCTATTTGATCCAAGTGCTTTCCTCCGTTTTTACAATTCGATGAATGGCAATACGCCAAGCCTTTGTCTTCAAAAACTTGCATGCTAGGCGTTTTATCGGAGTGGAAAGGACAACAGATTTGTTTGTTCTTTATTGCGGTGATGCCGTAAAACGATAAAACCTGCGTTATTGAAAGCTGTTTTTTGATGTCTTGGATGTGCATGGAAAAATATTTTTGAAAAAGTTTAATCTGATAAATACCTCACAAATCTAACTCATTTAACTTTTCAAAACAAGACTTATTGCAATTGTTTCTAACAAATAAGTCGCTTATATTTGTGAAATAGTATCAAATCACTCATAAAAACGAGGTATTTATGGCTTTTGCAGACAGATTGAGCTTTGCTCGAAAACAGAAAAAAATAAAACAAGCTGACCTTGGAAAAATGGTCGGAACCTCTGGTGATATTATTGGAAAATATGAAAGAGGTGAAAATACACCTTCTATTGACGTGGCTACTAAAATTGCCGATGCATTAGGCGTAACACTGGATTACCTTGTAAAAGATGGAGAATACGAACAAGTAGATAATGAAACGTTAAAACGTCTCAGAGATATTCAAAAACTAAAAGAGACCGACAAACAACACGTTTTCGCCCTCCTTGATGCTTTTATTAAACAAACTAAATTGCAGGGGATTTTGTAGATAAATCTTTAGTGTTTTACGAACCCCCTTGAGCACTTAGCCACGGCAAAGTACTTAATAGGCATGTCCTAACTGCATTTTGGCCATAATTATAATTAACAGCTTCTAATAAGCTAAACCCCTCATTTTCGTCAATTTCATTATTGTTTGGGTGATTGATATCTTTTGCATTAATCCAGCTTTCAAGGGTAGTATAACCAATCATTCCAAAGTATGGAGTGCCATATAAAAAGGCAATAAATTTAATAATATCATCATCAAAAGGAAGATCCATTTGCCTCAATTCATCATATTTGATTAATATTCGATGATAATTAAAATCTACCCAAAGAAAGTTGTAAATCTCTTTATAATCATTTAAATTTTTAATTTCAAAAATTTTAGAAATTTCATTGTATAGCCTGATGGTTTCAATCGGTAAATCTCTGTATTGTTCTTCAAACCATTCTGTGATTGGTACAAGAACAAATTTATTATTACGAAACAACTTAATTTTCCTTACCATGCGACAGGATTTATTGAACTATTTGTTATTGCATTATTTACGGTAGTTTGTTCAAATAAAATGATATTTTCGTAAACTGTCCCTGAGCCTTGAGCACCGTAAAAACGAACTCCTGAATACCCTTTACTTTTTGCCCAGTCAGCTACAACATGTGTGTATTCAT
The DNA here is from genome assembly GCA_045629585.1 of Taishania sp. Taxonomy (GTDB): domain Bacteria; phylum Bacteroidota; class Bacteroidia; order Flavobacteriales_D; family Crocinitomicaceae; genus Taishania. Next base: position 27,033 of record JAZQRM010000020.1, on the reverse strand, counting down.
ATTTATTAATAACTCCTGACAATTTCATTTGATCGAAAGATGTTCCTAACTGTTGAATGATATTATCATCTGTTAAATCCAATAAATTGTTAATTTGAACATTTGTAACTTCATATTGGGTTTTACCTGTTATCCCACCATTACCCATAGCTTCTAAATAATTTCCATCACTGGATGTACTAGCATACAAACCAGATTTAAATCTATTTTCAAGGGGATTCATATTCGGATTAATATCAGTGACATTATAACTTGCTCCTGTAGTTTTATACCTATAAATTTTTCCAGAATATGTTTTTCCTGCAGGTAAAGTAACAAGGTCATCTAGATAGGTTCTAAGCTCTGTACCTGAGTTTGCAATAAATCTCCCCGCCTCTTTAACTCCCTTCCAATAGTATGTTACATCGTCAACTCCTAACCGAACACCTTCGCTTATTTCATCGGCTAAGTTAATTACTTTTGGTGAAACATTCGTCGGCTTAAGATGCGTATTTTTAACTGCTTTTCGAAAGGCTATCGCGAAATATAAATGGCGACCGTTTCTTAAGACCGTGTTTCCCATCTTGATAGCGAATTTAGCCAATGATGGCAGGGCATAAATCCCCATTGCAATATCAGTGATTCCTTTGATTGCATCCCAATTCTTAAAAAAATCAGAGTTGTATTCTTCTGAAGTTAAATTGTTGGTTGTACGACTGTTTTGTATAGCCAAATCAATTGCACCAACTACACCTGCAAATACAGCTATAGATGAACCTAGCGTGATGGGTGCAGAAACGATAGCAGCCATTCCTGCAACAATTTCAACCAAATTGGTGACTTGTCTGAAATTTTCATCAAATTGATTGTTAAGAATACTTTGTTGTATGAGTAAAGCGTAAAATGAAGGCACAAAAATACTTTGCCCTTCAGTATATCCTTCCGCTCCATAATTCTTTGCAAAAACAAGATCCACGTATTGGAAAGGATCAACTGAATAGGTTTCTGTTAAACTATAAAGATTAAAATCCTGGGGAGACATGCCTGGAGAGTTGATAGAAAATCCGTCAAAAATTTCTTTGACAGTGAAACGCTGATACACTTTAATGTATCCATTATCAAATTCAAACGGTAGTTCACTATGACCAAATTCAAAGTCACAAACAAAACCTGATTGTGATCCATAATTAGTCGGCAATTCAATCCCTTGCAATCTACCCAAATTAAATCTAGTTCCTGCATTCCCACCAATAAAAATAGGAAAACTAGCGTAAGGAACATCTATGGAATAGATCTGTGAAGGTCTTGCTAATAATATGTTACTTACTTCTGGACTTATAAACGATAGAGTTTTATCACCACCTAAAAATGTTAATTGATTATAATTTCTTTGAACCATTTTCGACAGCGAACCGTAAACTTGATATGCAACTTGTAAATCAAGTTTATCATTGAGGTCCAAATATTCAGATAACTGATCATGCAATAATTTTAACCACTGATAATTATTGTCCTGAAAAGACTCGAGTAATGAAACTTCATACTGACGAGGGGTATTTTTAATTACCTTATTCAAGATATTTTGTTCAGCTAGTTCCCAGCTGCCATCATGCTGCAACAACCTGCCAATTATACGAGTCCGAATACTAAAATCAAGATTATAAATTGCACAATCTGATTCCCTAACGATTAATTTTGATAAATTATCAGCGGAGTGATTAATATCAGTATCTAATAAGCACGCTAAGATCCCTGCTTTATTAATTAATGTATCAATTGTACCACAGGTTCTTGTTATATTATTATTGTTTGTGTTTGATCTAGGAATACCTGGACAATCCTTACCATGTTCAAAATAGAAGTGCAAGACTGTCTCTCCTTTCCTTAATTGATATTCATTACCTACAGAGGTAAGCAAAGTAGCATCCTTATTACCGTCATATAATATCCCTTCATAAGTATCTACGATCTCATTTAATTTAAAATTGTAATACCCTTTAGCATTTATTTTAGCTGCAGCGTAATATATTTCACCATTTCTACTATTTCTAATCGCTAATAAGCGACCTTCTAATCCCGTCGTCTCACCTACAAAAAAATAAGGCTCGTAACCATCCTCCAATTTTATCTTCTCACCATCTAAATTTATGTAGATATCTTCACTGGTGAATGTAACACCATAAGGAATACATTTATAATCTGCCTTGGATACATTATACCACCCCTCCTCATCATCTCCTTCAAACCATCCAACCGATACGGGATCATCGATGCCGAGCCATTGAGGCACATATAAGTCTTTGGGGTTATTAACATAATCCATTAAATTTTCGGTGGTGCCTCTTGCACCTTCACCTAATTCATCTTCCGAAAAAATATGACGCAAATGGAAGGCTCCATGTCCAAGTTCGTGGGCAGCAACGGTTCTTGCTAAAGAGTCAGTCGTGAAAACAAAACCGATGTTGCTTTTGCGTGGCATATATCCATCCACTGATGAGGTCAATCCAAAAACCAAGTAATAATCATCTTTAGAATAGTTGTCCAAATCACGCACTGCACCAACATAATCACGAAGTTCTTTGGTATAACTATAAAACAAACCACTACTTTCCATGGTGATGTTTGTTGCCCAATCGTCCTCCTTATTCAGGTTGATAACAGGTTGCACTAAGAAATTTACGCCCACAGGCGAATAGTGCTTGTTCAGTGCATCTTGAATATCCGCACGGTCTACAGACGCATTGTTAACCGATACCAGATGCACGTTTATCGTCTTTTTGGTAAACGTATGTACGATAAACGAGCCAACGGTATAGGTGATGCTATCTACTGTACTTTTGTAAAATATACCAAATTCGATACGTTGATTGGGTGGTAAGTTGTTTGGTAATTGGATGAACAGTTTTTCGGGCGTACTTCCACTTTTCAACTCCAACACTTGGTTGGTAGTCATGTTTTTAACAGAAAAGTTTTGCTTGAGGACTGTAGGATCGTTTTTAGTAATGGCAATTGCCAAAGGTTCGTTGGCTTCACCAGTAATCATCAACTTGGCAGGCACATACACGTTTTTACGTATGTATAAATCATATACCTCAGCGTAATAGGATGCGTAGTTTTCGTGTTTATATTCATCCAAATCGTATTTTGAATTCTCCACATTTTCCAACTTAATACTAAGTGGCTTGGTATTTATTTCTGTGATGAGATTTTCAGGAATCGGTCCACATTTAGCTCGATTTTTAATGAGACATTTTCCTGTATAGTCTAAACCTGCTTGAATAGCACCTTCAAACAGAGCTGCATTGTTATAGTTGATGGCACTCGTTTGAAAAGGTATATTTAACAGCTTAGTGATACTATCTAAGTCCTCGGAAGTAAATTTACAGTGGAGTTCTTCTGACACTACTACCGAAAATGGAGTTCGAGGATGATTCGGGTTGAAATAATAACGTACGATACCTTCTGTTCCACTTTCCAACAAAAAACGAATGATTTTTTGCATCGCCTTTTCAAATCCTTTTATAGCTTGTGGGCTTTGAGATGTGTTGGCTGGTAACAACTGTAATTGAACATTATGCGCGCTTTTAAAATGCTGCTTCTTTAATAAGATGGTCGGGTTGAAAGTAACCTTCTTGACAAAATCTAAAAATGAAACGTCATTTGTCGTAGTATTAGTCAACGATGAGTCCGCTTGAGCAATTCCACTTAGAGAAAAGGATAAAAATAAAGCAATAATAAGTAGTTGTTTCATAATCAAAATTTATCCATGTTGATTGAATATTCTAATTGGTTATTTTGCATCCATTGGCGAACGGCTTCTAAAGCTTGCTCATAGTCGCCTTCCAAGGCTCCTGATTTATCCACTGCAACAGGAAAACGGAGAATATACGGTGCGATTTCTTCCATGATTCTGTAAGCACAAAGTATTCTTTCTTCCGAATCATTATTTGCAGAATAACATCTCGGAATGGTTGTATTCATTTCTTGTAAAAGCAAATCAAAAACGCGTTTATTACGGGTGTAGATCATATCTGGCAGTATGGAATAAACGACCTTGTCGCCAATCACACGATTAGAAATATCTTGATAATAAGTTTCAAAACTTTCGCTGTCACCAATACGCACCAAAGCTAAAAGAATTTTGTATTTTTCTTTTTGTCCTAATCGCTGAAAACTAGGCAATCCTTTTAGCAAATCAACATCTTCGTTCCCTCCAATAAAGCCCATCATTTCAATGGCTTCTATCCGTGCTATTTCGTTAAATGTAATAACCATCCACAGGTTATCTTTTACCGCAGGTGTGAAAGCATCGCGTTCAAAAAGTTGCATCGTCTTTATGGATCTAGCAGCTTGATTTTTGTTTAATAAGGCAATTTCAGAGAGTAGTAATACATACTCTTTATGTAAAGATCGATTTGCGTTTGCTTTACCAAGTTGACCAAGTAGATAGATGGCATTATTAAAATCCGTTTGCGTTGAATCGCCGATAAACTGTCGAAGAGCTAGAACTTTTTTCTGCTCTTCTGGATCTTGCTTTATTTTTTGTAACAACTCCTGATTAATGGTGGTTGACAAGCAAAACTGCATCACTTTATCACTTGTATTTTGTGCCCATACAATTGTTTGTATCGCACATAAGATTGTAAAAACTAATAGATGTTTCATTTACTTACTAATTAAGAGTTATCCGATCGATTTCCAAGATCAAAGTTTACATTAAGGTCAAATCCACATTTAATCCCAATGATTGTTATTTCACCTTCTAAACCACCTCGTATATATCCTTCTGGTGCTGCTTTGTAATGAACATACCCCCCAACGGCGACACCTGCTAATGTAAATCGTTTTTCCTCACCTCCCAAAACCTGATAATCGACACCAAGCGCAGCACCTGATGAAAGGTAAACGTAAGCCTCATTAAATCTAAAAGATGGCGCAAAATCAATTTCGAGATACGTATCTATTTTTATATACATTTCGGCAAAACCTCTAAAACGAACTCCTGCTACTCTCAACCAAGGTGTTCTTGCTTTTATGTCTACATTTAGATTTACTCCAGCGCTAAACCCCTGATTACTTGCCTCAACAAAGGAAGTGATGGATAACCAATCTTTGCAAAGTAACTTCGCATAAATCGGATTAGCTCGTGTACCTGCATATACAAACCAAGTTTTATTCAAACCATCAAAATTAAAGGCCATTTGGCCTCCAGCACACAAAATTGGACTCGTATTAAACTTAACATCCATTTGCCCTTTGAACGTATTGATAGCACTGTAATACCCCATTATGCCAGTACATGTTGCTAACGCTGGTAGCTCTCGTTGTTGAAATGTAAAATTACCAACTTGCGCAACAACTGCCATCTCCATTGACCATGCCCCAGAATTTATCACAACCTCTAACTGCATCTCCATTTGCGCAATTTTTCCGTTTATAGGCATATCTGTAAACTGGAACCTTAACCCTAAGCCTAATTTATTTTGACGACAAGGTTCAACCATAGCAAAAGGAGAAGAGCGTTGCATGTGATGAAATGCAAAACCCCCTATCCCATTAAGATTCAAAGGGATAGGGGATAAAGAAATTCCAATATTATTAACATCAACACTAGCAAACCAATAACTAAAAATACTGGTATCACTTGCCAATGCATCTTGTTGTGCTATATAAGCTTGATATGCAATCGCATCTGCTGTATCAACAGGAGTTCTATAATTATCTGATAAAGGCACAGAATAATTTGTTTTACCAGTGATAAACAATGCCTCGATAGTAATCTTCTTAGGTTTCTTAATATCCACTAATACACTAGCTCTCCAATGGTCACCATACACTGGGTCGTCTTTAGTATGTTTAAGCATACCCTCAATATCAACAGCTGTAGTATTAATCTTAATATAAGTTGGATCAAACTTAACAATTTGATCAATATCACCATTTTTGATCTTTTCACCGAGGTTACTAAAATCGAATGAAACATTTTGCATCACATTAGAAAGAAATGCATTATTTTTCAACAACTCATCTAAGTTTGAACCTATCATTGCTGATACACCTTGGTTAGCAGCTTCTCTACCCATATCAGCTAAAATCCGATTCCAATCAATACCATTACATGCATCTGCAACCAAATTTCTACCCGTATTGAGTATGTTATTCAAACTAACACTTTTTACTCCTGTCACGATTGTGTCAGCTAAGTTTTCAAATAAATCACCTGTGTTTTCCAATATCTGATTAAAATTGATATCAGCATTTTTACCATTTTGAATCAACTCCATTCCCATATAACGAATCTGATCAGCTATAAAATCAGTGATTTGCTTAGAAATTGCGTTTTCTATAAAATTGGTAATCTTTACCGTCACATTCTTCTCAAAAGAATTAGAAACAGACTGTTTTATTTGAGCTATAAGCGCATTTTTTCCAACCTTAATAATTTGAGTCACCGCTTCTCGAGCTGCTTCTTCTTGTATATTATTGATTAATCGATCCTGAATCGAGTTAAAAGCTTTTGTAATTAATGAATCAATTTGTTTATTAATCGGCGCAACAGCTTTTTCATTTACAAAATTTCGAAATCCCGTTGTAGCTTTATTGGTGACATTGACAATTGGACGATTCACTCTCTTAATCACATTATCGAGGACATCCACCAATAAATCATCCATAAATTCTTTCGGATCTTTATCAGCTAAATTACGGACTAAGTCCGAATTCAACGCTTGGTTAGCCACTGTTAAGTAATCCCTTGCTTTACCTACCTTGGTCGAATCCACAAAATTAAGTAGAATATCAGCTGCGTCTAAAATAGTTCGAAGAGTTGCAATAGTATTGCTTGAAATTAGCACATTGGAATTGCCATTAGAAGTTGTATCCCGCATATCCAAGCCAAGATCTCTAGTGTATTCTAATAAATCATCTGACAAGTTGGAAGTACTAGCCAAGGTTCCATTAGACACACCTGAAGTATCCGCTGGAGTAAACCCTGGTAAAACGTTACTAACATCTGTCCCACTACCTGTAAAAGTTCCAGACAACAGTGGATTAATGTACATAGAATACGCATTTACAATTGGAGCTCCTGTTTCACCAGCTATATTTTCAGCCATATTCATTTTGGCTGATAAACCAAAAGCATAAGCATTACGATCTCTACCACATCCGACATAATCGACAACCATGTTATATTCACCACTTTTCGCAAACGACTGTGTATTTAAAGATGCGGGAGTATTTGGACTATCAAATCCAATATTTCCATTTCCCCAAGTTGAAAAACCCTGCAAATTTTTGAGTTGAGTCTGAAAGTGTGGCCATTCGGCATCCACGTCCATCTCAATACGGTTATTTCCTTTAAAAATAGCTCGTGTAATTTTAATCTCAACCTTTTCCTCCTCTGATCCATTTGCATTGAAGATAAACTCCAAATCAATCAACGACTCATCTATATTTCCTCGCTGAATTCCATTCGAATTGATCGGAACAGTATATGGGAAAAATCGTAAAGTATCAATGACAGGAATCTGTATATTCCCAGTGAACTTACCTTTTCTAAAGCTATTTCTACTTATGTCTATCTCAAGAAGGGTAGAAGACGATGCGAACGTATTAAATTTTAACGTATCATAACTACTAAAGGGTACAGTACAGGTGAAATTGAGCCCTGAATGATCAATGAATAATTGATTACCATCATCAAAGTCATTATAAATAGTTACACTTAATTCTTTATCCGCTAGTAACTGTTTACTTTCATCTCCATTGGTTGGAATAACTAACTCCGCCATTTGAAAATAAACACCCTTCCAAAGAGAATCTGCTCTAAAATCACCTGGAGACCTTTTTTCAGACAGATCAATATAATAGTGTTTTCCTCTTACTCCGTAATTAGCATTATCAAGGAAGGCAATCTGTTCCGTTCGATAATTCGGATTATTTTCCTCCATAAAGAACAATTGCTTTTGATTCTTAAATGGAACATTTACCGTTGTTTCAATCACATCTTTAACCTTTGAAGGAAGCTCTACAAAACCTTCCATCCCAAGCTCGTATTTACTTTGATATATTGTTAAGTAAGATTCGCTACTCATGAAAAGATTAAAACCAAAGGGTTCTAAGAGGGGAAAATCTTTGTTTTCTTTAAATTTTATAGGGTGTTCATTTGCTAATAAAAAAGTATAATTAGCTAACTCTAACGAGGTATATCGACTTGTTACTATCGCTGGTTTATTATTAGCCATTACCAAAGGAATCTCCCATGAACAAAAACCTCCTAAACGTAGTTCATCTGGATTAATGAAAAGACTATCAGGTTGGAAACTAAGCGTACCGTTAGAAACCTCATCTTTGGGTTTCACAATATAGTTCGATAGAATAATCGCATCACGAATTTCTCCATTAATCATTAACCATCTATTGTTTCCAATCGATTCGAGTTGGATATCGTTAAAATCAAAAAATGTGTAATTATTCGTAGAGTCCTTTAACAACGTTTTCCCAGAACCTGAGAGCCGATTAGTAAGCGTGTCATAGTGACGGATTCCGGTAACATGTACAACAAAATTAGCCGCATAAAATTTTTCTATCGGAGGCGGACCTATAAACGTATTAATCTTACTTGTGGCTATTGTCTGTTGTCCACTTTTCCCTATCACTTGCCACGCATAAGGTTTCATTTTTTCAAATGAATTGAGTGTCTCATTATTTATCGTATAGGCACTTTGGCCACTTAATGAAGGGGAAGATGTATAGGAAACAATTGGTGTATTGTTAAAGATCGCATCTTGAATCGTTTGATTACTCTCCACTTTAACAAGTTTAAAATCGTAACTGACCAATTGGTTCGAAAGGGTATTAGAAGGCCTCCTCCATAAAAAAGTTCCTTGATCACTCAAGGCCATTTGATGGTTATCGACAGGGCTAACAAGAGGAATTTCGCCATTTTCTGGATATCCATAATAGAACCAACAAGGAGTCGAATACCCATTATTCTTAATTTGAGGACGGTAGCCATTCTCGACTGCCTGAATAGTATAAGCATAGCGTTTACCGATTTCCAGAATAGGATCCGTTATCGAATAATTATAGACAAATGAAGATAATAGTTCCGATTGCCAAATCAATAAGGCTTGATTGTTTAATATTGCGCTTTGCGGGCTAGTAGTGTTACTGGTAATCTCATATAAATTAATCTGGTATTGTGTATTCGCTAGATCAATCTGGGAATTAGAGTTCGTTACCATCCAGTTAAAAAGAAAATTACCAGGTTGAATTTGTGTTATAACACTCCCACATTGAGGCGAGATGATTGTCGGAGGATCACTTAAAGCCAACTGTACTTGCATACAACTTTCCATGGATAGAGGCACATTTTGCACAAAATCATAAATGGTAAAACACAAGGTGTATCTTCCCTCTGGTAAACGTCCATTTATTTCCAGCTGTTGACGTGAGATACCCGAAAAAGACAATCTATTAAAATCAAATACATCTGCAACATCCGCTCCATTAAGAATCTTCGTTTGACCTGAAAACAAAGTGACCGGCACTTGAGGGCGCAACCCTAGATTTGACTTTATGGTAACCCCTGGTCCAGTGATTTTAATCGCAATATAAACATCCCGGGAAGCTACAAATTGGTCATTCAACTGTAGATTCAACTGTATTTTTGGTCGTATTGCAGAATAAAAATCATCAAAATAGATCGAACAAGGCCCCAAAACCACAGGCGTGACAACTGTAGGATACACCTGCGCAAATAATGATTTCAAAGGTGTAATCACCAACAAAAAAAACACAAAAAATCTTATAAGAGCAAATTTCATCATTTCAATTAATTTCTTATTAATAATACAGAACCTGTATATTTTTTATCAGAATGTTCAAAAACGAGCAAATAATAATAAACTCCGTCCGGAAGTATTTCTCCCGTTTTATTTTTACCATCCCATGTGTTATCGTAAGCCGTTTTAGAATAAACTTCATGACCCATCTCATCATATAGTATAACTTTGTTATCTGGATAACTTAAAATATACTCAATAACCCAAAAATCATTTTCGCCATTACCATCTGGAGTTATGAAATTGTAAGGTTTAACATAATAAGATTCTTCTACGGTGACCAAAATAGAATCCGTCGCTAAACAGTTATATTCATTCATACCTGATACAAAATAAGTGGTCGTTGTTTGTGGTTGAATCGTTGGATTTGCGATTAGCGTATTATTCATATAATAAGCTGGAAACCAAGTATAATCCACTGCACCGGTAGCCACCAATTGTATAGTCTCTCCTTTTTGTATCTGTACCCCCACCTCATCTATTTCAACATTTGGTAAAGGATAAACAATAACAGATTTTATAATAGAGTCAAAACATCCAAGATCAGTCTCAATCTTTTGAATTACAGTGTAAATACCTGCTTGATCATATAAATGAACGGGAGCAAACTCACTCGATACGTTTAAGTCTCCAAAATCCCAAGTTGTATTGAACATTCCAATACTTAATTGAGTGGTATTATTGAACGTTAATGCTTGTCCATCGCAAGCATTTATTACTTCAAAATCTGCAATTGGAGCCTCATAGATATTCGCAGTCTTCTGGATTGTGTCTTTACATCCTAAGGTCGAAACTACAATCAAAGAAATGGAATAAATACCTTCATTTAAATATTCCTTTATTGGGTCTGATAATGTTGAATTACTATTATCTCCAAAATTCCAAACATACGAGTTAATTAATCCTCTTGTAACGGTTGACATATTAGTAAATTCAATAGGAAAACCATAGCAGACGTTTTGAAATTGAAAATCGGCTATAGGTCTATCATAAATCTCTAACAATTTTGTAATTGTATCGGAACACTGATGCGCAGAAGACACGATCAATCTTGGATAATAAATCCCAGGACTGCGATAAATGGTGGATGGTGTATGATCTGAGCTAATGACCTCATTTTCTAATATCCAATAGGATTCGTAAGTAGAATTTTGGACCGTACTTAGATTAGTGAACTGCACCACATCATCCGTACAGGTATTACTAACTAAAAAATTTGCCACTGGCTTAGGGTATACTTCTATTGTTTTGACCAATTCTTGCACGCAATTAGAGTCTGAAACCACCCGTAACAATACAGGGTGTAATCCTTGATAAGGATAGAAAAAAGATGGTTCCATAACGTTGGAGGTCCCTCCATTTTGAAAATCCCAATAAACCGAATAATTACTAACCCCGCTTACTTGCGCGCTAAAAAAAGAACTATCATTTAGACAATTATTAGTAAAAGTGAAATCAATAATTGGTTGAGGATGAATATGAATCTCTTTTTGAATACTATCCAAACAACCATAATTAGTTCGAACAATTAGCTTTGATAAATAACTTCCAGCCTCCGTATACGTATGTTGTGGAGAAACAAAATGGGAACTAACACCATCCCCAAACGACCAACTATAAGAGGATTGAGAAGCACCCGAAAAACTTTGATTGACATAATTTATCCGATTTCCAACACATGAATTTTCAACCAAAAAATCAGGAGTTGGCCGATCTCTCAAGACAATAGTTTTGGCAATTGAATCTGCACAACCATAATTACTAATCGCCTTCAGCTTTATAACATTCGATCCAAGAATAAATTGTTGGTAAGAAGGGTGCTCCAATGAAGAAAATCCACTTACTCCTAAGCTCCATTGGTAATCAATTATACTAGAATTTAAAATAGATGTGCGATTTTCTAATCTGACATAATCACCAAAACATAAAGTATCTGCATGATAAAATTGTACATTTGGCTTAGGATAGATTTCAATTACTTTTGATATTGAGTCCATACAGTTGTTTAGACTTGTTGCAACCAATTGAATAGAGTACGTTCCAGGATAGGAGTAACTGTGGATAGGATTCCTTACCTGTTCACTCGTTCCGTCACCAAAAAACCAACGATATAAATTTTGTCCAGAAGTGTAATTAGTAATTACCACTCCTGATCTCTCACAGGCATTTGTAAATTGAAAATCTATAATCGGCAGCGGTTCAACTTCAATCCTTTTTACAGTACTGTAATTACTTTCACAAAAACCATTTTTGATCAATACTCGATAAAACGTTGTTGTATCATTACTTCTAATTGAATAAAATTCTTGCGTATTGTTAACCGGACGCCAATTTATTTCATCCAATGAGGATTCCCATCCCTTGATTGAACCTTGATAATTAGTAAGATTAAGAGCTACAGACTGCCCTTTACAAACCTCTTGTACTCCGGTTATACTTCCTCCAATAGACAGTTGGGACGCTACCACCTTAAAAGTCGTAGAGTATTCATCTGAGCAATACTGATTAGTAACTCGTACACGATAAAACTGATCTTGTTGTATATTATTTTGTTGGAAGGTAGGTCCAACAATAGTTGTATTGATCCAAGGTCCAAATTGCGAATGAGAAGATTCCCATAAATAATCTGTTCCAACTGCATCATTCAAGGTTAAATGTGTCATATCCACTCCAGAACAAATCGAATCCTGTCCCGTAATGACACCTCCTCGATTAGGAACATGTACATTAACATCAAAAGAGGGGGTCTTAACGCTTGGACAAATTTCATTTTTAACTTCTACTCTATAGGTAGTATTTTGATTAAAGGTCGTAATAAGTTCTGTCCTTAATGCCGAATTAGCAACTACGAGCCAAGACACTCCATTGTTCATACTATATTCCCAGTTCACAACACTACCAACATGATTGACTAATCTTAATTCACCATGCGAATTCGTACAATAATCTGATTGTCCTGAAATAGTACCTGAAACAGACTGTTGTACAACTCTTATTTCAATAGCAGTAGAGATTGTTGGAGTATTATTAGGTAATTGAACAATCACACGAAAGAAGGTAGATCGAGATAAATTGCTAAAACTATAATTCGTAGAAGTATGTGCAATCGGAGTCCAAGGATCACCTCCTGAAAAACTATATTCCCATCTAAGGATAGTTCCAGTATGACCGTTTAATGTAATTAGACCATTGTTGATAAATCCACAATGCGTAGCATCATTACTAGATAAAAAACCACCGACTGAATTCTGTGCTTGAAGTAAAAATGCACAGTTAAAAACTATAAATAATAGGATATTTTTCATTTTAACAATTTGATTAACCACGGCTCACCGTTAATTAAAGAGATATAGACACTCTTATTATCTTTCTTAAACGAAACAAGTTTCTGTTTCGCAATTTTTAAATCCGTATATCCTGGAAGATGTAAAACAAAGTACATACCATCCATTTCCTGAATAATCGTCTCACATTTAAGCTCTTTCCTTATCTCTTTGTTAAATTTCTTTACTGCTTCTATGTTTCTGTATACTCCTAAAACAATATGATAATTACCAGATTCAATAGCCTTTATAACATCAGACTCGTCAACAATCTCATAGGGTTTGGAAGAAGAGGTTACTACATCCTGAACTACCTTTGTTTTCCTATACTGTTCAATTTCCGCCTTTGAGAGTTGTTCACTCTTCATTGTTTGGATTTCATTTTTTTGTTTTTTAAGTGAGGTTTCTAATGAATCAATACGGCGTTTAAGTTCGATAAGTCTGATCTCATTTTGATCAACTTGCTCTCTTAATTCATTCGCATCACGACCTACATTCTTTTTAATAACTTCACCGCCTTTACCCTTCGATAAATGGATTTTCAATCCCACTTCATGTGTATTGGAAAACAGAGAGCTTAAGGAAGAAAGATTACGCTGATAAGCATAACTAATCTTTAGCTGCTTATATATTTCTATTCCAAAATATGCATACAAATTTTTTGTTTGCCTAAATCCAATTCCGAAATCAATCTTATCTGCGTAATTAAACGTATGTAAATTGTCAAAATTGAAGGGTAATCCTTGCATACTCATAATAATAAGAGAAGGGACATAATGCCACTTTTCATTTAGCTTAACTGGGTATTTAATAGATAACGAGTAAAAGGGAACCTTCCTAAAATTTAATAAATCATTTGAATACAAATTATCTAAAGTGTAGGCTCTTTTAAAGAAAAATTGTGCGGATAATCCAACTTGTAATTTTTGATAACGATATTGAAAACCAAATGCACCTTTACCAATTGTTCCAGAAACTAATCCTGAATATAAAGCGACTTCGTTTGGATGGGTCGCATGAACACGATCAAAATCAATTTGACCTCGCTCTACGCCAAGTAATACACCAAGATTAAATGCATTTTTTTCATTTAGCTTAAAGGTTTGACGATAACCAATACCTGCACTAATACGATCATAAAAACTAATATTGTTTTTGGTTACATGGAGACCCAAACCGAACTTATTACTCTTAAAACTCGTTTCAGCAAGGAAGGATAGATTTTCAGGTGATCCATTTACTTTTGACCAATATTTCTGATAATTTAACCCTACAACAGGTGTTTTAAATTCGCCCCAATAAGAGGGATTTATCGTTCCTAAATTTTCATGAATGAGATTACTTGAGGGGAAACTCTGTGCAAGAATCCCTATAGAGTTTAAACAAACGACAAAATAGATTATAAGAATACGAAACATCCTAATTTAATTTATTTAACTTAATATTCTTACTAATTTTCCCCTTTAAACTTTCCGCTTCCATATAAACGTGATAGCTTCCTGCTGAAACGTCAGAGAGGTCATATATGAACTCCAATTCTTTAATTTGTTCAAAGAGATTTTCTTGTAAAACCTGTCCTAGATTATTAAGCAATACCAACCTGACAGAAGCTCTATCATTTAGTACAATATTTACATTTACAAGCGAATGCGAAGGATTAGGAAAGAGAATGAAATTTTCTAAATCAAGACTATAAACAAGTTCCGTATCTTCGAAAACTGAAAATGTTTTTTGTAGAATCTCTTTAAAAAAAGTACTTTGACAAAAACCATTGGAAACGGTTAAAGAGGTCTGGTATGTCGCAGCTTGTAAATAGATATGAGACGGATTCGCACTAGTGTCAGTTGTACCATCTCCAAAGTCCCATAGATAACTGATCGGTGAAGGATCAGATAAATCAATAAATTGAATCAAGAGATTTTTTGTTGTATCCGTATCTACCATATAAAATGCCTCTATCTGCTGAGGTGAAGTGATAAGAATAAAAGAGTCTCTTGCTAAACAATTATTAACATTGGCAGTCAAATAATAAGTCCCGATCTCATGTACGTCAATCGTGTTCCCTACTCCTGAAAAGCCATTTGTAGCCGTCCAATTGTTCACTCCAAATAAGCTTCCTTCAAGTTGTACTGGTGTTTCCCCACAGATATAGTATACAGGCATGTGATTAGGAATCACTGGCGCAGGTAAAAACTGAACGTTGACCGCATCCCTAAACGTACACCCTTCTGGTGATGTAACATTTACGACATACAAATCACTACTTGTTGGAGAAAATATCGGTGAAGTTCCTACAACAGCTTGTGAAGTAGATATCCATTGAAAAGAACCATTTATACCTGAAAAATCAAATATAACAGGCGTATTAGAACAAACAACTAGATCGGGTCCTAATTCAATTGTGGGCACTTCAGAAATAGTAACATCAATTGAATCAATCAATAAACAACCAGTAGCTGGGTTACTTACAACAACAAAATAAAGTCCACTTTCATAGAAAGTACGTATAGCGGATGAAAAACCATCGCTCCACTGATAGTGATAAGTGGTACTCCCTCCTATAGCTAATGTATAAGAGGCACACGCTTGAACCGATGCTTGCAATGGACTAATTCGTGGACTTGTGTGAATTACCACGTTAATTGTATCCGTATCCCAACAACCATTTTCATCAAAAACTTTAACACTATAATATCCACTCTGCTCCACGGTAAAAAAAGAATTGGTGCTTCCATTTTGCCATAAATAAGTAGAATGATTTCCTGCATTCAAATTGAAGGGAAGCTCACTCTCACAAATAGATAAATCTGTACCCAAATTCAAAACAGGATTGGAAACGATACTACTAATTGTAATTGTATCCGATCCTATACACCCATTTTGATCTGTAACTGTTACCCAATAAATACCTGGTGAATTAACATTTAGTGTTGAAGTAGTTACACCTGTGTTCCACAAATGATCTCCTTGTACATTAGGATCTAACAAAATACTTTCACACACAACAGAAAGATCATCTCCCAAATTTGGAGAAAGAGTACTA
The DNA here is from genome assembly GCA_045629585.1 of Taishania sp. Lineage (GTDB taxonomy): Bacteria > Bacteroidota > Bacteroidia > Flavobacteriales_D > Crocinitomicaceae > Taishania. Next base: position 10,840 of record JAZQRM010000020.1, on the reverse strand, counting down.
TTCAAAACTACAGTAATTGGAAAAGTTCTCGAACAGTTATTTCCCGACGTTATCACTAACGAATAACTACCAGATTGATTAAATGTATATGTTGATAAAGTGCTATTACTTGGTAACCACCTAAAAGAAGCATTCACATCTGTGGCATCAGTGGCATCAATGGTATACTCGGTTCCACATGTTTGAATATTAGTATTTTGAAATGTGGGTAACGCTTTTACTATAACAGAGGATAAAAGAGTATCCCTGCAATGGTTATTATCTACAACGACTAATTGAACGGGAAAAACTCCTGTATTAGCAAATGAATAAGTCGGATTCAACAAATTACTAGTTACGTTTTGATCAAAAAGCCAACTGTAATTTAAATGTGAACCTACTGAACGATTAGTAAACTGAGTCGATGTACCTAAACATACTTCATCTTGAGTAAAATTGGCTAGTGGCTTACTATAGACAACTAATGATTTTGAAGTTTGAGAAGTACAACCATTTATATTTGTAACCTCGAGTGAAACAACATAGTTACCAGCTGTTAAATAGCGATGATTCGCATTCAATTGATTTATAAATGTACCATCTCCAAAACTCCATCGATAATTATTGTTCATATCTAAATCTAACGGTACATAGCTTACTTCTAGCATCTCACAGGTATTCTGAAGAATAAATTCTGAAGAAGGATTAGCAAAAACACTGAAATGGACACTTGAACTATCCACACACTGGGCATCCGAATAGATGTAAACAACAACAGTATATAAACCAGCTGTGTCAAATTGCTTATTTGGGACAACATCGTTGTAAACCGTTCCGTCGCTAAATCTCCATACGTAACGTGCATTAATAGTATTTACAATTGAATGATTTTCAATGGTCAGTGGGGAGTTAACACAACCATTATGTATGACTATACTCGCTGTATTTGTAGGATATACAGTAATAACCTCCTGTACACTATCCTTGCAATTATATCCTGTTTCAACATTTAATTGAATCCTGTATATTCCTGGATTTAAATTCTCTAAAAAGTAGTTTTGTTGTGTTACTACCCCTTGTACATCAGGCAGAATAGCCCATGTTCGTGAGACAATATCATTTGGTTGGGGAATTGTTGTAGGTACTGAACGTATTCCATCAAATGAAAAACGTCTTAATGCACAATCGTAATCGTAATCAATAACTGCTATTGGATTATTAAATACTGTTAAATCTCTTATCATTTCAGATGTGCAACCTAAATCTGAGGTAACTTCTAGTTTTACCTCATAATTCCCAGGATCAGTATAAAGATGTTTGACAACAACATCATTGGAAGATAATGTATACCCATCCCCCATAATCCAATTACTGGTGTACCCAGCAGAAATTATTGAACCATTATTTAAAATAACAGTATCTCCTAAACAAACCGCCTCGTAACTAAACGATACACTCGGGTTAGGTGCTACTGGGTTAATATATAATGTGTCTTTTATCGAACAACCTCTATTGTCATAAATTTCGACCCCATAAGATTGCGCTGATAAAGACGGATAAAAAGTTCTGTTTACCAAAAATGAACTATCCTCCCAAAAACATCCGTAAGAAAAAACAGAGTTAATCGGGTGATAAGCTAGTACATTCAAGCTATCGATATCACATAAATTTTGAATATCTGTAGGCAAGTTCGAAATCGGATATTCCGAGCAAATAGTGTCTGCCAATGTAATTCTAAATTTCATTGAAGGAACATGTACTATTGGATGAGTAAAAGATGATAAATCGGTGATTGATACACTATCTACCCGATTGCTAAAAAATCGCTGTAGCTTAATATAATCATTATCTTGAAATTGTTTAGAAACAAACACACCAAGCTGAGTTGCATCTACCCCCATTGAAGCATAATCAAGATCTGCAAGATATTTTATAGAAACAGAATCAATTCGAGCAAATCCATTCACCCCATCAATGGTATCTTGTATATATAAGTCAAAAAAACGATCTATACTTCCATTTCCTGCGTACAATTGCTTGGTGTGTCCACGATAAAACTCAATGGTATTACTTTGATTAACATTCAAGTACAACCCTGTATTGAACTGGTCATCTGGTAAACTATCCGATTTAAGATATTTAGCATATAAAAAACCATCGCCTGTAAAACGATGTTGTGCATTCTCACCGATGATATACGGATTATTTCGAACACTATTAGTCCCTAAACTTAAATCCAAGAAAACGCGCGCTAAGCTACCCAAAATAGCATTACCACCATGAAAAAAAATAGTATCACGTACCTTAATATTATTATCAATGTAAACATTAGCACCATTAGTCTTGTTAATAACTAATTGATTAAGATAAACCAAAGCACTGTCACTAAAAGACTCTTGGTTTAACTGTACTAACCGTGAATCAGTGCCACCAACAAACGTTAGTCTAGCTCCTTTCTCATTGGTAACAGCTCGTTCAAAATTTATATTCTTATTTACTACGAAGTCCTTTGCAACCTGAATTTCTCCATTGATTGCTTGAAATCCAATAGAGGAATTTAAATATTGAAAATCACCATCAACATATACCATCGTATTTTTTTTCATGGTAAAAAGAATGGAAGAATCATTAATATAAATACCCCGCTGTGACCAGATAGAACAACTGAATAACAGAAATATTAAAGCTAATAGTTTTCTCATAAGAAGCAATTAAAGGCTAAGGAAGCTTGATAATATAAGCCAAAACATAATAGGAAGGCCGGTTATCAATCGGTGTGCCAACTAGACCATCTGAGGTTCCGTCTCCAGTTAAACCAGTAAAGCTACTATTGGGATGAGTATGAGATGAAGATTCTGTATCTGTGATTTCATCACCAATATTATTATTTCCAACTCCATTAAATTCACGTGCGTCACTTATACCACTAGGTGCTCTAAAAGAATGTGAATGCCCACCACTTGATAAGATTTCCACAGTGGCCCCATCCCCCTTCATAACATGCTGATGTGCCGGCATCTGGGACTTATCCAACTGATAAGAGTCGCTTCCACCCTGGTTACCCATTGCATATTCGGAATTGTTAGGGGCATATCCAGCAATAAATTTACCACGTAAATCAGGGGTTGGAAATGACATCATTACCCCATTTACTGAATGCGTATAAACTACACCATCACATAGTTTCCATCCATAAGGAATGTTTGTAACAGGACCAGACCACATTAAAATAGCTCCTGTTGGTACAAGCGCATTATGACTGAATCCCGTTACTTCTAGATTGGGAGTTTGAACTTTACCATTATCAATAACAAGGTTACCGACTACTTTTGGCGATACATCGGGATTGTTCCCCCCTGGGTACAAACTATAGGTATCTTCTTTAGGAAGTAGCCCCACCCATCTTGCTCCATCAAAGTAGTAAAACAATTTGTCATCCTTATCAAAGACCATCAAAGAGGTGTCTGGTGAGGTAATCGATAATCGTTCCTGTGTAGATACTCTTGGCAACAAGACACCTCTTACTTCACTTGCTGGAGCTTGAATATCCAAAGCAGATGAAGGACTAGGGTTGGACGTATTTATTCCTACTTGAGCATAGATCATTGACTGTGCCAAACAAAAAACATTAAATAAAAAGGTCAATTTTCTCATAATTATAGATTTTGAGATGGTTTGAATTTATAAATATCACTTCTGTAGATGTTGCCTTCTGCATCATATACTCGAATTTGATATTCACTGTTCGTTTTTGAACTAATATTACTATCAGTATATTTCTGTTCATTTTTCAGATAAACCAAAGGCTTGAATTCGCCTAAATGATCTCTTTTAAACAAAATTCGTTGTGCGATTTCCTCCTCTTCTTGTTCATACCTCCAGACCAATTGAAGTGAACGGAGTTTTTTATTGTATTTCGCCTTTGTAAATTGAACAGTAATTTCTCTTTCTTTATTAACTTTTGGAAGAGTAATTTTAAAGAGATTGGAGGCCCGTGATTTATTACCTGTTTTATCCACAGCAATCAATTGATAGGCGTATTCTTTATTCGTTTCAAAAGAACGGTCAAAATACATATTGATATCTCCAGGGATGAGTAAACGATTAATGATTTGCATAGTGTCCTCTACTTTCTCTTTTCTCATCAAGACATAACCAGCTAAATCTAATTCAGTATTTCTTACCCACTCTACAAGTAAACTTTCACCTTCTACTGTAATATTTTTTATAAAAGGTTCTCGAGGCGGAGTGATGTCAATCATCTTATTACTGACCATAGTAGATAATCCACTTTCATTATAATTGGTATCAATAGCCAAAACGGAATAACTAAAATTATTCATCGCATTCTTAGGTAATGAATCAATGAAAAAATTATTAGTGAAGGCTTTGGCTGTCAATAAGCTTAAGTTTTCAACTTGCCCTTCAATAGAACGGTAAATTTTGTAGCCCTTTAAATCCCCTTCTTGATTTGCATCCCATTGAATGATTAGTCGTGAAGAATCACTGATTACTATAACATTTTGAGGAATCATAGGTGGTGTCTGATCCAAAATTTCAACTACAATTTCATTAGAATATCCAGCATTTCCATCTTCATCTATGGCGGCTATAGTAAAAAAATACAGCCCGTCCTCCAATTGCTCGACCTGATAAACAGAATCTTTAAATTCTAAGGAAAATGGTGTTTCCAAGCGTTTAAAAATAGTATCCCTAGGTGTCGAATAAAAAATTTGATATTCCAAAAAATCATCATCTTCCTCTTCTTTAAACCATTCGAGATATACATTTTTATCGTAAATACGCTTACGTAAATTAATAGGGGCTACCGGTAAAGTCTCATCTTTAATACGAATTTCAATCGGTTCAGAAAAAGCAGTGTGCTGATTAAAAAAATCTAATCCAACAATACGGTAATAAAAAGTTCTTTTCTCTTCCAATCGTTCATCAGTGTAGAAAAATTTAGGATACACACTTTTTCCGTTATCATCTTTAATCACAGAAACTAAAATAGGCGTAGCATTTACTAGCACACCTATTGAATCCCTATGACTAGATCGATAAATATTTACACCGAAATAAGAATAAGGATCTGGAAGCCATCGAAAAGAAACCCCTTTTTTCTGTTGTTCATAATAGATACTATCAACTTTAATTGCATCTGTTAAATTCCCTAAATCTATTTTCTTAGAATACCCTAGAACTTTCTTAGATTCTGTCTCGATCTTATAATAATAGTGTCCTCCTTTAACCACTTCATCATCTTGGTAATAAATACCTAAATATTTAGCTAAAGGAATACTTTCAAAAGATTTCATCGTAATAATTAGCTTAGCCAAATCCTCCAACTTAGAATTCCCTTTCAAAAGACTCTTAATATCAACCAAATCCTTATCTTCCTTAAACTCATTTGATGTGATGACATAATCAAACTTCTTAATTGGTGTAGAATTTATTTGCTCCCAAGAAAGAGAATCAGTAGATCTAAAAATATGCACAGACTCATCTAACAATAGTGAAGGAGCATACCATTTTAATTCGATCCTTTCAGAATTACTTTTTGATACAACATGTATCGACTGCCCGTTTCCATAAAAAATGGGTAAGAAAAACAGAAAATATAATAGGTATCTTATCATTTTTTTTTATTCTCTAACTTTGTTTTTATTTGCTTATATCCTGTACTAAAAGTATAGCTGTAGTTAATTGTTAATCTATTTTCAATAAAATCTTGGGCTCCTTCCACTACTGCTTTACGCTTAATAAAAGCATAATTCAGTTTCAAACTTTGAGACTTACTAACTGCGTAATTTACACCTACTATTAAAGTGAAATTTTGGTTGGTCAAAACATCATTTAATTTAGACTGTTGAAAAGAGAAATTTGAATTTAACTTCAATTTATTCTTTAATGCAGTTCCGTTAACACCAACAGTTGGCCCCACATTAAAAGTATTTGAACCAACAACTTGATTTTGGTTAATATTTAAACCAAAGGTCATCCCCACATACTTATTGAATTGTACATTGTAATTAGGATTTAGCAATAACATCAAATTCGTAGGTTGCTTATTCCCTCCCGATTTCTGAAGTGTCGATTGAATAGAAAAAGAATTCTTAATTTTTTTACCAAAAGAATAACTCACCATTGCATTCCCTGTCTCATTCAATTGAGCAAGCCTTATAGAATCATAATAGATATCATATAATGCAACTACGTTACTACTAAAATTAGAATAAGTTAAATTAATACCTAAGTTCTTAATAGCATTTACAGAAACCATGATACTACCCGCGACGCGACGTTGAGTGGCCAATTGCTTACGATCCAAATTGTTTTCTTGCATACCTAAACTACCATTTACCAAGACGACATTATTTTTAAAACTTTTACCTAATGTCAATGCGTACTCCTGTAAATCATTGGCGATAAATATACTTCCCAAACTTGCATAATCAGGATCAACCCTTTTAAACTTAGCTCCAACTGTGTATCCTGCCACTTCGTAATCAACTTGCAAAAAATAACTTGAGTTTACTTGTGTATTTGCTCGCGGGGAAAAAAGTTTATTGACATACGTAAACCGTTCAAATTTCTGGACAGGTAAATAAGTATTAGGATTCAAAATACTCAAATGATAGGAACCACTAATTTTAAGTTTATCAAAAAAAGTATTCCCAAATTGAACTCCGTAAATTTGATTTTCAGATGGTAATATAGCATTGGTCGTATCAAAAGAGATAGACCTTTTGTTGTCAAATGCATTAAAATATAAAAATTCTATAAAATGTTTATCTCTTCCAATTTTAATTTTTGCAGCTCCTCCTAATCGTTCAAATGCAGGATAAGAAACCATCACTCCGTTAACACCTCCCAATGGCACAGCTTTCATCATTCTTCCATAACCAACACTTCCTGAAACGATTCCTTTTTCAGGTTTTATTTCAATTCCACCTCCTAAAAATAAGGTACCACTCATGGTGTATTCACTAAATTCCATACTTCGATATCCTGCATGAACGGTCAACCATTTATAATTAGGGCTTAAACCAAACTGATTAAAAGGCTGACTGAACTTATCTAATCCATGAGTGAATTTCCGATCTTGTTGAGTAACTGTAAAAGTTAACGGACAACTAATCTTCCCAAAAAGATTGATGGTTAAATTAGAATGGATATTCCACAAGAATGGATCTCGACGATTCGGTGTTCCTTTAGCATCATAAAAAACCAAACCTGCATTTAATCCTCCTTGAATGGATAATGGATCTGTTGTAATAACGTTCTTTACATCTTGCAGTAACCGTGAAACATCTTGTGAAAATGAGAACTGAACAAAACAGCAAAGTAGTAATAATAAGCTAATTATTGTAGTAGGCTTCATTTCCTATTGAAAAAATCGTTCATTTAATTGTTAGACATTACAAATGTATCTATTTATTTAACACTTTTTTAAGCTTTTAGATAAATGTTAAATAATAATTGCTGCCAATCTCAAAACGCCCTCAAATCATCTACTCTATCTCAGAAAAATATTCGACGAGCAGCTTTGATAGTTCATCATCATCAGATTGTAAACTATCTGTTGAACATTTTTTTCCAACTCTGAAATATAACAAATCATATTTTAAATGAAAATCACGAAATTTTCGTGAAAGTTTAACCCCATACTTTTCAGCATAATAGTCAACAGAAATACCATTCCCAATCGTATTCTGAAAATAACATAGTTTAAAAGCGTTTTCGTTGGTATCATTAGGATCAAAGTTAATTAGTGCGCCTTCCTTGGTTTTAATGAAAACCGAATCTTTCTTGCTGATTTGATAATTCCCGTTCTTTAAAGTAATTAAACGTCGAGCGCTAAAATCAAAAGTCGTTCTTCTACTTTTAAGGTCTTTATCTTCGTAATTGTGAAGCTTAACAATGAAATACGTTTGCCCTTCTTCAGGCGTAAAAATATATTTACTACCCTTATCAAACAAATTCCAACGACCACAAAGCAGGCTTACATAGCACAACACTAAAGCAATAAAAACAAAATAAAGCAAACGTTTTTTCTTCAAATCCTATGTCTATTAATTAGAGGTGAAAAGCAGCTAGTTCAAAAAGAGCTGCTGAACTAATTCAACCTTTCCAAAAGGCAAACTTTCGATAATTGGAATGGTAATCGTTTTCGTTATGTTTTGACTATTTCCAATCAAAGAGCCGTCGTAGAATTTAAATTGAATAGTAAATTCACAATTTACCGTACCATTTGTTGAGGAATCTACTTGAAATAAATTAAACGTAGATATAAATCGATAAGGATTAAAAGTAAGGTCCAAATACTGCTTTGTTTGTGGATGGAGCACATTAATGTCAAAGGATTCTGTATATATCTTATTCATATCAATACTTGTTAAAACCTGTATTTCATACGATTGCCCTTTTCCGTTATTAAAAAAGAAGGATCCAACTCGATCTGCGCTGTCCTTTCCTATGAATGATGCGTAAATAGTCGGAAATGTATATCGATTACCCTCTAGAATAGAAACATCTCCTTCAATTATTTTTTCATTTTTATAATTTTGTATTCCAATAGAAAACGGTGCGCCACAGCAACCAAATTTGACTGTTGTAATCCGATCTGTATCAAAGAACAACTCATCACATTTAAATCGTAAATCTAACGTATTCCCTTTACCCGCTAAAGGAGTCATTTTAACGGTAAATTCTTTTTTCTGTCCTTCGTGTCCAAAGAAACGAATGGTTTAAGCATGAATTTTACCAATATAGCATTCATTTTTTCCTCCTTTGATGGTTTCTATGACTTCGAATCTTGTATCTGTGATTTTTGTTCCTTGAGTACCATAGGTTTTGTCTGTAAGCAATTCAATTTTTGATTTTCCTTGATCTAACTTTTTTCTATAAACAGTATTATCCTGCGCTTGTAAATGAAAAAAGCTTATAAAAAAGAAAATAAGTAGTGATAAATTATTCATTTCTAAGTAATGCTATTTAAGCTTTAAAGATACCAAGGAAATACAAAGAGTTTGCATTAATTCACTAACTTTCCTAAAAGAAAACATCATATAAAAAATGAACAGCACCATTTTTAAAGTATCCTTAATCACAGTGGCAGTCGTATGCTGCTTGTACGCCTTGTTATGCGTGATTTTGTATTTTAATCAGGAAAAGCTCATTTTTTACCCACAACGTCTACCGAAGAATCATACCTTCAATTTTTCCGGAGAATACCAAGAAATGTACTTCCCAACTAAAGATGGCAAAACATTAAATGGAGTACTCTTTAAAGCTAAGGAAAGTAAAGGATTAATATTTTATCTACACGGTAATGCTGGAAACATCGATTCGTGGGGATCTATTGCCACAACTTATACCAATTTGGGCTATGATGTATGTCTACTTGATTACCGTGGCTATGGGAAAAGTACAGGTAAAATCACCTCCCAAAACCAATTATTTGAAGACAATCAACTGGTTTATGATGAAATGAAAATGCGCTATCAGCAGGATAAAATTACGATAGTAGGATACTCCATTGGCACAGGAATGGCAGCCAAATTAGCAGCTGACAACAATCCGAAAAAATTGATTTTACAAGCGCCCTATTACAATTTGACGGATTTAATGAAAAAGATGTTCCCTCTCATTCCGACCTTTATCTTAAATTACAAATTAGATACCAATCACTATTTAACTAATTGCAAAATGCCCATATTTTTATTTCATGGAAATAAAGATCAACTCATTAATTACAAGGCTTCTCAACGATTACACGATGAATATAAAACCAATACAGAATTGATCTTATTAACCAATCAAGGACACAATGGAATAACAGACAACCCACACTACCAATCCGAAATAAAAAGGATATTGACTTTGTAACACGCTTAAATAATTTTTATCGATTTAATTTCAACACCCTAACACAATAAAGTACGTAAATGAGTACGTTCTACTAATTTTGCTAAAAACAAAGGTCTGAAAGTGATTAATTATTCAGATTTAAGGTTAAACCTTAAGAAATGGTTGGACATGGTCGTAGATGATGTGGAAGAATTGATTATCAAGCGTAAAGACAATAAAGACCTTATTTTGGTTCCACTAGAGGAGTATAATGCACTAAAGGAAACCGCTTATTTGATGAGTGGCAAAAATAGAGAAGTCTTATTGAAATCCATGGAGGAAATGAAAAGTGGAAATCATCAAGTTCAAGTCTTGAAACAGGAATGAAAATCACATGGACACCAACGGCTTGGAATGATTATCTATTTTGGCAACAAAATGACAAAGTAAAGTTGAAACGCATCAATGAACTTATCAAGGTGATTACTTGTACACCTCTCGAAGGAATGGGCAAACCTTAAGCATTAAAACATGACCTAAAAGGCTTTTGGTCCCGCAGAATTGACAGCGAACATCTATTGGTTTATGCCATCTCTGAAAATGCAATAATCATTGTCGCATGCCGTTATCACAATTGATCGCTTAAAAACTGACCAACTCAAAAACTTAGAGCAATTCTTTCCCCCAAGCCACAACCTGTATACCCGGAGAATAGTGCGCGAGATTCGGCACCTGTTGAGTAGAAAAAGCACCAAATTGATACGCTAAATGCAAATGATCAAAGTGAATTCTATTCAATTTCCATTCTTCATGTTGAATTTCGAAACGATAAAACCTGTCTTTTTGATCAAGGTAAAGGCAATAGCGCTCCGTTAACCATACATCTAAAGCCGTTTTTTCATGGATCGCTTCTCCAATTTTAAAGTTGACATCCAATGAAAATCCCTTTCGTTTGTTAATCACCTGATAAGAATTTGAAGTGCGCTTGACCTTTGCTTTTTCGTAAGGT
>JAZQRM010000019.1:0-34688 GCA_045629585.1 Taishania sp. | reverse complement strand
AGTTCCGTACCTAAAATTACTATTAGGCTCTCTCGACGCTATTAAACTAAAATGTCCATTACAAGAGTTAAAAGTGGGTATTTCCCAAGTTACACCTGTAGCTATTGCAGTTCCAGGATCTGCGACAACAGAAATATCACTCGGGCACATTAAAGGCTCTTCATGAATTGGAACAACTTTTACATAAAAACTACAATCAGAAGGCCTACCATAGTTCATCGCGTTATAAAAATTCACAAATGTCCTTTTTGTCACCATTGTTACCCCCACAGGGAAAGATTGATTTAAAGAAGGAGTAAAAGTAGTATTACCTAGAGGATAGCGCCTAGGACAACCATTTAGTTCAGTCAATAAATCTGCATCTAAAGTCGCAGAACAAGCGCCTGGTTGAGAATTCACTACGATAGTATCTCTTGGACACAAAACACCTTTTGGCGTTGCAATAAAACCGAATACATCCAAAGTAAAGACACAAAGACCGAATGGAAAGTCAACTGTATAATAATATTTACCTTCTCGATAATAAGAATTTATGAAAGGATTCAAACTTGGATTCGGAAAAAAATAATCATTTTCAAATGGCGGTGTCGTTGCAATTGTCTGTATAATTGTAGATCCAACTTCAAGACTAGGATCAACACTAGGTATTAAAATATCTACCTCACAGTCATCCAAATAAAATCTTCTATTAGGTGGACAAAGCTCTGACTGATTATTTAAATTATCTAATCCTAAAACTTTAATAATAAAAGAGCAACCTGAAGAAGTTAAAATATCTCCTGAAACATTATCTTTAATGTTAAACGAATAAACAGTTTCTCCAATTGGACAACGATAGCCTTCATCTGGAAATCTTTCGAGTGAATACAAACCTCCGCAATTATTAAAATACGGCACAGCAACGGTAACCCCCGTAGCATCATATCCTGTCGCTGGTCTATATAGTACATCACCCTGGCATGCCAAAGGTCGAATAACTTCAACATTAAAAGAACAGCTTGCTTCTTGATCGATATCATCCTTAAACACGTACGTTACAGTAGTATTCCCTAAAGGAAAGAAATCTCCTGAATCATGTGTATTACTAACTAAAGTAATAGGAGCAACTCCACCAACTGTCGTTGGACTAATCCAAGTGACTGCACCTTCACATTCATCTGCAGTCACGGTTAAACGAACTGGATCTGGACAGACTGCCACAAACCCACCACCTCCACCACCTCCAGCGGGTGTTAATATGACAAAAAAGTTACAAGATTCACTACCACGCTTATTAAAATATTGATCTGTTGCTCTATAATAATTACTATATGTCACGAATGTGGCTGGATCTGTAAATAATGACCCTGAATTTGGAGAAACGACTGTTATCACTCCATTAGCAGCATTCCCTGTAGCACCGGATACTGGATCCGACCAAGTTACGACTTTACTTGTTTCTCCCACAGCTAGTTCAGAAGAAATATTCGTCCTACAAGTCATTGGATCAGAATCAATGCTTAAATTAAAATCTACAGTACAAGTCTCCACTTGGCGCATCGTATCCCTAAATTGATAGATAATCTGAAAGGTAGGTGGCAAATTAAGCGAAAGATGCCCAATTTCAATTTGTGGAACAGTCGGTGCACCAGCAACAGAACTTTGTGTAGCCACTGAAATTGGACCACTTCCCCCACTATGGGCTGGCACAAAAAGTAAATACATTGAATCTGTAACCTTATAATCGAAAGTTCCTGTTATCGCATCATTTGGACATTGAACAACAATCGGATTAGGCGTATCGTAAACCCTTAAAATCTGCGTACAATTACTGTAAATTGCTCCACTACAATATTGATCTAGATAACTAACGGTTTCATTATATGTTAACACATAATTACCGAAAGGTATTGATATAGGTGCATCTAATAAACCTGAAGGATCATTTACTGTAATAGTAGATATGAAATTGGGATGGGTACTCACCCCCACATGTGGTAAATTCCACCCTGTCGTATCCGTTATTTCATTTACGCCATCGGGTAATATTTCGACTATCGGTGAACCGCATGATAACTGACTCTCCGTAAATTTCAACACTGTATACTGAACCAAACAAATAGTAGAATCATTTGTTACTCTATCTAGATAACGATATCGAACAACAAAATCAGAAGTGGGTATAATTTCTCCTGAAGAGCTAATATCAACAACATCTATTTGAGGCACAGTTAGTGTCAATAAATCCATTGAGGTATAACTTCGCGTAGTCACCTCCACATCAGTACCTCCCGTATAAGAGGGGGTGTAAATAAGTGACAACCCCTCATAAACTGCAATAGGACCTGATGGACAATCCACTACAATATCATCACCTGCATCTGTGTCCGAATAAGAACTTATTAAAGCACTAGACCGCTTAAAGTAATAATAATTAATCAAACGACGGTAAAAATATTCCCCTTCGAGTTTGTCTAGGAAATAAAAATTGGCAAAACTTAAGGGCGTGCTTAATTGCACCCCTCTACTACCGAGACTTAGATCGTTAGCTTTTAAGTTATCAATCCTTTCACTAGCGAGCAAGGAACTCGTTAGAAATTGAATACATAACAGTATAATTGTAAGGTATAATAATCGCATAGTAATATGTTTTCTAGCTACAAAAAAAGAGCATTAAGAAATCATTACCAACCAAATAATTGTTAAGCTACTTGAATTACAATCAATTAACAAAATTATAGCCAAAATAAAACCCAATATCTAAAATAGATATTGGGTTTTTAGTGACCTCGTCAGGATTCAAACCTGAAACCTCCTGAGCCGTAATCAGGTGCGCTATTCAGTTGCGCCACGAAGCCATTTGCAAATGTTTTGCGTGTACAAAGGTAAGGAATTATTCAGTATTTACAAGTCTTTTCTCAAACAATTAACAATCCATTAAGAAAAAAAATAATCAATAAATTAAACATACTTGTTTACAGCTATTTACAAATAAGTACTCGCTTAAAAGATAATGGTCTACTATTCTTCAAAATCTTTGAACTTGAATTCTTGATTTCTTTTGAACTTGACCCCTTCTAATCCACTATAAATCCAAAATTAAAGAATAAAAAAAATCCCAACATCAAGTTAGATATTGGGATTTATAGTGACCTCGTCAGGATTCAAACCTGAAACCTCCTGAGCCGTAATCAGGTGCGCTATTCAGTTGCGCCACGAAGCCATGTTTTGCAAATCATTTGCGTGTGCAAAGTTAACTTTTTTTTCTTTATCAACAAGCGTTAACTTCATTTATTTTTAACTTTTATTCAATCACTGCACTTATACCTCTATCTAACAACGCTGTACACATTGGTTCAAGTTTTTCATAGTTTCCAACTTTAACCTGACATTTGCCATTATTATGAATAATCCAAGTACATTGTTCAGCTTGTATAGGATCGTGTCGACAAACTTTAATCAAAGATTCTATCACATGATCAAAAGAATTGACGTCATCATTATAAACGACTAAAGAATGTGACTCTAATAAGGAAGCTAAACTTTCTACTTTTTCTTCTGTCTCTGTATGATTACCCCTCATTTTATCTGGTTTTTAAAATCTTTTTTGATGAGTAGCCCATGGACTTCAAACCATTCTCTAAACGTTTAGAGTCCTTTTCATCTTTGACAAAGATATGTATTTCCATTCCTTTATCCAATTGTTTTAACTCTGTTCGATTCGAAATTCTTAAAATAAAATCGGCTAATTCCGCAGGTATTTTTTCCTGCTCTAAAGTGATTGAGATCACACCGCTATTTAATTCATTTGTTAACCGAAGCTGATCATTGTCTATGTAAAAAAATTTTCGAAGACTCTCCATATCAAAAAGATAATGGTGCTTTTCAACAATTTGGGACTTAACCCTTCCGTCAACATGATCAAAATAAAAGTAGGATTTGGCTCTGAAACGATCTAAAAAATCAACAGGAACAGCTGTAAATGAATCAATAGAAATCAATTGGATATACGCCTTTTCGATAGCAATTACAGGTTTAGGTGTCGATTTAAAAATCACAACTTCTTCTTTAACTATAGTACTCGCTTCCTTCGTTACTGTTGGCGGAATAGCTTTGTTTGTAAAACCGGGAACAACACCTGAATCCATTAAATCCAAAGCTTTTGAAAGAGTAATCCGTTCACCGTTATAATACGCCACTACGTAAGCATCTTTCAATCCAATACTTCGTAATTCTTTTTCTCTTACTCGAGCCAATGACAAATCCGAATACATGCCAACTGAATAGCGAATTTGCCCAGACTCCGCACGAACGGTATATAAAGGTTTTTGGTTATGGAAACGCTCTGCTGTAGTAGGACGGTTGTAAACACCTACTTGTACAGTGAAAAATAAACCAGAATATTCCTCCAATGGTTCCGCCAAAACAATACCTAATCCTTTATTATAATCATTTGGATTGATGGAAGACAAATCAACCTGATTTCGATCAATTTTAACTGCTTTATCACGTATTTCTTTATTTATTTCGAAAGAAATATTTTCAATATAGCCAACCGAACAAGTACCTTCCCTTTCCAATTCTTTAGCTTTAGCAATCGTAACACGTTCACCATCACAATAAGCTACTAAAAAAGCATCATTATATCCGAGTGCGTGAATTTGCTCTTGAGCCTCTTTTGCAATAGCTATACTTGGAAAATACCCTGCGATATATCGTTTCACATTACTATTAGACATCATTTCAGTGGTAACTGGACTAAATTCACTAAAAATATGACTGCCTATAGCATTTTTAAATGCACCAACTTGAATTCGATAAACCAAACCTTTTGCTGTCGAAAGGGTGATATCTTTACGTAAGGAATTAGGATCATTTGAAAATTGGATACCTGCTGTTCCTATTTCAACCAAATCACCTTGTACTTGCTTATGAATAATAGGATTAACACCTCGTTGTACTAAATTATTGAAGTAAGATGCAGTTGAAGTATCTTTAGGGGTTAAAGCTATTAACTCCTTCATCAAAAGATCCCTTTCAGTGCTTCTTGCAGCACGTGTAGCCTCTAATCCCTCAATTTCCGTGATCGTGCTTCTCAGTAACTCACTTTTAGGCTTTTCAAAATATAATCGATGAGCATAATCTCGCTTCTCATCCAAATTAATTGTCAATAATTGTATCGAATAATTCAATTCTTGTTCCCTTTGCTTTAGTGTCGCGAAAGCTTCATATTCTTCCGACGCTAAAATCTTATATTCCTCCACGAAGGTAGGCGCATGGTTACTTACTATTGGATCTAACAAGTACTTCCTCTCCTGTTTAATACGTACCTTTATATCTTGTAGCAGAGCCTCATTCTGAAACAGCAAATCGGAAAGTAGCATATCTTGCTCCTTTTTCTTCAATTTATCCACCTTTTTCTTAGGCTGCCACTTTTGATTTGACAGAACCAATTGTTCGAGATCACCTTGTTTAACAGCCAAATAATTCGCCAAAATTCCAAGCTCTTTTTGACTAATTACTGTACTTGTTTCCCGACGAACAACTTCCAAATAATCGACTTGTTTTTGATAATCACTCCAACTGTTTAACTCTTCAACCAATTCCACCCGTTTTTCGGAAAGCGCTCTCTTTTCTATTACATCCTTCTCTTTTTGGTAATTTGCAGTACCTTGGTCTATCCTTTGAACATAACTATTTTCTAATTCTGACAAATCACCAGATTCCTTGAGACTATAGTCCTGAAATAGCAAGTCAAAATACAAGTCGTTTAAAGCAATCAATTTTGTATCTAACTCTCGTTCTAATGATTGAATCTGATCTAAAATCACTTTCTTCTCTTTTTTAGTATTTGCTAGATCTAAAGCTTGTCTTGCCTCAATCACTTGATTTGTTAAGTTTACCCTAGACTCCTTTAAGCCAAGAATCTCAGGTGATTGTGTAGTCGTTGATTTTGAAACATCACTTATCACATCATTTTGATTGACAAGATTGTTCTCTGGATTAACATTATTAACGCTACTATTGGCAACATCTTTTTGTGTTTCATCTTGTTGATTTTGCTCTATTTGAACACCAATTTCTGTTATCTTATTTACATTTTTTGTTTCACCTGCCTGAATATTGCTTAAACTAGAAACATCTGTTTGTGAAATGACTGCATTTACATCTGCAGTTTTTGTCACAACTTGATTTATTTCTGAAATAGTATTCGCTTTTACTATAGAAATGTCCTTCACATTAGTCGGCTTTTCTTCATCCATTTCATCAGAAAGGTGCTTATTCAATTGCTGAATCGATTGCGTTATTTGCGCGTTCAATAACTCAAGCAATTGCAACTCTCCTTCCATCAAAGGTTTTCTCTCTTGAAAAGTAATCTGCCCTTGTTGCTCTTCGATTTTATCCAAAAATTTACGATGTAAATCAATCAAAACACGTTGCTCACCCGCGTTTAATTTTCTTTGTTCTAACTTCTCGACGCGTGTTAAATAATTTTTATCGATCCCTTTTAAATAATCTTTAGCTTCCTCACTTAACTTAGCAACAAAAATGTAACTATTTTCTAGCTGGACATCTCTCTGAGAAGCACTTACCCCGTTTTCTTGGTCTACATCTACAGAAATGTTTGACTGATTCATAACGCCATCTGGAATGACTCTTGAATTTGATTCAGTAACATTCCCAATTTCATTTATGGCTGTACCTGTTTTCTCAAACTCCGAACGCGTTTTTGTTGTGGCATTTGTTGCTCGCTCAGGCAATACAGATTCTACCTCCTTTTTTTGATTATTGGAAATTGTAGCTCCTAGTTCGCCAGTAGTCGCAACCGGAGTAGTTGTATTCTTCTTTTCAATCTCACTAGTCACAACAGAGTTGGTCGCAATTTCATTCGGTACTTCTGTTTTATTCTGAAAGAGATTATTTGCAATGTCAGTCGCTTTATTTACATTATAACTCTGTACCTCTTGCACATTTACTAGCGCATTTTCTTTATCCTCTATTTTATTTTCATCATCTGTTCGAATGCTTTTTAAATCACTTTGCCTAGTCAAGAATTTCGCATCAACTATATTTTGAGCAACTGCTGTATTGGTATTTAATTTACCTTGTGTGACATCACTATTCGTAAAACCAAGCTGAGCGGTGTTTAACATTTTAGATGAGACTGGAGTCCCTCTATACTGCTCAACCCTTCCAATAGCTTGTAGTAATTTCACAATACTATCTCGTTTCACTTGTAATAAAGCTATTTGTTTTTGAAGTAATTCTAAATTGCTCGTAATCTCAGTAACTTCATTTGTGATGCGCTCAATTTGATTTTCAATGGTTACTTTCTGCTTTGATTTGGCCGATTCGTAAGTTTCATTTAATTGATTTAATTGCTCATTCAATTCTTTCAAACGACTTTTATTGGTCTTATCTTGTAGACTAAATTGTTCTTCTTTCCTATCGAATACAGCTTTTTCACTAATCACTTTTTTATAAATCGTGTTGGTTTCTTTATTAAGAAGCTTAATTTGCTTTTCATACTTTAATAGGGTCTTTACAAACGCATCCTCCCCTTGCCCTTTTGCTACATGCAACTCCGTTACCATTTGATGAATCTCATCCACTAAAACAGCGTCATTTAGTGTATTACTTTCATAAAGATCTTGAATCTTGCTCCGATTGCTTTCTAAAATATCAATCCATTTTAGGCTTTCTTGCCTTTGATCATTTAACTGATTAATTCTTTCTTGAATACTTCTTTCCTGTGTGTTTGAAGATGATTCTCCCAACTGCTGGCTTAAACTAATCAACTGTAAATCAATCTTCTCGATTTTTTGCAACTCCGAAAAGACCGTAGCATTTAGAATACCCGAAAGATTAGCTAGTTTTTCAGCTTCATTAACATATTTACTTCCTAATTCATCAATGTGAGAAAACAATGTATTCGCGCTCCAATCAGGCAAACCAACTTGCTGCGTGGCTTTAGATAAAGTAGAAGAAAGATTACTTATCTCCTTTTGTAAGACTGGTGCTTCATTCGGGGAAAGATTTCCTTTTAACTTAAGAGCTTCAGCTATTACATCAGAACTATTCTCTACTCGTTCATCAAAAGCATTAACAAACAGAATGGTCGATCCATTATCTTTAGAAGAGTGTTCTGCATACTGTCGAAGCGGCTTGACGGCATCTAGATAAGGTACTTCAACCACTTGTGAAAAATTACCTGCAAATTGATTTGATGAACTCTTAAATACATACTTTCCTCCTCGTGGCAGAACAACAATATAATCACCTTGCTCATTTGTCTGAAAGCGTCCAATCTTACGATTGGTTTGGTCATCAAAAACATCAATTGTAATTTGCTTGTAATCTTTATTTATTTTAGAATTAAAGGTTCCTTTTAAAATCACAAGCGCAGAGGGAAATCGATCAACGGATACCTTATAAAGCGAAATCATTCCATTTTTAGCTTGTCTATTTGAAGCAAAATAGGCATTTTTATAATCCTTATCCACAATATAAAGCAGATCATCATCTGGAGATGAAATTGCAAAATCAATGTTATTCACATCAGTAAATTGATTGTTTTCAGGGTCCAATGTTGATCTAAAAATATCATATCCCCCCATCGAATTATGCCCTTTCGAACTAAAAAACAATTCTTTTCCATTAGGATGCATATAAGGAAAGTCCTCGTCAGCGTCCGTGTTCACTTCACCTTTTATTTTTTGAGCACTCCCATATTTACCATCTGGTAGCCGTCGAATCACATAAATATCCAAATTATCACCATCTCCGTAGGAAGAAAAATAAACAAGGTCAGAAGTTGGCAAAATATGAACGATAGGTTTGTGCTTCTTCTTTTTATCAACTTTAGACTGAAAATCTACAGCTTGTATTAATGAACCTCCAACATCATCTAGAGAATAACCTCGATAAAAATTATCTTTTTTAACTTCTAACTTCTCTTTAACATGTATATCTGTAATATGTGATAAAAGCTTCTCTCCGTTACGAGTCATTAAAATATTCCGATTTGCCTCCTGAAGATATTTCCCTTTAGGACCCGCTTTCTGAATGTACTGTGAATAATAAGATCGTGCTTGTTCAAAATTATACCCAAGATGATAAACCTTTCCAAGAAAAAAAAAGGCATCTATCCTACTTGGATCTTCTTTAACAACATAGTTCAAGTAACGAATCGCTTCGGATTTGTTATCAGAATTATGGAGAAGACAAACTCCATACCGAAAGTTTAATTCAATATCCTTGGGATTCAAAGATAATAACTGCAAATACAACTGGGTTGCCTCTGTATAATCCTCTTTAATAAAAAGGGCATTTGCTTTCGAGCGAAGATCTGAATCTTCTTGTCCCCATGTAGTAGTAGAAACAATTAAAGCAAAAAGGGTTACTAGATATAATTTCAATTTCACCACTTAATGAATTTGTTTTATTTTTTATTGAAAATAAACATTTTACTTTCGGTACCAGTTATCAAACGTCCAATATTTTTCTTGTGTGCTAAAATAACGATGGCTGACAATAAAATTGCGAATCCCATCAACCATGGCGAAGTAACATTAAAAACAAAAAAGAGTACAATAGGAAATGCTAATGCCGCACAAATCGCACCCAAAGAAACGTAGTGTGTTGTCAAGAAGATAATTAAAAACAATCCTATACATATACCTGCGGCTGGTGGGTGAATTCCAATGATCACACCCAATGACGTTGCGACACCTTTCCCTCCTTTAAATCCAGCATATAACGGAAACACATGACCCAAAACGGCACCTAATGCAGCTACAATCTGCACTGTAATCAACTCTTCAGAATTCCAGGGACCAACATGAAAAAGGAATGGCAAAAAAACAGGTATAAATCCCTTAAAGATATCTATTATCAAAACGGTTGTACCTGCCTTTTTGCCTAAAACTCTAAATGTATTAGTTGCGCCAGCATTGTGACTACCATGTTCACGTACATCAACTCCATATTTTATTTTTCCTATCCAAACTGCAGTAGGAATAGAACCAATTAAATAGGCAATTAACCCGAATACGATATAATCAATCATGAATACTAAAATAAATTATAAAAGATCTGTTTTTGACCACCTTGACCCAATTGATATAAGAAGTTTTTCTTCTTACGCTTGTCCTCTTTTTGTGACGAAATAGCAGACTTAAATGCATCATCTGACGTCACAATGTCCAATATTCCATCCTTTTTATTCATTGAATAATTAAAGAAGTATTCACTTCCTCCCGGAATATCAATTAACATTCCCATCCAATCCCCACCAGCACCAGAATATTTTTGCTGAAAGAAAGCACCAAATTTAACATACTTCATAACAGGTTTATCAAACATTGAAACAAGTATTGCACTTTCCACAGTTGATATCAATCCTTTGTAATTATTTGCTTGGGAATTATAAAATTTCAAATGTATTCCCGACAGAACAATTGCGGCATCATTGCCAACAGGTACACGCTTAACTTCATTTTTGATACTATAATCTTCCACTAACTTATCGGCAGCATCTGGACCGCTCCAATTGGTTACAGCCATCTTTAAGGTATTCATCAAATTGAATTCCATCGGCTTCAAATTTGCTTCGTTAATGCGTTCTGCAACATCTTTCATTTGTCCTTTATCCAACGGCATATTAAATCGAGCAGTTAGATTAAAACGGGTTTCATTATTTGCCTTATCATAATTTGCAGTTCCAATTGTCTCAACATTTAAATCGCCATGATCCATCCCCAAATTAATAACTCCTTCTGCCAATAGGTTACACGTATTAACATTCATTGCAAGGAAATTACCCGCAGCGTTACGATTTACTAGTTTTTCTTTTGTTCCAATCTGGAATTCATTAGAATATTTATTATAAGTCAAATATCCGTGTGCGGAAGCCACAACTGGATCATTTGCATTTACCAATTTGGACAAGAACGTAGGGTACAAAGCGATACTATCTACTACAGGTGAATCTCTCCAAACAATTCCAGCAGATATAGCCTCTCCTTCTAAATTCTTCATCACACTTTTCACAGGTATTTGAATGTTTTTAGGATCTACAAAACTAGAGAACGCTAACCAATTGCGCTCGTAATCTGTACAATTGTGGTTAATACGAGTCGCTCCCTCAAAATATATTTCTGGAGAGGAGGCAACAACTTTTAATTTTCCATAATAATCAAAATGCTCATTCAGCTTAAAACTACGGTCCTTTTCAACAACTCCTTCTCCACGAGTAACAAAAGCAGAGTCAGGCTTAATATTTTGCATTAGAATAAAAGTTGGAATACTATCCTTTGAATAATAAGGATATTCTCCTGAAGCGGTATAAGCCTTTCTTGCGGTAACATCAACAGTAGCACGTTCAAACTTATGATATTTGGTAATGTAATTAGCAATAATCGTTGCGTTGGTAAATTGGTCTAACTTTGCTTTTTTACGGATATTTACTTTTGAACTGTCTGGATAAATACGTGCATCAGCTATGTCTAAATACTCAACATTAGTGCAAAATATCGTTTTTTGTTTCATGTTAAAAAGTGCCATTGGCGCTCTAAATCGCAACGAATCTTGTTTAGGGTGAATACTAAAGAAATTCGGTCCAACCAAATCCACTCCGGTATCCACTGCCATGTCCTTATCTACTTCTTTTTCTAATTCAATTTCTTCTTTATCCATAAACCAAGTAAATTGATCCATACGACAGATATATTGATTAATTGGGAATTTCACTTCAGAAGTACCTGCATTTGAGACAAAAACACCTTTTCGATCCGTAAAGCTAACATTGGATTTTACATTTCGTGTTTCAAATGCCAGCTCACTTTCACCATCTTCTTTATAGGAGTTACTCAAATTGAAACTCGACGTATCTGCCAATATATCTTTATACTTATAAACAAATTTATCGGACACAATGGTAGCTGTATTGAAAGTCATTAAACCTCTACCTGTCATCCCATTTGCGCGAATAACAGTCATACCTCTTAGCTTTGCTTCGTCGTCAAAATAATCTAGATCATTTCTTGGAGTTGAGTACACACGCATAAGATCATTTTTAGGTAAATAAACCATATACGCATTGTCAGATCTTACTTTCGGGAATTCAATCCCTTTGGAAACTGGTTCATTTACAAAGGTTACATATCCCAACGTAGAATCCGGTAAGAAAGTAAACAATTCTTTAGAAACAGATGTTGCATGCTGAAACTTTATAGTACCAGCACCTTGTAATCCATTATTCGACAGAACTATTTTATTGGCATACTTTGCACCTGTTCCATAAAAGTTCAATCCTGTTTCTGGCGCAGAAGTTGAGAATCCAAAAGAATAATCTGGCATAATACGTAACTCCTCATTTATATTAGGAAAAATTCCAGCTGAGACTAAAGTTCCTTTCATACGGAAAGCTACATCATTAAAATTATCAAGACTATCAATTACGAAGGGTCCTAAGCTATAGTAAAATCGTGTAGAATCATAAGCTCCGCGATATAAATCAGAATAATTATAAAATACTTTTGTACTATTTGTTACTTCAAGAATTGGAAATATTGAGGTTTCTTTCGTTTGCTTATAACCTGAACGATTGGTTGGTAAATCCACTTTAATCTGACCAATAATATCGGCAAATGAACTTGTTGTTGGAATACCATATTTACCATGCTCGGGCTTTCTTGGTTGTGCTCTAATATATGACTTACGCGTTTGAAGTAAGTGAATAATATTATCATCATAATTATAATTTGCACTAAGTGCTTCAATCTCTACTTTTCCGGCATTGATCCACCCATTAAATTCAAAACTACGATTACGGCCAATCTGTAGTTTACCGTCGTTTGGAAAAACGACAACACCTTGTCTATCCGACAAAGAAACTTGCTCTACCTCCACAAGGTTCATTTTTAATGTATTCAAATCAAAAACACCAAAATGCTCCTGTGCCCTACGCCTTGCATTGATACTTTTACTTTCTTCAATCAACTGCTGAAGAGCCGGATTTTCTTTAATCTGTTCCGCTGTATAAGCTCTAAACTCCTTTGGATTAAGGGCAGTTAAAAAAGAAATATTGTCATAATCTTTTTTACTGTAACGTGCCTTTACAAAATTTGAAACCTTCGGAGTGATCAAGATCATCTTCGATTCCGTGTCATAAGTTATAAAACCTTGATTGGCTAACTCTAACATTAAAGGTTTCATTTGAGAAATTGTACCTCCTAAAGCAGATGCACATTTCCCTTCATTTATATAATACTCATCATTGTCATAAGTAAATTTATCTAAAGCAACCAACGGATTTTGCGATGCCACCCCATTCATCTGCTCGTAAACTCGGATGTCAAAATAATCAAAGGATTCTAGCTTTGCTATTCTTTGCTCCTGACTCATTCCCTTATCAAAAGTCAAATAAAGCTTGTTCTCCTTTTCATTTAACTGAAGCTTGGGTACATAATATTCTAGATTCAAATACGTATCTCTAAAAGGAGCTTGTCCTGAACCACTAGTAGTACGAACAAAATTAATCGTACCTTCTTTAAAAAAATAGTCAAAAGAAACACCCGGATGTGTGATAGAATCACCACTTTGCAATTTTATTGCAATAATAGAGTTCGAAGAATATATGCGCTCATCAGTAATGAAAATCTCGTTTGACGAAGATGTAACAAAAGGCTTACCGTTCTTTTTCAGAATAATTTGAGCCATACCTCTACTATTTCCTGCCCCATAAAACTGACTTCCTTGTAATGCAAATCCACCTTTATAATCCACATTTGGCTTTAACTCCTTAATCATGTGATTGGTATTATAGGAGGTGAATTGCGGATACCTCTTATCCTCTTTACGGGTAATTTTCATCGCTTTATCAGCAATTCGTCCTGGTATAAGTTCTTTAAAGAAGGGAGTACGCAACATCACAGAATCAGCTCTTAAATCACTCGATTTAAAAGAAACCCGATAGCGAGTTAATTCAGCATATGTTTCTGCCTCAGGTAAACCAACTTTCACCCAGTTGATTCTTCCTGAGTTCCCGTCCCATTGTTGCAGAGTCGGATCATAAAGTCCATCAGTATTGTAAACAACGACCGAATCTATTGCTTTGGTAGAATTAGAAGATGGATCAATCGCACGACAAATCAAATTTCCACCTTTAAATTCGATAAAAGGTTTATCGGAATATTTAAAAGCAAAAGTTCCTCCGTAATAATACCATTCAAAATTCGATTTCCCAATTAATTTACGCTCGTAAAAAAAAGTAGAAGTAGCATCGACATAATCGGCTATTCGTTTAGGATTTTTTGACGATAATAATTTATCAATAGTCTGATCAAAAGCATCAAATGTGGACTCACTTTGCTTGTTCATAACCAATGCACAAATAGAATATACATAGTTGTAAACATCCGGATAAACCAACAATTTTTTTTCAATCATGGTATTGGAAGCAGTTACCATTTCAGAAAAATGTCGGTCACTAATTTCTGTGGGACTTTGAAGAATTGGAAGTAAAATATTTTTTAATTTTTTAGTATGTTCAGCATCTAATGAAGATTGAACAGCGGACTGAAACTCACGAGCAAATTTTGCGCGATCATTAGAAAATGTTTGTGCGTAGCTGTTTACGTACAATACTATAAAACACAGAAATATTAACAACCTCTTCATCATCTTAAGCTCTTTTAATCAATTTAATAGCGCACCAATTATCTTTTTGATAAACATGCACCTTTTCTAAACCATATTGCTCTGCATTTTTAACCAAATCGTCCACATCGGAATCAAAAAAACCACTTAACATAAGGGTTCCATTTTCCACTAACATTTTTGCATAATAAGGCAAATGAGCTACTAATACATTACGATTAATATTTGCTAAAATCAAGTCAAAAACACGTCCTTCTAAAAGGTCTATATCCCCACAAAGAGCTTCAATTTTTGTACATTGATTTCTCTCTGCATTTTCAATTGTATTTTCAACCGACCAATCTTCAATATCAACAGCAACAACAGTTTCTGCACCCAATTTTTCAGCAATAAAAGCTAAAACACCTGTACCCGTTCCCATATCTAAAACACGTTTAGGCATGTTTTCCAACTCAAACAATGCTTTTGACATCATCCATGTTGTCTGATGGTGCCCTGTTCCGAAGGACATTTTTGGCTGAATTTCAATAATCATCCCTTTTGCTTGTTCACGATCATGAAAAGGAGCCAAAATACTCACATATTCTTCCACATAAACAGGCTCAAAGTCTGCTTCCCAAACGGCATTCCAATTTTGAGCCTCAATCACATTCTCTTCGTAAGAAAAATTAACATCTGTTCTTTCTTCACCTAAAATAGTTTGAGCAAGAACAATATTCATATCCACTTGATCTACTGGACCATAAGCTTGAACACCATAATCTGTATCCACAAAACTATCAAATCCAAACTCGACTAATTGTGCAATTAATATTTCTCCAAACGGCTGTAAAGGAGTGATTTTTATATCTAATTCTAAATAATCCATTATCGAGCTGCAATAATTTGTTTAAACGTTTCGGCTTTTAATGAGGCACCACCGATAAGACCTCCATCTACATTTGGTTGCGCAAATAATTCTTGCGCATTTTTCTCATTACAGCTTCCTCCATATAAAATTGGAGTATGCGTTGCAAATGCAGTATTAAAAAATGTACCTAACCAACTTCTCAAATGTGCATGCATCTCTTCCGCCTGCGCACTTGAAGCAGTCAAACCTGTGCCAATAGCCCATATTGGTTCATAGGCAATAACTAAATCAGCTAAACGCTCCATCGGTATATCACTTAAAACCTCTTGTAACTGAGTAGTCACAAAATCATTTTGTTTACCTGCCTCACGAATAGCTAGAGGTTCACCACAGCATAAAATTGGTATTAAACCCGCATCTAATGCAGCTAAAAGTTTACCTTTCAACTCCTCACTATCCTCTTGGTTGTATGCTCTCCGCTCACTATGTCCTATTAAAACATAGGAAACAGAAATACTCTTTAATTGCTCAGCTGAGACTTCACCTGTATATGCACCATTCATCTGATTATGACAATTTTGGGCGCCTATTTTCAAACTACTTCCCTTCAACTCTTGACTAAATGCAGCCAAATAAATGGAAGAAGGAAAAACAACCACTTCCACATTTCCCGAGGTTACATCTAGCAAAGAATGGAACAAAGCTTTCGCCTCATTCCATTCCAAATTCATCTTCCAGTTTCCTGCAACGATTCTCTTTCTCATTCTCCTTTTTCTATCAAAATATTTTTCTTCAACCAATCAACTGTTGGCGTTGATCGATGAGAGTACTTTCCTTTAACTATACCATCTTGAATAATCATCATGGAAGGATTACTTCTCGCAATGGCTTTCAATTCAACTTCATCGTTATTAAATACCGGAATATTCCAATTATATTTCTTACGGAAAGCATTGATCTTATCTCGTGAAGTCGATGTAATCAATACCATAGGTATTCCATTCTGCTGTGCAAAATCATAGATTTTCTTATACTTATCAATGTTCTGCCAATCTGCAGTGGTAATATTTCGAGATGTAATTAAAATGATCTGATCCGTTTCAACAATATAGTCACGAATAGAAAACTCACTAACCTCTGCGTCAATTTGATATACGGTATCAATAATCGAATAATATTCAGGTGTGTATTCCTCTAGTGTAAATTCTTCCATCGGAACATCATAAATATCATCAGAACTTAAATTCTTAACATGTACGATTTCTACCATTTTATCAGCAAGAAACTCCTTAAGAACAGTCATATTCCGTTCAGGATCACCTATTTCATTTAGAACAATAAATGGATTGAATTGCTCCGTAATAGAAGCTAATTTCATCTCTTTAATCGTTACTTGACGGTTTTCTTTGTATTCCCAATCCTCTTGTTCCCAAATCTTTGAATCGACAAACTCTTGTGAAGAAGCGTCAAATTGCTTTTCCTCCCCTGTCTTTTTATTGACATAGATGAGCATGTTTTGATAAATCCCTTCTTCTCCATTACTCATCTTTTCCTTCAAGTTAGAACCCACTGCGTAAGGACGATAATCTTTCATCGGTTCATAACGTAAAACAAAGAAGCAGAACAACCACGAAATAAAAGCGACAAATAAAGCTGCCCCAAACCAATTACCCAATAACCTTCCTCCAACACGCAACATCCAGATTGCTCCTAAAACAGCCGCTAACGCAAATACAAGCGGGAAGTACCACGAGAACACTGCACTAAAGAACAATACGACCAACATAGAAGTCGTCAAGTAAACTGCATTTTCCTTACCTGTATTAGGACGGATAATCGCAGACGAAATGACAATCCAAAGCGATAAATACAATACAATAATATCCTTCCACAAAGATTCATAAGGTGTCAATGAGCGCCCAACAGAACCTTTCATCGCATCTCCAAAACATCCACAATCATCCACACACTGCGGCGAACGTTGCTCATCAATAGTAACTGTAGTAGACGTCTTTGAAAAAATCTTAACCTTTTTATTCTCTTTATCCTTTGCTTGCTCCATCTTGATAGCTGCCAATGGATCAGATAAAGAATAAGTATCTCTATCTAAAAACAATTTGTCTTTATCACAAGTTGCAGTATGAGCCGTAAGAAAAGTAAAGAAAACAAGCATTAAAACGGTTAGTATGGAAACCAATCGATTCTTTACACCAATGATTAAAAGAACGCCTAAAACAATCTCAATGATACAGATAATAACAGATAGTACTAAAGCATAATCAATTAAAAACTCTAAGGAAAAAGTAGGAGCACCAAACATTTCTTTAATGCGATAAGCTAAAGCTCCATCTTCAAAATACTCTTCCAATTTGTATGAAAAACCATACGGATCATTGGCTTTGACAAGTCCTGAAACGATAAAAAGTCCTCCTAAAAGAACTCTTGAAACATTTGCAAATAATAATTTTCCTTGAAAAACAAACAGTAAGGCAATACTCACCAACATCATCAAAGCTCCAGAGAAAATCAACAAGGTGTTATTCTCTAATACTGATTGGTGAAACCCAAGGGTAATCAAGGTTAAACCGGCGAGGTTTATTAAGATAAACACACTATTAAACAGTAATGATTTTCCTCCTATGGAAACATTCATTTTTGAATTTCTGGCCATAATCGTTTTTAGTTCTCGTTAAGTGTTATATGTATTAAAGCAAATACAGAGTAGTTCAACATATCAAAATAATTGGCATCAATCCCTTCAGAAATTAGGGTTGTTCCATTATTGTCTTCTATTTGTTTAACGCGCAAAATCTTCATCAATATTAAATCAGTCAATGAACTCACACGCATATCGCGCCAAGCTTCTCCATAATCATGATTTTTCTTCATCATTAAATCATAGGCTTCCTGTGCATACTTGTCATAAAGCTGAGTCGCCAAAGCAGGTGGTAGCTCCAAATCAACTACATCCACCTCACGCAACTGAATAATTGCCATTATGCAGTAGTTCACAATCGCTATAAATTCACCTTCTACACTTTCTCCAACACGATTCTCTCCTGTTTCTTGAATGGTTCGTATCCGTTGAGCTTTTATAAAGATTTGGTCTGTTAATGAACTTGGCCGTAAAATACGCCATGCTGTACCATAATCAATCGTTTTTTTAATAAAAATCTCGCGAGAATTCTCGATTACTTTATTAAATTGCTCCCCAGTTTGACTCATCAGAATTATAAAATGCACATATTGAATGGTTGAAGATACAAATTATAAGTATAACCGAATGAATGTTAACGGGAAATTAATGGATTTAAGTACTCCAGCGATTATGGGGATACTCAATATAACCCCTGACTCCTTCTACGAAAATAGTAGAGTATCCAACGAAAAGGAATTGGCTAAACAAGCAGAAAAACACCTATTTGAAGGTGCTAAAATACTGGATATAGGAGCGTTCTCAACACGTCCAAATGGTGAAAAAATAGCATCTGACGAGGAAGAAAAAAAAATCAAATGGGCAACTGATTTTTTAACCAAAAACTTCCCTAATTCTCCCATCTCAGTTGACACATTTAGAGGAAAGGTTGCACAAATTGCAATTGACAACGGTGCAGCAATAATCAATGACATTAGCGCCTACTCTTTCGATCCTGAATTGTTCCCCATTCTAGCTAAAAATAAAGTCCCATACATCCTTATGCATGTAGAAGGAACTTTTGAAACAATGCATACCGTAAAAAATTACCCAAAAGGAATCATCAATTATCAAATAAACTTCTTTCAACAAAAGATTAAAGAATTAAGTCAAGCAGGAATAAATGACATAATCCTGGATCCAGGATTTGGGTTTAGTAAAAGTATGGAAGATAATCATCTTTTACTTCAGCAATTAGATCAATTAAACATCCTTCCACAACCCTTACTAGTAGGGCTTTCTAGAAAATCAATGATTTATAAAAAAACAGGAAAAACACCTGAAGAATCAATAAACGGCACTATTGCTCTTAACGCAATAGCCTTAAGTAAGGGAGCTAAGATACTTCGTGTGCACGATGTAAAGGAAGCCAAAGAAATAATCGATTTACTCTTCTGAATGCGAACCTAATCCACCTGTGTGTAAAAACACAACGGTTGAATGATTAAACTCTCCCTTCTGAATAGCTTGCCAACATGCGAAAAACGCCTTTGCAGTATAAACTTTATCTAAACGTAAGCCTAGTTCAGTACGTGCAAATTTCATAAACTCGATCAATTCAGGCATGGTCTTTGCATACCCTCCAAAATGAGCGTCACCATGAATAGTTAATGATAAAAGTAACTCCGAAATTGTCTCGTCATCTAAACCTGATTTTCGATACAATTTATTGAGCTCTTGATGAACATCAAAGCCTTTAATAGAAGGAACTACGTGTAAACGCTGTTCCTCAGACATCCCCAATAACAATCCTGCACTTGTAGCTCCCGTACCTTGAGCTACAAATAAGTGATCAAAAACAGGAAGTTCTTTATGAATTTCTTGACAACCAATCATACCGTAATAATTTGCACCACCCTCTGGAATAATAAAACAATTGGGAAACTGCTGCTTCAATTCCTCATAGTATTCGGACATATCCCGCAAAGCATACTCCTCTCGTGACACAAAATGTAAACGCATCCCTAGTTCATGACAACGTGCTAACAAAATATTCGAATTTTTATTCAACTCTTCCCCACGAACAACCCCAATACATGGGATTCCAAACTTATGACAAGCGCTGGCAGTAGCTAATAAATGATTAGAAAAAGCTCCTCCAAAAGTCAAAATTGAATCATTACGCATCACCTCAAATTGCATCAAATTATACTTCAACTTTCGCCATTTATTACCCGACACCTCTGGATGAATTAAATCATCACGCTTCACTAAAAGTTGAACATTTAATCCCTCTAACAAAGGACTTTTTATAGTTTGTAAGGTAGAATTTGTAAGATCAAAATGCATAAAAAAAAGTTTTACTGTATTTTTGGAGTATGGCAGATGATATGAATGGTTTCTCGAAGAAAAAGCGATGGGAAGATGACGAATACTATTACACCCCTGAAGGATATATTTGTTTTACAGAAAAACATCATCTAAAAAGAGGATATTGCTGTAAAAGCGGTTGTCGTCATTGCCCGTATGGATATGATAAAACAACAGGAACAATAAAGCCGAAGAATAATTAATCCTCGGCTTTAATCCCATTTTCAGGAAATCTCCCTGTATATTTACTTAAAGTCTTCTTTATATATTTTAAGTCCGCCTCTACGTCGCCAGTCGGCTCAAAAAGCTTATCAAAACCTCCTGTCTTATTTTTGTAATCTATATAAGCCATGTAAATTGGCACTTTTGCCTCCTGAGCAATATAATAAAATCCTTTTTTCCAATCTGGATTATAACTTCGTGTACCTTCTGGAGTAAAAACCAAAAACATATTGTCGTACTTCTCAAAATATTCAACCGCCTGCTTGGTCATATTGTTACGACCTCTGCGATTAATCGGAACACCTCCCATACGCTTAAGCAACCAACCAAAACCAGGTATAAACATTTCTTGCTTTATCAAAAACTTTGCATTAACTCCATAATAAGAAAAAGTTAATTTCCCTATCACGAAATCCCAATTAGATGTGTGAGGACCTACCGCAACAACGCATTTAGTCGCACCATTTGGTGGAGTCTGATCAATCTTCCAACCGAACAATCTTAAAATCCACATTCCAAATTTTCCCATAGATCAAAAATAGTAATTATAAATAATGTACATTTACCTTAATGAAATTGTTAAAAAAAATCTCTAAAATAATTTTAAGCCTAATTGTAGCTTGTCTTCTAGTTACTGGTATTGTCATTGGATACGTCTATTTCTTTAAGTTAAATAACGCCAGTGACCTTAACCCGCATTCTGAAACAAATTGGCAACTATCCGTATTTCCAAAAAATATTACGAAAGAATTATTAAGTAGCGTAATAAAAGGTGAGCGAAATGAAGAACTGCGTGAGAGCTTTCAAATGTGGGACTCCTTAAAAGAAAATTCCCCCAACATGGGAATTAATCCATACAAACCGTTTCACCTATTTGGAGACGAATACATGGAACATGAAATTCTAGGAACGATAATACACCTCTCAAACAAAAAAGAATTCGAGAAAAACTATTCCGTTACAGCACCGAACTTCTTTTTCGCTTATAACAAAAATGCAGTTTGCATTTTAACAAGTGAGTCACTATCAAACATAGATTTAGAAAACTATTACAACCAACAAAAATGGAATAGTCACAAATACACTGAAAAAGCGGTAATCACATTCCATGTAAATAATGACCTTGCTCACTTAATAGGACAAGTTTCATATGCTAAAAACAAACTTCGCTTAACTGCTGAATGGAAATTAGAGGAGGAATATGAATTTGACAATAGTTCATCTGACTTTACAATAAACCTAGGTTCAGACGTCAATGGAAAACAAAATCCATTCCTAAAAGCCATCCAATCCCCAATACAATCTTTCTTCCACACGTACAAAGGTGTTATGGTTGATATTATTGACGGTGAGCCGCTAATACTTCCTAAAGGAGAAACACTTTTGACAAGCAATTATATTGACACGAATTACCTGCTCCTAAAGCATCCTGATTTAAAGGATTGCAATCCGTCAGCAAAAAACGTTATTTGTTGGACAAGCTCAAACAAAACACTAAAAGGTAATCACACCCCAATAGACATACAATTAAAAGGTATTCAACTTCTGAAAATAAATGGAAATCCATTGATAACAACTTTTCTAAGTATGTCCCCTGTGATTGGTGATGCAATGGAAATCATTTCAAACATGGATAATATTACCATCAAAGGAAAAATGAAAACCAAAAACATCTTATCCATCGAAGGACAAATAGATTACAATGACGAAGCTAACTTTTTAGAAGACATAGCTATATACATTTTGAAAAATGAAAAAAACATTAAAGAGCTAGAGTCTCTATTAAGTTCTTTAAATAAGAAGTAGCTGGAAGCATCCGATTACCATACCAACTCGCCATTTCACCATCAATAAAAACAATAGAACTCAAAGGAAAACGTTCTTGAAAAAAAGATAGATGCGAGGCATTAAAAGGATAAGGTTCAGAACTCAAAAAAACAACTTGAGGTTGGTAGGTTTCTGAAAAACTGTATTCAGGATAACGTTCTCCTTCTTGGAGATTAATCCCTCCAAATTCACGCAACCAGTTAGAAATAAAAGTAGATTTCCCGACAGTATAATAGGGATCTTTCCACATAAAATAAAGGTACGTAAATGAAGGTGTTCTAGCTGTAACTAAAGCTAATTCACCTGTAATACGCTTTACTAAATCTTCGGCTATATCATCTTTACCCGTAATTTGACCTATCTGTAGTAGCATTTCAAGAGCACTTTCTTTATCGATAACATCAGACAAATAAACAGGCGCAATTTGTTCCAAAGCTTCAATATCACTTAAGGTATTTTCCTCTTTATTAGCTATAATAAAATCTGGTTGTAATTGCCGAACGCGTTCAATATCGACATTTTTAGTACCCCCTACCCGTGTTTTAGAACTAAACCAATGAGCTGGATGAATACAAAATTTGGTTATACCAACAACTTGATGATCCAAACCTAAGAAGGCTAAATATTCAGTTTGAGAGGGTACTAAAGAAACAATCCGATTAGGCTTTGCAGCTAACCGGATTATTCTACTCATTTGATCTTTACCTTCGAAAAACATTTTTGTTTTAAGATAAAGATGCAATTATATCGTACTTTGTAATGATATGAAACTTTCCATTTTCCATTTCTACCAAAACAGCTTGATTTTCCTTATTGATCAATTTTGAAACCTCTTCAACAGAAGCAGAAGCACTTACAACAGGATAAGAAGCACCCATAATTTGTGAAATTGGCGTTTCTAATGCATTCGGATGATCAACTAAATGAGCAAACAAAGTAGATTCATCTATAGACCCCACAAATTTTCCATCTTTTAATACTGGAATTTGTGAAATGCCAAACTTACGAACGCGATCAATTGCATGCGCAACAATTTCTTCACCAAAAGCAGTTACCAATGGCTTATCAACATGTGCTGCAACTAAATCACCAGCTGTTTTAACTTCATCTACTAAATAACCTCTCTCCCGCATCCAATCATCGTTGAATACTTTACCAACGTAGCGAGAACCCGAATCATGGAACAAAACAACCACAACATCATCCGGTCCAAAATGCTCTTTTAATTGTAAAACACCTTTTATAGCAGAACCAGAAGACATCCCTACAAACATACCTTCTTCTTTAGCTAAACGACGGCAATAAACGGAAGCATCCTTATCTGTTACTTTTGTAAAACCATCAATTAAAGAGAAATCAACGTTTTTAGGTAAAATATCTTCTCCAATCCCTTCTGTTACGTAAGAATAAATCTCATTTTCATCAAAAACACCTGTTTCGTGGTATTTTTTGAATACAGAACCATACGTATCTACACCCCAAACTTTAACATTTGGATTCTTTTCTTTTAAATACTTCGCAATACCAGAGATGGTCCCACCTGTACCAACACCAACAACAAAATGCGTAACCTTACCATCTGTTTGTTCCCAAATTTCAGGTGCTGTTTGCTCGTAGTTAGCAATAGCATTGGAAGGATTGTCGTATTGATTTACATACCAACCGTTAGGCGTCTCTTCAGCTAATCTTTTAGAAACCGAATAATAAGAACGAGGATCTGTTGGCTCAACATCCGTTGGACAAACAACACATTTAGCCCCCATCGCGCGAAGAATATCAACTTTCTCTTTTGATTGCTTATCTGTAGTAACACAAATCAATTTGTAACCTTTCACGATAGCTGCAATTGCCAATCCCATACCTGTGTTACCTGAAGTTCCTTCAACAATAGTTCCTCCTGGCTTCAAGCGTCCATCTTTCTCTGCATCCTCAATCATCTTCAAGGCCATACGGTCTTTACAAGAATTACCCGGATTAAAGAATTCTACCTTCGCCAAAACCGTACATGGTAAATCAGCGGTTACCTTATTCAATTTAACCATCGGCGTATTACCGATCGCTTCTAATATATTATTACAAACTTTCATCCATCAATTTTATTCAAACAAAATTAAACATTTTAGTGGTAAGGAATTAATCTCTCGTTAGGAAAGTAATCTAATAATGAAGTAAATTATACTAAAAAGTAAAGAGGAGTGTCATTAAACACTCCTCTTTACAATAAAAACTCACCTAATTAACCTAACCTTACCTAAAAAAATTATCACCTATCAACTAATTATGTAAACTTTGCAACAAGTTGACAATGTTGCATAATAATAAAATCAATTCTTATACCATTAATCAAAAATCAAAGCAACAACACACTCAAACACTTAAAGCATAGACACTTATACAACTAAACAAGATTTATATACCCCGATGCCAAGATTGATTTTTTTTCAAAATGAAAATATGCATTTCAAATTGAAAAATATTTTAGTCAGAATAAGATATAAATTTGCGGAAAAAGAAAGCAAAATACTCGACGTCAAAAACTAAGGCATTTTTAGCATATAACTATTTGTTTTTGAAGGAGAATCATTGTATATTTGCACCCTCATTTAGAGAAAAGTCGTATCCCTCTGTCGACAATTAATCATTCTTTCAGGGTCGAGGGTTCCTGAAATACAAGTATTTAAGCCAGATGGCAATAGAAATTAAACCGCAGGGAACTGCAGATTTTGACTGGGAAGCGTTAGCATTAGACGGTTACAACTTAGTACAACGTTCTGAATTATCAGACAAGTACGAAGCTACTTTAACTTCAATCAACGAGAAAGAAGTTATCGAAGGAACAGTTGTTGCTGTAACTAAAAAAGAAGTTATCATCAACATCGGATACAAATCTGAAGGTGTTGTTGCTGCTTCTGAATTCCGTTACAACCCAGACTTAAAAGTAGGTGATACTGTTGATGTGTACGTAGAAGTTCAAGAAGACAAACAAGGTCAATTGATCGTTTCTCACCGTACAGCACGTATGCATAAAGCGTGGATCCGTGTTAACGATGTATTACGTACAGGTGAAGTTATCACAGGATTCGTTAAATGTCGTACTAAAGGTGGTCTTATCGTTGACGTATTTGGAATCGAAGCATTCTTGCCAGGATCTCAAATCGATGTTAAGCCTATCCGTGATTACGATATCTACGTTGGTAAAAACATGGAGTTCAAAGTGGTTAAAATCAACCAAGAATTCCGTAACGTTGTTGTTTCTCACAAAGCGCTTATCGAAGCTGAGTTGGAAGAACAAAAGAAACAAATTATCTCTGGTCTTGAGAAAGGTCAAGTATTGGAAGGAACAGTTAAAAACATCACATCTTACGGTGTATTCATCGATTTAGGTGGAGTTGATGGATTGATCCACATTACTGATTTATCTTGGGGACGTGTTAACCACCCAGAAGAAATTGTTGAATTAGATCAAAAATTAAACGTTGTTATCTTAGACTTCGATGATGATAAGAAACGTATTGCTTTAGGATTGAAACAATTACAACCACATCCATGGGATGCTTTAGATGCTAACATCAACGTTGGTGATAAAGTTTCTGGAAAAGTTGTAGTTATGGCTGATTACGGAGCATTCGTAGAAATCGCTGCTGGAGTAGAAGGATTAATCCACGTATCTGAAATGTCTTGGTCTCAACACTTACGTTCTGCTCAAGATTTCATGAACGTTGGTGATACTGTTGAAGCTGTTGTTTTAACTTTAGATCGCGAAGAGCGTAAAATGTCTTTAGGTATCAAACAATTGATGCCAGATCCATGGAACGACATCGAAAGCAAATACACAGTTGGTTCTAAACACAATGCTAAAGTTCGTAACTTCACTAACTTCGGAGTATTCGTAGAATTAGAAGAAGGTGTTGACGGATTAATCCACATTTCTGATTTATCTTGGCAAAAGAAAATCAAGCACCCATCTGAGTTCTGCAAAGTAGGTGACGAAATGGAAGTTGTTGTATTAGAAATCGATCGTGAAAACCGCCGTATCTCTTTAGGACACAAACAATTAGAAGAAAACCCTTGGGATGTATTTGAAACTATCTTCGGAGAAGGATCTGTACACCAAGGAACAATCATCGAAAACAAAGATAAATCTGGAATCGTTGCTTTACCTTACGGTGTAGAAGGAATCTGTCCTGCTAAACACTTACGTAAAGAAGATGGAACTAACGCGAAAGTGGAAGAAACATTAGATTTCAAAGTTATCGAGTTCAACAAAGAGTCTAAGAAAATCGTTGTGTCACACACACGTACTTTCGAAGAAGGTGAAGATAAGCCTGCAGCACCTAAAGGAGCAGCGAAAAAAGGTGGTTCTTCTGCTAACTCTGCAGTGAACGCTAACAACCAAAGCAACGAAAAATCCACATTAGGAGATTTAGATGCATTGGCTGGATTGAAAGAAAAAATGGATAAAGAAAAATAAGATTTTCTAATCTTAATATTCGAAAAGACGTCTAGAAATAGACGTCTTTTTTTGTTTAAAACCATCTAAAAACAAAACATTTTACTACTTTAAATGCATGAAAAAATTCTTACTTTCTTCTCAGAATAAAAACACACTAGATTTAGGTCTTTTGCTGTTAAGACTAGGAGCCGGATTCCTTATGATCCCTAATCACGGATGGAAAAAATTAATGCAATTCAGTGAAATAAATGAATCCTTCGTTTCGTTCATGGGATTACCAAGCAGCTTAAGCCTTGCACTATGCATCTTCGCCGAATTAATATGCTCCATACTTATAATGATGGGTTTATTTACTCGTTTAGCGTGTATTCCACTATTTATATGTATGCTGATGATATTTAATGTACACGAATGGAATTTCCTCGGGAAACAAGAATACGCTTCATTATTAACCATATGTTATATCTCCCTATTTTTACTCGGCCCAGGTAAATACAGTGTTGACCGTATACTTTTAAAAAAATAAAATGATTTTTAGAAAAGCAGAGCTAAAAGACATCAACCAGATAAAAGACTATATCTTCTTAGCAATGGAAGAGCTCTCCTACTACATGATTGGAAAGAATGATGAAGAACTAGCTAAACAATTCTTTTTGGATATGCTCGCTTTACCAATCTCTCAATACTCCTATAAAAACTGCTATGTGCTAGAGGAAAACGAACAAGTAATTGCAGCGATAAATATATACGATGGAGAAAAACTAGAAATGCTCCGAGCGCCTGTATTAAACTATCTAAAAAATAACTACAACAGAATAATTACTCCCGAAGATGAAACTCAAGCAGGTGAAATATATATCGACACATTTGGAGTTCACCCTAATTATCAAGGAAAGGGATTAGGAACAAAATTACTCCAAGAAGTCATCCAACTCATAGTCGTACAAAAAGGAAAAACACTGGGTTTACTAGTAGATGATGAAAACCCAAATGCTAAAAAACTTTACCTCAAACTAGGGTTCAAAAAACAAGGCAATAAGACTCTAATGGGACATCAAATGGAACACCTGCAGATAATCCCCTAAAAAAAGGAGCTTAAAGCTCCTTTTTTTTATTTTTGACTCTTTACAACTGAGTTTCCTTGATCTAATAGTACAACAGCATCAACCGCACCAACTTGCCTGCTCATCAATCGTTCATTTCCGTCGATAAACAACAAAGTGGGATAAGCATTCACTCTAAATCGCCGCGCAACATCAGATCCATCCGTACTCTTCTCCATCTCAATCTTTAAATTGATGAAATGAGTATTAAAAAACTGTGCTAACTTTTCATCTGTAAACACACGTGCAGACATATATTTACAAGGGCCACACCACGAAGTATAAGCATCAATAAAAATAGGTTTACCCGTTTTCTTTGACAACTCCAAAGCCTCCTGATATGTAATATCTTTAAATTCAATCCCCTTCTTCTGCTCTTGCGCAAAAACAATACTCAATTGCACAAATAAAAAGAAAAAGAGTAGCTTTAAATTTTTCATATTTC
This sequence comes from Taishania sp., assembly GCA_045629585.1. Taxonomy (GTDB): domain Bacteria; phylum Bacteroidota; class Bacteroidia; order Flavobacteriales_D; family Crocinitomicaceae; genus Taishania. The sequence continues at coordinate 6,143 of JAZQRM010000019.1, read as the reverse complement.
AATCTTAAATTTGTTACTTTTAAACAAATACCATTCCAAATATATGAACTTTGCATTTAAAAATAACTGCCCTCAAGAGGACATCCTACATTTTATAAAGGAATGGCAATCAAACTCCACCTATTTTAAAACAAAGACTTCTGGATCAACAGGTACCCCAAAAACGATAACTATAAAAAAAGAATACGCCATAGCGTCTGCAAAAGCCACGCTCCAATTTCTTGAGCTAAAACCAAACGACAAGGCAATAATCTGCCTAAATCCCAATACAATTGGAGGGAAAATGATGATCGTAAGAGCATTAATTCATAATTTACAAGCACTCTGCGTAAAGCCACAACTCAATCCGCTTTTAGAAATTGAAGGCGAATATGACTTTATAGCCATAGCTCCAATACAACTTGCAACACTATTAGATCAAAATCCAGAAAAATTAAAAAACATAAAAAATATTATTGTTGGTGGAGGAATCATTACAGAGCAATACATTCAAAAACTAAAAGAATTAAAACTCACCGTTTACCAAACATTCGGAATGACAGAAACCATCTCTCACATTGCATTGCGAAAAGTAGGGTTTAATCATCAAGACCATTACCATACACTACCTGCAATTACAGTAAGCCAAAACAAGGAAAATCAGACATTAATTATACATGCTCCACAATTAGGTCTTCCAGAACTGTCTACAAATGATGTGGTAGATATACAAAATGAAACTACTTTTCAGTGGAAAGGACGTGCTGATTTTACGATTAACACCGGTGGAATAAAAGTACAAATAGAAGACCTCGAGAAACAAATTCAAACACTAATTACCCAACCACTCTTTATTTGGTATCAACCTCATCAACAACTGGGTCAGGAAATAATCATCATAGTTGAAGGTCCAGTTTTACCCGAATGGAAACAAAAAAAATTCTATAACTATTTACCTCCCTATCATATTCCAAAGAAAATAGCTAATATTGAAAAGTTTGTGCGTACACCTAGCGATAAAATCATTCGCAAATCAACGTTTGAACAATGCATAATTACGAATGGATTACAATCGATATTATAACACTCTTGGACTTTCCTCTTCTGCTTCTGCTGAAGAAATTAAACGTGCATATAGACGATTAGCGGCCAAATATCATCCTGATATAAATCCAAATGGTGAACAAACATTTATCGAAATAAAAGAGGCTTACGAGATTCTTACGAACAAAAAAACGATTACATATAGCAGCGTCACAGTTACTCCGCAAACCAAAACTACTGCTCAAAGGAAATCACAAACCAAAGAAGAACGAATACGAGCTGCAAAACAGAAATACTACGAAGATAAACGTAAGGAAGAAGCTGAGAATCTTCGCTTCTACAACAACTTGATTAATGGAAAGAAGTTTCAATTATTTAAATACAGCGCTTGGTTCTGTTTTTTCTTTGCAATTTTGTTAATCCTAGACGAAAGCCTCCCTTACCGATCAGCCAATAATAAAATTCATCAAGAAGAAATTCCTGCTTACATTCAGGAAATGGTCGTTGATTTAGTGGAAAAATCTAAAACAGACGATGATATGCAGCACATTAATTGGGATAACGTCGAAATAGAATCCAATTACACCGAGCAAAAAACATATATATTTGGGAAAGATCGTTTTCTGAAAATCAACTATAAAAATGATGCAAGTACGGATGAAATTGAAGCACAAACAACAATCTGGGCATTAATCCTCCTCTTCTTACTGCCGATGTTTACCTTAATTTATAAAAGAATGAATGTTACTTTCATCTTTCTATTTTACGGTTCGCTCTATATCGCAATTCCAATTGCACTTGTCGCCGGATTAGTACACCTATATTTACTTTTCTTTGAATAGCAGATTTATTTAAAGGTCTTCATCACACGATCCATATCTCGTTTATCATCTTTTTCTTTAAGATCTTGACGTTTGTCATGTAACTTTTTCCCTTTAGCAAGCGCAATTTCCAGCTTTGCCCATCCCTTTTCGGAAAGAAACATTTTTAAAGGTACAATTGTATTTCCTTTATCTTTTAGAAATTTCTCAATCTTTCCGATTTCCTTCTTCGTTAACAATAACTTACGGTCCCTACGAATCGTGTGATTATTATATGAACCATTACCATATTCAGAAATATGCATGTTTCTAATCCAAACTTCACCTCCAGAAAAAACGCCATAAGCCTCCAGAATACTCGCTTTACTCATGCGGATACTCTTTATCTCCGTCCCTGAAAGTTGAACTCCAGCAACGAATGTATCTTCCAAATGGTACTCAAAGCGAGCACGTTTATTACGAATATTGATGGTTGGTTGCGCCATAATTGATGATTGATTACTACAAAAATAACAAAGTCCTTAAGAATTTTAAGAATTGGAACCGTGAAAATCGATTTCAAGCTATAAACAATCATTACATTTGTACTGTGAATATCCAAAGTAAACACATTCAGAATGCGGTAGATCAAATAACTACCCTACCAGGAATTGGTAAAAGAACAGCATTACGCCTGGTTTTAAATTTATTAAAACGAAATGAAGAAGAGGTTAAACAATTCACCTCATCAATTAATGCGCTGCATGAAAATGTAGTTTACTGTTTTAATTGCCACAACATTTCTGATAGTCATCTGTGCGATATATGTTCAAATCCTAACCGTGATCACTCAACTATCTGCGTTGTAGAAGACATTAGGGACATCATGGCTATTGAAAGCACACAAGCTTATCAAGGCGTCTATCATGTATTAGGAGGGATTATTTCCCCAATGGATGGTATCGGCCCTGCAGAATTGAATATTACAACTTTAGTAGAAAAGATTAAACAACAAACAGTGGAAGAGGTCATCTTTGCTTTGTCCGCAACTATGGAAGGTGATACCACAAACTTTTATCTTTATAAAAAACTAAATCCCTTTGATTTAAAAATAACTACTTTAAGTAGAGGAGTCTCTGTTGGAAGTGAATTACAATATGCAGATGAACTGACTTTAAGCCGATCAATTGAGCATAGACACCCCTACTCGTACAAGTAGATTTTGAAAAGAAAAAGTCGTTTATTACTTTTACACCATACAAAACCTATAATTCTTTTTTTATGTTGCAGGAATTTAAACAATTTATCATGCGCGGGAACGTGATTGACTTGGCTGTAGCCGTAGTCATGGGAGCTGCGTTTAACGCTATCGTTACCTCAATGGTTGGAGATATTATCACTCCACTTATTCTTAACCCTGTGATGGAAGCGGCAAATGCTAAAAATCTTGAAACACTATCTTGGCATGGTGTGCTATATGGTAAGTTTATTGCAACAGTAATTAATTTCATTGTCGTTTCATTTTGTATTTTCTTACTCATCAAAGGAATTAATAAATTACAAAACATAAAGAAGAAAGAGGAAGACATCGCTGCTGAAATAGAAGCGCCGACAACACCTGTTTTGACCACAGAACAAGAGTTATTGACAGAAATTCGTGATTTATTAAAAAAATAATTTACCCCTAAATACCTAGCAAAGTATCCTATTGGATACTTTTTTTTAATTTTTTATGTGTTACTTACTGAAAATTAAAAAGAAAAGTTATAAATTCGAATCAAGAATTAGAGTTCAGAAATTTTAAAATGACAACCATTTTTGTAGCCAAATTAGATTTTGGCGTAACAGACGTAGAATTACGTCAAGCGTTTGAAAGCTATGGAACTGTTTCAAAAGTTACCATTGCCAAAGACAAAGAGACTGATAAACCAAGAGGTTTTGCATTTGTAGAAATGCCTAATGATCACGAAGCCGACGCTGCTATAGACGCAATGGACGGATATACCTTTAATGGTAGAAGTTGCGTGGTCAAAAAGGCTGATGATCGAGGAGATGGTGGAAACACCCGTCCACAACGTGATGGAAATTCATTCCAAAATCGTGGTCCAAGATCTAACGACAACCGCGAACGTCCTGGTAATCGAGACTTTCAGAACAGACCTCCTCGTGAAGGAGGATTTCAAAATCGTGAACCAAGGGACACTAGAGATAATACGCGTGTAGATAGATCATCTGGTGATGAAGCTGTAACTCCACCGATTATACAAGCTGCTCCTGTCAAAAAGTTAAAAGTTGCTCCTAAAAAAGATGTAGATACTACACAAGATGGGAAAAACAAAAAAACAAAGCTGAATCCATACAAGAAAAGTGGTAAAGACTCTGTTAGCTTTGAGGACGATGAGGATGATTTGGAAATCGATCTTTTCGGATTCAATGATGACGAAGACGAAATCGATGACGAGATCGCAAGCCAATATTTAATCAACTCAGACGACGATGACGAATGGGACGATGATGAGGATTACGACGATGAAGATTATGACGACGAAGATGAAGATTATTAATCTTCTCTAAATGATAAATGATAAAGGCTCCAATTAAATTGGAGCCTTTTTTTTGTCTTAACAATACAAAAGAGTCGGAAAATATCCTGAAGAGCATTCCCCAGGATAAATCCTTTCACTTAATCTCTAATCGTGTCCCTTTTCCATAGGAAACCAGCTCTGGATTAAAAGCACTTTGAACCATAACATATCCATTACTATAATTTCCTTTTCGTGAAACACTCAATTCATACCCAAATATATAAACACCTCTATCCAATTGCTCAATTGAATAACTAATGGACGCGTCCCTCACCTCTTTATAAGCACCAACTCCATTTTGATAAACATAACCTGATGACTGCTCCAAAGGCTCCAATCCTGCAGCACGATAATCTTTAATCTGTAAAAATTCCAGGGATTGATCAACCGTCAGCTTTAACTCAACATATATCTTCTCTCCCTGCGTTAATTTCGCCCCATTTGATAGCTTCGTCTTGATTTCTTTACCGGATGCATCACGTGTCACCTTATAGAGTGTTTTACTAATCTGCAATCCAGTTTGATTTGCCTCCACCTTATCCACATCAACCAAATATTGACCAAATACAGTCCCAAAACTAGGTAAGCTACCTTTCTTGTCAATGGTCAAAGACATGAATTTTGGTTGTAAACCAATTGTAAAATATCCCGATCCCGCTTCTAATTTCGGAATAATCAACAGTTTACCATTCTGCTTAATGACATCTTCAATAGGACGGGAAGACCAATCCGATGATTGTAATAACCCATAAATAGCTTCTGTTGTGGTATAATTATCTCCCCAATCATTGGATCGCTTATTCAACAACAACCACAATTGAGCTTGACGCACCAATTCTGCAGAGGTCGTATCTGTAGCTAACAAGGAAATAACAGCTGCTTGCAATGCAACACTTCCAATATTCGTACCTTGACTATTTTTATAAGCAGGCCAGAAATAACCGCTATCCTTAGTCTTAATCACGCGTTGCTTTACCCCTTCTATAATAGCTGCTTTTGTTTTAGTTTCCTTTTTACGATCTGCAATCATTGCAACCAAAACCTGCTCATTTAAAGTTCGTTTATTCCAATCTTTTATGGCATTTGCTTCCAAAATCTTTAACATCGAACTGTATTTACTAAAATCACTTGGAAAACAAAGTGTCAAATAAACCAACTGAATATCCTCTTGTTTCGATTGCTGTTCTTGACTTAACCCTTTAAAATACTGCCACTTCATAGCCATCACATATCCCATAACATCGTTAACAACTAATGGATTAACCACTGACTGATAAAAAGTCGGATTAAATTGTCGTACACGTTCTAAATTCAAAAGAATGGTGCGAGAAATACCGACATTGCATGCCATCCCCAAACGCCAAGGCCACCCACGGTAATCTTTATCATAAGAAATACCAGCAGCCAACTTATTCCAAATATTCTTTCCTTCTGAAACCGCATCTACCGCTGTCAACAATTCAGCTAAATAGCGCTTGCGTTCTTCCTGAGATTGTGCCTGAACAATCCAAGGCGTCTCGGCCAAAATAATCGCTTTAAGTTCTGCGTTTCTATCCAATTCGGATAATAAAGCATCCGCTCCTTTTACCTTCCATTGATTGACCACACTAACAATCCCTGGATTTTTCTTTAAAATCTGATCCATCGCAGCCAAAGCAACCAAACGATTGGATAAAGGAACCGTCTCTTTTTCCTCCTTAACATCCATATTCGGAAGCGCCATCAAAACATGCCA
>JAZQRM010000018.1:0-2721 GCA_045629585.1 Taishania sp. | reverse complement strand
AAGGAGCATTTGGGTAGCATCTGCTTTTTGAACCTCGAGATCCAACGCTTTTTTTAATTCAGCATGTATTTTTCTCGTTGATTGTCCAAACAAACAGTAGAGATGCTAATAGTTTCATGTATTTATATTGCATTAAAGATAGCATTTATGTTCTTTAATTTTAGGTTGATAAAAAACGGCCCCATTCCCCAAAAACAGAACCGTTTTTGATTGTATCTAACCATAGGTGCGCACAATTGTGCGCACCTACTTAAATGCGATAGGTAAATCAAAATAGCTATTGACCGGTTTACCTCCATTTTTACCGGGTATCCATTTCGGCATTGATTGAATTACCCTTATGGCCTCTTGGTCACATTCTGAACAACCCGGTAGTTTTCTCAATACTTTAATGTCTTTTATTTCCCCTTCTTTGGTGACGACAAAGCGCAAGGTGGTTTTTCCTTCCAATGAGCAATGTATTTGTGCTGGACAATTTAAATTTTCAGCAAGAAATTGTAGTAGTGCTTTTCTGCCACCTGGAAAATCTGCGTCTTCTTCTGCAATCAAAAAAATGTTATCATCTGAATAAACTGGGTCAACTTTCGAGGATTGCACAGGTACAGAACAGATAGCTCCGGGGTCGTCTGTCTCTTTCTCTAAAATAGTGTGCGGTTTTTGTAGTATTGCTGGGTGAACAGAAGGGAATATTTTTGCATATTGTTCAGGAAATCCTTTTGGTCCATTTTTGCTGTAATGTGATTTGAGAGAATCAAGAATAATGTTTAATTCTTTGTCTTTAGACATTGTTTTAATGGCAGCATCACGAGTCAAAGGCTGTAATGAGTCCAGTTGTTCTAGGTAATGTTCAAGTGTTGTGAATATTACTTTTTTTAGTTCTATATTTTCTTTCGTGATCGTCTCCGCAGTTTTGAATTCCGCGATCGTTTTCTTCATCCAATTAGCTTGTTCTTCTTTGCTTACTTCGGGATTCATTGCTGAGGTTGGGAAAGTATGATTTTTAGATTGTTTTAATGTCGAAAGAGTTTTAGCAATGCCTGAATGATAGAGGTTAAGTTGTTCATATAATTGGGTGATTTGGTTCTTTTCTGTCCATTCTAAGCTGACACCGAGTGAATTTACTTTGTTTACATTTGATTTTACTGCTTGTAAGTGTATTTCTAGTGTTTTATAGTCACATTTCATTGTCTTGTCGTTTGTTTCTAAACTTTTAAGACAACTGTCAATCTTTTGATTTAATTCGGTAAGGAGCATTTGGGTAGCATCTGCTTTTTGAACCTCGAGATCCAACGCTTTTTTTAATTCAGCATGTATTTTTCTCGTTGATTGTCCATAAGCCAATCCAATTGTCCAAACAAACAGTAGAGATGCTAATAGTTTCATGTATTTATATTGCATTAAAGATAGCATTTATGTTCTTTAATTTTAGGTTGATAAAAAACGGTCCCATTCCCCAGGAAAAGAACTGTTTTTGATTGTATCTAACCATAGGTGCGCACAATTGTGCGCACCTACGGTAATTATCTTAAATCTTAAATTTTCAACCTGCAACCTGCAACCTGTAATCTACAATTTTTAAATCGCCTTCTTCACCATTGTCAAAATAGTCGCAATTCCAACTAAAGGCTCATCGGTGTCATCCAACATTTCCACCAACCATTTTACAACACCACGTTGAATCAATGATTTTGGATCTTCTGGATTTGGGGTAACGTCATTGTCTACTTTTTCCTTGCAAGTAAAACGAATGTGAATGTTTGCTCCCGCGTAAACAGGTTTTGTGAAGCGTAATTCATCAATTCCGTAGTTCAATAATACAGGGTTGATTTCGTAGCTATCCACGAATAAACCAGCAGAAATACTCATGATTAAGTATCCGTGAGCTACTTGCTCGTCGAACATCGTTCCTGCGAAATTCGTTTCACGCTTGTGTGCGTAGAAGTTATCTCCACTCAATGCCGCAAATGCATCAATATCTTCTGGAGTAATTAAACGACTTTCGGTAATCAATTGATCGCCTATTTCTAATTCCTCGTAATGTTTCTTGAATGGATGAACCGGAATTTGTCTTCCTTCAGCTCCTTGTTGGAACACTTGTGTAATCGCTGTAATCGTTGAAGGGTGTCCTTGAATAGCTGTACGGTGCAAGTAATGCATGATTCCGCGTTTACCACCCATCTCTTCACCACCTCCCGCACGACCAGGGCCTCCGTGTGTCAATAAGGGCATTGGTGAACCGTGACCTGTACTTTCTTTTGCTGATTTTTCGTTTAACACCAAAATACGTCCGTGCATAGTGGCTGCACCCAATACGTATTCCGTCGCTTCTTTGTCACAAGGGGTGACAATCGAAGAAACCAATGAACCTTTACCCATACGCGCCAATTCGATAGCGTCGTCTAGGTTTTTGTAAGGCATAATAGTTGAAACAGGTCCAAAACATTCGATGTCGTGAACTGCTGTTTTATGGAATGGATCGTCGTTACGGAAAAGAATAGGGGAGATGAATGCTCCTTTTTCTCTATCTGCTCCGATGACCTCAAAATTATCTACATCTCCAAAAACAATTTCTTGGGATTGTTGCAATTGTGCGATGCCCTCTTTTACACGCTCTACTTGTAATTGGGTTGCTAACGCTCCCATGCGAACACCTTCTGCCGCTGGATCTCCAATGGCTGTTGAAGCCAAACGTTTTGAAACCGCAACTTGTACTTCATCCAT
>JAZQRM010000017.1:0-12078 GCA_045629585.1 Taishania sp. | reverse complement strand
GTCTTAAGTTCTAAGTTCTAAGGTGTAAGTTCTAAGGTGTAAGATCTAAGGAGAAATACGATTGAAGATTAAAGATTTCCATCACATTACGGCGCGAGGTCGCCTATGCTCAGTCTTCAGCTCTTGGCAGAGCTTCTTGAAGTACGAATTAAGATTGACGATTTACGATTGACGAATTACGATTTTAAGTTCTAAGTTCTAAGGCGTAAGGTGAAGTGTGAATTACGATTGACGATTTACGATTGACGATTTATGACTGGGTTGAGACGTGGGTACTATAATGAACGGTCGCGACCGTTCATTACATGTATATTATAAATAGTATAAAAGGAGGGTTGAAACTGTCAGCGCTGTGCAGGGGCATCCCCCACAATTGGGGACGAGCGTAGCGGAGCCCGGAACATAGTGACCCGTTAGGGTGACAGCCAAAAAAAAAGAGGAGCATAACTGCACCTCCATTTAAAAATCTTGAATATTGAATTACTCTTGTGTAAAGAGTGAATCTACAAACTCATGTCGATTGAAGACTTGCAAATCTTCCATTTTCTCACCAACACCGATATATTTTACAGGAATTTTCATTTGATCAGAGATTCCGATAACTACACCACCTTTTGCTGTACCATCTAATTTAGTAACTGCTAAAGCTGTTATTTCGGTTGCTAATGAAAACTGCTTCGCTTGTTCGAAAGCATTTTGACCTGTTGAGCCATCTAAAACCAACAATACTTCATGGGGTGAATTAGGGATTACCTTTTCCATCACCCTTTTGATCTTAGACAATTCGTTCATAAGGTTTACCTTATTATGTAAACGTCCAGCGGTATCGATAATCACCACATCGGCTCCTTGTGCCTTTGCGGATTGTAAAGTATCAAAAGCTACGGAGGCTGGGTCGGCATTCATTCCCTGTTGTACAATAGGAACCCCCACTCTTTCGGACCAGATAATAAGCTGATCGACGGCAGCAGCTCTAAAGGTATCGGCAGCACCTAGCACTACTTTTTTACCCGCGGATTTAAATTGATGTGCGAGTTTACCAATTGTAGTGGTCTTCCCTACTCCATTAACGCCAACAACCATTATCACATAAGGATCGCCATTTTGTTTAGCAACATCAAAATCGATTCCGTCAACCGTTTTATTTTCTTCTAACAACGAGGCAATTTCATCTTTCAAAATTGCATTTAGTTCGCTTGTACCAATAAATTTATCTTTAGCTACGCGCTCCTCTATTCTACCAATAATTTTGAGTGTTGTACTTACGCCAACATCGGAAGAGATCAACACCTCTTCTAGTTCATCAAGAACCTCCTCATCAATTTTAGATTTACCAACAACAGAGCGTGCTAGTTTAGAGAGAAAGCTTTGCTTTGTTTTCTCCAACCCTTTATTAAGGGACTCTTTTTTATCTTTTGAAAATAATCCGAAAAAACCCATGGTACAAAAATAACAAAAGCTTCCAACAATTTCTTGAAGGAAGCTTTAAAATTCTTTATAGAGCGTGTCTGTAAAAAAATTAGCTCTTAGAGAACCACTCTTTTACTTTATCATTGTGAACGACCTCCTCTTTGAAAGAGTATGATCCTTTATCTGTTTTCACCATTTTGATAACTTTCGTATGCTCTTTACCTCCACCTTTTTGAAGGGATGCTACTACTTTCTTTGCCATAACTCAATATTATTTAATCTCCTTATGAATTGTATAACGCTTCAAGATAGGATTATATTTTTTAATCTCCATACGATCTGGTGTATTCTTTCTGTTCTTCGTAGTTATATAACGAGAAGTTCCAGATACTCCAGAATTCTTGTGTTCTGTACACTCTAGAATAACTTGAATTCTATTTCCTTTTGCTTTTGCCATCTTCCTTGTTATTTTAGCTCACCTCTATTTATTAAACATCTCTAAACAGCGGGGCGAACTAGAATTTTAATTATTTTGTTAAATAACCTTTTTCTCGAGCCTCTTTGATACACGCTGAAATTCCTTTCTTCGTGATTGTGCGTAAAGCAGCTGTTGAAATTTTCAACGTAATATAGCTATCTTCTTCTGGAAGATAAAACTTCTTCGTAATTAAGTTTGGTAAAAACTTACGCTTTGTTTTACGGTTGGAGTGAGAAACATTGTTCCCTACCATTACCGATTTACCTGTAATTTGACAAACTCTAGACATCTTACTCTCGTTTAATCCTAATTCTAAAATGGGGTGCAAAGTAAATCATTTTTCAACAATAAAGCAAGGATAACTATTTTTTTTTCTAATTATTTCCTGCTACAATCTCATTTCTGAGCATATTTAAAGCTGATAACACAGCTCTATCTATGACTCTAGCGCGAGAATCGTTGAATAAAAACTTTTTTGCAACCACCCGATTAACTGAGGCTACAGCAATCCATACTGTGCCCACTGGTTTGTCTTCCGTTCCTCCATCTGGACCAGCGATCCCTGACAGAGCAACACAAAAGTCTGTACCAGCTTTTAGTCTACCGCCGACAGCCATTTCCTCTACCACCTCCTTACTAACTGCTCCAACTATCAAAAAGTGATGCATCTTCACTCCTAACAAATCGTGCTTTAATTGATTGGTATAGGTCAAAAAACCACCGTTAAAGTAGTTTGATGATCCTGGAACACTCACAATGGCAGCGCCTAGTGCGCCACCGGTACAACTTTCGGCTGTACTGACCGTTTGACCGCTATGGATCAAAAGCCTCCCCACAATTTCTGGCAACGTATCATCACCGTAGCCAAAAGCTTGTTCTGGATATGCTTGTTCCAGCTGTCTGAAATAGTCATCAATTAACTCAGAATCTTGCTCTCCGTTTAGAGAAGTGATTCGTAGTTTAACCAACCCTGGTGAGGGTAAATATGCTAACTTCAAACCCTTAGAGCGGATGTCATTTTCCCAAGACTGCATCTTGTCTGCGAGAAACGATTCTCCTACTCCTTGAACTAATATTGTTTTTGAATATTGTTGCTTTTTCAATCCGTATTGTTCGAGTTTAGGAAACACTTTATTATTCATTAAATGCTTCATCTCGTACGGAACGCCGGCTAAATTAATTAAAATTTTTTGATTATCCTCCATCCACATTCCTGGAGCTGTACCAATTTCATTCAAAAGCACATCACAACCTTCTGGAACATAAGCCTGAAGCCGATTTACGTCCAACATCGTTCTTTGTGACTTTTCAAAAAAAAGTTTGACCAATTCCAAAGTTGGAGGATGAACCACTAATTTTCGCCCGAAAAAGTTGGCCACAGTTTGCTTGGTAATATCATCTTGTGTTGGACCGAGTCCACCCGTCATAATAATTACATCTGCTCGCTTAAAGCCTTCTTTTATTGCATCTTCAATTTCCTCTTTTTCGTCTGAGATAGTAACCACACGGGTAATTTCACCCCCTCGTTGTGAAATTTCTTTCCCCAACCAAGCAGCATTTGTATTAATTGTTTGACCAATCAACAATTCATCACCTATGGATACAAGCTCAATTTTCATTTTATATCTTTTTAAACTTAGCGATTGCTTCTACGTGTGAAGTGTGTGGAAACTGATCTACAAGGGTCACTTTTTCCAAGTTATAACCAGCCTTGCGCAACGTTTCTGCATCCCTAGCTTGTGTAGAAGGGTTACAAGAAATGTAAGTAATGTTTTTCGCACCTAAGTCAATCACTTTTTGAAGTGTTTTTGGAGCAATACCCGCACGCGGTGGATCCAAAATGATGGAGGATATTTTACCTATAAACTCAGGGTGCTCCTTCAAGAACTTACCTACGTCAGCGGCATAAAACTCCACATTATTTATTCCATTACGCGTTGCATTACGTTTAGCGTCCTCAATTGCCTCTTCGACAATGTCCACTCCAATAATTTTCACATCACCTCTTCGTGTGGAAAGAATTTGGCCTATTGTCCCCGTTCCACAAAAAAGATCCATTACAACATCTCCTTCTGGCACCTCTTCTTCAAAAACATAATCCAAGGCTTTGTTGTAAAGTACTTCGGCTGATTTTGGATTGGTTTGAAAGAAGGATTCCATTGAAATTTCAAAAGATAATCCTAACAGTTTTTCAATAACAACTGGTTCACCGAACACTAATTCACACTGCCCATTTTCAATTTTAGCACGATCGGCTACATTGTCATTAATGGTGTGCTGAAATCCAGCAATTCTATTTCCGAACAATTGTTTTAAAAAGTTTCCGAAAGCATGAACATCAAACTGTTCTAACCCGACAGAAGAAGTCACTAAATTGACTAATAACTGATCTTGTTCAAAAGATTTACGAACAACAATATGACGGAAGAAACCTTCTTTTTTAGGTGGATGCCAAGCCGTAAGTCCTGTTGCTTTTAGATAATCACGAACTTGAATGAGTTTATTTTCCCATTCTTCATCAAACATTCCGCTGGCTTTATTCAAGTTTTCCACTTTCCACCATGTCCCACGTCTTTTGAAACCAAGCGCAAAAGCCTCGTCCACTTCTTCACCAGTTATGACATCATGCTCGATGCAAGAAAAACTATATTCCATTTTGTTTCTATAGAAGAAATGCGATGGAGAAGATATAAACGTGTCAAAACGTTCTTTAATATCTTGAAAATTTCCAAGCTTACGGTATATTTCCAAGGTACTTTCTAACTTTTCTTTCTCTTGCGCTTCAATAGGCACATAAATATAAGGTGCTCCGGATATCTCTTGGAATTCAGAAACTACTTCAATCGGTGAGCGTTCGATTACTTGAATCAATTTAGCTTCGACATAACGTTTTTTCTTTTTTTCTACACGCGCTTGCGCCACTTGCCCTGGAAATGTGTTGTTTACAAAAACTACAAATTCTCCATTTTCAGTTGGTATTTTAGCAATACCATTTCCACCAAAAGCATATCCGGTAATCTCTACGGTAATTAATTCTCCTCTATGAAACACTCGATTCTAATTTTTACACAAAGATAAAGAAAGTCAAAGACATTAAATCCACTCTATTCGCATTTTAAAGAAACAAGGCATTATATTTGTTTATAATTAGTTCTTATTATATATCACATGTTAAAATCAAAATGGTTCAAGGCTCTATTAATTGTAATCATGATACCACTTTTATTGGTTATTGTTGCAGTTGGATTCATTTACATTCGTCAAGATAAAATTGTTCAATCACTAATTACAGAGTTCAATACTACTTTAAAAGGCGAGATAGAAATTAAAAGTTCTCACATCTCTCTGTTTGAATACTTTCCCTATATATCCATTGATTTAGATGACGTATTATTGTATGAAGATAAATCCAAAACAGAGGAAAAAGAAATCGTTCATTTAGAGGATCTATACATCGGGTTTAACATCATTGATGTCCTTAGCGGAAATTATCATATTAAAGCCATAAAACTAGACAAAGGTCACATCGATTTGACTCAAGATGAAGATGGAGTATATAATATCATGACGGCTTTATCTATTGATAATGAAGAATCAGAAGAAAGTGATATGCTCTCTTTAAACCTAAGTAAAATCGATTTAGATCACGTAAAAGTAAGTTTATATAAACCTCACTTAAATGACCGCATTGAGTTAGATTTTGAACATATTCATTCGAAATATAAATCACAAAAGGATTTCATGTTAATCGATTTGGACACCAAATTCAAAGGCAATTTGATAAAAAACGGTAAACAGACCTTATTAAAGCAAAAACAATTTGCTTTAGACACTCAACTAAAATACTTTACAGACATTGAGAAAATAGTATTAGATCCTTCCCAGTTTAAATTTGAGCACATTGAGCTTAATGCCAAAGGATTTGTGGAATTGGCGGGTGAACAATTGATTGACCTTGAACTTGAAGGTAGCCAAGACAACTTTAACCTATTGATTGCTTTTGCACCCGAGGAATTAGCGCCGACATTGCGTTCCTATGACAATAAAGGGAGAATTAATGTGGCTGCGGCTATCAAAGGGTCAATGAAAGATGGACAACCAGCCATAAACGCAACATTCAGTTGTAATAAAGGTCACTTTACCAATCAAAAGAACAATAAAAAACTGGATAACATTGAATTTGAGGGAACATTTACCAATGGTGTAAAACGTGATTTCTCAACCATGAAATTCACGATGGATAAAATAAATGCTCAACCCGAAGCGGGAGTATTTAATGCAAAACTAATCGTTGAAAACTTCAATGAGCCCGACATTGACCTCAATTTAAAATCCAACTTCAACCTTGATTTTCTAGTAAACTTTTTGAACCTAGACGATGAAATTTCAAATGCAAAAGGCTATGTTGGAATCACCATGAATTTTCACGACATTATTGACCTTACACACCCTGAACGTAGTTTAGAGAAATTAAACGAATCCTATTTTACAGAGTTAATTGTTAAAAACCTAAGTTTCAATTCCAAATCTTACCCACTACCCGTAAGTGAGATTAACATCCATGCGGATCTGGAAGGTAACAAATTGACGATTGACGAATTTCGAGGAAACCTAGGTAAATCGGACATCACTTTGACAGCAGAAGTAAGTGATATCCCTGCAATTGTTCACCAACGCAACACCCCGATAAAAACGAAATTCAAAATTCAAGCCAATCATATTGATGTATCAGAGCTAACGTATGACCGTAAAACGAAACAATCCGCAGTAGACGAAAAAATTGACAACTTCAACATGGAAATGGCTTTCCACTGTGATGCGAGTGCATTAACTTTTGAGAAAATGCCAATTGGAGAATTCTTTTTACACACACTGAACGCCAAGTTGCAAAACTATCCGCACCATATCAACGATGTGACGGCTGGATTGTTTATTGAAGACAAGGACATTAAGATCAAACGTTTTAAGGGGAAATTAGATGAAAGTGATTTCCTTTTCTTTGGGAAATTAGAGAACTACCAACATTTCTTTAAACCAAGTGCCAAAGCCCGTTCTAAAGCAGATATTTTTTTTAAATCCAATCAGATTAATTTATCAAATCTCTTAACGTACAAAGGAGAAAACTATTTGCCCGAAAGCATTAAAAACGAAACCTTCACGGATGTGAAACTAAAGGCCAAAATTGGAGCCCGATTCGAAGGAGAGAAAATGACGGGAACAATGTTAGAACTTTCTGAACTTGGTTTAACGACCTCATTGCATGAAAAACGATTTAAGGATTTCTCCGGAAAAGTGTTCTTCCGCAAGGAAACCATTGCTATCAAAAACTTAAAAGGAAACATCGGTTCTTCTGATTTTGATTTATCCTTCAATTACTTTTTAGGAAGAAATGATTCGCTGCGCAAAAAGCAAAACGAAGTAATCTTACGCAGTAACCATTTGAATTTAAATGAAATTTTAGCCATCAAATACAATCCGCAAGTGGGTGAAGATGTTATTGTGGAAACAAAAACGTCGGAAGAACCTCCATTTAGTATCAGCTCCATACCGTTTATGGATTTCCTATTGGACTGCGACGTGAAACATTTTGAGTACTTAGACTACCAGATGGATCGTATCAAAGGAAGTATTCAAATGTCGAAGTCGGGCACCATCGACTTTAAACGTTGTGGATTTGATATGGCAGGCGGAAAATTGCGTTTGAGTGGACTTCTCGATGCGCGCGATAGCAATAATATCATCTTCACTCCTCGCCTATTCATCAAAGACTTGGTGTTGGATAAAACCTTGGCTAAATTCCAAAATTTTGGACAAGATTACATTTTGAGCGAAAACTTAAGTGGTATTTTGAACGCAAAGATAAAAGGCTCCATTCCATTACACAAGGACATGACCCCGAAAATGGAAAAAACCGATTTGACGTTGGATATTCAAATTTTGGATGGAGAATTGAGAAACTATAAACCATTACAAGAATTTGCTTCTTTCTTTGGAGACAAAAACCTAAATCGCATCAAGTTTGACACCTTGGACAATGTGTTCATTTTAAAGAACAATACTATTTCTATCCCTTGGATGACGATTAATTCCTCTCTTGGATTTATTGAAGTGGCTGGTGAACAAGCCATGAATGAAGCAATGGACTTAGAATATTACTTAAAAATCCCTTTAAAGTTGGTAACGAACGTGGCCTACCAAAAACTATTCAAACGTAAAAAAGAAGAGATTGATCCAGAACAAGAAGACGACATTCAATACCGAGGGGAGAAAAAAATTGCTTACATCAATATCAAAATGATGGGGAATATGGATGATTTTTCTATTGCGTTAGGGAAGGATAAGCGGAAGAAAAGGTAGGAAAATACGAAGTCCATCGCATTACGGCGCGAGATCGCCTATGCTCTGTCTTCAGCTCTTAGCAGAGCTTCTTGAATTACGAAGTACGAATTACGATTGACGATTTGGGTTTAAAAGTGATTAAATGGTGAAGTTTTTAAGTTGTAAGGTGTAAGGTGTAAGGAGAAAGCGATTTACGATTTACTATTTACGATTTACTAATAATAAGGTTGTTTTTTAGATCACCACCCCAAACGCTTTAATACTTTGATGGGCACTAATTCAATCAATCAGACTACATTAGGAACCTCCGTTTCTGAAAAAGCAGTTCAACTAGCAGTAAGCAATATGGCGCACAATTAAACTCGAGTAAAAGCGCCACATCGCCTATTTGGAAAACGCTGTGCGATATTTTGGAAACAAAATGAAATTTTGGTATATAAATTGAAAGTGATAATTTTGTATAATACAAAAACAACAGAAAAATGGCAAAACCAATTAAAATAACACCAGTATTAAGAGGTCGAGATGCTGTCAATTTTCTTTCAAAGATTAGAGTAAATAAGCGTAAAGATTCTACTTCAAAATTAGTTGAAGTTAGGAAAGATGCTGCTATATTCAAATCTCTCCTGAAAAAAGCTTAATTCGTGTCAGAAGAAGAATTATCGCAACTTTCATTAATCTTACTAAATGACCATCACACAATTAAACCTTTTGATTGTGAGGATGTAGATTTAAATTAATTTTTATTTGAGAAAGCAAAACTCTATAAACAAGTATTTTTAGCTACTACATTTATCTTAGAAAACGATGAACAAACTGTTGCCTATTATAGTATATTTAATGATAGTTTAAAAGTCGAAGAAGAAGGTTTCGCAAGTAAAAGTGCTTTTAAAAGATTTCTTAAAGATTTAGTAAGTAATCCAAAACGACACTTAAAATCATTTCCAGCTCTTAAAATAGGAAGATTCGCTATAGATAAAATTTTTAAAGGGAAAGGATTAGGAAAACTAATAGTTAATAATATAATAAACGATACCCTAGAATTAAATAAAACGCAAGCCTGTAAACTAATTACTGTAGACGCATACAAGCAATCTTTACATTTTTATGAAAGATTAAATTTCGAATATTTAACAGGGAATGATAAAGATGAAGAAACAAGACAGATGTATTTTGATTTAACATCATTATAAAAAACATCGCACAACACATAAGAACTAAACCGTAGTGAAGTTTTAAGTTCTAAGGTGTAAGTCTTAAGTTCTAAGGGGAAACGAATTACGATTTACGATTTGGGTTTAAAAGTGATTAAGGGGTGAAGTTATTAAGTTGTAAGGCGTAAGTTCTAAAGTTTAAGGTGTAAGGCTTAAGGAAAATCCAAGTAGGATTAACTATTCACTAAGAATATGTTGTTTTTTAGATCACCACCCCTCCCCCCGCCTCAAAGCAGGGAACGGAGACTTTAATCAGTAATAGATTTTCTTCAACCTTTGGGAAAGGTTGAGCCAAAGGTTTATTTCTACTTTTTCTTGATAAAAAAAAGTGTCAATCAAGATATCTATCATTAATACCGATATAAGTACACAAGAACTAAATAGCAGATCATTTAGCAACAAGCATTTGCCTACTATAACTTTATTCTTTTTAAATAGAAATAGTTATTTTTAGCTCAAAGAATATTCTATGTTTGAAAATCAGCAAATAAATCTGGAAAACATTCCTTCTTATGAACACATTCCTTTGCATGCTTTGGATAAGGAGTATAAGAAAATAGTTGTATTTGATAGTATCGTTGTCTTAGTTCTAGGACTCGCTTTATCGATTCTTTTATTTAAAATGGATAGCACAAAAAGCGTCTATACCTATTTTTACTTTCCCGTATTAATCTCCTTTATTATTAC
Source organism: Taishania sp. (assembly GCA_045629585.1). Lineage (GTDB taxonomy): Bacteria > Bacteroidota > Bacteroidia > Flavobacteriales_D > Crocinitomicaceae > Taishania. The sequence continues at coordinate 1,950 of JAZQRM010000017.1, read as the reverse complement.
TAGCTATTTACTGCTTATTTATAAGAGAAAGGCTTATGCTTTTCGTCAGCACGATGTTATTTTCCAAACAGGAATTTTTATTCAAAGCACACACATCGTTCCCTATTTACGTATTCAGCACATCATTGTTAAACAAGGATTTTACGCCAAACGACTAGGTTTAGCAACCTTAAAGCTCCATACCGCTGCAAATGACAATATTGATATTAGTATTCCGGGATTGACTTTAGAAGATGCCAATCGATGGAAACAATATGTAATGAATCGACTAGATGAATTGGATCATGCAGAGGCTGAATAATTATGATTTTAGTGTCCCTAACCGATTGGACGTCCGTGCACTTTGGTTAAACATAGCCTTAATTATTTGGCAAACAGGAAAGACAATTTTCCCTTTTTTGATTCTTATCCTCTTGCGAAAGAGCCACTCCAATAACTATTTACTTTTATTGGCGTTGATTTTTGCATTTCTCGTTTTCGCCATTGTAAAAGCAATAATTAAATATCGAAATTTATCCTTTCAGATTTTGGGTGATGAATTAATCATCAGAGAAGGATGGCTAAAAAAAGAAGTAAAGGCTGTCAAATTTGACAAAATTCACGAGGTCAATCTCAATCAAAAATTCATTCATAAGCTCTTAAATTTATACTACGTAGGCGTTGACACTGCGGGTAGTTCCAAAACAGAAATTTCCATTGATGGCATTAACTATGCAAAAGCATTAGCCTTTAAAAATATCGTCACAACAGACGTCATTTTGGAAGTTACGGAGAAAAAAGATGAACCCGAAGCGAAAAGTGAAAGCACGGCTCTACCCGCTTACAAACAAATTCAAATTGGTTTATCCTCTTTAATAAAAATAGGGATGACCCGAAATTATTTGCAGACTTTAGCCATCTTAGCTGCATTGGGATTTCAACTAATTGATCAATTAGAACGTTTGTTTTACAAAAATGGAACCGATATTTACGACGATCTATTTTCCAAAGCAGAGCAATTAGCCATTGGCTTTTCCCTTCTCTTTATTCTTTTTACGTTATTGATTGGTGTTGTGGTAATCAATCTTATACGGACACTTTGGACGTATTACAATTATAAAATACAACTTCAAAACAAGCAAATCTTAGTTTCCTTTGGATTAACCGAAAGTCATCAAATTACGGTTCCTTCTAATAAAGTTCAATTGTTTCAATTTCAACAAAATTATTTCCAGCGATTAATGAATCTGTATGAAATAAACATCAAACAAATTGAATCAAAGGAAAGTAAGAAGAAAAAGATGGGACTCGTTGTTCCGGGAGCCAATCGTGAAGAATTAAATGAATTATTCGCTGTTATTTATGGTCAACAACGTAATGAATCCGGACCTTTTATCCGTCCGCATATTCGTTTCTTCATCGTTCGATTAATTACTCTTTCCATTTTGACTGCTGCACTTGCGATGGGTTCTATCTACATCGATGAAAAAGAATATCTTCCTTATATTGGAGGCTTATATATTCTGGTCGTTTTACTTACGTATTTTGGTTTTCGTTCCCGAAAGTTGATCCTTGAAGGCGACTTTGTTATCCAGAAGCAAGGAGTTTGGGATATTTCCACGACCTATTTGCAATTCAAAAACATACAACAACTTGAATTGACACAAAATTACTTCCAACGCAAACGTGGATTAGGTAATCTTACCTTCTACACCGCCGCTGGACGTATAAATTTGAAATACTACTCTTATGCACCTCTTCAGCAATTAGCCAATGTGTTAGTATATGAAATAGAGCAAAAACGAATGGGATGGATGTGATAAAGCTTCGTTTTCCAATTCACTTTTGAAGTTCTTCTTTTGGCAAATTACTCCAAGACAACTCAAATATGACTTAGTCATAAAAAAATGCTGTTCCTGCTTCTCTCCCTTACAGTTATAACAAGTAGCTTCATCTGGTTGAAAACCAAAA
>JAZQRM010000016.1:0-4554 GCA_045629585.1 Taishania sp. | reverse complement strand
TGGTCATTCAAAGCTAAATCACCAAGACGAGTCATTTCTTTCTTAAAGCGTTCCCTATTCCACAAACGCACATCAACTTCTTGATCATCCTCACTTTTTGGCCCCCAACCTCTATAATTATCACGTAAAAATTGAATTTTTTCTAAACGAACGATGTTTTTCAGCGGATAAGCACTTGCTGCTTCATAACTGGACAAAAGCTGATACTGTTCCAACATGCTGTCCTCAGTCGTTTGCTCCAAGAGTAATAGTTCAGCGGAAAGACAACGCAATTGCTCGGGATGATTTTTAGTTCGCCATGCATTTGCATATATTTCTTTCACCAATAGTTGAGCATCTTTATAACGCTCCTGCTCCAATAAACGGTTAAATTTATTCCAAGAAGAATGGTACTTTTTCCCCTTGTTTTTCTCCACCAAAGTGTACTCCACCCCGTTTGCTATAGTGGTATGTTTATCAGAACATCCTTGTGAAGAAAGCGTAAAAAATAAAGCTAAAAGGGTAAAAAAAACGAGGAGCTGTCGCATAATATGAATTTTATAAGTAACCGTACAACTAATATCGTAAAAAGTTCAGACAAAACATATCTAATCAATAGATAAAGCAAACTATTGGAAAAGGTGTGAAAAATTACTATATTTGTTGTTACATAATGGGGTCGTATTGGATTTGACAGCGAATGCGACGACTAAGTGTAAGCATGTCGAGCGTTGAGGTGTAGCTCGTTAATATCATGTCTCGAACAATAATTGACAATACGTCATACGCACTTGCTGCTTAATTAACTGAATGTTAATAGAGCTTAATTCGACTGAAGTTCAGTAGGTTGAACAAGTACTTCCTCCCACGCCTCTGCGCCCTAGGTAGGGATCAAGGAAGTCCAAATTAGGGAACTGGGACCAAATTAGCTCCGGAGGAGGTCTGAGATTTTAGGAGATAAGGGTTGCAATTGGGTGTTCTTGTCCGGCTGCAACAACGAAAATCAATCAAGAAATAAGCATGTAGAAAGCTTGGAAGTTCTTTGTTTGGACGAGGGTTCGAACCCCTCCGACTCCACTTTTGAGAAATCAAATCTTAACAAAACCGCTTAAAATGTTCATTTTAAGCGGTTTTTTATTTTTAGCCTATTCAATTTATATCAAATTATGATAACTTATTGGTGAGTGTTCTGGTGAGCGATTTCGCTCACTAAAATCGCTCACCACAATATGCTTAACAAATTGAATACTAATCATTTGTAAAATGTTTTGTTAATGCTTTTTTATTCAAAATATCAAAGATAAAACCTGTCTTTGATACTAATTTTTTAATAAAAAAACATGAGTACAATTTCTAAATTTACAGTGTCCTACGTAACACGATCAACCAAAGCACAAACCGGTAAAGATTTAATTTTCTGCAGGCTCACAATCGAAGGGAAAAGAGTGGAAATATCCCTGAAGAAATCCATTGACCCAAAAATTTGGATTAAGGCTAGTGGTGGAAGAGCCAAAGGAAATAGCGAAGAAGCTCGTGTAATTAACTTTGCTATCGAACAGCTAAATGCAAAAGTCAACTATCACTATAATCAATTACAGTTAACTGGTGAAACAATCACTGCTGAAAAAATCAAAAACCTTTTACTAGGTAAAAGCGAAAAAAAACACTCCCTATTAGACGCCTTCAGGCACCACAACAAGAAAATGCTGGAGGTCGTCGGAATTGATGTAGAAATGGGAACCTACAAAAAATTCGAAACAGTTCAAGAAAAAATTATACGATTCATGAAAAGCTACTACAACCTATCAGATATCTTGCTGGAGGATTTGAAGTACAAATTCATCACAGATTTTGAACATTTCATGAAAACACATGACAAAGTAAAGCACAACACTGCATTACGGTACATAAGATGCCTAAAAAAAATCATTCTAATGTCCGTAAACAACGAATGGATACCCAGAAATCCATTTGCCAACTACAAATCACAGTACACAATAGTAAACCGTGAAATATTAACGGAAGATGAACTCACACAATTACTAATAAATGATTGTTTGAATGAACGTCTCAACGAAGTAAAAGATGTTTTTTTATTCTGTTGCTATACAGGATACGCATACATTGACGTATTTAAATTAACCCAAAACGACCTAACTCGTGGAATAGATGGAGAGTACTGGATATTTACAGCACGTACTAAAACAGGAATCAAATCAAATGTCCCACTCCTACCTCCTGCTATGGCCATAATAGAAAAATACTCCGATCATCCTATTTGTAATCAAAGTGGAAAACTCCTACCGGTGAAATCAAATCAAAAAATGAACGCTTATTTAAAGGAAATTGCAAACATCTGTAGAATAAATAAAAACTTAACCATGCACATGGCTAGACATACTTTTGCAACAACTGTAACACTTTCCAATGGGGTACCTATTGAAACAGTTTCCAAAATGCTTGGTCACACCAAGATTACAACAACCCAGATATACGCAAAGGTACTAGACCATAAGGTCAGCGAAGACATGCAAAAATTGAAAGACAGCTTACTAATAAAGAAATCTAAAAAATCAATTAGTTAAAACTCACCTATTACGCCTAAATACATACTACAAATGAAACAATATGCTTCAACTATTCAAAAGCTGAGACAGGAATTGTCTCAGCTTCATCCGCACGGTAAAAACGCGGTAAAAACAACTTTGATAGCTTTGCGAATGGTCAAGAAAGTATTGGCTAAAATTGAAGTAGAAATAAGCAGCAAAGGATTTCCTTCTTTAGAAGATGAGATCATATATTTCAAAGAAATAAAACCTCCAATCTGCTCTCTTCAAATCGCGTATGCAATAATCCTTCAAATTGAGCAAAAGCGACCATTAGCAACAGAACAAGAGTTCAAGAAAATCATAAGACAAGAAATCAAATTTCTCAAAAAACATTTTTCAGACTTTTCCGAGTTTTCCACTTACTATGAAAATAACTTAGATTATCACGACAAAAAATACTTCTTACGTGAAAATAAGTGCATCGTGACTAGTAATCCATTATTAAGTGCGCAAAAGTTCACGACTGGATATGATGTCATTGCAGCCTATCTTTTAGCCTATAAATTTGTTGTAGACCATTACAATCTACATCCAACAAATCAGGAACAATTAATCAAAAAAGAAAATTTTAACTGGTCCAAGGACAAAGTGGCGTTTGTCGAACTCATTTCTGGCCTACACGCAATGAACGCGATAAAGGGAAGCAACGTTGATCTAAAAACTTTAACGAATGAATTGGGCTCAATATTCGGTGTGGAAATTAAAGACGTCTATGGTAAACGAAAGGAAATAAAGGCACGCAAAGGAGAACGCTTCAAATTCCTCCGACAAATGCTCGATCAACTGGAACAAGAATTTGATCAAGGACTCATTTAATGTACCCACTTGGGTATGCATGGGGATAAAACCAAATTCCTAGGCTTCTTATACTATACCTCATACAATTCCATATGGGGTATTTTTTTTCTTATTACAAATAGTTTGTAATACAATACCTACAAATCTCCTACAAAACCAACCAAAACTTTTATATAGCAGAATAAAAAAGACCCCACTGGGAGACGTATGTTGAACAAATGATTCAAACAAGATTCAATTTTGTCTAGTAATTATAAATCTAAACAAAATGGCTACTACAATTTTAACGTACGACGATCTACTTGACTTCAAAAAAGAGTTGTTCGAGGAACTCAAGATAATACTCGAAACTCCAACTAATAACAACAAAAAGAAATGGTTGAAATCAAGAGAAGTACGAGAAATGCTTCAAATTTCAAATGGTACTTTGTTTACACTGCGCATTAATGGCACCATTCCCTATGTGCGAATGGGAGGTGCGTATCTCTACGACTATTATGAAATCATGAAAATTTTGAAAAAGAACACGATTAACCACAAATCATCATGAATTACATCTCCCTACTAACTACTGCAATTGAGCGATTGGCGAAAGATCATTCATTAAACCCTTCACACATCAGCTTATACATTGCACTTTTTTATCAGTGGAACATCAATCGTTTCAATAATCCTCTTTCAGTAACGCGTTCAGAAGCAATGGTTGTTTCTAAAATTGGTTCAAAATCAACTTACCATAAGTGTATGCGAGATTTACATGATAAGGGATATCTCATTTATTTTCCCTCTCACAATCCTATGAAAGGAAGCTTAATTGAGATGTCTATTTTTGAGACAAGTAGTAGGACAACTAGGGGGACAAGTAGTAGGACAACTACTAAACAAGTACTGGTACCTTCTATAAACAGTATAAACAAAACAAACAAAATAAACAAAACAAACATAGAGAGTGCAAATAGTCATTTGCCCCGCGAGCAAAATAGAAATAATAAAAAAATTGTTTTTCAAATTCCAACGCTTTCAGAAATCGAGAACTTCTTTATGGAAAACCATCATTCAGTTCTCGAAGCAAACCGCTTTTTCAATCACTTCCAATCAAACGGGTGGTTAATTGGTGGACGCTCAAAAATGAAAGATTGGAAAGCAGCTGCACGCAACTGGATGTCAA
>JAZQRM010000015.1:0-3918 GCA_045629585.1 Taishania sp. | reverse complement strand
TCCGTTAACCATACATCTAAAGCCGTTTTTTCATGGATCGCTTCTCCAATTTTAAAGTTGACATCCAATGAAAATCCCTTTCGTTTGTTAATCACCTGATAAGAATTTGAAGTGCGCTTGACCTTTGCTTTTTCGTAAGGTAAACCTGAAATCGTCTTTGAAATATACGCTGACAGCAATTTCCCCGCTTCTATATTTAAAAAATAAACCCCTTTTCGACCATCATTCTCGATATACGTGCGAACGTTAATCTCATCAAAATCGGATATAAAGGAAACGGAAGGTAAATTACGAGGGCGAATCTTTTCCATTGTAAAAGGGACAATTGAAATATAACATTTCCCTTCAAAATGATCCAAATGAAATCGGCTAGGAACAAGAGGACGCAAAACGTCATAGGAAACTTCATAATGCAGAAAAATCAAGCGATTCCACTCTTGATAAAATTTCCATTTCCCCGAAGGCATATCATACGGCCGATGCGCTTTCTGGTTTAAAATCGTTTGAATCATGCTCATACCTACGACAATTTACAAAATATATTCCCTTAATATGAACTCCGTAATGAAATATTATCGGTATTCACACTGATAATATAGATTTGATCCCTCATCTTATATTTCTTAAGGTATTGACCCAATTTTCGAAACATAATTCTGGAGTAATAGTTTGACCAAATGTTCCAGTAAATAACCATGGTATATTTTTTACCTTGACTTTCCTTCAACATCAGTTCTTCGGAAGAAGCTGTAAAAAGTTTAAGATTATCAGCGAATTTTAAATCAAAATTATTTGGAAATTGAACCATCGTCCTAAAATCCTTTTCCGCTAAAATATTAACCCGATTCAGTTCCCCATAACATTGCGCATAGCCATTCACCAAATTTCCGAATGAATCATAAATCCGCAATTGGATAAATGATTGTTCTTTGTTTCGTTCCAATTTCCACAAATCCAACGCATGAGTCTTATTAGAAAACGAATCACGAACATCCGAATAAAGGACAAAATGCTCATCAAAAACAAATTTGTTCTTTTTCGCATAATCAAGAATCTCCAACTCACTTTTAGCCACCTCATCTTTCGTTCCCACAAAATGAAAGAAACCACAAGAAGTCATCAATAAACAACAAAAGATAAGGTAAATAAATTTCATTTCAGTAGCGTTTAATAGGTCAGTTAATACTTCATCTCCTTTTCTAGTCTTTTCACTAATTGTATAAAAGGCAGATGATCATTTTCAAGTGTCAGGTAATAATTATCTATCGCAAATGAAAAGCTGTCCTCCTCCTTTTTATGATAAATCAAAAGACAAAAGGTATTAAAATTGGCTAAATTGTAGATGTGCGGCTTAACAATTTCACCAATACGCTCATCCCCTATCAAATCATATAAAACTCGAAAATCGATAGACCCGTGTACCTCTGATTTTCCAATTGAAGAACATCCATTAGCGACATACTTATAGTATGAGCCTTCTTGTTCCCAAAATACGGCGAGATCATATCTTTTACTATTAAGTAAATAAAACCGATTGGAGTACACAAACACTGAGTCAATACCGTGATTTTCTATTAAAGAATCTGCGTAATGCTTTACTAGTTGTAATAAATATTCAATGTGTTGTGTTGTATCTACTGGTACACTTTTCTTTTTGTTTACGCTAGCAGGTTGATCATGCCAATAATAAGTCCAGTCCGTAATAGAATCTTTTACTGTATACACGTAGTAGCTGTAAGGAAAGGTACTTCTTGTTTTTTTTCTTGAGTAAGCAAGGTCGCTATCAAAAACTACTGGCACTTTTTTTTTCGTCCCTTTAGGAATATAATAGTAGCGAGTTGCTAAACATTGCTCCCTATAATTGTTGTCTCTCAACAGTTTTTTCGGATGAATTTTCCCTATTGACAAAACCATTGAGTCGATTGGATAAATGTCATCGTCTAAATATATAAAGGTATTTTTGTGGGCCACCAAGAAAGTATCTACAAGTTCAGGAAAGCCACGATAATTAAGTTCCAATTGAATCTTCTTTTTAGTAAAAACAGCATAATCAACCGTCTTATTATTCTGTTGAGCACTTAGTAATGGTGCTATAAAAAATAATTGAATCGCTAACAGATACTTCATAATTACTTATTCTCGTCCTTAACATCAATAAAAACTTGATTCAAATCGCGCACTAATTGAAGGAGTGGATGCGGTAAATTCTCATCAATATTATAATACGCTGGCACTACTATTTTCTGTACAACCTCCGCTTTACTAAACAAAATAAAGGTAGAGCCATTCCGGCTTATACTGTCGAAAGAGCCACAATAATTGAAATCAAGCGAATCACCCTTATCCATATATTTATAAACTGCATTGACATCAATCCTCTGATCACGTTTTACTTCTTGCTGGGGATAACATCCTCCGAAAAACGTTAGCTTTTGTTCATTATCTTCTTTCCAAATCACCAATGCAGACCTATCCTCCTCTTTACATCCCTTTTGATTACTAATGAATACAATTAAAGAATCTACATCTTGCCCATCATGTAAAGAACCAACATAATCAAATAGTCTTTGATAATCTAAGCTATTTGAAAGATTGATTTTTGGTTTAACATATTCTTTTATCACAGAGTGGTCGGTTTTACTATAAAGCTTCCATGAATAAACCACATCATACTTAATTTTAAGCTGCAAGTCAAAATCAAGGGTGTTAATTAGAGTCGTATCAATAAAATACAAATCCGTTTGCTTGATAACTGGAATCCATTTTTTAATGTTTTTAACTTTATAACGTAAATTTGATCGCTCTATAAATTGTGAAACCGCCTGTAATTGTGGATTACTAGATTTTGTATCATACGTTCCGATAGAAATCGTTAAAGTATCGTTTCTTCTTGGTCTGTGATCAATGAATAGAAAGGTATTTTTATGATTTAAAAGAAAGGTATCCACAACAGATGCGAATTTTTCGTGACCTAAATCAAGTTCAATTCCCTTGGAAGTTGCTAAGCGTACTGCATTTTTGTAGTCTTTTTTATCTTCCAATCTAATACCTCTATAGGTCTGAGCATGGGTCAATACAGAAAGCTGATGAAATAAAAGAAACAAAAAATAACGCATCAATAAAAAAGAATTTGAAACTTTTAATAAAGGTAATAATACTAATAAATCAAAAGGTGTTACAAGATTTAAATAAAAAATAGTTTAAATATAAATCAGGCTCTCAATGTCCAACATGTAAGGTCTATTACTATCACTTCTTTTACGTCTCTTGGAATGTTTAAAAATAGGAAGCCACCAAGAACAATACTAATTTGATGATCCAACGCGTAAAGGCAAAAATTGTTCTTCGTTGTAACAGGGAACCAATATGGATACTTTTTTCATCAAGCGTAATGGGTTTTCATAAATTAGTGTAGTAACGAAGCTAATAAATTTATTAGAAACAACAGTTACAAATAGTTGGTTTGTACAAGACTATTATTATATATAGGATAAAAAATTCCGTCCCATGCTGCACATCTGGAAAGGCACTTATGAATATGCTGGAAAACGCTTACCCGATCGATTGAAGAAAGCGAAAGTTTCTTTTGACATACATGTGAGTTTTGAAAATGAAACACATTTTACGGGAACAATTACCGAAGATTTGGCAACTGGTGGAATGAAAGGGGAAGGAACTATAAAAGGGAAAATTAAAGGAAATAAAATCGCTTTTATCAAACAAATGCCTTTCATGACCGTTTACACAAATGACGGCACACGTTTAGAAGAAACCAACGCCCATCGTAAACTGTATTATACCGGAATAAAAACAGAACACGGATTTCAAGGAGAATGGAAATTCCGTATCGGATTTAGACGAATTAAAAATAAATGGTTTTTTTTCCCTCCAAGTAAAGGGAAATGGGAAGTAACCACC
>JAZQRM010000014.1:0-8160 GCA_045629585.1 Taishania sp. | reverse complement strand
ATGAAAGCATTGCGTGCTGGTATGAACGTGGAGGTTTTTATTAAATAATTATTTATGTACAATAGAGGACCTTTCGCCGATTGGGTACCCAAACCTGTGATGTTACTGTTGATCATACTCTTCTTATTTCCCATTATGGCGGTGTCGGGAGTATATTCGAATAACATGACAGATATTTCTGGGTACTTAGGAGGTATGACGGAAATTGTGTCGTTCGCAAATAATTGTGTAACCATTGGAATGTCGATGGCGATGTTGATTGTTATGCGAGTGAAAATGCGCTTTCGAACCAAAGAAATTGTTGCAGGTGGTGCAGTGATTGTTGGTGTTCTTGTTTATATGTGTGGAACCACACACAATTATTATGTCTTCATAGTCGCAAATTTGATCATTGGATTTATCAAGATGTTCATGATGTTGGAGATTGTAATTGTAGTCATGTTTATATTGTCCCCAACGGGTGATCGTAGAAAATTTTACTCGATATTCTATCCAATCGCTATTGGGTCAAGCTCGATTATGTTTAAATATGTGAGTGAATTGATATTTGATCAAGGAATCCAAAGTGCATATATGTTATTTGCATGTATTATGTTTGGATTAGCGGCTTTGTCAATTATATTCCAGCATAATCAACGTTTTAGCTTTAAGTTACCACTCTATCAAATTGATTGGGTATCAATATTTCTATTAGGTGGGTCTTTTATGTGTATGAATTACGTTTTGGTTTTCTGTAAGCAACAAAACTGGTTCAACTCGCCCTATATTCAAATAAATGCGATACTCAGTATTCTGTTTATGGTGTTTTTAGTTTGGAGACAAAAAAGACAAAAAAGAAAACTTATTCATTTTGAGGCTTTCTTACTACCTAATGTAAAGCATTCCATCGTTTTATTGATATTCCTTGGAGTTTATCTAAGCAGCGCGAGTGTTTATGTAACATGGACAATGGCTTCGCTTGGGTATAACAACCTTGTAAATGCCAATCTGGGGCTTTGGGGTGTTCCTCCTTTGATTCTTGGTGGAGCTCTTGCAATGATTGGTTTTAAAAAAGGATGGAATCTAAAGTATTTTGTACTACTTGGATTCGGAGCGTTCTTTGTGCACAGCCTTTTGTTGTATTTCATTTTGCAACCGAATATGAATGTCGATATGTTTTATCTGATTCTGATGGTTCGGAATTTTGGAATGGTTATACTCTTTATTAGTATTTGGTTTTATGCGACAGGTAGTTTACCGCAACAAGTTTCTATGGGAGTGACCGCAGTTTTATTGTCTTTTAGAACTTTCTTTGCAACTGCATTAGGAGGAGCTGTTATCGGATATTTTTCAACACAAATGCAAATGCAAAGTTTTAGTGATATGAGTAACTATTGGGATGTTAACATGATGGGACCAGCCGCAATGAGAGGATATGGAGCGATGCAAATAGGATCTCTATTAGCCGCAGGCAAAACCTTGATGGGGTGGCTTTGTTGGCTTTTTGTGCCATTGGCATTGTTTATTTTGGCTCACGATTATGGGAAAAACAACAACCGGAAATTTGTTCTTTTTAAAAAATGGAGAAAGAGAGAATCTCTAATTGGATATAGATTAAGAAGCTAATAGATAAGTTCATATTTATCTTACCAAAAAGAACACTATGGGATCTTCCTATAGTGTTTTTTTATTTATCCTTTTTTTTACTTCTTGAAATAGAAAAAAAATATAGTTATCTTACGCCTTTAATATTTAGTTAACCAACTATTTAGCTCTATTTATAGGCTTATATATAGGGTGTAAAACAAACTACTCATGGGAATATTTGACTTTTTCAAGAAAAAAAGCAAACTAAAAGAAGATCCAAATGCAAATGAGAACGTTGCTAATGGAAATATGCAATCAGAAACTGAAATTAAGTTGCAACCAGATGTAAAACCTACAACTGAGAAAGAAATAGCAGAACCTTATGAAGGAGACTTAGATTTGACGTTTAAGGTATATAAGCTTTTGGCAATTCCGCACGAAAAAAGAACTGAACTTTGGGAAAGTGAATTTTTGCAAGCGATCATTCTCGCGAGTTTTAGAGCTGGCGACCCTCAAGTTACGGTAGGTCCTGATGGATTTAAATATTTCAATTTGTTTTTGCCAGAACCGAATCAGCCGTTTAATTGTTTTGTAATCGATCACATGAAGGATGATTTTTTACTTGCAGATGGTCTGGGAGTTGTGATTAATCCACGTTCTAATGCTGCTGATTGGGTGTTTACTTATGGTGATATACTTAATCTGAAACTCAATAAAGCATTTTATACCTACGATTTGGATAGTCTTTTTCAAGGCGCTCCAGAAGATGAAGTACTCGAAGAAGATAGTGAAGCATTGGTTGGACAACCTTCGGAAGAATATCTACCTTTTTATACACGTAAGCTAATCGCTGATTTATTGAAACAAAACGGAATCGAAGAACCTAAAATGATGTTAATGATGCGTAAAACTTCAGGTGGAACTGGGTTCAAGAAAGAACTTGTTTTCAATCTGACGCCGCAGCAATTTCCAAGTGAAGAAATCTTTAGAGCTGTTATGCGTTCAATAAGTTGGTATTTACCTCGTGGTTATACTTTTTCTGGAGCAAGTGAAGCAACGTTCGGAGACGCATTTATGCCATTTTGATGAGTGCTTACGCTCCTTTGGGACTATCATTCTGTAATAAATGGAGATTTTTGAATGTTAATTATTAGTGTAAGCTCCAATTACCTTTTAAGTATGAGTATTTTAACATTTGATGTAGAGTGTGTTAAATTTATTGAAGTTTAATAGAGAAGATTTCTTTTTTTGTGTATTTTAACCTAATATATTTTTTGTATTACTACTGTCATTAGCCAAAAGCGAAGATTAATTGTTTGTGTTAATTAGGAAGCTGCAGGGAAAGGAAAAGTTGTTTCTTCAGCGACGAGGAGAAATAAATGGTGACGGATTGATTAAATGAGAAAATTATGAGAATAGCAGTTTACTTTTTTGGCCTTTCTTCTTTTATGTTTTTCACACAATCATGTAAAAAAGAAGCAGTCAATGCAATGACACAGAAATCACTTGTTTGGCAGCAATCTGGTTGTGATGAAAACTTTGAAGCTTCGACCCTACCATTGTTCGCGCAACAAACCATACAAGAAGGAATGCAGTTCCAATTTCCTGTTTTTAATCCCAATAATGGTAATGAAATTGTTTATTTTGAACGCAGTGGCAATGCTGGAGAAACTCCTTCATTAGATGGTAAATTAGTAAAATTCAATTATCAGACATCTACCAAGACAACTTTGGCAAATGATGTTAAAATAACTGGAGTTCCGTCCTGGAATAGGAATGGGTGGATTGCATTTGAAACCAATACGAGTCATATTTATATTGTTAGGGACAATGGTTCTGATTTGACACAATTTACCACGCATACTTCGTTCAATGGTTTTAATCAACATTTATCTTGGCTTGATGGTAGAAATACTTTGCGATGGAATTACGATAATTTTGCCACGGGACAGAAGTATTTAGTTCAAAAAACTATTGGTCAGCAACAAACAGATACCTTATATACTGGTGATTTAGGTTTCCTTGCTTCCTCTACTAATAATGTAATACTTTCTGCGAAAGGTTTGCGTATTAGTACATTGGATTTGAATCAACAGCCATTAAATTTACAAGAGTACGCCTCTTCGTTGGATGGTATGTTTTTCAATGGTTTGTCGTGGCATCCAAATGGTAATAAATTTTATATCTCTAAGATAGGTTCATTGGAAACGGCTGGTTTATTTGAAGTGGATTTTGCAACTGGTGCAGGAACGCGATTGGTACAATATTGTGATAAGGAATTAATCCGTTCCATCTCATGTTCTCCAAATGGAGTCTATTTGGTGATTGAAAAACTAGAAAGACAACAAAAATTAAATGAGAATCAATTATTTTATGGAACAATTATCGAAAACTCATCCATTTGGTTGTTAAACACAACTACGTTACAAGAATCAAAGTTGGAGTTGTAGATTTTACGTCCTCGAAATTAAAATATAGTTTAAGCCTCTTCCAGTTGGGAGAGGCTTTTTTATTTCCCTCTTCGGAAGTTGATTTAGGGTAGAATATTTCTATTTGAATACTAAATCGGTGTGATTTCCCATTTTTTTCTCCTCTTAAGCATATCATTAACCATCTGATACACCAGTATTGCTCAAGAAGTCCTACCTTTGCACTCTAATAATAAGTGAGTTTATGACTTTTGAGGATTTAAATCTAAACAAACCCCTACTAAATGCTCTTTCGGATTTAGGATATACAACACCTACAACCATTCAAGAGAAAGTGTTTTCAGTGGTGATGTCAGGGAAAGATGTGTGTGGAATTGCGCAAACAGGAACAGGTAAAACGTATGCTTATTTACTTCCAACGTTGCGCCAAATGCAATATTCCAAAGATAGATTGCCTCAGTTGTTAATTCTTGTGCCTACGCGTGAATTGGTTGTCCAAGTTGTGGATGAGGTAAAGAAGTTGACAAAGTACATGAGCTTGGAAGTGGTAGGTGTCTATGGTGGAGCAAATATCAAAAGACAGATTGCCGAACTTAATGAGGGTGCAGATATCATTGTTGGAACTCCTGGGCGTTTCCTCGATTTGGTATTAAACGGCGCGTTAAAAACCAAAGGAATCAAACGTTTGGTGATTGATGAAATGGATGAAATGTTAAACCTGGGCTTCAGAACTCAGTTAAATAATATTTTAGATGCTATTCCTCAGAAACGTCAAAATTTACTTTTCTCAGCTACCATTCCAGAAGAGGTGGAAGCATTGATGGATAACTATTTTAATACTCCTATCCGAGTAGAAGCAGCGCCTGTAGGAACACCTCTAGAGAATATAGAGCAACGTTTATACAATTTGCCGAATTTCCAGACTAAAATCAATTTACTTCGTCAATTCTTATCAGAAGACAAGGAAATGTCTAAAGTGTTGGTCTTTGTTTCTTCTAAAGCATTGGCTGATTTGGTATACCAAGAATTGGAAAATGAGTACGCAGAAAATATGGGTGTGATTCACTCTAATAAAGATCAAAATTATCGTTTTAGAAGTGTTCAGAATTTTCATAATGGTACCTATCGTTTGTTAATTGCAACAGATATTGTGGCACGTGGTATTGATGTAGCGGGAGTTTCTCACGTTTTTAACTTCGATATTCCTGAGATTCCAGAAAACTACATTCACCGTATCGGGCGTACAGGTCGTGCGGATCGTAAAGGGATTGCCATCACATTTGTCACGGACAAAGATCAAGAGGTTTTAGAGCGTATCCAAGCATTGATGAATTACGAAGTTCCTGTTTTTGAAAATCCAGATGATTTGGTGATTTCAGAAGTGCAAATGGAGTTTGAGAAACCTCAAATTGTCATGAAAGGGGTCGGAATGAAGATTAAGATAGAAGAATCTGCAGGACCAGCATTTCACCAAAAGAAAGCAAAAAATAGTAAAGTGAATGTTCGCAAGGATCACAAAAAAGATATGCAAAAGAAATACGGTAAACCGATCAAAAAATCGGGACACAAACCAGGTGTCGGTGGAAGAAAGAAAAAATAAATCCACTAGTTAGCTGGATTATCGATATAAAATTAAAAAGCCGTTGTAAGGTATTCTTGCAACGGCTTTTTTGTGGGTAAAATTGTAATTAGTCAAGTGAAAAGAGGTTTATAAGATTTCTTTCGCTTTTTTCGGTGCATTGCTTAAGTATTAAGTTATTATTGTGTTTTTAGTGCTTTAATAGATTTCTTTTGTTGAATACTGACCATTAGCTGGTCAGATTGAGGGTGAGATGTGTTTTCAAAATGAAAATTATTTTGTTATTTTGATAAAAACAGAAAGCTATATTTATTTATTTTGCGTTGTCCTCACTTTATATATGACAACTTTGTTTTGTTAATCAAGTTTAGCATATTTCATGCTTTGTTGTCTTTTAATTCCGCTTTGATTATAGTCTTTCAGGATGACAAATTGGGATGCTTCTTTTGTTTTTTCCCAGAGGTTATTTTTTTTTCATAAATGAACATTTTATAGTGCCCATCTGGGTAAAGGTTACTTGTGTATTATCAGTTTGATTTAAGTTTTACACCTTTTTTAATTTTTAATATGCTCTATTTTTTTGCTGTAATTAATCGATTTGGTACCTGCTATGTTTTTGTTTAGTGTAGAACGGAGTTCTATTTTGTTACGGTAAATGAGTGCTTTTTCATTTTGAGCAGTGTCTTATTTCATGATTAAATGCCCCACGTGGCATAGTTGTTGATTTTCAAGATTTACACCTACACTATAATATTAAAAAATACATAATATGTCAGTTGAAAGGATGGATGATGTGGATGTCGATATAAGAGAGATATCTCAGGAAAGGAAAAGAGCGGGTGATGCCCTATCAGAAAAAGAAAGAGTAAATAACAGAGTAGAGCGAATTTCATTACTGAAGCAAATTTGTAGAAGTAACTTGACGGTAAAGGAAGGTGTTTTGATAGGTCTAAGTCTAATACTTCTTTTCTCCTCACTCGTCTCAATAATTGTATTTCAGGACGCGTTTATTCAATGGCATAATTCAAGATTATTGACTTTATTTGGGAGCGTTACCTTTGCTTTAGGGGTTGTACTGTTAATTTTTAGTTTGCTTTATTTATTGTTCTTAGTCGTTTTGTTTATTCGATATAAAGTTGTTGAAACTGTGTCTGATGAAGATCTTCCAAATACAACGGTGATAGTTCCTGCTTATAATGAAGGTAAATTGGTCTATGAAACCTTATTAAGTTTAGCGGACAGTAAATATCCTGTAAGTAAATTGCAAATTCTAGCTATCGATGATGGGAGTAAAGATGATACATGGCAATGGTTGTTGAAAGCAAAAGAGGTTTTGGGAGATCGGATTACGATTCTTCAACAACCGCAAAATAGGGGGAAACGACATGCTCTGTATCGAGGTTTTAAGTTAGGAACTGGTGATATTTTTGTTACTGTAGATAGTGACTCTATAGTTAATGATGTTACAATAAGAAATCTGGTTAGTCCCTTTGTGGTAAAAGATGATTGTGGTGCTGTAGCTGGTAATGTACGGGTTTTGAACAAACAAAATGGGTTAATTCCAAAGATGTTGAACGTTAGTTTTACGTTTAGTTTTGAATTTGTTCGATCTGCGCAAAGCACTTTAGGATCTGTCTTTTGTACACCAGGTGCATTGGCTGCTTATCGTAAAGATGCTGTTTTAAGTTGTTTGGAAGAATGGTTAAATCAAACTTTCATGGGAAAGCCCAGTGCTATTGGTGAAGACCGCGCGATTACAAACATGATTTTAAGACAAGGATTCAATGTGTACTTTCAGAAGAATTCTTTAGTTTTTACTAATATTCCTGAGCACTATAGTAACCTAAATAAGATGTTGACTAGATGGGAGAGAAGTAATGTCCGAGAAAGTTTAATGATGACAAAGTTTGTGTTCTCTAATTTTAGGAACGGATCAAAAAGTGGTGTTCGCTTTATTTTTATTGCAGAATGGCTTAAATTGTTAACAGCGATACCATTGGTTATTGTTTTGTTTTCTTTTATTGTCACCCACCCGTTATTTTTTATATCCAGTAGTTTATCGGGAGTACTCCTGTTTTCGAGTATTCAAATGCTGTTTTTTGCGAAAAGATATAATTTCAAAGAAAGTTTACTCGCATACGTATATAGCATTTATTACATGTTTTCATTGTTTTGGATAACCCCATATTCTATAGTAACAGTTGGTCGAAGTGGTTGGTTAACAAGGGAGTTGCCGCAATAAAAATATCTTTTTATTTATTGAATTCAAATTTTAAATAGGGATTTGTAAAAGCCGTTGTCAGGAAGTCTTGCAACGGCTTTTTTTGTGGATGTTTTCTAATTAAATCTTTATTGAAATATTTACTTTGCCACCCAATCCTTTTTCGACGATATCAAATAATGTTTTAAGCGTCATATTACTGCCATCATTTTCAATTCTTGAAATATAGGTTCTGTTTTTATCGACTAACTCAGCTAATTGTTCTTGCGTTAAATTTTTATCTTCACGCGCTTTCTTAAGTACTAAGCCAATTTTAAATGATTCGAATTCACGCTCCAATTCATCACGACGAGTAGTACCTTTTT
>JAZQRM010000013.1:0-3106 GCA_045629585.1 Taishania sp. | reverse complement strand
GTCCTATCATTTGCAATTAGAGGAAGAACTCTGCATGAATGATTTGATAGGTACAACTATTCGTCTGGCATTTACAGGTAAAATACAGTGTTCTATTTGTCAAAAACAGATTAAGAAGACATTTCAAGATGGAATGTGTTACAACTGTTTTATGGAAGCGCCTGAAGCCAGTCCCTGTATCCTTCGACCTGAATTGTGTCAAGCGCATCTAGGTTTGGGACGCGACGTGGAATGGGAGCAAGCACATCACAATCAACCGCATGTGGTTTATTTGGCTGCATCGGACGTGGTAAAAGTGGGTGTGACCCGTGGCACGCAAATTCCTACGCGCTGGATCGATCAAGGTGCAAAGTACGCCATTCGCCTAGCAGAAGTTCCGAATCGTTATGAAGCAGGACGTTTGGAAGTGGAGTTGAAAGCATTTTTTACGGATAAAACCAATTGGCAACGCATGCTCAAAAACACTATCGATGAAACCATTGATCTGGTGGAAGAGAAGTGGAGTTTGCATGATCAATTACCGCAGGATTTAACTCAATTCTTCTCTGAAGATGATGAAATCATTGCCATACATTATCCGGTTGAAAAATATCCAACAAAGGTTACATCTTGTTCTTTGGACAAAACGCCGGTAATCGAAGGGGTGCTGAGTGGAATCAAAGGTCAGTATTTGATTTTTGACGATGGAAAAGTGATAAACATTCGTAAACACACGGGTTACGAAGTACAAATGGAGAAAATTTAGGAATGGGAAAAGATAAATTACGAAGATTTGCGGTAGTAAAGGAAATGCCCAACTTCTTTGAACCAACAATTCCTCATGAGTTTTACATGAAGGGGAAATGGAAATCAGATTATTTTAAAAACGATAATCCGATTGTATTGGAACTTGGATGTGGAAAGGGAGAATATTCAGTAGGATTAGCACAGCATTTTCCAGAAAAAAACTTCATCGGAGTAGACATCAAAGGAAATCGAATGTACATCGGTGCTACTCAAGCATTGCAGAATGATATGAAAAACGTAGGATTTTGTCGTACGAAAATTGATTTCATTAACGACTGTTTTGCAGAAAATGAAATAGATGAAATTTGGTTGACATTCTCTGATCCGCAACCTAAGAAGCCAAACAAACGATTAAGCTCACCTCCGTTTATCGAACGGTACAAAAAGATGTTGAAGCCAGGCGGAATCATTCACATGAAAACAGATTCTGATATTTTGTTTGAATACACAGAAGAACAGATTAAAGAAAATAATTACGAATGTTTGGAATTGACTTGGGATTTATACGGTGAATTACCTGAGAATCTTGATCAAACAACAAAGGACATTTTTCACATTAAAACACATTACGAAAAACTCTTTACCGCTAAAGGGTCAGTAATCAAGTATTGTAAGTTTAAGGTGCATTAAATTAATTACATCGTAAATCGAACTTTAAAATTATAAGGGAATTTACAGCTAAAAATGTTGATGTTGACAACGATGTTTCTATTGCTTTACAATTTTTTGTGTGAACAATTTGCCATTTGCCTCAAACGATAGGAAATAAACACCTTTCGAGCAATTTAATGGAGTTAATGTATAACCATTTATCTCAAAATCAATTGATCTTCCATTCAAATCTTTGATTTGTAATTGATTTATGGTAGATGAATCAAATTGTAATGTAAAATCGCTTACAAAAGGATTAGGATATAGCTGAAAATTATCGTTAATAATAGTATCAGTTTCCAATGTTATGAATCGCTCGTCACGTAGCGTTATGAGATAGGTATAGATATATTCAGCATCAACATCTTGATACACTAATTCGTCAGGGTGGTTAACATTTCGTTCAAATGGAAGATACTCGCCGTTACCATTGAGTGGAAGAAACATGAGATCATAAAAGTAAATAGGCCCATCAGGTGTGTCTATATGAATTTCAGGGTCTTGCACATCAATTGTAGAGCCGATTAGGCACTGATTTTGGTAGAGATTTGTATGAAATAGTAATTTGATTATTATAAATAATAAGAATTAGGCTAAAAGTTATTGCATGAATTGATTTTAGAACTTTGTTAGCTATTGTTGAATTTAATATACTATTCATACAATAACGTTTTAAAAAAATCATTATTAGATGAAACTATTTTCAGAAAATAAAATCCTTTATTTATGTTTTGGAGTGATACTTTTCCAGTACTTAAATCATATTCAACAGAATGCTTTTTACCATATAAATCCAATAAAATAATGCCATCAATTTTTTTATTGGAAACCACTGTAATATCACCCATTGTAGGATTAGGGAAAACATTAAGTTCTACTATATCCACATTTTCTAATGACACTTGACTTTCATGGCACAAATCACTGTTTTCATCTTGATAAATTTGATCAAATCCTTTGTGGCAACAGAATAATTTGGGGTCAGCTTGATCCACAACAGCTGTACTGAGGTGTCCTGAATTAAAAAAACCTAAAGTACTACCTATTCCCTTTATCCAATATTCTATGTTTGTATCGTAGTACGGGGAAGGATTTACCGTGAGCATAGTTAGCCTTCTTCGATTAATTCCAAATAATGAAACAGTATCAATATTCTGACAAATCATTAGAGTAGAGTCCATCGTATAGTTAGAATTAGGTGTGATATATACACTATCGCCTACACTAAGTCCAAAATCATATAATAGAAAGTCTTGATTCATATAATCACTTCTCCAATATATACGATCATTCTCTTCGCGCACTAGAAAAGTTTGCTCTCCATCACTGTAATTCAAATTTGTACCATTATAATTATGAACATTTTTGTAGGTAAAGTCATTTACAACAACGGTATCATTCTGTATATAATAAAATTTTTTGTTAGCTTCTGACCAGATTGAATTGGTATCTAGAATAGGTTGTCCTAAACTATAAAATGTTAACATCAAACACGTCAAGAGGAAAATTGTTTTCATAGTCCTAAGTTTTAAGACATGAGAAATTTAAGGATTATTAATCACAAAACGGTAATTTTTTGTTGGTGAATAGTGCCGTTGTTTTCTAGTTTAAGAATATACATTCCAGATTCATAGCTATTAAGTTGAATCTTGTTGTTTTCTATCTTTCC
>JAZQRM010000012.1:0-7233 GCA_045629585.1 Taishania sp. | reverse complement strand
CTTCAAAATTACATGAATTCGCAATAAAACAAAGCTGATTGGCTTGGTGATGTAATTCATTTGCAAGCGTAACTTGTTCCTCCTTAGTGATCACCACACTCGGCTTCAAAACTACTTTTGTGATGCGCCCACTTCCATCTTCGTTGACCTCCAAAATCGCTTCCGCGTTGTCTTCATAGTGCACTACCTCTACTCCATTTTGACCACAAACATATAGGTAAGACATCATGTGGCACGACATCAAGCTACTCAACAATAAATCTTCTGGATTCAATAAACTCGGATCTCCTTTAAATTCCTTTGCTGCAGAAATATTCAAAGTTTCCTTCCCTTCGATAGCCACCGTATGATTTTTCAATTGTCGACGCATGCTTGCATCTTCCGATTGTGGATGCTTTTGCCAAGAAAGTTGCGCTTTGAAAGAGTGTTGGGGCATGGGGATGTTTTTGGGTGAAAATAAGTAACTTTAAAAGATATATTACTACTACATGGATAATACACGAGAAAAAATCTCTTTAGAGGATTTTACAATAGATAATAATAGGCGTCAAATAATCCACAATGAGGAAATTGAAGTAATTAGTATTCCTCAACTGGGTTTAATATCAGATCCATCAATGCTTAAAAAGGAATTGGTATTCTCTAATTGTGTCTTTAACTCCAATTTTAATTTTGACCTCAATTATCAGCCGATTAAGGATTTTAGGATTGAATTTATTAATTGTGATTTATCTGAAATAATATTTAATATAGATGAAAGTGCATTTGATGAAAACAACAGTTTAACTATCACAATTACAAAATGTACAGGACTAAAGATCCATGTTGATTCCCAACAACAAATTGACATAAATTTTTATAGCAGCTATTTCAGTAATTATAATTTTTATGGGAAATTCAATTCAGTTTCTTTTTATAACACTTTAGGTAATGTTGCTGCATACATTAACCCATATTTTAACTCCAAATTCTATTTTCAATCGCGTATAAATTCAATTCCAAATATTAATGATCAAAGTTTTGAATTACAAAATAGAATTCACAAAAATAAATT
Organism: Taishania sp.; assembly: GCA_045629585.1. Lineage (GTDB taxonomy): Bacteria > Bacteroidota > Bacteroidia > Flavobacteriales_D > Crocinitomicaceae > Taishania. Next base: position 6,179 of record JAZQRM010000012.1, on the reverse strand, counting down.
TCTTCAATCGGTAAATGTAAACTCCCAGTATAAGATTTTAGTTAAGAATTTTCGCGAAGTTATATTCTACAACGACGACTTTTATTCATCCTTAAATGCTACTGAATTACATCAAAATCTGGATATTAATATATCCTCAACAGCTAAAGCTCAACGAATTGTCTTGCATAATTTTCACTTTCGTAAAATTAAATTAGGCAGAATCGAATTGAATGAACAAATTATATTTAAAGATGTTTCATTCACTGACTTAATAATTAGAGATGTTACCACAGAAAATATGCTGCTGGATAATGTATTCCCAAATTCTATTGATCCTGATAGCTCTTTCATATTCTCTAACTTTGATTTTAAGTCAGGATACTTAAGGTTCCTGAATCTTTCTGAAGTTAAAAATGTAATATTCGACAATTTCAACATTGAAAATAAAACGATTATTTCATCTAAATTTCCTGAAAAAATATTCTTTTCATTAAATAATGTTGAAGAGCATATACATATCCAAACCACTTACGAATTCTACCGTCAATTAAAAACAGCCTTTCTTCGTAACAACAACACCCTTCAAGCCCTCGAAGCCCATTCCAAGATGTATGAATACGCAATGAAGCGAAAAGATTTAGATGAATGGGATCGTTTTATTTTAAAAATGAATCACTGGTCAAATAGACATGGAACATCAATTGGCCATGCTTTAAAGACTATTTTCCTCATCGCATTTGGTTCATTTCTATTGCTAATCTTTTCATCTAGGGGAAATAGTAATTATTGTGTAAGTGAGTGGTTTGTAAAAAACATTTTTGACAAATCCACCTTACTATTTAGCATACTCAATCCACTTTCAAGAACAGAGGAGTTTAAAGATATTTTAACTGCTAATTTAACTGCTGATAAAAGTTTATCCTTCTTCCAATACCTAATCATTTTCTTAACCAAGATTGGTATTGGTTGGGGCTATTACCAATTCATTGCAGCCTTTAGAAAGTTTGGAAAGAATGGATGATACTAATACTTTTTAGTCAAAAATGACATCAAAAAAGGGGATATCGTATTGACATCCCCTTTTCTTTATTTATCGGAAATCTATTGATTTTGAACGGTAATTCGAGTAGAGAAGATTTCTTCTTCTGAGATTACCTTAATTAAATACAAACCTGTTTCACCAGTTATGTTTAATTGATAAACATTTAATGAATCAACATGTAAAGATTGAACGATTTGTCCAAGTGCATTGATTACTTCAATCGTCGCCCCTTGAATTGCATTCCCCACTTCAATGGTCACGTTTCCACTGGTAGGATTTGGATAAACTTGAATGGCTGTGTTTTTAACATTTCCAACAGAAAGATCGGTAAATTCAAGACAATTTGAAACTGCTTGACAACTATTTTTTGTCACTTCTACTTTGTAAGAACCGTTCTCCGTTACCGTAAATGTTCTACTTGTAGCACCTGGAATAGCTAAATTTGTAGCACAATTAATCCATTGATAAGTTGCATTTTCTTCACTTGCTGTCAATGTATATACATCTGTTAAAACACTTGCAGAAGGAATCGCATTGATCGTTAAATTTAGCGTAAACAAGGTATCACAGTCATCTTGATTGGTTGCCTCTTTCAAGAAAGTATAGCTTCCCGATTCTTCATACGTTTGCCCATTTTTGCTCCAAACAAATGAACCACATTCGCTAAAAGTTTGTGTAACTGCGATTTGATCAACGATTGTTAAATTAATCGTCACCACACTATCACATCCATGAACATTTTGAAAAGTATGGGATAAACTGTATTGACCTTCTTGATCATAAAGTGTACCATTAAAGGTAAATGTTCCGCATGTTGTAACAGACGAATTAACCGTCTCAGGAGTTAAAATCTCTAAATTCAATTGTATAATTGAATCACAACCGTAGCTACTTTCTAGCGTATGAAAATAGGTTCCACTTTCTGTATATTCCGTATTGTTAAGCGGCCAAGTAAAAGATTCACATGCCACCTCATTCTCTTGCGCGGTGACAGGAAGTACAAATGTTAAGTTATATGTGATGATACTATCACAACCATGAACTGTTGAGAGTGTATCTCTTGCCGTGATTGTCGAAATATAATCCGTTGAAGTTGAAGTATATGTAAAACCATTAGACGGATGAGTGTAAACGCTTCCACAAACGGTTGCTGTAAAATTGGTTACGTTAGAAACTGGATTAATAGTTAAATTCAAAATAGCAACAGAATCACATCCTTCAACGCTTTGTCCATATACATACGTTGGGTAAGGAAAAACGGTTGAAGTGGTATATTCTTGCCCATTAATCCACGTAAAAGATCCACATTCATTAATGACATCTTCTCGTTCGAAGGTTGTTGTTAAATTAACGGTTACTGCAGTTCTTGCAATACTTTCGCCATCTGCAGCAATATTCGACACATAATATGTTGCACCATTTAATAGAGGAGTCGTTAAAGGTAAAGCTGTCGTTGCTGAAGTAGATTCATAGAAAGCGACAGCGGTTGCACCTGAGTACTGAATGTTCGCTAAAGTTGGAAGTCCAACGGCACAAAACTTTTGCGGAGAACTTACAACTGGTGCAGGAACCGCTAAAAATAAACGAGCCATCTTATTTCTATTTACCCCAAAAACATCGGTAAAATTACCTGCGATGTATATCGATTTTGTAGTCTCGTCAAATGTACTGATAGCGGTTATATTATTATTTAACAAATCCGATGGGATTGCATTCAATAAGTTATTATTAGGTAATCCAGTACTAGCTATAATTGCCATTCTTTTTGTTTTGCTATTGTTCGCATAACCATTTGCTGAATTTAGAGCAACCAAAAATGTTTCGTTGTTAATTCGACTTATTTTTGTTGCGACTTCACCAACAGCAAGCTTGTTAGGGAAAGAAGATGCACCAACATTCGTGTCATCACTTCCATTGATACGAGCAAGACCATTTACATCGGCAACATAGCTTTGAGTAACACGCCCTCTAAACATGTTGAAATTCCCGGCAACTAAAACATTTGCATACCCTCCTTCCACGTTTATATCGTAAATTGTAGCAACTCCATTGTTTACTAGTCGAAATCCAGCATTTTTATACCAAGAATCTAAATCGCCATTCGTTTTGAATTTTAAAATACTTCCATAGTTGTGAGGTGTTGCTATTCCAGCTTCTGTCACAGTAGAAAAATACCCCCCTACAAAAACTCCTTCTAAATTCAACGATTTAATAACATAAACAGGGCCGTTTAATGAAAGATTTTGAAAATAAATGTCATTTGTTATTCCCGATTCCGTCCAGTTAACACGCATTAAATAAGCTTTTCCATTAAAGTTGGTAAATGTTCCACCTAGGTATAACTTATCATTATACGCAGCCATTGAAAGAATATCACCTGTTCCAGTGGAGGCAATAGAATGTGTTGCTGCTGTAGCTCCAGTCGCTGAATTTAAGATATGTAATTTATTCCCTTCAGCAACAAAAAGACGTTGAGATGAACCAAGTACAATCATACTCGTAATTGCTCCATGCATAGGTGGATTGAAAGAAGAAACAAAATTACCATTTGCATCAAATTTAAGAATCCCTTTAGTTGGTGTCGTACCATAACCAGAAAAGGACCCTGAAACATAAATATTATTATTTGCATCACGAACAATTGCTGAAATTGAACCTGCACCAATTCCTGAATGACCATTAAAAGTCGTTATAACTTGTAAGGTTGAATTAAGTTTTGTTATTCGATTGGTATATGTAGTACCATATTTGGTATAACCACCAAATAATAGCATATCATTTCCGGAAGGAATAACTCTAAAATAATTGCTATTCGTTGTAAAAGCCTCGCTATTTAAAATGGTACCTGTTGCACTTATTTTATACATCGTTGCATTGAACGGAGTTGTTGTAACAGAAGGATCCGTTGCAATTGCATAAACGTTGTTCGTTGCATCTAAGGCAAACCCTTGAACGTTATACGTTGAAGTGATACTTGGATTTGAAAATGAAGTTTCAACTAATCCATTTGAACCCAACTTAGTAATTTTTGAATGATTAGCCCCACCAACTTGAGTGAAGTTTCCTGCAATAAACAATTCGTTATTACTGTTTAGGATTACTTTATTGACAATTGCGTTCGGTGATTTATACGTCGCTGAAGCTGTATCATACATATAGTCTTCATCAATTACAAAATCTGTATTGAATTTAATCACATTTCGGATTTGTTTTCCATTAATGGTATATCCAAATAAACCACCTGCATAGATGTTATTATCGTCTACATAATGTAAACTCATTGCTTTTGCATTAAAAACATTTTCTAAGTTGGTATGTAATACCGTCGATAAAGTACTTTTTGCAACAGAACCATTTGCACGATTTAATATCGCAAAATTATAAGAGGTTGCATTCGAAAAATAACTAAACAATCCAGCAATTAAAATATTACCATTTGAAACTTCTACCGCATCATAAATGTAATCAAGGGTATTACTTAAGCCATTGATCAGAGGTTGTTGAACCATAGAATTGTTGAATGTTCCGTCTGCATTAATGATACAGTAACCGTTTGGAATAGCATTCCCTCGGAAATTATTCATCCCGACAAATCCTCCAATAAAGTATTTTCCATCCGATAAAGGTAAAACCACAGTTGCCTTTGCGTTTTGCCCAAATCCAACACCTGCATCAAAAGACGTATCCAATGTTCCGTCAGCATTTAAGCGCACGATTCCACCGACTTGCGTTCCATTAAACGAATTAAAGCTCCCGACACAAATAAACTTTCCATCGGAAAGTAATGCTACATCTCTCACGTCTCCATTTAAAAACCCTTCGGTTGCTGCACCGGTTAGTTGGAGTGCTTGAAAAGCTTCATCTACAACTAAAGAATTTTGTGCACGTGTGATGACAGCCAATAGCAGTAATGGGATAACTAGTAAGTAATTTCTAATTGTCATAATATTAGGTTTGTTTGATAATGCAACAAAAATAGCCGAGAATTCACGTTTAAAAGATGTCAATTTATGAAAGTTGATTTTGAGTTTCTGAAAGAGGTTATTTGAGAGACAAGAAACCTTTCGTCTTTTAAATTTTATAAAACGAGAAAAAAAACTGAGGTGAATTGAATAAATTGGTTTATAACTTTACTATTAATTAGTGTAAATAATCTAATCGGATTTAGACTCATAAACTGATATTTGATTTTTAAACAGGAAATATGGTTGTTGTTAAATTGCCCATTTTTCCACTTTGATTTAGCATTAGTTTTAGACCAATCATTAAAAAAATACATAAAATGAAAAAAATAACTTTACTATCAATTCTTGTTTTTATTGCAAGCACCCTTATAATAATTGCGTGTAAAAAAGAAGAACCTCAACCAACAACAACGCCTCCGGCTCCCGTAACCGTTAATCTTTGCGATGACGTAGACTGTGGAGGCTTCGGAATCTGTGATGAAGGTGTATGTGACTGTCCCAATCCTTATGATTTGGATGAAAATGGAAAATGTAACGTTTTTGCTCGTGAAAAATTCGTTGGCACGTATGATACTGATGAAGTATGTACAAACAGTAGTTCTAGCCACACTGTGCAAATTGGATTTTATCAATATGAACCTGAGAAAGACATCATTCGTATAACCAATCTTTGGGGCGGGCAGGAAACTGTGATTGGAAGAGTTGTAAAAGATTCTGTTTACATTGATAATCAGCAAGCAACTTATGGTATGGATTATTATATCGAAGCGACTGGTAAATATACAAATGGCGTTTTAGTAATTAATGCGAGACTTGGATATGAAGATCCAGAACCTCAATACACCAATTGCACTTTTACTTGTACGAAGCAGTAAGTTTATTTTATCAATATATTACAGCGCATCTCTTTGTAGGTGCGCTTTTTTTATTAACGCTAAATTTTAACTAGCTTAAAGTAAAAAGCTAATCAATGCAAACCAATTTCAAAAAACTAAAATACAATCGGCAATCCTATCGATTGAAGAATTATGATTATAGTTCGGAGGGAATGTATTTTGTGACGGTTTGTTGCAAAAATCAGGAACATTTATTTGGTCAGGTTGTTGACTCTATTGTTCTACTAACTGAATTAGGAGAAATTGCTCTATCCGAATGGGAAAATACCTTGAATATTCGTCCAAATGTAAGAT
>JAZQRM010000011.1:0-12242 GCA_045629585.1 Taishania sp. | reverse complement strand
GAAGGGTCAATTACGTCAATTGTAAGGAAATTGAACTTAGAAAAATCAAAATCAATTTCATTCTTCTTTATGTAAAATCCAGAGTGATCGTCAATATTTTTATTCACCAATGAATTCAAAAACGAGATCATTGTAGACGATTTTCCTTTTCCACGTTCACCGGTAAAAGCAATGATGTTATTGTATGAATCGTGTTTATTATCGTCTTTGGAATGGGAAAGAATGTCTGCTACGTTTTGGCGTGCTTGGCGGTAAACATCCGCAAAAATGGAATTATTAAACTCGTTTCCTTTTTCAATTTTTATTTTGTACTCGCTATCTAGATTAATGATGCGGTTGGGTGCTGAAGTGGGACTATCAGACATATCGTAATAGTATTAAGTTAAACGTGTTGTTATTGCTTGTTAAAACATTTCGTTTACAGAACAGTGAATCTATCGCCCGTTTTATCATTGAATGGTCAGTAGTAGAAACATTTATCGTGTAATAGTAAAAATCAAAATTAACTTTTTTTTGCAATTAACACTTGTTTACTCCATATTTTGGCATAAAACAAAAAAAACTCCCACTTCACTAGAAATGGGAGTTTGGGATTTGTCAGAAGACAAAAATGTATTTTGCTCAGATTCCTACATTTCAACATTCTCTAATTGCGGAGATGTTTTTGGGTGCTGGCGTTCACGTTCCTGACGTTTTAGTTCCCATTCCTTTTCATTTTCTTTTTTGATTGCGTAATGCAACGTTTCTTCTGCCGCAGCGTATTCTTGGATCACTTTTACCGTTAAAATTGCAAAAGCTATGCATGTTAACAATTGTAAAAAGCTGAAAGTCATTAGCTGATTACTTCCGTATATTGTTAAATAGGAAGTAGCTTGTTTAATAATAAGGAATACAACGAATGATATCCACCAATAAGTCAGTAAATGGGTGTTTAAATCTGCTTCAAGGTGTTTGTTTCGTTGCGCGATTGTTTTTTTCGTTCCTTTAAACAATTCTATCATTACTTGAAGCGGTGCGTACAAACATAGGATTGGAATAATCCAAGAAAGAGCAGCTATGTTTTCGCTATAGGCTGTTATAATGTGGAATTTCTTGTAATTCGAATAGATCCTTTTTGTCCAAAGTATTAAGGTTATGATCAGAAATAATTGGGCAAAAAACCACATTAAAATAGTGAATGCGTTTAATTCAGACCAGAGTTGAAGGATTTCTAAGTCTATGTCTACTCCGCTTCTGATGGCTTTAATGTTTAAATCAACAAGTAGTTGGGTAACGAAATTTGCAGATGCAACGATTACTAATAACAAAATAGCAACAAAAACTAACTTTTTGTAAGGATCGTTATTCTTTAGAAGAATCATAAGTTGTAATTATTTCGAAAAAGACAAAAGTAGTTATTTATCTTATTTTAGAATTGAATCAAATGTAAAAACACCTCTTTAGTATTGAATTCGCTTAGGAGCGTTTTAGTTTCCCACCCAAAAGCAACATAATCATCACCAAAAGAGCCAATGTAAAGAACACCACAAACATGGTTAAGATGGTTTCTCCTTGGAAGATTCCGATCGCGGCGGCTACCATTGCACCCAATCCCATGCGTATAGATCCAGCCAAAGCTGAGGCAGCACCTGCAGTTGCGGTAAAGGGAGATAAAGACGCAGCTGTTGCGTTTGGAGTAATGAAGTTTACTAAGAATAGGATGGAAAAAATACTTGCGACTGCGTATGGGTAAGGTAAATTTGGTTTTATTATGAATAGTACTAATACCAAGAGCGTTACTATGCTTATGAGAACCGAACTTACTTTTGCAATTTTGATGTAGTACACTTTTCCGACTAACATTCCGTTTACCGTGTTTCCTAAAATTAGACCACAGGCATTTATCGCAAAAATGATGGCAAATTCACGTTCGTTAAGTCCGTAAAGCGTTTGAAAAACAAATGGTGCACAACTAATGTAGGCAAATAATATAGCAACGGATATGCTTGCTGCCATGGTATAAAAAATAAAAGTTCGGTTTTTGAAAATCTCGAAATAAGTTCCAGCTATTTCTTTCACTTTTAACTTATTGTTGTGCATGTATTGGCTTGTTTCGGGTAAGAAAAAAGCGATTAAGGCAAAAACGAATGCTGCAAAAGCGGCTAAAAAGAAAAAGATATAATGCCACGAACCGATTTCCATGAATAAACTACCAACCGTTGGTGCAATTACAGGAGCAACGCCCATCACAAGCATAATCAAAGAGAAAGCTTTAGCACGCTCATTTTTTTCATACACATCACTGATTACTGCATTTGAAGCAACCATTCCCACGCAGCCACCGAGGGCTTGCAGTAAGCGCATTACGATTAATGATTCTATCGAGTAGGATAGAGCGCAACCCAAAGCTGCAAGAGCGTAAATGGTCAATCCAATGAGGAGTGGTTTTTTTCGACCGTATTTGTCTACTAATGGTCCGTAGATTAACTGTCCAATGGCAATCCCAACAAAATAAGACGTAAGCGTAAAGGCAACTTGTTTTTCACTGGTTCCAAATTCATCTGCGATTTGTCCAAAACCAGGTAAGTACATATCGATGGTGAATGGGCCAATTGCAGCAAGAATTCCTAGTAAGATAATAAGGAATGTTCTATTAATTTGTTTTTTTTGTGTCATATTCGGTACAAAGGTACAGGGTTTGACTTAATATGATATGATTATTCGTTTTTTTTTGACATTGATGTCAACCTTTTGATTGTAAAAAGTAACATGTCTTAATAAGCGTTACAAAAAATGCTATTGTGACAATTGTATGCTAATGCGTTAATTGAAACTTTTAGGCAAGTAAATGGTTGAATTCCGGTTTGTACTGAAACATTTGTTGAATAAAAGGACAAGTAGGAATGACCTTTTTTTTATTTTCTTGCAGAAAGTCCGTAAATCGTATAAATAGGGGAAGTCCTAATTGATAAGCTCGGACATTTTCATCCACAATGGTGCGATAAACTTCAATTCTCCCATCTTCTAATTGCTTAAACTGTATCATTCCGATTTCATTACCGTCGGATATTGCGCAGATGGATTCATCCGTACACTTATTGTTATTTGTTTCAAAGTGAATTTTCATATCAATGTTTTACTTAGAAAATTACGACGATTCACTTTTGGATGCGATAAAGTAGCTTATCTTTTATTTTATATTAACAAGTTCCTTCAATTAAAAGACGGGAAGTGTTTATTCTTCCCGTTTTTCACATATTTCACCTAAATTACTCAAATGTAAAATACTAGGAAATGAACTAAAACTTATCTGTTTATAAGTAGTTGTTTCAATCAAAGTCTTTACATATTGTAGACGTGAAGACATTGGAATTGGTTTAATAAAAAGAGTAAATAACATGTTTTATTGAATTTTTTAGCGCTTTGAGTGTATTTTTGGAGTTTCTAGTCTTAGTTCTTGTTCGTTAACTCCCTTCAAAAGTTGGTATTTAATTTGTATTTTCATAGGCTTATAATATTCTGAATATGCGTTTTGTCAAGTTTTGGTTCGTTAATTTCTTATTTCTAGTCTTTTTTTTTACTGTTAATGCTCAAGTTATCCAATCGAATTTTGATAGTAAACCTTATGTGGAAGGAGAATTTTTGATTCAGTTAGCAGATGAAAATTCGTTAGATAAGATTTTAATAGCCGCTCCAGAAGGATATAAATTAATGAAAATGGATTATTTATCTCCCCCCATGCGCATTTGGTTGGTTCGTTTTGATCCTCTTTTTATTAACGCCAACGACATGCAGGACTGGCTATACAGACAACCGAATGTTACAGCAGTAGATTACAACTATTTCATTGATTTACGTGAAGGTGTGCAACCAGATGATCCAAACTTTTTGCAGCAATGGCACCATGTTAATACAGGTCAAACGGGAGGTACTGTAGATGCAGATATCGATTCGGATTTAGCGTGGGAAATAACAACTGGTGGTCAAACTGCGACGAATGATGACATTGTGGTTTGTATGATAGAAAGTGGAAATTTAGATCATCCCGATTTAAGTCCAAATCGATGGGTGAATATCCATGAAATTCCAGATAACGGAATTGACGATGACGGAAATGGATATATCGATGATTATAATGGCTGGAATCCTTTTACAAATACGGATGATTATGGTTCGGACGCTCATGGAACCAATTGTTTAGGAATGATAGGCGCAAAAGGTAACAATGAGTTAAATGTTTCGGGTATAAATTGGGACGTTAAATTAATGGTTATAGGTGACTATTCAACAAATACTCAAGCAAGTGTAATTCGTGCTTATACGTATCCTTTGGTGATGCGTAAATTATGGAATGAAAGTAATGGTGAACGCGGTGCCTTTGTGGTTGCAACGAGTTCTTCATGGGGGATTGATCAAGGAAATCCACTAAATTATCCGCTATGGTGTCAGTTTTATGACACCTTAGGTTATCATGGTATACTCAACATTGGAGCGACTTCAAACAGTAATGTTAATGTTGATGTGGTTGGGGATATGCCAACGGCTTGTTCCAGTGATTATATTATTGGTGTGGGACGAACAGATCACAATGATAATACGGCTGGAGGATATGGCGTGTCTACTATTTATTTTGGAGCACCCGGTATCAATGTTGTGACGACTAATGGGAGCAGCGGAATAACAACGACCACTGGGACCTCTTTTTCATGTCCTTTAACGGCTGGAGTTGTTGGATTAGCATACTCAATTCCTTGTACAAATTTCATGAGTATCGTAAAGTCAAATCCGAGAAGGGGGGCAGATTTAGTTCGTGATGCGCTATTAAATGGTGTAGATGTTAAAGCTCAGTTACAAAGTCGCTTTATTACAGGAGGACGACTTAACGCCCGAAATACTTTGGATCTTTTAATGGAGTCCACATGTAGTGCTTGTGTTGCACGCGCAATTGAAGTGAATGCCGCTGATAATTCAGCAGTTATTAGCTTTGAAAATCATGCAGATGAAGATCTTATCACGCTACAATATAGAATTGTAGGAGATGAAACCTGGCAGAATATGACAGCTACGACTTTGCCTTTAACTATCCAGAACTTGACATCTTGTCGAACTTACGAGTTTTTTATAACTACAGAATGCGGCGAAGAGATTGTGAGTACGAATGTGAATTATTTTACCACCTCTGGTTGCGGTTCTTGTTTTGAAGAAGACTATTGTGTTCCCCAAGTTAAGTCTGCTTTATCGGCACGATTATCTGTTGTTTTACCTGACTTATCGCATCAAACGATAACCAATTTTGTCGAAACTGATAATTGGGGAGCTTCTTTGACCGCTAATTATAATTATGCACCATTTGCTTTGATGCGCGGTTCTGGAAATGTACCCAATGAAGGATGTGGGACAATTGTGAATCCAGGTGATTTGGTGGGTAAAATCGCTGTTTGTTTGAGAGGAACCTGTAATTATACGATCAAAGCCATTAATGCACAAAATGCAGGAGCAGTCGCTTTGGTAATTGTGAATACTTCAGGAGCACTTAGTACTTTGGGAGGAGGAACGAATGGACGTTTGGTAAATATTCCTGTTATAATGATTCAGGCTAATGTAATACCCAATCTAATTACTAATTTAGAATCAGGTGCTGCCTACATGGCTTTGTTAGGAGGGCAAAAGGAATGGATTTCTGCTTTTCAAATAAATGGACAAACATTTTCTTCAGGCGATGATGATGGATATAAAGCACCTTTTGTTGGGCCGTCAATTTCACTTAGGAAAGAACAATTGTATGCTTTTTCAGTCAATATATCCTTTGGAAATCAGGTTTTACCAGAAAGGATAAACGCTTATATTGATTTTAATCAAGATGGACTTTTTTCAACCGATGAAATCGTTTATCAGCAGGCGGATGCGACCACTACGACCCGTGTAGACGGAGCTTTTACCATTCCCAATTACGCTTTGGATGGGTCAACACGATTAAGGTTGCAAATGATTTATGAAGGAGTAGGGCAAACAAACATTCCCTCAGCTTGTGAAAATTACAGTTGGGGCGAGGTGGAGGACTATTGTTTGGCGATAAATGAAGAATTAAGCACTCATTTACTCGATTCTGATTTAGTGGAGGTTTTCCCTAATCCTGCTAAAAATTTCTTCGATGTTCAATTATCTTCAAGTTTGATTGGAAGTGATTTTGAATTGATAGATATACTAGGACGATCACTTGTTCGTGAAAATTTGAATGCATTGAGAACTAGAGTTAGGGTTGAAAATTTTTCGAATGGTTCCTATTATTATCGCGTAATAGATAAAGTGAATGGATTGGTATTTACGGGAAAGATTGTCATTCACTAATTTTTTTAAATCGGTTATTAGATAGAGCTTCTTTTTCATTTAAGTTAAATTAACTGCTATTGGCTTTTATTTACTTAAAGGAGGAGTGTTATAGTCTAGTTTTGTAGGTAAAGCCGAATGATATGAATAAATTTTACCTCCTTATATTTTCATTTTTTTATTTTCTTGTAACTCCTTCTTTTGCAGGAGAGTTAATAGGGAATAACTCGGACGATTGTGAAGAAATACAGATTTCTCCTATTGAATTTGAACGCCAAGTATGTGAAGGTGATTCTTTTTCTCTTGCAGCTACGGTAACAGGATCGGATTTAGTCTATCAATGGCAATATAGTATAGATAATGGTACGACTTGGTTGGCGTTAGTTAACGATAGTGTTTATTCTGGAGTTGCGACATCTACCTTGATTTTTGATTATAGCTATTTGATTTTTAGTGGTTTTTATTACCGCTTGCTGGTGACGAATGACTGTTCAGTAGAAAATTCAACTTCTTTTGTGTTGACTGTTATAGCTAAGCCACTTGTAAATATTGCTCCTACTGATGGATTAAATTTTTGTATTGGAGATACAACAGGAGCAACCTCTTTTTCCAACGGTTCTTATGTTTGGTCAAATGGAGCGTTAACAGCTCAAATAGAAATTACTACTCCAGGTGATTATTATATGGTAGCGACTCTAAATGGTTGTGTAGATACTTCGAACATCTTAACTTTTATTGAACATGATTATCCAACGGCTTCATTTACAGCTTCAGGGACCTCATTTTGTAGCGGAGATTCAGTGCTGTTGACATCCGCATACAGTACGGGTAGTATATGGTCGAATGGTGCTTTTAGTGAACAGGTTTATATAAAAGAGGGTGGTGAATATTTTTTGATAGTAGATCAATTTGGTTGTGTGGACACTTCTAGTGTTGAACTGATCGAGATGTTACCATTACCTATTGTTACGCTGTCTCCTTTAGCAGAAATATGTAGTACTGACCCAATCGTCACTTTCTTAACAGGACACCCAGTTGGGGGAGATTATTTTGTAGATGGCATTCAAATGGCGACATTTAACCCGCAAGAGGGAGTTGGTTTATATCATCTGACTTATGTTTATAGTGACGGTGCATGCACAGATTCGGCTTCGTTGAATTTTGAAGTTTCCCCATGTTCTTCGGTTGATTTTATTACAGAAAATGAGTTGGAAATCTTCCCGAATCCATTCCAATCCTATTTTACTGTGCAAGGTAGCGCAATGTTGAAATTTGAACAGTTGGAAATTTACGATTATTTAGGGCGGATGGTTGAACGTATTGTAATCAATTCAGATGATTTAAAGATTCAAACAGACAGATGGGAGAGTGGAGTGTATATTTTACAGTTTGTGGGCAATGAAAAACGGTATTCACATAGGGTGCAGAAGATATAGCTTTGTAGTTTGAACGGGAATATTTTAATTCTCAAATATATTACCGACATGCACTCTATTGTTTTAAAACAATGTACATTTGCGATAAAATATACTAAATATACTATTTATGCGATTTTCAGTGAAAGGTTTTCACCTTTTCTTATGCGTTGTCATAATTCAACTAAATTTCTCGTTAGGTCAAGTCTTAAGACAACCTAATTTGTCAGGAGTAAATACCCAGAATGTTCAAAATGTTTTGAGAGAACAGGAAGTTCAAACTAGCGCATTTAATTGTGGTGCATCCCAATTACATCATCAAACCATGAGTAGCAATACTCAGTACGCTGCAAAAATGAATCAGTTTGAGCAGGCTGTTTTACAGCAGAATGCACAGCGGAATTTGAGTTCAGCTCGTGTAGGGAATCGTGTTTATCAAATTCCTGTTGTAGTGCACTTAATCGGTTCGGGTGACGCAAGAACAGATGTGTCAGATGAGGAAATAAAGACTGCAATAGCTGGTTTAAATGAAGTGATGCGAAAAGTTCCAGGTGTTGCTTTTGACAATACTGGGTTGGATATGGAAGTTGAGTTTTCTTTGGCTGTTAGAGATCCAAACGGTAATTGTACAAATGGTATAACTCGACATGATTTATCGTCAATACCCTCTTATGTGGCGATGGGTATTAATTTTGATGGAGTTACATCGGGTTATGACCTAAATCTTATCCATTCCATGGCGAGATGGAACCCTTCTGAGTATTATAACATTTATCTAGTGAATATGATTGGAGGGCCTAATGGAGGAACAGCTGGATTTGCTTATTTGGCAGGTAGTCATGGAGCAGGTTTTGATGGTACGGTTATGTTAGCTACGCATTTGAAGCAACGTTATTCAGGGACCTTGATTCATGAGTTAGGGCATGCTTTTAACTTACACCATACATTTGAAGGAGATAATGAAGGGGCGTCTTGTCCCACCAATGGAGATTGTAGTCAGGATGGAGATTTAGTTTGTGACACTCCACCGCATAGAAGATCTACTAGTTACATGACGGGATGTAATTCTATTGCAAATCCGTGTGATGGTGGTACATCTTCTGATTTACACGCTTATAATTTTATGGATTACTCACCTTGTGGGATGAAGCAATTTACCCCTGGGCAAAAAGTGAGATACAGACAAAGTATAGAACTCATTCGTTCTTCTTTTCTAGCAGAAAATGGGAATATGGCTCTTGTTCCTCCTGGGGTAAGTGAGCCTGTTGTGCGCCTTACGGGAGGAGTCTTTTGTGCAGGTGAAGACGTTCAGTTGTTTGACGAAACGCCTTGTATTCCGAACGTTTATTTAGAGGATCGAGTAGTAGATGGTTTTTCGTTTAACTGGAGTTTGTCAAATGGTGTTAACACTTTTACTTCGACCAACCAAAATCCTGTATTTACAGGTTTACCAGTTGGTACTTATAATGTTATTTTTACAGTGAATAGCCCAAGTGGAAGCTCAACATCCGAATACACAGGTGCTTTTCTTGTAGAATCTCCACTTCCAAGTATTTGTACGCCAGAATCACACAATACTGGGCCCTATTCTTTTAATATTAGCAACGTACGCTTTAACACAATTGAAAATGCTTCACATCCAACCGTGACTACTGGTTTCAGTTCGTTTGAATGTACACAATCTACTTTTGTCGAAGCAGGAGTGACATACAATTTAGAATTGACAACTAATACAAGACAAAATATTGGATCACCTAATTACGAGGTTTTAATAGACTGGAACGGAGATGGTATTTTAGACGTAGCGACTGAACGTGTTTCTTTTGGTGCGTTAACTCCAATGACACAAGGGCAAGTAACGATTATTCCGATTACGATTCCTGTCGATGCAGTGACGAATCAAGTTTTGAGATTTCGAGTAGGAATGTATAGTGAAAACTTAACAACAGCAATGCGAAATTGTCAGCTTCCGGTTACCATATCAGAAATAGAGGATTATGGTGTTTTTGTAACCAATAAAGTTGCTAGGGTTAGTATTGAAGCTACTCCAGGTACTTCTGTTTCATCTTCAACAACTGTTACTTTTACCGCAGTACCGGAGAATGGAGGTACAGCACCTCAATATGTTTGGTACCATAATGGTGAAATTCTTATAGGTCAGACTGGAGCAACATTATCTGTTTCTGGTTTACAAGATGGCGAGACATTTTTTGCTAAGATGTACTCTAATATGCCAAATGTTTTACGTTCTCCTGCTACTTCAAATAGCATAACAATGAATGTTTATGGGCCACCTGTAACTGCTTTTAGTCATTCTTCGAATACTATTGGATGTACCGGATTAACCGTTAATTATACGGATGAATCGACTTTTGAACCTACTTCATGGAACTGGTCTTTTCCTGGAGGAACTCCATCGACTTCTACTTTAAGAAATCCTGTTGTTACTTATAATACGGCAGGTGTTTATGGAGCTTCATTAACAACAAGTAATCAACATGGGCAAGGTGAAACGGTTACTTTGTTAAATATTGTTGAGGTGTTAAATGTCATGGCGAGCACATGTGTTAACTATACACGTCAGAATGCTCCTGCAAATTTTGGTATTGGTATAACAAAAATTCAATTGAATAATGTCAACAGTACATCTACTGCAAATGATGCAGTTTATGTTGATAATACCTGTTCGCACGTTGCTCAGTTAACGGTAGGAGAGACCTATCGATTGATCGTTGGAACGAGTGGATTGAATGCTCAGTGGTATAAAGCTTATATTGATTATAATAATGATGGTAGTTTTGATGAAGCTTCTGAATTAATCTTAAATACGCGAAATATCCTGTCGGGAGATACAATAGATTTTACGGTTCCTGTTACAGCAAGTACAAGTCGTTTATTAAGATTAAGAGTTATATCTGATTTTGTTAATACCAATCCAGGAGCTAATACATGTTTTGCCAATTTACAATATGGTCAAGCAGAAGATATAGGTGTTTATATTTCGCCAGAAGCATGTATTGAACCTTTGATAACAAGCCAGCCTTCGAATAGGACGATATGTGAAGGGGAACAAACTTCTTTTTCTGTTTCCAGCACAGGCAATTCATTGAACTACCAATGGCAGACGCGTTCGGCAAACACTTCCATTTGGCAGGATGTTTCTAGTTCGGTTTCTGGCTACAACACACCGACATTGAGTGTGAGTTCACTTTCAGTTGCAAGTAATGGGTCAGAATATCGATTACGTGTATTTAATACATGTGGAGAAACTTTTTCTACAGCTGCTGTCGTTACAGTTAATCCTTATCCTATTGCTTCAGCTATTACAGCAAATGGTCCATTGACTTTTTGTGAAGGGGGCTCAGTTATTTTATCTTCAGGATACGCCTCAGGAGTTGTTTGGTCAAATGGAGCAACAACAGCAAATATTACAGTTTCCACATCTGGAAATTATACGTACACAGTGAGTCAAAACGGATGTTCGGCTACTTCAGCAGTTTCAACTATCACTGTAAGTCCTTATCCAGTTGCTTCAGCTATTACAGCAAATGGTTCCTTGACTTTCTGTGAAGGAGGTTCAGTTGTTTTATCATCAGGACAATCATCAGGAGTTGTTTGGTCGAATGGAGCAACGACTTCAAATATTACAGTTTCCACATCTGGAAATTATACATATACCGTTAGTCAAAACGGATGTTCGGCTACTTCAGCTCCAGTTAGTGTTTCGGTTACAGCTTTACCTATCGCTTCAGCGATTACAGCAAATGGTTCCTTGACTTTCTGTGAAGGGGGGGCAGTTGTTTTATCATCAGGGCATGCTTCCGGAGTTGTTTGGTCGAATGGAGCAACGACTGCAAATATTACGGTTTCTACATCTGGAAATTATACATATACCGTTAGTCAAAACGGATGTTCGGCTACTTCAGCAGTTTCAACTGTCACTGTAAGTCCTTATCCAATCGCTTCAGCAATTACAGCAAATGGTCTATTGACATTCTGTGAAGGAGGTTCAGTTGTTTTATCATCAGGACATGCTTCGGGAGTTGTTTGGTCAAATGGAGCAACGACTGCAGATGTTACAGTTTCCACATCTGGAAATTATACGTATACCGTTAGTCAAAACGGATGTTCGGCTACTTCAGCTCCAGTTAGTGTTTCGGTTACAGCTTTACCAATCGCTTCAGCAATTACAGCAAATGGTTCCTTGACTTTCTGTGAAGGGGGTTCAGTTATTTTATCTTCAGGATACGCCTCAGGAGTTGTTTGGTCAAATGGAGCAACAACAGCAAATATTACAGTTTCCACATCTGGAAATTATACGTATACAGTAAGCCAAAACGGATGTTCTGCTACTTCAGCAGTTTCAATTGTTACTGTAAATCCTTATCCTATCGCTTCAGCAATTACAGCAAATGGTCTATTGACATTCTGTGAAGGAGGTTCAGTTGTTTTATCATCAGGACATGCTTCGGGAGTTGTTTGGTCAAATGGAGCAACGACTGCAGATGTTACAGTTTCCAC
>JAZQRM010000010.1:0-5408 GCA_045629585.1 Taishania sp. | reverse complement strand
CAATGCTTTAAACTCCATGCTCTTTGCATGTGGTTTCCAATCCGCTTTCGAAAAATCAACTCTTGCTAAAGTTTTGATTGTTCCCGCTCCTTCAATCTGTAATTCTTGCGCTAAAAATGCTGCTATATTCATCTTTTTCTAATTTTCAATTTGTAACCCGTAATGTGTAACCTGCAACTTGTAACCTGTAATTTGTAACCTGCAATTTGAAATTTTCAATCTGTAATTGTTTACCGATACAATTTTTAAAATTCCTTTATTCTAAAGGCTTTAGGACGGTTTAAGGAGTGCAAAATGTGTACAATTGTTCCTGAACTTGCATTAATTTACCAGATAAACTTTAACCGTTTATTAAATACTAACGATAGAGCAAGTATTTCTTATTTGAGTGTTTTTTAACGAAAGTATTGCCAAATTTTAGGAAAGAAAATCCACCTACCGTTATTGTAAAACCAGTAACGCGTGCTGTAGCTCCCTTCATTATCTCCTTCAATAAATCTGACGCTGTACATGATCTGTCCAGGTGATAAAAAGTCATACGTTTTAATCGCTTCTTGCATTCCTCCAGTTAAATAATTAAGATCGAAATAATCAGTTAAGGTAAATTGCTCAACTTTAACTTGATCGCCAGCGATCGGTTTTGATTCTGAATTGTGAGTTGATTTGAATCGGTTGTGAATGTAGTCAGCTTATCTACTTGAATTTAATTTGGGAAAAATATCCTTGCAATCTTGAATGGTTGGTTGTGCATTAGCTACAATTCGTTCTATCGAAACATTATTTTCTAGTAAGGAATGCAACTGTTTTTTTAGATCGTCAGCATTAGGTTCTGAATGCTGATTATTGAAATTTAACGATGGAAATATTTGCTTACCAATTTTTGGATTTATCGTTGCTAAATTTATAATATGTGAATGTCCCCATACATCAAGCGAAATTCTATCTGATTTAAGATGCTCTTCTAACCAATCACGATCGTGTCTATCAATATCATTTGGTAAGATAAGTGTCCAATGTGTAAATCCATTGTTGATTAATTCTTGTTCGTTAAAGCTCTTAAGAACTTGCGTTTTAACACTACTGCTTTTTAAATTTTCTACGAACTTATACTGAAAACCAATTTTTAATCCATTTTTAAACAAAATGGAATCCACTCCTTCATAGTCACCTGCTCGGTCGTCCGTATGTTTAAAGTTTATAGACTGTCGATTCGCATCAGCAATCAATAGTTGAGTCAATATTCTTGCGAATTCATGACCGCCTTAAGCACCCGATTTTATGGTCTGATAAAGCGTACTTACATTTGGAATCATTGATTGTAACTAATTATTCTTCTTAAAATTCTCGGCTTGCTCCAGTACATTCTTGTAAACGTCTTCTTGCGTGATTGGAGGATATCCGTATTCGTGTAATTTCACGATAATATCCATCTTTAATTGTGCCTTGATATCATCACGTTCACTCCAATCTGGATATTTGGCCGTATTGTCTACAATCTTTTTGATTTCTTTGGCTAATTCTAACATTTTATCTTGATCGAATTCAAAACCATATTGTTGACAAATCATATCTAAGATGTCATAGAAGGCTTTTTCTTCGTAATCAATGCCTAGATCTTCAAAAGATTCCATTTCAGCGCGTAATTTCAGAATCAAATCGAGCATTTGTTCTGCTGTATCAGCTTGAATTCCTTCGTAGTCTAATATATCAAGTTCACTACGCTCATTATAGCGTTTCACAATGCTTTCCAAACGATCAGCAAACTCCATTCCTTTGACCTTGTTCACTTTCTTAAAATGCTGGATTGTTTGCTTCAGCAAGCGTTCCAAGATTTTAATTTTCGTGTTCGGCATTTGCATATTGGAAATCTTCTCAATAAACTTCTCATTAAAGAGGTCTATTGCATTCGCTTTATTGTCATCTAGTTTAAAAATTTCTTCTACTCCTTCAGAAATGATTGCTTCTTGCACCATTTTAGCCACTTTCTCATTCATTTGAGCGGTGTCTGGGGCATCCCCCTTAGTTAGCTTTACGACAATCGATTTAACGGCAAAATAGAAGTGGATTTCCTCTACTTCATTTGTTTCAAACAGTTCAGATCCACTTACAAGATTGTAAGCCGATTTTAGTTTCTTGGTTACGGACACAAAGAAGTTTTCTGAATCTTCCGTTCTCAAAACCCATTCTGCTGCTTTATTTAAATTGTTTAAACGTTCAACTGGGTTACCTGTGTAATAATCTTTTGAATCAAATTTAGCGAAGTAAGGACGCAACAATTCTATTTGGTCTCTCACCAAAATTTCGGCTTGACTCAAGTCTTCAAAATCGTCTTCTGCAGTTTGGTTATTGAACAATCCTAAAGCATGATTCAAGTTTTTCTTAATACCAATGTAATCTACCACCAAACCACGATCTTTACCTTCGTATTTGCGGTTTACGCGAGAAATCGTTTGGATTAAGTTGTGGGTTTGTAGTGGCTTATCTATGTAAATAGTATCCAAGAAGGGAACATCAAAACCTGTTAACCACATATCAACTACAATTGCAATTTTAAAATTGGAATTGATTTGTTTGAATTGACGATCTAGCTTTTGACGATCTTCTTTGTTTCCTAGTAAATCCCATAAAGCTTGTTCGTCATCCTTATTGCGAGTCATCACCATCTTAACGCGTTCAATAGGCAAGATTTCCTTTTGTTCTTTCTCCGAAAGGTTGTCTGGAACTTTTGATTCTGCCCATTCCGGACGAATGGCGATTAAAGCTTTGTATAAATTGTAGGCGATACCCCTAGAGGCACAAACAAACATCACCTTACCTGCAACGGTTGCGCTTTCTGCTAAACGTTTTTCATAATGTGCTACAAAATCTTCCGCAATGGCTTGAATACGGTCGGGATCACCGAGTACAATCTCCATTTTTGCAATGGCTTTTTGACTGGCTTCGACATGATATTCAGATGCGCCTTCTTGCAATACTTGAGAATAGTAGTTTTCTATTTCTCCCACTTTGTTGTAGTCCAAGTTAATCTTTGCTGCTCGACCTTCATAGACCAATCGCACCGTGATTTCATCATTTACGGACTCAAACATCGTATAGGAATCAATGACAGGACCAAAGACTTCTAAGGTTTTATCAATTGGTGTTCCAGTGAAACCTACATAAGTTGCATTCGGCAAGGAATCATGAAGGTATTTTGCAAAACCATAGGACTGTGTAACCCCTTTCTCCTCATCGATTCTAATCTTTAAATCTAAATTGACTTGAGATCGGTGCGCTTCATCGGAGACACAAATGATGTTGGTGCGATCCGATAGAATCTCCGCATCTTCGGCAAACTTTTGTACGGTTGTCAAAAATACGCCACCACTTTCACGTCCGCGTAAGCGTGCACGTAGATCTGCGCGCGATTCAATGTTGATGATATTTTCATCTCCAATAAATTCTTTGGCGTTTGTGAAATCTCCTGTCAATTGTGCATCCAAATCGGTACGATCTGTTATGATGATAATCGTGGGGCTAGAAAGCTCTGTGGAACGCATGAGTAAGCGCGATAGGAATAACATGGTAAAACTCTTACCACATCCCGTTGCACCGAAATAGGTACCACCTTTACCATCTCCTTGGGGTTTACGATGCGCTTTGATGTTCTGATACAGCTTCTTGGCTGCATAGTATTGCGGATAACGCGTTAGAATCTTTGTTTCATGTTTCGTATTGGATGGGAATAAGACAAAATTATGGATGATGTCTACCAAACGTGCTTGGTTCAACATTCCATGAATCATAGATGTGGTTGTTTCAATACCCACTAATGCTTTTTTCTCCTCACCAGTAATCTTGTTCCATCCGTAGAAAAATTCGTAAGGTGAAAAGATTGTTCCAGCCTTATTATTGACACCATCACTAATCACACAAAATACATTGTATTTTAGTAGTTCTGGTATATCTCTTTTATAACGTGTAGTTAGTTGCTTGTACGCATCATGAATGGTAATTTCTTCTTCTATCGCTGTTTTAAATTCAAAGACCACGACAGGAATACCATTGATGTACAAAATCAAATCAGGAATGCGTAGTTCGCTTCCTTGAATTTCTAATTGATTAACAATTTTGAACGAATTATTAGCTACCGAATCACAATCGATATATCGTATATGTAAATCCTTTTATTGTGGATGGTTACGTTTAAAAATAAATCCATCGGCCAATAATTTGCAAATGTATTTATTAGACTCGTACAAATTAGAAGTCGATTGAAACGCCAATTCATTGGTAATACCTTCTAATTCTATTTCTTCTAAATCGGCATAACGATGTTGTAAAAACGCGCGCAAATCTTCCTTAATCAATACTTCTTGATTTGAACTTCTTTGCAACTGTTTTCCATCGATATATTGATAGCCTTCTGTTTCCAAAAGGCTAATAAAAGCTTGTTCTAATTGTGATTCGGTGTATTTCATAGTGTATTCAATTGGTCTTCCTCCCAATTAAGAGGATTTTCAATAATGTAATTACTGATATTGATATAAGCCTTTTCATCTCTTATGATATGTTCATAGTAGTTACGTTGCCAGATCTTATATGCTAAGGATTTTATGATTTCCCTCGTTGGATTAGTTGGGAAAGTTGGGGCGGTTGGGGCGAATTGCAATTCGCCCTTACTATATTCGCCCTTACTATATTCGCCCTTACTATATTCGCCCTTACTATATTCGCCCTTACTATATTCGCCCTTACTATATTCGCCCTTACTATATTCGCCCTTACTATATTCGCCCTTACTGTATTCGCCCTTACTATATTCGCCCTTACTTTCTAGTTCTTTTATTTTTTTTATTGTAGCTATTTTATAGCCTCTTACGATTGCACCTATGGTTTGGGATGGCGATTTAAAAGCGCCGACAATATTGCAGGATTCTATAGGATATAGTATTTCTATAATACCATGGATATGATTAGGCATTACGACAAATTCGTGCAATACAACATTATTTCGTACTTCCTTCGTATGTAACCACTCATCAGCTGCAATTTGCCCAAATTCATTCAAACACATGATGCCATCTTTTATAGTACCAAACAAATGTGCTCTATCTTGACAAACTAAGGTAACAAAATACAATCCTGCTTGGCTATAATCATAGCCAACCAAACGTATCGATCTTCGATGATGTTTATGAGGGTTGTATTGTTCCATAACTTAGCTATTTAAAAGTATAATATACTGATAGTTTTTTGGGGCGAATTGCAATTCGCCCATACTAACTTTGGCCACTGTTTCAAAAAACTTGATTAATCCTCTATCACCAAAAGAGTAATAAAACTTTGTTCGTGTGTGATTCGGTGTATTTCATAATAACTCTTTCAAGTTGTGTTTTTTGGTTTTGGTAATTGAAATAGTAGAACGT
>JAZQRM010000009.1:0-24643 GCA_045629585.1 Taishania sp. | reverse complement strand
AGACTCTACAACGCCAATACTATCTCCACTAGATAAGATTTCTAGCTTCTGATCCAAAGTCCATTTCTTATATTTCATTGTATCAAATGTATTAATTTGAAATTTAAAATATCACTCCGACTATATTGGGGGCTAAAGTATTGGAGGCGTTTATTTCTATCAATAAATGAACATGATCAGGCATAATAACGTAAGAATGAATCTTGACATAATTGTATTGAATCGATAACCACTGTATTTGTGACGCTACCAAGGAACCTTCTTTAGTGAGCTCCAATGAATCCTTTATCACGGATAAAGTCTGTTGTCCATTAGCAACCCGAAAAGTGATAAATGAGATATAATCACCTATGTAATCAAAATCATTCAGTCGTAACGTCTTTCGGTATTTCATAAATAAAATAAACAAAAAAACTCCCACCTCATCAGAAGTGGGAGTTTTGGTTTTATAAAAATTACCGGATTAGATTCCGTATAATTCTTGGCGTGTTTTTTCGTATAATAACATTCCGGCAGCAACACCTACGTTTAATGAAGCGATTGCTCCACGCATAGGGATTTTTGTATCGATGTCTGACATGTTGATTAAATCTTGTGTAATACCGTTTTCTTCCGATCCCATTATTACCGCGATGTTTCCTCGTAAGTTTGTTTCGTACAAGTTGCTTTTCGCTTTTTCAGTACAAGCAATCAAACGCAAACCGCTTTGTTGTAAGTAGAACAAAGTGTTTTTCAAATCATCTGTCTTACAAACTGGAATTCGGTTCAATGCTCCTGCAGATGTTTTAATGGCATCTGAAGTTACCAAAGCCGATCCTTTTGCTGGAATCAAGATTGCATCCACTCCTTGACATTCTGCTGTACGCGCAATACCACCGAAGTTACGAACGTCTGTGATTCGGTCTAGAACCAAAATACAGATTTTCTCTCCTTTTTCCATTTTCGCTTCCACAATCGCTTCGATGTTTTGGTACTCAACTGGTGAAGAATACGCAATAACACCTTGGTGATTTTGGCGAGTAATGGCATTTAATTTTTCAATTGGAACAAACTGAAGGTTGTAATCGTTTCCTTTTAACGCTTCTTTCAAATCATTAAAAAGATCTTTGTTCATTCCCTTTTGGATCATGATTTTGTTGATCTCACGTCCTGCTTTAATTGCTTCAATAACGGCACGCACACCGAAAATTACATCCGCATCTTCTTTTTTCTCATAACGAGGCTTGTCGTCTTGGTCGAAACTTCTTCTGTCTCCACCTCTTCTATCGTCTCTTCTGTCATCAAAGCGTCTATCGCCACCGCGAAAACCTCTGTCGTCTCTTCTATCGTCTCTCATTAGAATATAAAATCAAAAGTGATGGTAATTCCTTCATGCACGGAATGTGCTACCGGACAAGCTTTTGCTGCGCGCAACACTTTTTCTTGTGTTTTGTCCTCCCATCCGTTTCCAGATAAGTCCATTTTAATAATGATTTCACCAATTCGACGAGGTTCAACTGCCATAACTTTTGTTACTTCAGCTTTCGCCTTTTCAAAGGAATAACCATTATTTGCGCAAAAAATGCCTATAATCGTTAGCATACATGAAGCGTATGATGTAGCCACCAAATCCGTTGGAGAAAAAGCTTCTCCACGTCCATTGTTATCAACGGGAGCATCCGTATAAATCACTGTCCCTGATTGGATGTGTGTACACTTTGTTCTTAAATTTCCTAGATATTCAACTGTTGATGTAATCATACATTACCTATTTTCAACAAAGGTAGTTAAACTCAGTCATTTCTTAGTGAAGAAATTGCAAATCTATTTAACGATTGGAGATTCCTCTTTTGGCTTAGAACAACAAGAGTATCCAACTGTTGCTTCATTGACTGGCGAAATAATCTTTTCTGTTGGAGCTTTAACTACATTATTCGTTTGCACAATTTTGGGGGATATATAAGGAATCCCTAGATTCATTCCTCTTACAACAATGAATGCACCGACTAAAACAATGTAGTACGGAATCATTGGCGCATATTTCTGCTTAAAAGAACTGGAAAAACGATTTCCGACTAAATTTACCGCAAATAAAATGGGTAAAGTTCCTAATCCAAAACCGATCATTGCAAAAACAGCTTGCGTAGTTGAACCAATCAAAAGTGCATTTGTTAAAGCCAAAATCACCATTCCACAAGGTAAAAGGCCATTGGCAAAGCCTATAAACAGTAATTTTAAAGGTGATTTCGATTTAAAAAAACGAACCATGGAGCTACTAACACCTCCGGAAAGAATATTTTTCCCGAAAGAAATTTGAACCTTAAAGATCTTAAACAATCCATAAACGATTGTAATTCCACCTAAGATAACCGACAAAATCTGTAAGCTATTCAAAAGTTTTAGTCCTGCCCCTATCATTCCTATCAATATTCCGAGGGATGCGTAGGCGGCAGTTTTACCGATTCCATATTGCAATAAGCCCCACCATTTCATTTGTTCAGACGAACGATTCAACGGAAGAGCTAAGGCGATTGGCCCACACATACCGATGCAGTGCAGGCTCGCCATCAATCCTATTAATATCCCCGCAATCATAACTAGTCAACTTTTAATTCTCCGTATTGGGAAAGGCGTTTACCATCGGAGAAATAAGAACATTCTACTTGATAATTACCTTTCACCAATACTTCTTGGGGAATTAAAAACGGTTGATTTGTTTTAATACGATAAACTTGATCCATTCGTTCGTCATTTGGACGAATCAATTTAATCAAAATGGAATCTGTTTTTAAGGCTTGTGGAAATTCAAAAATCAAAAAATCATCCTTCATACTTGACTGATACCTTTCGGTTTGATTTCCATTCACTCTTGCTTCCATTTCATCTTCAAAAGCAAGTTCGTCTAGATAATAATCATCTGTTACTAAATCGACATTTTGACGCATTATAATAACAACAAGTGTCAAAATAAAACCTATAAAACAAATAAGTGCTAAAGCTATTCCTCTTCCCCAAGACATAATAAGCTATTTTTTAATTAATACATTGGTCCAATAATCTTGATCTTTTCGTTGTCCAGTTTTACTCCATTTCCGTATATGGATAATTCCCGAACAACTTTCCCGCTATGAAATTCGGTTAAAGGAATCCGTACAATAAAACGATCCTTCAATTTCCCCTCGGCTGGTAGCATCATTTTTTCTACCACTTGTTCGACTGAAGCATCAGTATCTCCGTCAAATTTTAGCTCAACCAAATAAGGTCTTGCTGTTTTGTTAACTAGGTTTAGTTCAAATATGTTTGTCACCTGCCCTTCTTGTATCTTGAAAGTTGTCCCACGTAGCCTCAAAATTGTTGCTTCGAAATCTTTTCTTGTAAACAAAGCTGTGATAACGACTCCAAACAACAAAAGCATCAAGGCAACATAAGATCTTACGCGTTTGGTAAATTGAAACTTAACACCTGTTTTTATACTGTTCTCCGACTTAAATCCAATCAAATCCTCTGGCAAATCAACAGCTTTCATCATTGAGTTACAAGCATCAATACATAAGGTACAGTTTATACATTCTAACTGTGTTCCGTTTCGAATATCAATACCTGTAGGACAAACTTGAATACACAATTTACAATCAATACAATCCCCTTTACCGGCTTCCTTTCTGTCCTCGCCCTTTCTAATTTTCGCACGATTTTCACCTCTTACATAATCGTATCCAACAACCATTGTATTCGGATCTAACAGTACACCTTGAAGTCTACCATACGGACAAATAGTTGTACATATTTGCTCTCTCATACGTGAGAAAACGAAATAAAAAACCGTCGTAAAAATTAAGATGGTGATAAAACCTCCTAAATGGGCTTGAACAGGATCCCTCATTATTTCAAACAATGATTTAGAACCGATGATATAGGCCAAAAAGATGTTTGCGATAAAGAATGAGATCAACCAAAAAATAGCATGTTTAAAAAACCGTTTTCTAATTTTCTCCGCATTCCACTTCTGAGCCGCCAATTTTCGTTGATGTGAAGCATCACCATCAATCCAATATTCCACCCTTCTAAATACCCATTCCATAAATATGGTCTGCGGACATAACCAACCACAAAACACGCGTCCGAAGACAATGGTAAATAGAGTAACAATAATGATTCCTAATATCATTATTAAGGAAAATATCCAGAAATCCTGTGGCCAGAATACTTTTCCAAAGATGATAAATTTCCGCTCCAGAATATTAAACAACAAGAGTTGCTTTCCATTCAAATGTATAAATGGAGCGGAAAAGAGGAAGGCTAAGAGAACCAAGGAAACGACTTTTCTATACCTAAACAACGTTCCTTGGATTTTCTTAGGAAAAATCCAAATTCTTTTTCCTTTTTCATTTACGGTTGCTATTCTATCTCTAAAACCTTCCTCCATACCTCAACTATTTAATTCGTTACAAAACGTGTCCTTCCTTAGTCTGGTTTCACGATATCCCCTTGTGCAGCGGCACCACCTTCTACTGGTTCAAAATGTAGTATATAGGAAGCCACTTGTTGAATTTGTGTTGGCTTTAATTTGGATGCATGCTCAGGCATTCCGTTATCAGTCCCATATTTAATCACACCAAAAACATCTTTAACATCAAAACCATATATCCAATATTTATCCGTTAAGTTTGGTCCAATTTTACCAGAACCATCACTTAAATGACAAACCACGCAATTCTCTTCAAAAACTACTTTACCTGCTTTTAGCTCATTATCATCATCCAATAAAACAGCTGAATTTTCATCAACATTCATTGCCATTGCTTTTAGATACTCTTCTACTTCGGCTTGTTTGGAAATCATAACACTCTCATACTCTTGAACCTGACTATCTCCAGTTTTGAATACATGATAATGAAATAAATAAACCACCCCGAACAGAATCGATAAGTAAAACATCCATAACCACCACGGCGGTAAGTTATTATCCAACTCTTGGATTCCATCATACTCATGATCGATCAAAATTTCATGCTCATCTTCAATATCAACAACATCTGTCAGAATTTTATTCCATTTTTTAGCAGCTGAAACTTTAACGACCTTAATTGGTTTTGGTCTTACCATTCGCAAGAAGTTCATAAACAAACCTCTCAAGTACCAAACCAAACCAAGTAAAACAATATTTATAATCAATAGAATCCATAAATCGGAGTTCTCAATTAGTAACCACGGATTGCCATCTAAACCATCAGAAGGACCTCTTAAACTAAATGCATTTGCTGAGATCCCGTTGAATAGAAACAATCCTATCACTAAAAGTTTAGCACCTGCATTCAAAATGTCTTCTCCTGTTTTTTTAAGTTTGTCTTTAAAGTACTCTGATCTCACCAAAGTTTGAATCGAGAAACTCAATAACAAAATTGCTAATAAAGAAACAATCGTTACAGTGCATAGCGCGTAGAAAAAGTTTAAGTTCCGTTTATAATTAGGCTTAACAATAACCACTTGGCTACCATCTGACGACTGTGCATCACCATCAGAAACAGCAGCTACTGGAGGTGTCCAATTGTCTATATAGTCAAACACCGCATCGATATCCTCTTTCGACATTGGAATAGCTTCCATCGTTGTAGGAGAAAAATCCTTAATAGCATTTGCCATTTGACTTTTTCCACTTGCAATTAAAGCCTCTGAATTATTTACCCATTGGTATAACAATTCGCCTTCACCAGCAGCATCCCATTTAGCACGCGCACCAATTAAATCAGGCCCCGTAGAGTTTTTCCCCAAACTGTGACAAGTGAAACATTTCTTGAACAATACCTCTCCGTTTTGGGCAAAGAGTGTGCTTTTCCATCCTAGTAACAAAACAAAAAAAGCGAAAATTTTAAGTTTCATAATTACAAGTCTTTTGGTTCCAAGTTAATACAATCCTCCTCTCCAGAATCTAATGCTAGATTGCTGAGTTCGATTACTTCCTCTTTCTTCATTCGGATCACTCTTATAAAAACAACAACAAAAAAGGTTGTAAAGATTAAGAGGGATAGGATGGGGTAAATATCTACCCCGTCTATCGTTGTTAAATTATGTTTGATGAATCGTAACATTTACTTTGTTATTTAGGTACATCACTCGCTTTAATATCCTTACCCAATCTTTGTAGGTAAGCAATTAAGGCTACTATCTCTTTTTGTTCGATATCTTTAATCATATCCGCCTTATTAACCTGTTTTAAAACCTCTGGTTCAAAACTATTAACGATATCGCTAGCAATTTCATTCGCTTGGATTTTCAAATCTTTCACTGCAACTTTATCGTATCCATCAGGATAAGGCACTTTAAGTTGTTGCATAACCACAATTTTTCTGGCGGTTGTTGAGATATCCAAATTATCAGATCTTAACCAAGGATAAGCTGGCATAATCGAGCCTTCAGAAACATCCTTTGGTCGAATCATGTGCTCATAATGCCACAAGTTAGATTTCAATCCTCCTTCTCGAGCTAAATCCGGTCCAGTTCTTTTTGACCCCCATTGGAATGGATGATCATAAACAAACTCACCTGCTTTGGAATACTCACCATATCTCACCGTTTCAAATCTTAGTGGACGAATCATCTGAGAGTGACAGTTATAACAACCTTCTCGAATGTAAATATCTCTTCCTTCCAATTCTAATGGAGTATAAGGTCTTACTAAATCAATTTTCTTAACATTGCTTTCGACCATCATTGTTGGAATAATTTCTACCAAACCTCCAATGGCCACCACAACGATACTGATAATCATAAAACGAATAGGTTTGCGCTCTAACTTACGGTGCCAATACTCATTTTTACTACCACCATTTACATTCACTAAAGAAACAGCTTCTGCAGGTTCTTCTGCTTGGAAGTTTCCTTGTTTAGCGGTTTTAATCAAGTTGTAGAACATCATTATTGCTCCTACTAAATATAATAAGCCTCCAATGGAACGTAAGGTGTAAAATGGTTTTATAGCATCAACTGTTTTTAAGAAATCGGCATTAGCAAGTGTCCCTTCTGGAGTAAATTCTTGCCACATTAATCCTTGAACAAATCCAGCAACATACATCGGAACAGCATAAAGAATAATTCCTAATGTAGCTATCCAAAAATGCTGATTTGCCATTTTCTTTGAGTATAACTCAGTACGGAATAATTTCGGGAACAACCAATACAGTAATCCGAAAGTAAACATACCGTTCCAACCTAAACCACCTACGTGTACATGGGCAACAATCCAATCGGTGTAGTGACCAAGCATGTTGACATTTTTCAAAGACAACAATGGTCCTTCAAAAGTAGCCATACCATAACAAGTCAAGGCCACCACCATAAATTTAAGCATCGCATCATCGCGCACTTTATCCCAAGCTCCTCTCAAGGTTAACAAACCATTTAACATCCCCCCCCAAGAAGGTGCAAGTAGCATGATGGAGAAAACAGTTCCTAAACCTTGTGCCCAATCAGGTAGAGCAGTATACAATAAATGATGAGGACCAGCCCAGATATAAATGAAAATCAATGCCCAGAAATGGATAATCGATAAACGATAAGAGTAAATTGGTCGTCCAGATGCTTTAGGAATAAAATAATACATCAAACCTAAATATGGAGTTGTAAGGAAGAAGGCTACAGCATTGTGCCCATACCACCATTGTACTAAGGCATCTTGAACCCCTGCATACCATGAATATGATTTTAGAAAATCAACCGGAATGGCAAATGAGTTGATGATATGTAACATCGCAACAGTTACGAATGTTGCAATATAGAACCAAATAGCAACGTAAATATGTTTAACTCTTCGTTTTAAAATGGTCGCAAACATGTTCCATCCAAAAACAACCCACATTAAAGCTATAAGGATGTCAATCCACCACTCTAATTCAGCATACTCCTTTGAGGTCGTAATACCAAAAGGTAAGGTGAAAACAGCACATAAAATAATAAACTGCCATCCATAAAAATTAAGATAACTTAATTTATCACTCCACATTCTAGCTTTCAAAAGTCGCTGAAGGGAATAATAAATACCCGTAAAAATACCATTTCCAACGAAGGCAAAAATAACAGCGTTGGTGTGGAGTGGGCGAATACGACCAAAGGATATATACTTGAATCCTAGGTAATCGTTAAAAAATTCTGGGAAGGCTAACTGTAAGGCTACAATAAGACCAACAGTCATCCCAATGATACCCCAGATAATCGTCGCATAAGCAAAATACTTGACGATCTTGTTGTCGTAGTTAAACTTTTCTACTTCCATCTTCTTTGTTTGTACAAGGGTTTAATTCATCTTCAAAAAGAATTCTAACGGACGGCGTATAGTCATCCTCATATTGGTTATTTTTCACCGACCAGATGAAGGCGGCGAAAAAGAAAAGAGCAATAATCAAGCTCACTATTAGCATCACGTAAATAATTCCCATAGATCAAATATCGATAGTTAATGACTAAAAAAAAATGAGGGTAATAAGGTAAAAAACTGACTTTTATCATCTTTTAACTATTCAACCTTCCATAATGTCTTGATTCGTTTAAATATAAACACAAAAAAAGGCTGATAAACATTTATTTAACAGCCTTTTATATTTTTTTAACGAACCAGATTTTGCATACTAACCTTCCAAAAATCTATCGTTTCAACGAGGCAAAATACATAACACCTATCGTAGAAACGGCAACGATTGTAATTGAACTTAAGGGCATAATAATAGCTGCAACGATAGGTAACATATAACCCGATAAAGCAAAACATAACCCTACAGTGTTATACAACAAGGAAAAACCAAAACAAACCTTCAAAACACGTCTTGCGTGATTTCCCATCTTAAAGAAAGTGGGTAGGCGGTAAATCTCTGAAGTATTTAAGACAGCATCAGCTGCAGGTGTAAATTGGAATACATCTTCTGCTACTGAAACACCCACATCAGCAGATGCAAGTGCACCAATATCATTCAAACCATCACCCACCATTGCAACAACTTTCCCTTGTGATTTTAGTTTATCAATATACTCCTTCTTATCCTTTGGCGTCTGATTAAAAACATAGGTAATATCCTCCCCTAACTCTAATTTCAACCAAGATATATCCTTCTCACCATCACCAGACAGAATATGAAAAGAATAATTCTTCTTTAAATCCTTTACAGCTTGACTTATACCAGGTCTTAGTTTGGAATGAAAAACAAATCGCCCTAATAACACGCCATTTTTGGTGACAATTATCGAAGTAAACTCATCGTCAAAAATAAAGCCTGCGTAATGTTTATTCCCCATTAAAAACTCATTACCGTTATTTTGAAAACGCATCCCCTTACCGGCCACCTCTTCAAAATTAGTAATTGACAAAGACGAACTATTTACAACCCCAAATGCTTTAACTATTTTTTTATTCAACGGGTGATTAGAGTTCATACATGCATTCCAAACCGCGTTTTGATCCTCTTCATTTAACGCTTCACCTTCCCATTCTACTTTGTTAGTTAATTCCGTCAAGGTTCCCGTTTTATCAAAAACAACATCTGTTAATTCCATGAATTTCTTACTAACGCCAACATTTTTTAAATAAAACCCGTTTCGCCCCAATAATCGCATCGTATTTCCATAGGTAAATGGCGCAGATAAAGCCAACGCACAAGGGCACGCGACAATCAAAATAGCTACAACAATTTCAACAACCCTGGAAGAGTCAATAAAAAACCAACTTATGGTAGCTAAGAAAGCGACTACAAGAACAACATATAAAAACCAACTGGATAATTTTCCGGAGAAAAGATTAACCTCATCTTCTTGTTCCGACTTATTCCATAAACTCGTCAAATGACTACGATCAACCGTATTATGAACCTTCAATCGAATTCGTTCACCAGCAACCTTACCTCCCGCATAAACAAAATCTCCTTTTTGCTTGGTCAACAGATCCGACTCTCCGGTGACAAAACTGTAATCTAACGATGTTCTATCCGATATTAATTCAGAATCACAAGGAATGATTTCTCCGTTTTTCAATTCAATTTCGTCTCCGATCTTTAAATTTTCTATCAACACAACTTTAACCTCATTTCCTGACTCAATTAAATTCGTAGCTAAAGGAAAATAAGCGGTATAATCCCGTTCAAAAGAAAGTGCTTGATATGTTTTACTTTGAAACCATTTTCCAATTAACAAGAAAAATATAAAACCAGCAAACGAATCCATATATCCAGCTCCTTGACCACTAAAAATAGCGTATGTACTTTGAGCATAAAGTGCTATAATTCCTAAAGAAATCGGTACATCTAAGTTGATTGTCTTATTTCTAACAGCTTTAAATGCACTAATTAAAAAATCCTGAGCAGAATATAAAAGAACCGGAATCGATACTCCAAAACATAAATATGCCATGAAATTACGATAGCTATGATTGTCTTCATCAATCCCTAAATATTCAGGGAAAGACCATAACATAATGCTTCCAAATGCAAAACCAGCCAAACCTAATTTGTAAAATAACGTCTTGTCAATAAGCTGCTTTTCACGTCTGTTTTGTTCAAAATTTGGTGTATATCCTATTCGATCCAACAGTTGAGCTAACTCGCTAAATGAAATTACATTAGAATTAAA
This sequence comes from Taishania sp., assembly GCA_045629585.1. Taxonomy (GTDB): domain Bacteria; phylum Bacteroidota; class Bacteroidia; order Flavobacteriales_D; family Crocinitomicaceae; genus Taishania. The sequence goes on along the minus strand of JAZQRM010000009.1, from coordinate 14,056 downwards.
TAAAATTTGAGCCTCACGATTAACAAATGAAACCGAGCAACTTAATATCCCCTCATTGATTTTGGAAAGATTTTCCAACAGATAAATACATGAAGCACAGTGAATAGCAGGCAAAAAAAGTTTCACCTGAATCTTATCGTCTTCTTGATACTTTATAAATTTCTGAGCTATTTCATCAACTGATAAAAAGAAGAATTTCCCTTCATCAGATTCAGAAGGCTTAACTCCAGGTTTTTGTTCGTACTGATAAAAGGAAGATAAATTACTTTCCTTCAATAGATGATATACACCCACGCAACCTTGACAACAAAAGGTATGACCATCTTTAATAATCAAACCTACTGATGCAACATCACCACAATGATAACAATTCATTGTCTCCATAATTGACTTTTTTTGAACAGCACGTAAATAATAGCACAAAATTAGTACTGACAAAATAGGTAAAAAATGACCTCCATCAGCTTTCCGTTAAGTAGTATTTTATTTATACTTTTGCAATTCATTTACGGATCATGTCAGCTAATCACAAAACACTAACTTGTGAGAATTGTAAATCGAGAGAAGACTCTATGTTTAACTCATTCGATTGTCACAAAGTAGAAAATTTGAATCAACTAAAAACCTGCTCACATTACAAAAAGAAACAAGCTATTTTTTTAAATGGCTCGTACCCTCGTGGTGTATATTGCTTAAATTCAGGTAAAGTAAAAGTTTTCTCAGTCGGTTCTGAGGGAAAAGAGCAAATTATTCACATAGCAAAGCAAGGAGAAATTGTAGGCTTTAAGGCGATGCTAAGTGGAGAACCTTATAAGGTATCTGCTGAAACACTTGAAGATAGTAATATCTGTTTTATTTCTAAAGAAGATTTTCTTAATATGATTGAAGATAATTCTATACTAAGGAATAGAATCTTTTCAGAATTATCTTTAGAATTAAACGAGCGTACACAATTGATTACCAATCTAGCTCAGAAAACAGTTCGTGAGCGTCTTGCATTTTCATTGCTTTTATTACAACGAATCTACGGTGATGATCCGATCAATTTATCAAGAGAAGATCTTGCGAATTTTGTTGGTACAGCAACGGAAACACTCATTCGTTTACTTAAAGAATTCGAAAAAGAAGGGTTAATTGAAACTCAAGTGCGAAAAATAATTATCAAAAACACAGATGCCCTTGAGCGAACTTAAAATACTTAATCGCTAAATGTTGTATATTTGTTTTCCTTCTAAATGGAGAAAGTAATGAGTGAAATAAAGGAAATTGGTGAATCTAGAGTACGTATAAAAAAACCGAATTGGCTGCGAGTAAAACTTCCAACCGGTGAAAACTATAGACAAGTACGTGCATTAGTTGATGAACATAAACTTCATACCATTTGTGAAAGTGGAAGTTGCCCCAATATGGGTGAATGTTGGGGAGAAGGAACCGCAACGTTCATGATACTAGGTAATATCTGTACTCGATCATGTGGGTTTTGTGGTGTATCAACAGGTAGACCTGAAGAAGTCGACATTTATGAACCTGGCCGAGTTGCAAACTCCGTTAAATTGATGAAAGTCAAACATGCCGTGATAACATCTGTTGACAGAGACGACTTAAAAGATGGTGGTTCAGAAATTTGGGCCCAAACTGTACGCGCAATCCGTCAACAATCGCCTGGAACTACACTCGAAACCTTAATACCAGATTTTGCAGGTAAATGGGAAAATTTACAAAATGTAATTGATGTTGCTCCCGAAATTGTTTCTCATAATTTAGAAACTGTTCGACGTTTAACCAAACAAGTTCGAATTCAAGCAAAATACGACAGAAGCTTGGAAGTATTATTCCGACTAAAAAAAGGAGGAATGAGAACAAAATCAGGTATTATGCTTGGCTTAGGTGAAACACACGAAGAAATTCTAGAAACTTTAGATGATTTACGTGCTGTCAACGTAGACATCGTAACATTAGGGCAGTATTTACAGCCCACAACAAAACATTTACCAATAGCCGAATTTGTAACTCCAGAACGATTCGAAGAATACAAAGAATATGGTCTTAAAATTGGTTTTAGGTACGTAGAAAGCGGCCCATTAGTACGCTCATCTTACCATGCCGAAAAACATCTTTTCTAAATAAAAATTAGGGTATCAACTCCATATGACACCCTAATTTTATAATCTTTCTATTTATTATTTTGGACGTTTTAGTACCGCTGGTTTGGATTTTGCGACTTTCGCATCCGTGAAATCAATCACAATCGCATCCGTCGCATTTTGACGAACAGAATTCATTCCTTTAGAACGTGATGACAAACTATTATATCCTTCAGAAGCGGCTATTATCTGACCATTCGAGGATCGAACGTTAAAAAAATGCTGTCCTTCTTTAGAGGTAAATAAATCAAATTTAGCAGTAGGGTGAGCATTCTTACGCACAGAATCAATCCCCTTATTAACATTTGCTTTTGTCTTATATCCTTCGCTCACTAAAATCGTCCTTCCATTCGTTGACTTCAAAACAAATTGAAACTCACCATTTTTCCTCGTTGTAATAACATATTTACCCATGGTTAAAATATTATAGGTTAGTTTATTAACGTGCTACTTTCCTTTAACACATTAATGCTAAACTAAATAGAAGTGGTGAATGATGCTAATTTTTAACAATTTCTCACTTGTAAAGATTGTTAAATATAAGCAAGAAAAGACGCTTTATCTCTCCGACTACCCTTTACTCATCAACCATCATCAATTTGTTCTCATTTTTTAGGAAATAATGCTATTCTTTTATTGCTTTCGAATCATTCAGATTGCTTAATTTTGTAGGAAACAATTAAGTTATTATGAGCAATTTTGATGTTACAATTATAGGTTCGGGTCCTGGTGGATACGTAGCTGCGATTCGTTGTGCTCAATTAGGGTTAAAAACAGCCTTAATTGAAAAATACGATACTTTAGGTGGTACTTGTTTAAATGTCGGGTGTATTCCTTCGAAAGCGCTTTTGGATTCTTCTGAGCATTACCATAATGCCGTTCACAATTTCGCAGAACATGGAATTTCTATCGGAACACCAAAAGCCGACATCAATCAAATGATTGCTCGTAAAAATTCAGTTGTTGAACAAACATGTGCTGGTGTTAAGTTTTTGATGGACAAAAACAAAATTGATGTATTTACAGGTGTTGGTTCTTTCACCAATCCAACGACTATCGTTATTACGGATAAAGAAGGGAAAACTCAAGAAATTACTTCAAAAAACACAATCATTGCAACTGGGTCTAAACCTAATTTCTTCCCAGGAATGGAACCCGATAAAAAACGCATTATCACTTCTACCGAGGCATTAAAGATGACTGAAGTACCGGGGAAAATGCTAGTTATTGGAGGTGGTGTAATTGGACTAGAACTTGGTTCTGTTTACGGACGTTTGGGTTCTCAAATAGAAGTAGTAGAATTCGCTCCAACAATCATCCCTACAATGGATGGAACTCTTTCCAAAGAATTAACAAAGGTTCTTAAGAAAGAAGGATTCAAATTCCACATGGAACACCGCGTTCAAAATGTAGTAAACAATGGAGATAAAGTTGTTTTAACGGCGTTGAACAAAAAAGGTGAAGAAGTAACGATGGAAGCTGATTACGCATTAGTAGCAGTTGGTCGTAAACCTTATACAGAAGGACTAGGTCTAGAAAATGCAGGGGTTAAATTAACTGACCGTAGACAAATAGAAGTAAACGACCATTTGCAAACTTCTACACCAAACATTTATGCAATTGGTGACGTTGTTCGTGGAGCAATGTTAGCCCACAAAGCAGAAGAAGAAGGTGTATTTGTTGCTGAATTATTAGCCGGACAAAAACCTCATGTTAACTATGATTTAATACCAGGTGTTGTCTACACATGGCCAGAAGTTGCTACTGTAGGAAAAACAGAAGAACAATTGAAAGCTGAGGGTAAAAACATTAAAATTGGATCTTTCCCTATCAAAGCATTAGGTCGAGCTCGCGCATCAATGGATATCCAAGGATTAGTAAAAATCATTGCTGACGCTGAAACGGATGAAGTATTAGGAGTTCACATGATTGCACCACGTGCGGCTGATTTAATCATGGAGGCTGTAGTTGCTATGGAATATCGCGCAAGTGCAGAAGACATAGCTCGTATCTGTCACCCTCACCCTACCTACGCGGAAGCAGTTAAAGAAGCTGCCTTAGACGCTACAGGTAAACGTGCTTTACACGTATAAAATACCAAAACATATATTCTATAAAAAAGAGGGCTTATTAAGCCCTCTTTTTTATTCTATAATCAAATTATCATTAAAATTTATTGGCTTATTTTGATTCATACTTATAAGGGTTTTTATCCTTTTCTCCATTAAAAAATAATTGACATACGTATAAATTAACGTCCCTACCACAAAACTCAAACTCAAAAATTGAATCAATCGAACCAATCCTAAATTGTAATTATCTAACCATAAGACACCGAAAATAGACACAAGTATAAACACGGAAAGCGCAACCGCTATAACAAAGCGAACCATCCACCTATGCATCTGTGCCATCTTAAATCGAACAATAGCAACACAATCCTTATCCTCCGAAAACTGATGATCAATCTCGGCAATGTATTTTATCTTCCATTGCTTTCCATCCGTATTCGAACATAGTATATACTTATCACCTGTACGTATATACGTAAAGTTTTTAGTTTGTGTAATAGCATTGAGTAGGTTGACTTGACGACTTAAATTTTTGTAAAACTGCTCACCCGGAGACACATTCTTTACACTAAATTTGGAACTGAACATAATACTAGTTTTTCGCTGTAAATAGTTTTTATAAATTACGACAATAAATATTTACATCAAAATTTATTTTTCTTAAGATGAACAAAACACAGTTTTTAGCGAACGTTTGAAGGATACAAAAAAAGGACCTGATAATTCAGATCCTTTATAATTATAAACAATTTACAATTCTATTTTGCAAAAACCATCTCCTCTATTAAGTGACCGGCTCCTGCGTAAACATCAATCACCCAAAGTACATAACGAATGTCTACAACAATATTTCGACAGCGCGATGCATCAAACATATAATCACTCATTGTGGATTCCCATGTTCGGTCAAAATTTAACCCCATCAAATTCCCATGTTTATCTAAAACTGGAGAACCTGAATTACCACCTGTTGTATGATTAGAGCCCGTAAAACAAACCCACAATTCACCATCTTGAGCGTACTTACCATATTCCTTAGTCGCATATAAATCCATCATGCGCTGATCCAGTTCAAAATCAGAATTACCCGAATGATACTTATCCAACATACCTTTCAAAGTAGTATGCTCCATATAACGCATTCCATCATGTGGCTGGGAGCCTTCTAATTTACCATAAGTCAAACGAAGTGTGCTATTTGCATCTGCCCATTGCTTTTCTTCTGGAAACATTTCTTTTTTACCTGCAATGTATATTTTCAATAAACCATCCATTTTATTCGAATAATCTCTATACTTAGCTAAAGATTTTGTTACAAATGGTTCATACAATAAATTATAGTGAGCTAAACCAGCATCCTTAGCTATCTTACTAAATTGTTTATCTTTCTTCTTAAGATCACTTTTTTTATCTGAATTATAAACCTTAAAATTTTCGATGAAAGAAACAAAACGATCTTTATCCGTCAAAATTGATTTAGAATAAATCGCATCTGAATTATACTTATTACTTGCTAAATTGACAACCGTAGTACTAGGAGCACCCACTTGACGATTGTACTCTTCAGTTGTTGCAAGAAAAACGTTCTTATCGACAGCAGCATTATAATTTTTGTAAAAACCTTCTGCCCATTCAATTGCTTTTGCTTTTACCTGCTCTTGATTAGCACCTGGTTTATAGATATCATTCATAAAAGTCTGAATACGTCTCGCAATTTGGAATAATTCATTATTGGAATAGAAATACTCCTCTCCCATTGCGTATTCAAATTCAAATTCTTTATTCGCCAAAACGAGTGTATTCAAATCTTCGATAACACGTCCATATTTCTCTCGCCATTCCACTTTAGAATTTGCTCTATCTACGTATATAGCCTCACGCTCTTTTTTAATTTCAACAGCATTTAATTGACGTAAACCTTCGATCTGTCCCATCCATTTTTTCCAAGCATTCGCGATTCTAGCTTGCTTTGAAGCATACTGAATACGTATTTCATCAGCGGAATTCATCCCACCATTTATAGCATTCAATGAAAGGTCACGCATTTTAATTCGAGCTGGTCGTTCTTTCTCTATTATGAAACGTAAGTATTCTGAAGACATATGCTGTTCTGTAGTCCCAGGGAAACCATAAACCATCGTGAAATCCCCTTCTTTTCTATCGTTTAATGCGATTTCTAAAAAACGTAAAGGAGTGTAAGGTACATTTGAAGGTGAATAATCAGCCGGTTTGTTATCCGTACCAACATAAATTCTGAAAACAGAAAAATCACCTGTGTGACGAGGCCAAACCCAATTGTCGGTATCTCCACCAAATTTACCAATTAAATCAGGAGGTGTCCCCACCAATCGAACATCCCTAAAAACCTCTTTAACAATCATGTAAAAATCATTTCCATAGTTAAAAGGTTTCACCTCTGCATCATAGTGTGTATTTCGCTTCGCTTCTTCGATTAATCTTTTTGCATTTGCAGCAATGATTGGAGCTTGACTTTGCGGAGTAGCTGTAACATCAACACCCGTTAACATTTCTGCAGTAACATCTACAATACGAACCATTCTAGCAGCTGTTAACCCCTTGTTTGGCAATTCATCCTTCAATGTCTTAGCCCAGAATCCAAATTTTAAATAATCCTTTTCAACAGAAGAGTGAGATTGAATCTGTGAATACCCACAATGGTGATTCGTTAACAATAACCCTTTTGCTGAAACTAATTCAGCCGTGCAACCACCTCCAAAATGAATAATGGCATCTTTCAAACTTGAATTATTTACGTCATAAAGATCCTTTGCACTTAAACGCATTCCCATTGCTTGCATATCGGATTCAAATGCCGTCAATACAGTTGGAACCAACATCCCTTCTTCTGCACGAACAACCTTCACACCAATAAATGCCAACAATAAAATGAAACTAATTTTTCTCATATTCTCTATTAATTGTATTGTCTTTTATAATTCAATTACTTTTTTAAAACCTACAGGTATTTCATCAAAAATACCGTAAACAACAGACCCACTGCCGGTCAAGCTAGCATATAAAGCACCACTTTGATAAAAATGATCTTTCAATTCACCCAAAGCTGGATACTTCTCAAATATATGGTTTTCAAAATCATTATAAAGCAAGTCTCTCCATTTTTCAATCGGTTGAGCAAATATATCCACCCAATCTTCATTCACACCAGAAATATGAACTCCACTAAAAGCATCAGCTGTAGAAATATGAATTGGTAAATGCTCTACACCTAAATATTTACCCTTTAAATTAACATCAATAGGTGCTAAAACATCTCCTCTTCCTTTAGCTAACTGCGGAATATTCCGAACAAAAAAAGGACAATCACTCCCTAATTGCGCACTTAACTCGATCATTTCTTGCTCAGTAATTCCAATATTTAAAACTTTATTTATCGCTGCCAAAACAAATGTGCCATTCGCAGACCCACCTCCCATTCCAGCTCCCATTGGCAACTGCTTATGCAAATGAATAGAAACAGGCTCTATCTGAAAACGATCTTCCAGCAATCGAAATGCTTTAACGCAGATATTCTCTTCAGGTGAACCATTAATTTGCAATCCTGTTTGAATAAACTTAAATGACTCACTAGGAGTAATTTCGAGCACATCATAAAATGGAACTGGATACAAAACGGATTCCAATTCATGATATCCGTCTTCTCTCTTAGAAAGAATACGTAACCCTAAATTAATCTTACAATTAGGAAACAAAACCATATATACAAAGTTAGAAGGAAAGTCCTAAAAAAGAACATGAAAAAGTTTTAAATTAAATAACAATTTACAGATGATGGGGATTTTTTATCATTCCTATTTCATTTTTTAGTAATTTGGCGACCTTAAAATTTTGTTATGTCAGTATACTTAGATTTCGAAGAGCCATTACGTGAGTTAGAAGAACAAATTGCTCGCACTAATGAAATTGGCAATACTACAGAAGTAGATATGGCTGATAAAGTAGAAGAATTACAGCAAAAATTGAATGCTAAAACAATCGAAATTTTTTCCAATCTTACCCCTTGGCAAAAAGTCCAATTATCGAGACACCCAGACAGACCATATACATTAGCATATATAGATGCCATAACAAATGGTACCTTCCAAGAATTACATGGAGATCGTAACGTAAAAGACGATAAAGCTATGGTTGGTGGTTTCGGGTTATTGGATGGAGAAACAGTAATGTTTATAGGCCAACAGAAAGGAATCAATACTAAAATGCGTCAATATCGTAATTTTGGGATGCCTAATCCAGAAGGATATCGTAAAGCATTACGTTTAATGAAACTAGCTGAAAAATTCAATAAACCAATTGTAACTTTAATTGACACACCAGGAGCATATCCAGGTTTGGAAGCTGAAGAACGTGGCCAAGGAGAAGCAATTGCTCGTAACATCTATGAAATGATGCGTTTAAAAGTCCCTGTAATCTGCATTGTTATTGGAGAAGGTGCATCAGGAGGTGCACTTGGAATAGGCGTTGGAGATAAAGTTGTAATGTTAGAAAATACATGGTATTCGGTAATTTCGCCAGAATCTTGTTCTTCCATCTTATGGAGAAGTTGGGAACACAAGGAAAGAGCCGCTGCTGCATTGAAATTAACATCAACAGATATGTTGAAAAATAAGCTTGTTGATGATGTTATCAAAGAACCAATTAATGGCGCACATAGACAACATGAAACAATTTTTAACTCTGTAAAAGATGCAATTAAAACGTACCTGACAGAATTAAATGCCTTATCACCCGAACAACGCATTGAAAATCGCATTGAGAAATTCAATAAAATGGGTGTTTGGATGGACAAATAAAAAAATATATACTTCAAAAAAAAGCTTGATTCCTTTGAATTGAGCTTTTTTTTTAGCCTAAAAACATTTCACTCGAAAAAAAGCACAAACAATAAAAAACTATAAAACAACATAATAAACACTTATAAAAGCCTACCAATAGTAATAAACAAAAGGAAATAACCTTAATTCGCCAAAGTCAAAAAACATACAAGTGAAAAAAATAATAGGTTAAAGAGTTAAAAAAGCTTAATTGAATAATAAAACTATTTAACTTTGCACTTTCTATTAGCAGTTACGAAATATGACAAGAAAATTGTTTGCGTCTATACTAATGATTAGTTGGACGTTATTAGCTTCAGCACAAACTTATGAAGCAAAAAGTGTTGAAGGTACTTTGGTTGATATGGTTACGGAAAATCCGTTACGTAAAGTTCAGCTAGTCATCCAAAACGTAGAAACGCAAGATTCCTTCTTAGCAATCACCAATAAAGAAGGTCTTTTTTCTTTCAAAGAGATTCCTTTTGGAAAGTATGAATTCAAAGTAAATGATGAATTATACAAAAAGGATTCAACCTTTTTCTTTGAAATTACTGCGGATCATATTAATGGATTTAATTTCTCTGAACCAATTCACGCCAATCAAAAAGTATCTTGGATTTTCAACTGGGGAGATAAAGAGCTAACTGATGACGCTGGAAACATTTATATCAAAGAGCATTATTGGTCGCATTTATTTGCCCGAGTAATCATGTGGTTATATGGACTGTGCCTTTTCTTTATTTTCGTTTATTCTGTTTTACAATTTTTGCTAGCACTTGCCTATAGAAAATATCATAAAAAAGGAAATAAAGAGGAAACTCCCGCTTTTGATTTGAATAACGCACCAAAAGTTACCGTTCAGTTACCGATGTTCAATGAAATGTATGTTTCTGATCGAATTATTGAAACAGTTTCAAAATTCAAATACCCAGCAGATAAACTTCAAATACAAGTTTTGGATGACTCTACTGATGAAACGAAAGATTTAATTGCGGCTAAAGTTGCAGAAATTGCGGCTACAGGAGTAAACATTCAGCATATTCATAGAACAGACAGAACAGGATACAAAGCCGGTGCTTTAGACGCAGCAATGGATCAAGTTGAAGGTGATTTTATAGCAATTTTTGATGCTGACTTTGTCCCAGATGATGATTTCTTATTACGTACAATGCCATTCTTTGACAATCCTGAGGTTGGAGTGGTACAAACAAGATGGGGACATATTAACCAACAATTCTCAATGTTGACTGAACTACAAGCCTTTGGTCTGGACGGTCACTTTGCAATTGAACAAAGAGGTCGTAACTCAGCTGGTCACTTCATTAACTTTAATGGAACTGGTGGTATATGGAGAAAGACGTGTATTGAAGATGCGGGAGGATGGGAACATGACACATTAACAGAAGACTTAGACTTAAGTTACCGAGCACAATTAAAAGGCTGGAAATTCAAATATTTGGAAGACGTTGTCGCTCCTGCAGAATTACCGGTTACCATGTCTGCATTAAAATCTCAACAACATCGTTGGATGAAAGGTGGTGTTGAAGTATTCAAAAAAATGAGCAAACGTCTTGTTACTGCAAAAGGAGTGAAACTAGATGATAGAATTCATGGATTGTCTCATCTATTTAATTCATCTATTTTCCTTTTCATAATGGTCGTAGCAATCTTAAGCTTAGTTGTATTACAAGTAAAAGATAGTTTTGAAGATTTAAATAAGGTGTTACAATTAATGGGAATATTCATTGTAAGTACCATTTTCTTAATGTTCTATTACTGGAACTCTTTCCGTGAAAGAGATGAAAAAGGGAATAAATCATTCTTCCAGTTCATCAAAAGATTCTTTCAATTCTTGACAATGTCTATGGGATTATCATTAAGTAATACTGTTGCAGTAATTGAAGGATATATGGGTATCAAGAGTTCATTTGTTCGCACACCTAAATTTAATATTGCCTCTAAAAAAGATGTTTTGAATAATAAATACGACAAAAAGAAATTAAGTATAATAAACATTCTAGAAGGTATACTATTTATTGTATTTAGTTTTACAGCATTAAATCGTGCTTACTATGGCGATTTTGGAATGGTCCCTTTCCACCTAATGTTAGGAATAGGGTATGGTTCTGTCTTCTTCTACTCTGTAAAGGAAGTTCGTGATTCAAATAAGCTACATGCTTAAAAATATTAAAAAAGAAAGGGTTCGATAATTATCGAACCCTTTCTTTTTACGCTATAAATACTTACTTCATCTTCATAATGATAAACTCTGTCCTTCTATTCTCTTCATTCAATTTTTCTTTAGCTGCATCGCTGTTTGCCTTACTGATTTCAGCATCAGAATGTTTTAATTGAGACTTTCCATATCCTTTTCCGTAAATACGATCTTTAGGAATACCTTGTGAAATAATGTATTGAGCTGAAGCCTTAGCTCGTCTATCGGATAACTTAAGATTATATTTTGCGTCCCCTTTACTATCCGTATGGGAACCTAATTCGATAACCATTTCAGGATTCTCCTTCATCACCTCAACAACTTTATTTAACTCAACCTTCGCATCTGGACGTATGTCAGCACTGTTGAAGTCAAAATAAATAGGTTCAATCTTAACAATCTCATTCAAATCCGTCTTACCAACTTGAATTTTAACCATACTAATATTTAATTCTGTTGTATCTACTTTCCCTAATTTAGCACCACGCTCAACATAACGTTTTACGAAACCTTTCTTTTCAAATCGAACGGCAAATCGAACAGAATCCATATACTCATAAGGTAAAGTAGAAGAACTAAAAGAACCATTCGTATTACTCATTTGTACTTCTCGGAACTTACCATCTTGCAATTTTTCTAAAATCGAAACTTTTACACCTTCAATTGGCAAACCTGTACCTTCTTCCTTGACCGTTCCAACTAAATGATAATTAATAATTGGCATTACCATTAAGTCAATTTGCATTTCGTCAGCATCCAGGTTAAATGTTACTTTTTCAGTTAACGGAACATATTCATTTTTAGCAACAGTTAAAAGAAAATTTGATTCTATATCTCCTAATCCAACTCTATATGCACCAGCAGCATCTGTCAGTATACTATCTACAATTATACCGTCACTTGTCTTTAAAAAAACTAACGTATTCAAAAGCAAATCATTTGTAACTCGATCTCGAACCACTCCACTTGCAATAATTTCCTGTTTAAAAGGATTATTCTGAACAAAGCCAAAAACATCATCACGTCCAATAGAAAGAGGACGATTGGAAGAAAAATAGCCATAGGTTTGTAAACCATTATTACTAAATGAAAAATCATCATATGGACTATTTATTGGAGCTCCAACGTTTGTCGCTTTACGAACATTACCATTTTTATCAAGTGTTGTAAAATACACATCTAATCCACCGTATCCGAAATGCCCCTCAGAACTAAATAATAATAGATCTGCTTGAGGATGTGCATATGGAAAAACCTCGTTTGACAAAGTGTTAATCTTCCCTCCTAAATTGACCGCTTCAGGAGAAGTGATGTTTCCAGATTGATCTAATGAAACATAGTACAAATCCATCCCTCCAAATCCACCAGGGCGATTCGATGAAAAATACAAGCGACTTCCATCTTTACTTATCGCTGGATGCGCTGTAGAATAATTAGCAGCATTAATCGACAAAGATTCAACATTTTTGAACTTTTTGCCATCATATTTTGCTCTATAGATGTTTAAATTAACTTCATCATTTGAACCCTTCACTTTTTTACCTTTGAGGAAATTATTTCTAGTAAAATATAAATAACCACTTGGTTGGTGATAAACAACTGTCCCTTCATTATATTTAGAACGAACCTTCCCTTTTATTCGCTTCATTTTCCCCAATCTATTCTCACTATTTATATCCGACAAATATAAATCGTAGAAATAATCTCCTGTCCAACTTTGTAAACGTTTTACAGCAAAAGCACTTCGCTTTGAACTTGCAATTATTAATGCCTTATCCGAAAAATAGCCACTCGCCATTTCAGATTCACTCGTGTTCATGAACTCTTTTTGTAAAGTGAAATTATCTTTCCCTTTCTCCAGTTTTTCGAAATTCATTTTCTGACTCAGGATGTTGTCGCAAACATCACATTTCCCATATCGTGCAGAATATAATTCCAATAAAAAATCAGATTCTGGATATCGTTCCATTCTTCTTTCTAATAAGGCCAATCTCATTAATCCATCTTGATTAAGCATATCTTTGTCGTTCAAATAACGATACCAAATAACAGCCTTATCTCTCTGTCCAGAATTATCATAACTTATGGCAATCTTATCTGCGACAACAGAGGAATCAACTTTACGCGCTAGAACATCTTCATAGGCTGAGGCAGCTTCAGCGTAGCAAAAATTATCAAATTGCTTATTTGCGAACTTTAGCCTTCCTGACTGAGAGAAACTAGAGAGAGAAATAGAGCCTAAAACGAGTGTTAAAAAAATATTTTTCATAATCCAGTAATTTAAAAGTAACGTGGTGTGGTCATCGATTTACTTTTAAATAGTAAATCATAGCTTAACAATATTTCATGTGTTCCAGCATTATATTGACGGAATTTATTGGTCGAATAATCAAAGGAATAACCTAGTTTAAATTGATTCGTAAACTGATATTGAATCATAGCGCCTGCAAATGCATTTAAACGATAATTGGCTCCAATCCAAAATTTGTCATACAACACAAATGCTAAATTCAAGTCTAAGGCCACTGGAGCATTTTCTGTAATTTTCAATAATGCACTTGGACGAATCTTTAACATTCTACTCGCTTTTATATAACCTCCTACCGTTAAATAATAGGTCCGTTGAGAGACGTAATCTGTTTTTGAATACTCCCCTTGCTTTGGTCTATACTCCAAAAAACGAGGTACAGAAACTCCCAAGAACCATTGCTCAGAATGATAGTAAATCCCTGCTCCTACATTAGGCTGTACGACATTTTCATAATTAACCGT
>JAZQRM010000008.1:0-5204 GCA_045629585.1 Taishania sp. | reverse complement strand
TAGAAAAAGATGAATATAGCAGCATTTTTAGCGCAAGAATTACAGATTGAAGGAGCGGGAACAATCAAAACTTTAGCAAGAGTTGATTTTTCGAAAGCGGATTGGAAACCACATGCAAAGAGCATGGAGTTTAAAGCATTGGCGATTCACATCTGTGAAATGTTGGATTGGCCAGCGCACGTAATTGCAAAAGACACCTTGGACTTCGCAACAGATTTTCAAGAAAGACCGGTAGTGAATACAGTAGAAGAATTGGTAGCCTTGGCGGAAACTAAATTGGCTGCTACGCAAAAAGCATTTGAAACGTGGGAAGAAGCCGATTATGAAACCCTTTGGACGTTGAAACACGGTGATCACATCATTATGCAAATGCCCAAAGCGATGGCAATCCGTTTCATTTGCCAAAACCACATCATTCACCACAGAGCACAATTGACTGTCTATCTACGATTATTGGACATTCCTGTACCTGGTCTATACGGCCCTAGTGCAGATGAGAAATAACAAAAAAGGCGTATTAAAAACGCCTTTTTTTATACTTTTTTGTTGCTAGAAACTCCTACCTCAACTTCCCTTCACTTCATCATCCTTCTCCTGGCCTTGATTCCGATAGCTATCGGAACCGTAATATTGAGTTCTTGCAATTCCGGTATTTGGTTGGGTCACCAGCATATTTGGACTACGATTTTGCAAGTTTTGACGGTTTTTTGATGTGTTTTTAAAGATAATCTTTTCTTGCAAAAACAACACGTATCCCGCGTAAAATCAATAAAAAAACATGCTGTACTACCTCAAAGTTGCAGCTATTATCTGCTGCCCCGCTTGTACGCTTTGTGACCCAAAAATGGCTTTTTGGCGTGGTTCCGATAGCTATCGGAAACTAGAATTGCAAAAAGGCCAATTCCCCAATGTTTATGCGGAATCTAGTGACCCAAGTTGTTTTGGGTCACTAGAAAGCGTTTGGGTCACCAGAGGTAGATTTGTGGAATTTTGGAAGGGAAAAAATGGGTAATCTTTAGAATAATAAGAAAGAAAATCCTTTCCCTTTATCGAATAATTTTGATAAAAAAAATAATTCGGTCTCCTTATTCATTTCTAAACAACCTTGAAAAAAGTCCTGTTTTTTAACAAATAAACTGGACAAATAAACTATATTTGAGTTTATTTACAGATAATGAAAATAACCGAATACATAAAAATTAGTATCGACAGACTCCCTAAAGGTTATATTTTTACCTATACCGATTTCATCAGAGAGGCGAGTGAAAAAGAAGCGGTAATAAAGGCGCTGAATCGTATGGTAGCTTCAGGGAAAATAGCTAAGTTAGCTAAAGGGAAATACTACAAACCCGAAATCACGCCTTTTGGCAACCTGCAACCGAATCAAACACAAATAGTAAAAGACCTTTTGGAAGAAAGTGGAAAAACAACTGGTTATCTCACAGGTTACAGTATATACAACCAACTTGGATTAACAACTCAGGTAAGCAATACCATACAAATTGGTAAAAATCAAGTACGCCCTAACTTTAAAAGAGAACGTTATATCATTGCTTTTGTAAAACAAAAAAACACCATCAACAAAGAAAACATACCTTTGTTACAGTTACTGGATGCTATTCGATATATCAAAAAAATACCTGACACCAATATAGAAGCATCGTGTAAGCGTTTTTTAGCAATTATAAAAAACTTTACAAACAAAGAAATTAATGCATTGATTCGCTTGGCGCTGAAATATCCACCTTCGACAAGAGCATTGTTAGGTGCATTGTTAGAAGAATTACAGCAAGGCAAGGTTGCCGAACCTCTTCTCAGGTCGCTGAATCCAATTACTAAATACAAACTAAGCGGTGCGGATAAAGTATTATCCACCACAGAAAAATGGAGTATCGTATGAAGTTGCACCATAATAAAACCTTGTTCAGACAAGCGATTCAATTTACAGCTGATCAAATGAAAATACCAGCTATTTATGTAGAAAAAGACTATTGGGTTACTTATGCTTTGTTCACGATTTTTAAAAATGAGATAGGGAAAGAAACCGTATTTAAAGGTGGAACTGCATTGTCAAAATGTTATCATATCATCGAGCGCTTTTCGGAAGATATTGATTTAGTAGTATTGAGAAGAATGGGTGAGTCAAACAACAAGTTAAATACAAAAATAAGAACCATAGGTACTGTTGTAAATGCCGTTTTACCTGAAGTAAATATAGATGGGCTTACACAAAAGATGGGAATGAACCGCAAAACGGCACACTCCTACAATAAAGAGTTCAAGGGCGATTATAGACAAGTGAGAGATACAATTATTCTAGAAGCAACCTGGCTAGGATATTATGAACCTTATGCAACCAAAAGTATTATTTCGTTTGTTGGTCAGATGATGATCGATAATAAACAACTTGATATTGCCCAAGAAAATGGTCTACTTCCTTTTGACTTACTAGCATTAGAACCTACGAGAACTATTTGCGAAAAAATAATGAGCTTGGTACGTTTTTCTTATAGCGAAAATCCAATAGATGACTTAAAGAAAAAGATAAGACATACTTACGATTTACATCAGCTTCTTAAACAAGAAGCCTTTTTTAAATTCTTCCAATCAACGGCTTTCGATGAAATGCTCTTAAAAGTAGCCACAGATGATATTGCGAGTTTTAAAAACAATAATCATTGGTTAGTCTACCACCCTAATGAAGCGCTCATTTTTAAAGAATTGGAAAGTGTTTGGAAAGAATTGAAAACAATCTACAATGGAGAATTTAAAAACATGGTGTACGGAGAATTACCAAATGAAAATGTCGTTCTACAAACATTAAAAATGATTCAGGAAAGGTTGAAAGACATCTCTTGGTCAATAAAAATTGAAAGCTAGGTGTATACATCCAAGGTTACCCAATAAAATTAATCCCGCTTTGCCAAAGATTCATTAAAACCCTAATATATCAAACAAAGCCGAGCATCAAAAAATGATGCTCGGATTATGTTTTGGATGTTATAAACTTTTAATTTCAATTATCCTACATTCACACGAAACAGGTAGGTAACAACTGAGGACATCAATTAAATTTCTTTAATTCCTCGTAAATAATACAATTGTTTTTTATACTTTTTGCCTCCAATTATTCTCCCCGATTTTAATTGATAATAAATGCTTTTAAAATCCATGTCCAATTGCTTTGAATACCTAAACAAATCAGATTCTTTATTCAATTTCAACGAATTAAGCTTCAATCTATATTGATGGTTAATATTTGAAATAACATCGAAATCATTATTCTCATTTAGTGGTTTACCAAACGCATATATGTACTTACGTACCCTTTTCGAATAATCAGGTCTTCTCGTATTACTCAAGGCACTGGGTCTACAGAATGTATACAAGAAGTAGGGTGAATCAAAAGTTTCCTCGATGGAAATTAGATGATAAGGAGATTTGTACAACTTAAATAACTGTACTTTTTCATCTTTCTTTTTAACCCAATCTGAGGTTAATAAAGAATGGGTAGAGGTGTCCTTTTCTTCTTGTAATGTATTTATTTGACAAATAGAATCATTCGTCTTTTCCAAATTAGTCAATAATAATAGATAAGGTATATTTCGGTTCGAAAATGTAATAAACTGAGAAAAAATCTGATTAGGTACAAGTTCATTAGAATTTTCATTAGCATAATAACGAGGCTTGTAGGCTTGTAAATCATAACGTGTGAAACTATTATCACGGAAGGAAAGTTGATGAATCGTATCGTTTATCGCCAACATATCACTAGATCTATCAACGTTTATAAAATTATACTCAAAGAGTACAATCTCGATATCATTTTGATCTTTGAAGATATAAAAATTCATTTTATAATAGGGATCTGTTTCAATTCCTACTAATCGACAACAAGTGAATGAGAACTTACTACGGTTACTCACATGGTAAGCTTCGTCTAAGCTATTCCAATTTTGCCAATAGTCAAAACTGACTATTGGTGTAACCATCCACTTTTCTATTTTTTTTTTCTGTCCTAAAAGAGAAAATGATATAAAAAGGAAAGAAAAATGTAAAAATGATATACGCATTTACTTTGTATTTAATTGTTCACCTACTTTAACAACTCTTTCAATTAATGTTATTTTTTTTAAAACATCAAAATTTGCAGGTGCTAGGTCTAATTTAACTCTATAAGTCATTGGTTCACCATTAGGCATAGGATTAGGTTTAAACCACGTCCTCATACCTGTATCGTTCAAATCATCATCATTAAAAAGGGGTGCAGTCGCACTTATATAATTCGTACTTGTATGACCATGTACTTCATCATATTCCTCCTTTTTACTACTATCATCTTTACTATGTTTTGGAGTACTTTGATATCCTGGATGCATTTCAATTCCAATAATAGCCTCTATAGTTTCATGAGCAGCGACAGCACCTTTTTTATTTTCTCCTAACTGCTCTGTAGCGTTTGCACTTACTGGATTCATAATCTGTTGAGCCACATAGTTTCCAGAGTCATCTTTTGAATTTCCTAGAAAAGATCCCAGCTCCAAGATTACTTTCTCTCCTTTATAGCTAAAATGTGTTGCATTAGTTAAATAGATCTCAACATTAATATGAGGATTATCAATCCCCTCAGCTATCTTAGTTGCTATTGCATTTTGAGGATTTCCAAAATATACTAACTTCCCTGTTACAGCATTAAAACGAATATCTAGAGAAGACGCTGCCCTTAATTGGCTAACGTATAGTCTTATCATTTCTTTTTTTCCAATTGGTTCTATATCTCTCCCATCAGGGTCAATAAATATAATTGGACTATTCGCTACAAAATTATACGGACTTAAACTTGGATACTTCGCAGCCAACGGATCTTTCGTCAACCAACGTCCTAATCTGCTATCATACATCCTCGCACCAAAATCATAAGAGTTTCCTCTTCCCTTTACCTCGTCATCCTTCTCCATGCCGTTGAATCCATAACGATAACCTCTGCTCAATGCATAGGTAGAAATCATGGTGTCGATTTGGTCGCGGTCGAGATAGAGATTGTTTAGTGCGTAGCGGGATGGGCCACTCACAGAGATGCGGATGTCCGTTTCTGTTGGAACAAAAGACAACTCGTACGTTCCGCTTGTGGTTTGAGTTTGTTGCGTTGCAAGATATTGGTAAACCCCATTCACTTTTTGCTCTACACGCACGGTTGTGCTTCC
>JAZQRM010000007.1:0-4817 GCA_045629585.1 Taishania sp. | reverse complement strand
AGATTCATAGCTATTAAGTTGAATCTTGTTGTTTTCTATCTTTCCTGTTTGATGGACTTTACCTTTCAGATCAATAATTGTGTAATTTCCTGTTGAATTAATGTTGATTGTTCCATTAGAGTGGATGGGATTGGGGTAAATTTCCATTAATACGCCATTAAGAGAATATACTCCAACATGATTTAAAAGATACTCACAGTCGATTCCACTCGGATTATAATACATCTCATCATCTTGAAAACATTTAAATGAAAAATAATAGTAATCCAATAACTGTTCCATCATAGGATCACATATCCTACGTGCAGGGAATGGTAAATTAAAACGTAAATGAGAAGAAGAATATGCACCAAAACGTTCATTAAAATTTCCTTCTAGATTATATAAAGATGAAGAGTCTGCATGAAGTGTAATAGACCTTAAGTTTACCCCTTCTATATTAACCATTTCTTCACCACTTACAGTAACTGATGACGAATCACTACACATAACATCATCACTTCCATATCTAATATTCCAACCCTCTCCTATGTTAGAAGAAAAATTGTATAGAATCTCAAATTGATTGTCTTTCCAATAAAAAACGGTATCTCCACTTACGTGTGTGTAATTCCTGTCTGCAATTTGTGTACTCGATAAAAAGTAATTATTATATTGATCACGAGCAAACAAATAGTTTGTAGCTTGAAAAATCATTGCATTTTTAGAATCAATTACGGTGTCACCTACGTGTTGTATTTTTTGAAACCCTCTAAAACCATTTGTCTCAATGTCATAATGCCACACAGCATTTGGTTTGACCCACACTTGTGCAGTAGCGTTAAACCCCAAAAACATCCCTAAAAGAAAAATATAGATTGTTTTCATAATTCTAAATTTATTCATTAATAACTACTAATCACTCTCAATCCACTTGATTGATGATGATTAATTTCTTACTTGTTTTGATTTGATTATTGTTGTGAATGTTCAAGATGTATAATCCCTCTTTTAACATTCGTGTGTCTATTTGTTGTTCTCCTTTGTTTGAGTTAATGGAACCTTGGAGATGTGTTTTTCCTGATAAATCCGTGATGGAATATGTTGTTTCTACTAAGTTGTCGAAAATTTCCCAAGTAATACTTACATATTCTTTAGCTGGATTAGGGAAAATCTTGAAGTCATATAATGCATTTGCTAAATCCTTTGTGTTTTTTGTTGGTGTAGGCAACATTTTGTTTTCTGTATTTAATAAAGCTAACTCTGGCTCAAAACAGATGTCATAAAAGTAGCAAAGTATGTTTTTTGCATATCCAGAAGCTCGACTTGTTCCTTGTGCTAAATCTTGCAAATAACTGATTTCTGAAGAATCCAATTGCGCAAGATTACGAGTGTTCAAATCACTTCTAAAATTGAGGTAATCTTCCAAGTTTT
Source organism: Taishania sp. (assembly GCA_045629585.1). GTDB lineage: Bacteria > Bacteroidota > Bacteroidia > Flavobacteriales_D > Crocinitomicaceae > Taishania. The sequence continues at coordinate 3,404 of JAZQRM010000007.1, read as the reverse complement.
CGATTAACGAAAGTTCATCTTGGTATTTTTTATCTGTTTGAATAGCTAACAAAACAGAATCTGCTTGTGAAAAATGTTTTTCTGAAACATAGTAATCAACCAAACCTACTTTGCTGTATAATTCTTGTCCCAAATTAATAGCATTGAAACGGTCATTTGTTTGATATTCGTCTTTGGATTTGACTAAATAAGTTATCCAATCTTTGATGTCAGCACGGTTGGAATGGATGCTTGCTAATTGTCCTTCCATTTCAGTGCGGAGCGTTAATAAATCGTAATTTGCACGAACATAATCCTGCATGTATTCAGGGAAATTATACTGCGTAGCCTCATTCAATTTTTCGATAAAATGCTCTCCTTTGGTTGCATCAGGGTTGGCCAAAAGGATTTCGAGTAACATTCCGTTGGGTAACACATTTTGTTCTGCCGATTTTAATAAAACTTCAGAAGACAAATAAGGTGAATTATCCAATAAATTTGATCTTAAAAGCCATGCATCGGCTGACCAACTGAGTTTAATGTTTTCTTTAAAAGTCTCTGTGTTTCCGTTGTCAATTAAAGTGGTGTAGGAATATTTTAGATTTTCATACGAATCCGTTAAGTCAGAAAATACAAGGCCTAAGCTGTCAATCATCGAATTGTATTGTTCAAACATGATTGGTGGTCCAAAACTCGATGGACAAGCGTTTGCGGTTGTCGTTGTTTGAAGTGTTACCAATCCCGTGTAGATGTTGGGTTCTTTATTTCCGCCGTTGTGAATGTAGATGATTGAATTCGCTGTGTTGTTAATGTCGGTATCGTTGGATATGAAAGTGTTTCCCGCAGATTTGGATGGCGAAAAATCACCTTGATAAAGTCTAACCCCGTCATTGGTCGGAGATGATCCAATACCAATTGCGATCGTATTGTCTTGAAGCGTGTTGCAAAGAAATTGTAAACCTTTTTGTAGGTTTGCGTTATGATTTTTACCACTTGAATGAAGTGCGATAGAAACATTTTGAATGTCATTTTTATACACTCGATTGTCATCACTACCGCTATTATTTACCCAAACGCCAACTTGTAATCCGCTAGATAAATCTGAGTCAATTGTATTTTCTTCGATTTTAAAACCTGTTGAATTATCAATTTTAACTCCTAAACCTAAACCAAAATACGGATTGTTAGAATACCCAGCATTACCAATTTCAAAGGTGTTTTGAGTTAGAGAAACGTGATCCATTTCATTGACAAGGATTCCAAAAATGTTATCCAAAAAGTCGGTTTGTCGTACTGTGATTGTTTCTGTAGTTCCAGCACTACTGGCTTCAATTCCAATTTCAAGTCCACTAAAACTAGATTTAAACAATTGTGCTGTCGGACAAGCTTGACCAATCGGCACACTCAGTGCAGTACATTTCGGTAGAATTTGATAACCAGCATCTATTGAGTAAATTCCTCTTCGTGGAGCTGAGCTAGTTTCTTTATTGGTAGTAATTTCATTTTTAAAATGACAGTTTTTGAATATGATTCCATCTACATCCCACATACTAACATGCGATTGAAGGGGTAGATTTTGCTCAATGAAATCATCATCGGAAATAAATTCTACGTCTGTGAAAAAAGATAGGTTTGGGTATTCTTGGCTGTAGGATTGTGAATAATTTTGGTAACTCATAAACTCTACATCTCTGCGATTATTTCTGAAAATACCGTTCGTTACTTGAATCACACCACCAATTTGATCCCAATGGTCTTTTCGCCAATTGCTCACTGCATGATGTGCATTTTCGATAATCCCTCCGTTTTTGATAATTAACAATCCTTGATGTGTGGGGTGATTTGCAGGAAACTGATTTTTGTCTGTTGTACCCCAGACTTCAATGCCTTGCCAGAAGGTGTTATAATAATGTTCATTGGTTAGTTTTCCGCCATCGATGATTAATTTAGCACCTTGTTCTACTATAATTTTTGCTTCGGGAACGAGTTGTACTTCACATTTAATTGTGAGTGTTGCTCCAGATTTGACAACGAGATTGTTGTACATTTTGATACTGAAATCCCAGGTTTCGTCTTGGGTAATGATTAAGGGGATTGTATCATATCCAGTTATATAATTCCTCATGTTATATCCGCCATTCCATGTATTTTCAATTACAGTAGATCGCCGTATTATTCCCATTTGAAGTGCTGAAGTAAATTTTGGTTGGTAGCCACCCATAATATTAAAATTAGTAGTATCACTTGGTAAAATACACACATCACATGATGGCATGGTTGGGCATGGTGTTACAGCCGTTGTGTCATAAACATCCCAAAGAAAATTGAGCCTATTTAACTTGCAATTTTGTGAGCCAGCTTGGTATGTATGTGCAAGATCGAATCCGTGTCCAATCTCATGTACTAAATGTTCAGCATACCAATAATCATGATCTGTGTGAGTATTCATATCTGGTGCTGTTCTATAAAATGTTAGGACAGATCCGTTAATCTGTAAAATAGAGGAGCCATGCGAATATCCTGCTGCATTGTTATTTCAAACGGAATAAGAACCATTAATAATAAAAAGCGGTAGTGACTTCAATCTTTCAGGATAATGACTTTTTATGTAGTTTGTTAATTTGAGATTATGATTGTAATCGTTATTACAATAAAATAAATTAGAATCTATAGTATTGTCTTGATAAAAATAAATTGAGTCTAAGACAATTCTAATTTTTGTATCATTTAGATATTCCGTTGCATATGGTAAAGCGGTTGGATTTGGAATTATGCTAGCGTAATGTGCATTTGCCCAATTAATTATTTGAATTAATCTATTTCGGTTGAATTGATTATCATCTAAATTACCTGTTCCATCTGTTCGTTGCCAAATATGAAAACTCACATGTAATGTTTTAATAAAATCTTCTTTGGAATTTGCTCTAGGTATATAGTTCTCCTTATGTTTATAAATTGAATTGTATGCCTCCGACGTTCCATTACAATTCAATGCTTTTGGTACAACTGGTAAAGCATCATCATTACCACATATCCAATAATTTTGACTAAATAAAAAGTAAGGACCCAAAAATGATGCGATAATATAACGTAGTAGTTTACTATGCATATTTTTAAGATTGAGTTTAAACGAATTTAATACTTATTATTTGTATTTCCAATACTTATATATTTTCTATTCAAATAACCCATGCTAAACGCAGATATTGTTCCTGAAATGGCGGAAGTACTTGCTGATTTACGAAGTCTAGTTTTAAACGTTTCGTTTTTTAGGGAATCTTAGCTTAAGACATGAGAAATTTAAGGATTATTAATCACAAAACGGTAATTTTTTGTTGGTGAATAGTGCCGTTGTTTTCTAGTTTAAGAATATACATTCCAGATTCATAGCTATTAAGTTGAATCTTGTTGTTTTCTATCTTTCC
>JAZQRM010000006.1:0-32359 GCA_045629585.1 Taishania sp. | reverse complement strand
CCGCTGGGATTCGAACCCAGGACCCATACATTAAAAGTGTATTGCTCTACCAGCTGAGCTACGGAATCATTTTATTTCAATTTGCATTGCTGTGTTGTGCGTTGCGGGTACAAAGGTAGGTACTTTATTTAAATTGACAAGCGAAAAGTGTGAAAAATGTCAGAATTAAAGTGATTTTTTTTTCTACTTCCCTTTGTGTTGGCGGTATCTGCTAGGTTATCAGTTTGTTGTGTATGTTGGGAAAATGTATTTTTTTTCATTTTATTTTTCTTTTACCTTTGATTCATGAATATCATCTTAATTGGCTATATGGGATCGGGTAAATCGAGTTTAGGAAAGGGGCTCGCTAAAAAACTGAATTGGCCTTTTGTGGACTCTGATAGGGAAATTGAACGTTTGGAACAATTGTCCATTCCAGCAATTTTTCAAAGCAAGGGCGAGTCGTATTTTCGAGAGTTAGAACAAAAATGGATCAATTCATTGGATGTTTCGACCAACAAAGTGATTGCGATCGGTGGAGGCATGCCTTGTTTTTTTGATAATATGGATCAATTAAATGCGAAAGGAATCACGATCTATTTGAATCGTCCAGTTGGTGAATTGGTTTATCGTTTGTTTCATTCCAAAAATCCACGTCCATTGGTACAAGGTAAGTCACATGAGGAATTATCTGAATTTGTGCGTCAGACAATGGATTATAGGGGAGCATTTTACTTGAAATCCAAGTATACCGTTTCCAGAAATATTAGTAACGCACAGAAATTATATGATTTTATTGTTCAGCAACAGGTTCTGAATCTTCAGTAGTAAGTTTTTTTGGTTTTACAAATAGCTGTTGTAAGATAGTAAGTCCAAGAATTATCACGAGTGTTATTTTGTCAAATATTGTGGTGTCTTGATCAAAATAGGTCCATCCCATCATGGTCATTAATGTTATGAAATAGGTTAGTATAATACCGGTTATAAGGTATACGGCAAAACTTTTTTGGCGCCACACAAATATTAAAGTTACAAGTAGCAGTAGCCACAATATTGATCCCGTTAGTGAAAATTGCAACATGGTGTCATAAAATGTATTTTTGGCAAACCCTAACTCTATCCCTCTTTTTTCAACGATTGCTGGTACATCTATAGATTTATGGTTTTTTAAAAACGAAGGATTGGCTAATATTAGATAAGTCATTCCTTGCCAAATCAATGCTAATGTAGCAATGAAAGAGCTTAGGTGGTAATTTAGTTGAACAAACCAATGAGGACGCTCAGTTCCATATATTTTAGTGATAATAGTGTGTAAGGTGGTTTTTGCTAGATACTCTTCTTTCGCTAGCGTAGTTCTTCGAACAGTTTCCTCTTCCATTTAGTTCCTTATGATTTTTGAATGTTTTGAAGTTAAACAAAAAGTAAAGGTTTACAAGGTTAAAAATTATTTTTCCTTTTTTGGCAGAACTATATGACTCTAATTTTGGGTTAATTTGATTTCTGTTATTTTTGTTTTTATGTTAAATGAAAGTGACCAGTTAATGTATCTAGCGGAAACAAAGTATCTTAATTATACTTCGGATGAAGTACAAAAATTTGTTGCTGATGTTGATGCTTCATTAGCTCTAAAAGACAAGGCTATAAAATTGTACTATCAAGTACGTGATGGTTTTTTATACGATCCGTATCATCTTGATTTAAGGCCCGAGGCATTGGTGGCTAGTCGAATATTAGGAAAGAAGAGGGCTTGGTGTGTGGAGAAGGCAATTGTTCTAGCCGCTGCTGCAAGGGCCGTTGATATTCCCAGTCGTTTGGGCTATGCTATAGTAACTAATCATTTAGGTGATGATAAATTAGAAGGTTATTTACGACGTAAGGAAATCGTTTTTCACGGATATGTCGAAATGTATTTGGAGAATAAATGGGTGATTTGTACACCGGCTTTTGATACTCGAGTGTGTAGAATTAATAAGGTTACTCCATTAGATTGGGACGGATTAACAGATTCTCTTTTTCAAAGCTATAGCGGTGAAGACCAATTTATGGAATATATTCATTATTACGGAACTTTTGCTGATGTTCCTGTAGATTTGATGAATGAAGAGATGAAAAAGTACTATCCGCACTTGTTTGAAGACGATTACGATACGAAAGCCTTCTGTTTTCATCATTTATAAGACAATAAATTCTATTTTTAGCACTTATAATTTAAAAAATAAAATAATCATGCGATTTGGTTTACTTCTTTTAAGTTTTTTCCTTTTATCTACGTTATCAATGGCTCAAAAAGTGAGTTATGAATTACGTATGGAAAACCCAAACAATCATTACTTTCAGGTCGATATGTTTTTATCGGATTTTAAATCCAAGGAGATAACAGTAAAAATGCCAGTTTGGGCGCCAGGCTCTTATCTTGTTCGAGAATTTTCTAAAAATGTCAATCAGGTAAAGGCAGTTGATGAAAAGGGACAAGAATTACTTGTTATTAAACAATCTAAAAATGCATGGACCATTGTTCGAGGTAAAGCGAAGGAGATTAAAGTTAGTTATGAAGTTTATGCTTTTGAACTTACCGTTCGTACGAGTTTTTTAGATGCTACGCATGGATTTGTAAGTGGTACAGGAATATTCATGTACACGGAAGAAACACGAAACAAAAGTGGTAAATTAAAGATAACTCCCCATTCTTCATTTGCAACAATTACAACTGCTTTGCCATTAGCAGGTGAGGGTGTGGTGAGCGAATCGAAGGAATACATTTTCTCCGATTACGATTATCTAGTGGATTGTCCAATTGAAATCGGAAACCAAGAGGTGTTCACTTTTGATGCTGCGGGTGTAAAACATACCGTTGCCATGTATGGACAAGGAAACTATGATATTCCTACTTTGCAAAAAGATATGGCTCGTATCTGTGAAGGTGCTACCGACATCTTTGGACAGAACCCTAATAAAGAATATACATTTATCATTCATAATGTAACGCAAGGACAAGGAGGACTAGAGCATATTAATTCGACCACACTTTCGGTAAACAGGCATACCTACAAAGGAGGTAAATATGATTCGTTTTTATCTTTAGTAGCCCATGAATATTTTCATTTATGGAATGTGAAGCGCATTCGTCCTTTTGAATTGGGCCCTTTTAATTATGATGAAGAGGTTTATACAACTTTGTTATGGGTTGCTGAAGGATTTACCTCTTATTACGATGAATTAATTTTATTACGCTCAGGTGTTTATGATCCTAATCAATATTTAGCGACTCTTAAATCAGCGATCAATTATGTGGAAGGTACCCCTGGATCTCGCGTTCAACCGGTAGCTCATGCTAGTTTTGATGCTTGGATTAAAGCGTATCGTACAAATGAAAATTCTGTTAATACAACCATGACATATTATACACGTGGTGGTGTTATAGCTGCAATGATGGATGCAATGATCATTGATAAATACAATGGCGAAAAATGTTTAGATCATTTTTTACAACATTTATACGCTAAATATTTCGAAAAATTAGGTAGAGGATTTACAGATAAAGAATTTGAAAAGGAATTTGGTGCATTTTTAGGAGAAGATGTTTCTACTTTCTTTAATGATTATATCTACGGAACTAAAATACCAGATTACAATGCTATTTTTTCAAAAGTTGGACTAAATGTGAATAGTAAAGGTAGCTCAAAGGCAACTTTAGGGGCAACAGTTGGTGCTAATTTGGTGGTTAGAAACGTACTTAATAATTCCAGCGCTGAATTAGCAGGAATTAGTCCAAATGATGAAATTGTTGGTATTAATGGTTTACGAGCGACCAAATCAGGTTGGGATGCATTGATAAACGGAATGGAAGTGGGGGATAAAGCTCAGGTACTTATTTCTCGTGACGAGGTATTGATGGAGGTTACTTTGGTTATGCAATCTGCTGAAAAACCTGAATTTGATTTTTCAGCAAACAACGAAGCTAGAGCAGAAAAACTTAGAAGCTATTGGTTGAGAACAGTAATCCCTTAAAGGATTTGTAATATGCTACGCGAACGTTTTATAAATATATTAATCATTGATTCTGACCCTGTATTGCGAGAAGGACTTACTGCTATGCTGTTGGGAAACGGTAATAATGTTATACAAGCAAAATCGGTCGCTGAAGCATATCCTCAATTGAAGACTAAGGATTTTGGAATCCTCATTGTAAATATTGATTCTTGTGGAGATGAAGGCATGCAGTTGTTGCAAGACATGAAAGAAGATTCCCTTTATCTTTCCACTTACAAGATCATTGTTTCTAGAAATGAGCAAGCCGTTTCTAATTTAGTGCGTGGATTAAAAAATGGAGCCGTAACGTATCTTATCGCTCCTTTTAACCCGAATATTGTCAAGGCGAAAATTGATGTTTATAAGCGTTTATTCTTTAAAGATCAGCGAATCGCTCAGTTGTTGAGTAATATTTTCCCCGCACAGGTTATTGAAGATTTTAATACAACAGGTAAAGTTAGTCCTAAACGAATTGATAATGGAGTCGTTCTGTTTACTGATTTTGTGGATTTTTCGGCTTATGCTAAAGATTTGGATCCAATTCATTTGTTAAAGCGACTAGAAAGGCATTTCACTAAATTTGATGAAATCTCACAACGGTATTCCATTGAAAAAGTAAAAACGATAGGGGATTCCTATATGGCTTTATCAGGTGTAAATGAACAGAAGGCACATCCTGCAATTCGAGCTTGCATGGCAGCGTTAGAAATGCAACATTATATTGAAAAGGCCTCGGCTATCAATGAAGGATTGGGAGCAAAAGGATGGCAGGTTAGAATAGGGATACATATGGGGCCATTGGTTGCGGGTATTATAGGTAAAACTAAATTTTCTTATGACGTTTGGGGAGATACGGTTAATATTGCCGCTCGTGCAGAGCAAGTGAGCGAAAATGGAGTGATAACTGTAACCGAAACGATCGCACGTGCCATAAGTGATTATTTTGAACTAACGCCTTTAGGGGACGTAGATATCTTAAAACGTGGAGGAAAGGTGCCGATGTACCGCTTGGATTGTTTACAGGAGAAGTACGCAATGGATAAATCTAAAAAGAAAGCCAATGCACAGTTGCGGACTATATGTGAATTAGATCCAATGGATTTTGACAATATGCGTACTAACATATTGACACATCTCAAAGCAACACTTCCTAGCGAGTACGAATACCATGATGTTGATCATACGTTGATGGTTGAAAAAGCAGTTGTACGCTTGTCTAATTTAGAAGGTGTGGGTGAACTCGATCAGTTATTATTGCGTACCGCAGCTTTATATCATGATTCTGGCTTTTTATTTCAATACGACGACAATGAAAAATATGCGGTAGAATTAGCCAAGACTCATTTACCTCGATTTGGTTATTCCGATCAGCAAATTGAAACAATAAGTTCTTTAATTCTTTGTACCAAGAAAGATCATTATCCCATCAATTTGTTAGAGAAAATAATGCGGGATGCAGATCACGATTATTTGGGCCGTGCTGATTATCGAATTGTCGCGCGTAAGTTACGAGATGAATTGATCTTACAAGGATTAAGAATGGATGAGTTGGAATGGAATGAATATCAATTGAATTATTTAGAACAAAAACATATTTATTATACAACGACAGCTCAAAATCTTCGCTCGAGTGGGAAGAATAATCGAATAATGGAGTTGAAACAAACTATACTTAAAATAAGAGATGAAGGTTTATACTAAAAAAGGGGATAAAGGTTTAACAGGATTAATTGGAGGTACAAGAGTTCCAAAACAATCGTTGCGTATTGAGTCCTATGGAACGGTAGATGAATTAAACTCCTATATTGGGTTGTGTCGCGATTTGATTGGGACAGAATCAATCGTTAAAGAGTTAATAGAAATTCAAGATCGTTTATTTACAATGGGGTCACTTTTAGCTGCCGATCCAGTGAAAAACACCATGAAATTACCCGAATTAACGCAAGAAGATGTAACACACATGGAAAATTGGATCGATGCTTATTCAGAGCAATTAGAACCAATGAAGTTTTTTGTTCTTCCTGGTGGTCACGTAACAGTTTCACAATTGCATATTGCACGTTGTGTATGTAGAAGAGCAGAACGATTAGTTGCGGCTTTACACGAGGAAGTTCAACTTTATAGCTTGCCAATGCAATATTTAAATCGATTGAGTGATTACATTTTCACCCTTTGTCGTTTTATGGCGAAAGAATTAAATATTGAAGAAACACCATGGATTCCTAGATCTTAACGTTTTTTTTTAATAAGAAAGTTGGAGATTTACTTGCATCCAATTAAAATAAAATTATTTTTGCCTTTTGTAAATAAATCGTAATTAGAACGACTATGTATTGGACTTTAGAATTAGCATCATATTTAGAAGATGCGCCGTGGCCAGCAGCAAAAGATGAGTTAATCGACTTTGCTATTCGTACAGGTGCTCCTTTAGAAGTTGTAGAAAACTTGCAAGACTTGGAGGATGAAGGTGAAATCTACGAGAGTATCGAAGAAATTTGGCCAGATTATCCCTCTAAGGATGATTTTTTATTCAACGAAGACGAATATTAAAAATAGAATCCCTTCTTTTATGGAGGGATTTTTTTTATTATGAACTTTTTAGGACATTTATATTTTTCTAGAGATAATCACTCGTTTATGCATGCTAATTTATTTGGCGACTTCGTTAAAGGGACTAAGTTAGATATTTATAGTCCTTTTGTGAAGGAAGGAATTATTCTGCATCGCGCTATTGATACTTTTATAGGGCAGCATGAAACTGTTCGGAAATTATCGCGAGAACTATCAGCTGATCTACCTAAAGTAGCGAGTGTAGCGATAGATTTATATTTCGATCATTTTTTAGCTAAGAATTGGCATCTATATCATCCGACACCTTTAGCTATTTACCTAGATTCCTTCTATAACTACGTTGTTGACCCAAGTGATTTCCCAAATGATTCATTTTTATTGATGCTTTCTCGTTTAAAAAGCGATAGATGGATCTCTTATTATAGAGATATAGAAGGTATTGGAAAAGCGTGTGTCGGAGTTTCTAATCGTATTTCATTTCCCAATGCTTTAATGAATGGAGAGGACGTTTTAGTGAAACACTATTCCAATATTGAAGCTGCATTTCATCTATTTATGAAAGATGCTATTGCAGCTTTTCGATAGTTTTTTCAGTCGATTTTCTTCTTTTTTCGACTTTTTCATCTCTACTTGGATTTAGATATTTATCATTTTCTGCATGTGTTATGAAGCAAAGTGATTTGAACTATAGTCCTGTAGATTGCTGTGTTTTACACTTTTATCTTATAAAGTGTTTAGGTTGTTATGTTCTTGTTATCAGTATATTGGAATGGTTTTTGAAGAGATAAGTTGACGATTAACATGATTTTTGAAGTTTATTTGTTAAAAAGGTTAATATGTTTTTTATTCTTTTTCATTTGATTTTCAAATGTCATGTTAACGTTGGGTAAGGTATGTTTACTTTATTCATTGTTTCATTTTGGATAGACTTTTTCATTAAAGGAATCGTTTTAAGATGTTAATTGAAACTAAATTAAAATGAAGAGGAAACTGAAAAATGTTATCTTTAACTTATAGCAAATCGCTCCAATGAGAAGAAAATTCTTTTTTTATATCGCCCTTATTAGCATTTTGTCTGCATTTGCACTCGCATGTTCGAGTAGTAATGCCAAGACGAGAGAGCAGGTTGATGTACCACCTTCTGTGACCGATTATCAACGAATTCTAGAGACAGGTAAGCTGGTAGCTTTACTGGAGAACAGTACCAATTCCTTTTTTATCTATAGAGGACAAAGAATGGGATACGAGTATGAGATACTATCCGAATTCGCTAAGGATTTGGGGGTTGAATTAGAGGTGAAGACGGTTGGTAATTTGGATAACATGTACGACATGTTGGATAGCCGAGAAGGGGATTTAATAGGTTGTAATCTAACAGTAACACTGGATAGACAGAAATTTATTGATTTTTCTACACCTTATATTCAATCTCCACAGGTAATCGTGCAGCGTACAGAGTCCGAGGATAAGAAATCAGATGTCGAATTTATTCGTGAACCTTATCAACTTGCCGAAAAAGAAGTTTATGTTTGGGAAAATTCAAGTTACTATCAAAGAATTCAGTATTTACAGAATGAAATTGGTGATACTATTTATATTGACCCTGTCAGCGGTTTAGTTGGTTCAGAAGAGTTGATAGAACGTGTTTCACAAGGGATTATTGATTACACCATTGTGGAGGAAGACGTCGCAAAGATTAACGCTCGTTTTTATACCAATATTGATTTTTCAACTCAAATTTCAGTTAAACAAAATATTGCATTTGGGTTGCGTAAAGAGTCAACTTTACTTAAAGCGAAGTTGGACAAATGGCTTACAACTTTTCTAAAAAGCAAGACGCACCAGTATATTTATCGGAAATATTTTGATATTGGAATCACTATTCATAAATTGGAAGATCCTGTTTTTAAATTAAAGCGAGGTCAATTATCTCCGTTTGATGAGATGTTTAAAGCGGCGGCAAAGGGTGGTGAAGTTGGCTGGCAATTACTGGCCGCAGTAGCACATCAAGAGTCAAGGTTTAATCCAAATATTGAAGGTTTTGGGGGGTCATATGGAATGATGCAGTTTATGCCAAACACAGGACCTAAATATGGTGTATATCCAGATTCACCTGTTGAAGTACAGATAAAAGGGGGAATGAAAAAATTAAATGCTGATTTAAAATACTGGCATTTTATTCCAGATCCCAATCAACGTATTAAATTTGCATTAGCGTCTTACAATGCGGGTAGGGGGCATGCTTTAGATGCTTACAACCTTGCTAAGAAGTATGGAATGGACGCCAATCGTTGGGATGGTAATGTAGAAAAGATGATGACTAACCTTTCAAAGCAGGAGTATTATAAAGATGAGGTTGTTAGAAGTGGCGCAATCCGTGGGACGATGACCGTAAAATATGTACAATCTGTTTTTCAGAAATATCAGGATTGGTTAGAAGCGTATAAATAAAAATGAGCAAAAAGAAATTAATCGTAATAGGTGGACCAACAGCAAGTGGTAAGACAGCTCTTGCTGTTAAGGTCGCACAGGAATTAAATACTGTTGTATTGTCGGGTGATTCTCGTCAGTTTTATAAAGAGATGTCAATAGGAACTGCAAAACCTGACAATGGGGAGATGCAAGGCATTAAGCATTATTTTATTGACTCCCATTCTATCTTAGATGAACTTAACGCAGCTGATTATGCCAAAGAGGCGGAGCAGGTTTTAAATACGGTTTTTGCAGAAAAAGATTATGCTATTTTAGTTGGTGGATCGGGTATGTTTATGGATGCATTGTGTTATGGATTAGATGATATTCCCCATGATGCCGCTGTTCAGAATCAGTTAGACGAACGTTTTAAAAAAGAAGGTTTGCTTCCTTTAGTGGTGGAGTTACAAGAGAAAGATCCTGAGTTTGCGCAACAAGCAGATTTAAGTAATCCTGTGAGAGTTATTCGTGCACTTGAAGTTATTCAGATTACGGGTCAGAAATTTTCATCTTTAAGATTAAAACAACGGAAAACTCATCCATTTGATATTTGTTATTTTACGATCGAAATTCCGCGTGAAGTCCTTTACGCACGAATCAATGAGCGTGTTGATTTGATGCTTGAATTAGGTTTGGAGGAGGAAGTGAAATCTTTAATTCCGTTTAAGCATTTGAAATCGATGCAAACGGTTGGATATAGTGAGTGGTTTGATCATTGGGAAGGTAAGACGGAGCGGGATACTTGTATAGAACTGATAAAACAAAATTCACGTCGATATGCTAAGCGACAAGTGACGTGGTTTAAACGAAATAACGATATATTACGCATTCCATATGGTAGTACATTGGAGATGAGTGATTTTATTTTAAAGAATATTTGAATGTTAACGAGCCAGTTTTAATAACTGGCTTTTTTTATGAAAACTGAAATGGATTCAATAGGTTGTAATGCGGTGCAGATATCTTCCTCGGACGGTTTTTGTTTAAAATGAATGCTATACGTTAATATTTCATTTTTATAACTTAGGGACGGAATCAATGGAAGTTTTATCCATTCTTCCAGTTGAATAGGTAAGGTTTGTTCGGGTAGCAATTTACATCGGAAATGATTTTGCCACGAATGTTCTTTCTTTTTCAACCAGAAACGATTGTTTTCAGCTAAATCAAATTGTTCTACTAAAGGATTTGCTATTCTTACTTCGCCTATTAATTCACGTTAGATAGCACTGTTCGAATGAGATATCGTTTGAAATAGTAGACCTTTCCATTTATAATACCTTATAATGTTAGCGAAGGTGCCATTGGTGGTATAGATCGCTTTACGTTCTTGATTAATGTATTGTAGCCTTTCTTTTTCCATTGAAGTACATTGAATTTTAAAGGTAGTAAATTAGTTTTACTGTATATTTGTTTTTATGGAACTCAACCTTTTCTTAAAGCAATTCAATCTCAGTCAGACGGAAATTGACGTGGTGGTGAACCAATCTCATGAACTGGTGCTAAATCAAGGAGAAGAATTTGGTAGGGTAGGCCAATTAGCTGATACCATTTATTACGTGCAAGAAGGAACCGTTCGTTCCTATCGAATCATTGATGGCGATGAATTTACCTACGCATTCTTTTCTGCTGGAGATTTATGTGCTGATTACGCATCTATTTTAACAAAAAAAGAAGGGCAACAGTATTTTCAAGCACTGACGAAAGCAAAATTATTTGCATTCAGCTACAGAAGTATCGAGAAACAATTTGAGGATCATCCTCGTTTTGAGCGTATCGCACGTAAACTTTCTGAGTCGGCTTATTTGCGTTCAGCAGAAAGAGCCAATGAATTTCAAAGTGACTCTCTTGAACAACGCTATTTACATTTATTGGAGCAGCACGAGGTATTGTTTCAATCTGCATCTTTACAACATATTGCTTCTTATCTAGGTGTGAAACCCCAAAGTTTAAGTCGTATAAGAGCTAAGATTCTTAAAAAATAGTTAACGCTTCCTTTTTTAACATAGGTGAATTTTTAAGGTTTTTTCCCGGTGTAGCTTTGCGCTATTAAATGGAAAAAACAATGAAGATGATGAGATGTACACTTGGAGGTGCGATCTTAGTTTGCAGTTCAATACTGAATCCAATCTTTGCTCAAAAGGTTCCAACACTTCGTGAGATTCTCGATAGTGCGTTGGTTTATGACTACAATTATGCGAACAAACAGCTATCATTGGAGTCAATAGAGTTGGATCAAGAACGTATTAAGGATGTTTATATGCCTCGCGTTGAATTTAGCGCTAAGGAAGCATTCTCTATGGGAGCAATGGATTTGACTACCCCACAATTTGCGATTCCGCAATTACAGTTCGGTTTACCAGAACACACTAATCGTTACCAGTTATCAGGTTTTTTAACCCAAGCTGATTTGAAAGCAAGCTTTGTTTTATTTGCAGGTGGAAAAGTTGGTCTAATGAAAAAAGCAAATCAAGAACGCTTAATTGCTGAAACTGCTTTATTGACAACTGATCGGACAGGGATTATTCAAACAATGACTGCTGTTTATGATCAATTAGCAATGTTAAAGGAAATGAAAATAATGTTAGACGAAAGTCAACGTCGTTTGGACGAAAACCTTAAAACAGCAGAAAAAGCATTGGCATACGGTCTGATCACTCAATTTGAGTACAATAAAGTAAATCTAGCTCAAACGCAATTACAAGCGAAATACAAAGAATATGAAGGGAAACGAAAACTGGTTCTTTTGAGTTTGAATATGTCAACTAAAATTCCAATTGAACGTTTAGAATTGATTGACAATGAATTGACAACGCTGGCTGTACAGTATGTAGATGAACCTCAAGATCGTGCTGAATTATTAGCATTAGATGCTGCCGTTCGTGCCAATGAGTACAAGGTTAAAGCTGCTAAAACATGGTGGATACCTAAGGTAGGCGCTTCAGCATCTATCGGATATCTTGGAACGCAAGGAGCACGATTAAAAACATCTGATCCGTTTGTAATGACCTATCCAAATGCTTTAAATAAGGAAATACCTAACATAAATATTTTTCCAGTTGCAACAGTTGGAGTAGGTTTAAAGTGGGATATTTGGGATGGTCGTGAAGGAATAACGGATACCAAAAAAGCAAAAATAGATTTGCGAATGGCTGAGAATAAGCAGAAGGATGTGCAGGAGAAAATTCAGTTGCAGTTAGAGAAAAACAAAATTGAATTAGATATAGCAATTGATCAGTTAGTAGTTAAACAAACTGCTGTTACCATTGCACAAAATTCTGTCGATCAAGCGATGAAAGAATTTAAAGTGGGGTTGATTAAGTCTACGCAGTTACTCGAAGCTGAAAATGACTTGCAACAAGCAAGATTGGATTACGCTCAGGCAATTTTCCAGCAACGTAGATCAGCTTTAGAATATCTTAGAGCTGCAGGTACACTCGAATTCACAACCATTAAATAAGAAGAATCATGAAAGCAAATAAAACGATATATTCATTAGTTGCACTTGGATTATTGGCGGGTGCATGTGCAAAGCCAGCAGAACGACCAGTTCAAGGGAAAATAAAAAAAGAAACTATTTCTTTTACGCCGAAAGTAACGGGGCGCATAGTTAAGATCTATGTTCAAGAAGGTGATTTAGTTCAGCCTGGTGATACATTAGCGATGCTAGATGTTCCCGAAGTAGACGCTAAATTAGCACAAGTGTCAGGTGTGGTGAAGGCAGCTTCTGCACAAAGTTCTATGGCACAAAATGGTGCGACTGATAACCAGCGCAAACAATTGAAAGCAAAATTATCTGCAGCGAAAGAACAATTTGCATTTGCAGAGAAATCCTATAATCGATCAAAAGCAATGTTCGAAGATGGATTAATGGCTCCTCAACAATTTGACGAAGTATTTGCTAAATACAGCGGAGCGAAAGCGCAATTAGATGCAGTGAATGCAGAATGGGCTGAAGTTGAAAAGGGAGTTCGCTATGAAACACAAGATGCGGCTCTAGGACAAAAAGAACAAGCATTAGGTGTTTTGAAAGAAGTCGAAATCGCCTATTCGGAGAAGTACATTATTGCAACGAACTATATGCAAGTAGAGACCATTACCTTACACGAAGGTGAGTTAGCTACAGCGGGATATGCTTTATTTAATGGTTATATTCCGAATTCTACTTACTTCCGTTTGACGGTAGGAGAGAAGAAGATTGGACAATTTGAAAAAGGTAAAGAATTAACGCTGTTCATTCCTTACTTGAATGAAGATGTAAAAGTGATTGTTCAAAATGTTAAACAAATGCCTCGCTATGCAGATGTAACAAGTCCATATCCAGATTTAGAGATGGATGAAGCTTTCTACGAATTGAAATTGATCCCTGTTCAACAAGATGATTACAGCAAGTTATTAGTAAACGCTTCTGTACTTCTAAAATAATATAAGTCGTGAAAAGTTTATTTCAATTAGTGCGTAGAGAATTTAAACTGTTCTTTAGTAATTCAACCCTTATTTCGGTTTTTTTACTGGGGCCAATTGTCTACGCCATAATGCTGAGTTCTGTGTATAAAAGCGGTAAAGTTGTGGAACTGCCAATCGTTGTTATAGATAGAGATAATTCACCCATGTCACAACAAGTGATTGAAATATTGAACGACAATGAAGGGTTGAAAGTTGTTACTGTATTACCAGAATCCAACGATGCAAAGAAGGAATTGATTAACCATCGAGCTGCAGGATTGATCATAATTCCAGATCGTTTCGAAGGAGAAGTTTTGACGGGACGATATCCAGAAATGATGATTTACTGTAATACGGTGAATATGTTAACGGCTAACTATGTAAGTAAGAATATTCAAACTTCTTTGGGGACATTTGCTGCAGGAGCTGAAATGAAGGCTTTACAACGTAAGGGAATGTCTGGCGCGCAGGCATATTTGCGTTATGAACCCTTCAAACAGAACTACATAAAGGTTTTCAATGAAACGGGTAATTATTTCACCTTTATGTGGCCAGCGATGTTGACTGTGGTTTTGCAACAGGTTATTTTGTTAGCCATGGCGGTAACCATTGCAGCAGAAGTACAAAAAGGAACATTAGCAATTGGTGTTGGTGGCCAAAAGCGAGGGGCTTTAACGACTGTTTTATCGAAGGTTTTACCTATATGGATTTTATCTATTCCTATAGTTATCTTATTCTACTGTTTTCACGTGCTCTTTGATGCACCACTTCCAACGAGTCCATTGAACTTTGCGATTCTTACAGCGTTATTTATAATGGCGGCAACTTTTTTAGGAACCTTGTTTAGTGCTATTATACCAGATGCATTGAAAGCAACTCAAATTTTGATGTTGGTTTCTACACCAGGATTTATCATTGGAGGATATACATGGCCAACAGAGGCAATGGCAGGATGGATACAAGGGCTTGCTAACATCTTGCCTTTGACTCCATTTGTCAATGGATTTAAGTTAATGTTATTCGAAGACGCAAATCTAAGTCAGGTAGCAGATTCTGTTATTCACTTGGTAATTCAAGTCGTGGTGTATTTCGTTCTAAGTGTAGTATTTGTGGCTTGGAGAATGAAAAAAGAGGCTGCAAATAGCGCTAGTGATAGTGCTTCCATTTAATAGAAAAGATGTGTTTTCATCAGAAAAGGAGGGTTTCCCCTCCTTTTTCATTTTTTAATGTTTGATTAATCGAATGACTTGACTTGTTTTTTCATTTTTTAAATGAATGATATAAGTACCAATTGCAAATTTTTCAATTGAAATCGTCTTCTCTTCAGAACCATTTAAATTAAATGTATCTATTAATTCACCTGCAACATTGTAAATGATAATTTGATCGATTTCTTTCATGTTCATCAGAGAAATGAAATCTTTCGCAGGGTTAGGGTAAATTGTAATTACACCATCTGTTATAGTGTTAATTGATACACCTGGTTGTTCTGGGTTATCTGGATCGTTCGGGTCAGGATCGTTCGGATCTGGATCGTTCGGGTCAGGATCGTTCGGATCTGGATCGTTCGGGTCAGGATCATTCGGGTCAGGATTGTTTGGGTCTGGATTGTTTGGGTCAGGATCGTTCGGGTCTGGATTGTTTGGATCTGGATTGTTTGGGTCTGGATTGTTTGGGTTTTCATTTCCAATCACAATCTTATATCCATTTGTATTCGTACTCGAACTTGTTGGTATATTTCCGAATGGTAGACTTATGTTTGCTTGGTAGGACACATTTACCGTGAGAGGGTAAGTTCCAACTAATGCAACGTCAATATTATCATTGCTATAAATTCTAAAACATCCCCATTGTCCAGCTAATATTGTATTAGTCGTGCTTGATAAACATTCCCACATAAATCCTTGTGGTAGTCCACTTATGGTATTTACGGTTCCATAATCGATTGTACCATTTAAAATTGGAATTGCATCATTAAGGTTTGTGGGGATTTTAAAATGCAAAAGTGTTTCAT
Source organism: Taishania sp. (assembly GCA_045629585.1). Taxonomy (GTDB): domain Bacteria; phylum Bacteroidota; class Bacteroidia; order Flavobacteriales_D; family Crocinitomicaceae; genus Taishania. Next base: position 16,851 of record JAZQRM010000006.1, on the reverse strand, counting down.
AACTCTGATTTACAGATGCTACAGGCAGATTTGCAACGGTATCTGGGATCATTGCAAATGCAAGATTTGCATTTGCATTAATTACATTTTGATCGCAAACTGTAGCTTGCCCATACGTGAAAGCACCTATAAACAAAGGTGCTAAAAGTAGTAGTTTTTTCATAATTTGTAATAGATGATGTTCCTCTAGGATAGAGGAACATTGTATGTTGATATATTTAATCCTTAATTAACTTATGTACATGTGCGCCATTGGAGCTGTACACATAAACCATATATGCTCCCTTTGTTAAATCAGAAACATCAATAGTCATTTTTTCTTCTGTTGGAATTACGGATTTTACCTCTTGTCCCGCAACATTGAAAAACTTAATTATTTGAGCGTCTCGTAAATTATTAATAAGTACAATGCTGTTTGCTGGGTTAGGGAATAAAGTTGAGGCATCTAACTCTGCAATAACATTACCTAACTGATCTTCTGGATATATTTTAAGTCGGTATCCTGAGAATTGGTAAGGAACAGTTAACGCTGGAGTATTAGGGATAAGGGATACATTTCCTTGTACCGATATAGAAATATTGTACGTTCCAATCAATGAAGCATCAATCGTTGATACGTTAAACACTTTGGCACATCCCCATGTTCCACCGTTGAATTTACAAGGAGTAGGTACTGTAACACTACATTCATAGTTAAAAACTCCGTTTCCAGGTAACCCCGTTACTCCATCAACGATAAAATAGTTGATAGCTGCTCCTGCGTATGTAGGTAAAATTGCCCCCGCATCAGATGGGATACGAAAGTGGAGATATTGTTCGTAAGGATTATTTACAAACGCTGGTGCAAAATTAGTAGCCGTATCAGGGAAAGCTCCAAATTGAATAGAACTGTTTTGATTAATCAAATCTTCATTACATACGACCTGTGCCATTGATATGTAGCTTGTGAAGCATAAGATGGATAGTAATAATTGTTTCATAAGTTTAAATATTGAGGTTGAATTTTAATAAAGAGGAACTTCTTGACAGCGAGATCGGATAAGATTCATTGATTGTTCATTTATAATAAAGCTATCAATGGTTTGTATGCGGTATTGAATAGGCTTGGATACCACGTCTCCCATTTCTTCTTTATAAACTAGAGGTAATTCTGTAGAGCAGTTTACAGGTTCAAGCCATACTTCCGTTGTCGCTTGTTTCCCTAAGTAGTTGTTGTCTACATATACATACACCGTGTCAAATCCTAAATCTGCATAATTACCGTTTTTCATGACGAATTGGATTTTCCCTTCAAATACGCAAGAGTTGTTCCCAATTTCAGCTTCTGGATCATAATTAACAGCCGTTACATCTGTACAGCCTGTTTTTTTACAGCTAAATGTTAGTAGACAAAGTATTAAAATAGTTAATAAATGCTTCATGGATTTCTATATTTTTTTTAAAGATAGTTTATGATTTATAAATATGAAATATTTTTTAACATTTTGAATATTTAAGTGATTGTTTCCGAGTTAACAATTGAAATTCTGTAATCATATTACATTATATTTACGACCAAATTATTTCAATAATGAGCACTACTTTAATACTGACGCTATTGGTCAGTTATTTTTTTATACTGATAGTTATTGCTTGGTACACCTCTAAAAATGCGGATACGGAGACTTTTTTCACAGGTGATCGTCAAAGCCCATGGTATTTAGTTGCTTTTGGTATGATAGGTGCCTCTCTGTCAGGGGTGACTTTTGTTTCTGTTCCAGGAACGGTGGTCAATGATGGTTTTGGTTATTATCAGGTTGTTTTAGGTTATATCATCGGTTACATCGTAATAGCTCAAATTTTAATGCCTTTATATTATAAATTGAACGTAGTGTCTATTTATCAATATTTGGAGCAGCGTTTTGGGAAGGTGTCCTATAAGACAGGAGCTTCTTTTTTTATATTATCCCGAACTATAGGAAGTGCTATTCGATTGTATTTGGCTACTATGGTTTTACATTATTTTCTATTAGGAGATTTGGGACTTTCCTATTGGATGACAGCTGTTATTACAATTTTATTAATTTGGATATATACTTTTAAAGGAGGAATAAAGACGATCGTATACACAGATACTTTTCAAACTTTTTTCTTAATTAGCAGTGTGGTAATTTGTACCGTTATTATTTCTAAAATTTTAGGATTTGATTTCTCCCAGTTATATCATTCGATAAGCGAACTAAAGACAAAGCACGATACTTCCATGACGAAGTTGTTCTATTTAGATGATTATAAATCTCATTTATTTTTTCCAAAGCAATTTTTTGGAGGGATGTTTATCGCAATCGCGATGACTGGTTTGGATCAAGATATGATGCAAAAGAATTTAACGTGCAGAACTCTAAAAGATGCGCAAAAGAACATGTATTCCTTTACGACCGTTTTAATCATCACAAATTTTCTATTTTTATTTTTAGGAGGAGCGCTTTACGTATATGCGTTAACCTTAAATGTTGAGTTACCGATGAAAGATGGTAAGATAATCACCGACCACGTTTTTCCGCATTTAGCGCTCAATGAATTTCCTAAGTTTGGTTGGATTGGAACTGTTGCTGGATCTTTCTTTTTGTTAGGGATCATTGCTTCTAGCTATGCATCTGCCGATAGTGCCTTAGCCGCTTTAACTACAGGTTTTTGTATTGATTTTTTAAATATTGAGCGGAAAGAAGAAAGAATACGAGCCCGTTTAAAGTTGGTTACCCATATAGGATTTTCTCTATTATTTTTATTAATTATCTTAGGAACCAAATGGTTTGTTGATAACAACCCAGGAATGGATTTAATAGGGATAATTTTAAAGATTGCAGGATATACGTACGGGCCACTTTTAGGACTCTTTACTTTTGGTATTTTAACGAAACGAAAGTTAAAAGAGCAATTGGTACCTGTAGTATGCTGTATTACTCCAATCATTTGTTTTATCTTAGATAAAAATGCAGTAAACTGGTTTAATGGTTATCGTTTTAGTTATGAAATTTTAATTGTTAACGGCGTACTTACCCTTTTGGGACTTTATATTATATCAAATAAACAACAGCAATTAGCATGAGAATCCAGTTAGAGGACTTTGGAAATACACTTGAGTTTGCCCCCTTGACTTTGACAAGACCCATTGGTGATTTACGATGTGGTTTGTTTACAAATACGGAGCGATGGGAGTATTTTGATGAAGAAATAGAAATTGGTTATAAAACACTTCCTTATTTACAAAGTCATTTTCCCGCTCATCTTGATCCTGATTTACGTGTAAATGCTTGCTTGATTCCTTCAGAAGCATTGATGGCAACAATCGTAGCTTTAGAAGAAAATACGCAACTTCAATATGATGCTACAATTTTGGCTATTAAAGGAGATGGATCATCTGTTTTTAAATGGAAAGGAGATACGCCCTTGATTTTACGTAAACGGTGGGATTTATTCACGCAGAATGACAAAGCAATTGCACTTGATTTTGAGTGGTTCACAAAAGGTAGACAGTCAGCAGTTTTATCCGAATCGAATCGTTTAATTGGAGACGCTAAAAATTTATTCATCGAAGAAGGTGCAAGTATAGAAGGTGCAATTTTGAACGTTAAAGAAGGTCCTATTTACATTGGATCTGATTCCGAAATTATGGAAGGTAGTTTGGTTAGAGGTGCTTTCGCACTAATGGATCATGCTGTTTTAAAGATGGGCGCAAAAGTATATGGTGCTACAACTATTGGCCCCTATTGTAAAGTAGGTGGAGAAGTGGGGAATTCAATCTTTTATGCGTATTCAAATAAAGGTCATGAAGGGTACGTTGGTAATTCCCTAATTGGAGAATGGTGTAATCTTGGTGCAGATACCAATACGTCCAATCTTAAAAACAATTACGGAAAAGTTGATACTTACTCTTATGTAGAGGAGGCTATCATTGATACAGATCAGCAATTTATGGGTGTTTCAATGGGAGATCATTCGAAATGTGGGATAAATACCATGTTTAATACAGCTACGGTGATTGGTGTTTCTTGCAATGTTTATGGAGGTGATTTTTTACCCAAATATATCCCTTCTTTTTCTTGGGGAACAGCTAGTCAATTAGTCCCTTTTAGATTGGATAAGGCGATTGAATATGCGAATAATATGATGCAAAGGCGTAAGCTAGAATTGGGAGATACAGAAGTGGAAATTTTGAATTTTCTGAAGGCGGAATAGCCGACAAAGTTTCCGAATGAAATGATTGGCACATCACTTGTACACTAAGTAGTGATTATTAAAAAACATACAACAGTAAAATAGTAGCTTTATTATCTGCCATTTTGTCTGTAAAAGAAATAGATTATGAGCGATTTTTCGGAAGAAGATATTTTGCACATTGCAGAGGAGTTAGATGCTTCTACGGATCAAGGATTTATTCCCTTGATTACGGAAGAAGAAGAAGAACGAATGAACGAGGAAGTGTTTTCAGATGTGCTACCCATTTTAGCTCTTCGTAATAATGTGTTATTTCCTGGTACAGTAATCCCTATAACAGTTGGACGTGAAAAGTCTGTTAAATTGATTAAGGCGGTTAATAAAGGAAATAAAACGTTGGGAGTTGTTTCCCAGCGTAATCAAGAGGATGAAGATCCACAATTGGGTGATTTGTATAATGTTGGTACAATTGCTCAAGTACTTCGTACGATTAAAATGCCAGATGGTAATACAACTGTCATTTTGCAAGGGAAAAGAAAATTTGAACTTCTTGATATCGTTGAACAAGAACCTTTTGTTAAAGGAGCAATTCGACTATTTGATGTTCCAACTCGAAGCGTGGATGACTCTACAAAAGTATTACTTAAAACCACACGTGAATTAGCAAATAGAATTATCAAGGAGAATCCAAATATTCCAAAAGAAGCTGCTTTAGCTATTGATAATATTGAATCACCTCAATTTCTAGTAAACTTTATCGCATCTAATTTAAATATTGATGTTGCAAAGAAACAAGAGATTTTGGAAATACAAGTGTTTGAGGAGCGTATAATGAAGGTGTTAGAGCATTTGTCATATGAGTTGCAAACATTAGAATTACAGCAGGAGATTCAAAATAAAGTTCGTAAAGAAATGGATCGTCAGCAAAAAGAATATTTTTTGCAACAACAAATACGCACCATTCAAGATGAATTAGGAGGAGGTCCTCAAGAGCAAGATATTATTGATTTACGTGAACGTTCGTTAGTAAAGAAATGGAGTGAAACCGTTGCCAAAATATTTAACAAAGAATTAGATAAATTGCAACGTATGAATCCACAAGGCGCTGAATATACCGTGCAGTTGAACTATCTTGACTTGTTGCTAGATTTACCTTGGGGAGAATTGACTGTCGACAATTTAGATTTAAAGCGTGCAGAAAAAATTCTAGAGCGGGATCATTATGGATTAGAAAAGGTAAAGACACGTATACTTGAGTATCTAGCAGTTTTGAAAATAAAAGGGGACATGAAGTCACCTATTTTATGTTTTTACGGCCCTCCAGGTGTTGGTAAAACATCCTTAGGAAAGTCGATTGCCGAAGCTTTAGGACGCAAATATGTTCGAATGTCTTTAGGTGGGGTTCATGATGAATCCGAAATTAGAGGACATCGTAAAACGTATATTGGTGCAATGCCAGGCCGAATCATACAAAACCTCAAAAAAGCAGAAACTGCAAATCCTGTTTTTATATTGGATGAGATCGATAAGCTCGGAAGAAGTAATCATGGAGATCCTTCGTCTGCGCTTTTAGAAGTTTTAGATCCAGAGCAAAATAGCAATTTCTATGATAATTACGTAGAAACTGAATTTGATTTATCGCGCGTTATGTTCATTGCAACGGCAAATAGCCTAGGTGAAATTCAAGGTCCACTACGTGACCGTATGGAGCTGATTGAAGTGAACGGATATACCGTTGAAGAGAAAATCGAAATCGCGAAACGACACCTTATTCCTCGTCAATTGACAGATCATGGTATCACTAGCAAGGAATTTTCAATGGATAAAAAAGCAATTGAAAAAGTTGTTGAAGAATATACAAATGAGTCAGGTGTCCGTGGACTAGATAAGGTTATGGCCAAGTTAGTTCGTAATCGTGCGAAACAGATTGCCATGGAGGAAGAGTATGAAGTTAAGGTTGTCGCTGATGACTTAGTGGACATTCTTGGACCTGGATATGGACGCACGAAGTATGACAACAATGATGTTGCTGGGGTCGTGACTGGTTTAGCATGGACATCCGTAGGTGGAGATATTCTATTTATTGAATCTTCACTAACTCCAGGTAAAGGTAAATTGACGCTGACAGGTAACCTTGGAGATGTGATGAAAGAATCGGCCGTAATAGCTTTAGAATATTTGAAAGCGCATGCTGCTGATTTCGATCTTACGGTAGAAGATATGGATAATACAAATATTCACATTCACGTTCCTGAGGGTGCAACACCTAAAGATGGGCCAAGTGCCGGAATCACGATGTTGACTTCTTTAGCTTCTTCTTTCAAAAAGGTTAAAGTAAAGAAGAATCTTGCAATGACAGGTGAAATTACTCTTCGCGGCGATGTGTTGCCAGTCGGTGGAATAAAAGAGAAGATTCTAGCTGCTAAGCGTGCAAAGATAAAGGAGATCATTCTTTGCGAGAAAAACCGTAAAGATGTAGAAGATATAAAAGCTGATTATTTAAAAGGTCTAACTTTTCATTATGTTACAAAAATGAATCAAGTTTTAGACATTGCCTTGACCAAAGAAAAGGTGAAATAATAGCACAATTATATTTAATTGAAAAGCGGTCAGTATTTTTATTGTCCGCTTTTTTATTTCCTTCAAGTTCTGTAACTTTTTTTTGAGAAATCGGTATACTATTTGACGGCTTAATTCGTTAATATATTAAAGGTGATTTATGAAATATAAACTACTTATTCTTGCAATTTCTTTGTCCTATTTCATGTATGCTCAAGAAGAAGATGAATCCTGTACGCCACCAGACAAGAAGGTGCAAAAGATTTTGGATCGAGCGATGGATATGGACGATGCTAGGATAGCTGTGGATTTATTTACAAGTGCAATGAAGCAGGCACCCGACAAAGCCGCTCCCTATTTTGAATTTGCAAGATATGCTTATCGCAAGGCGGATGACTTTTACAGAAGCTCGGAGAATAACCAAGGGGATAAAAGTTTATTAAGAGCCGAAAAACTTTATTTGCAAGTTATTGATCTATGTGAGCAATATCATGCCGATGTTTATTACAATCTAGGGGTTATAAATTTTACATTCGATAAAAAGGAACAAGCTAATAAGTGGTTTCAGAAATTTGTTGATTTCAAGTCTGATAATCCTTTAGCTTATGCCGGTGATCACAGGAAAAAGCTAGGGGATGTTAAACAATTATTAGCAAAAGTAAATGTTGACAAACCTAAGGAACCTGAATTGATTACCGTTCCTTACAATCCTGTGATGGTTGCAAAGGTAAGTACCTCTGCTGATGAATATGTACCAATGCTTTCACCTGATAACGAACTCTTATTCTTCACCCGTATGGTTGATGATAGGGGGTTAGGGGAAATGCAAGCCTTTTGGGTCGAAAAGTTTACTGTTGCCAGAAGAAATACCATATTTGATGCTTTTGATGGTGGAACTTATTTGAATAAACCATTTAATGATGGGTCATTTGAAAGCTATGGAGCGAGTACTTTGTCTGTAGATAATAAAGAACTTATTTTTTGTGGATGTAAAACCGTAAATGTACAAGGACAACAATATAAAAATTGTGATTTATACAGTACGACTTATGAGCGAACAGGCAAAGGTCCCAATGATTTTAAGTGGACCCCATTTAAAAATCTAGGAAGTAACATTAACACCCCTGATGGCTGGGAAGGACAACCATCCTTATCTGCAGATGGAAATACATTATATTTTGCCACCACTCGTCAAGGTTCTAAAGACAACGATATTTATTTCTCTATGCGTAAACCTGGAGGAGATTGGTCGATTGCCAAACCTCTAAATGACTTAAATACGGCGGGGAAAGATAAAAGTCCCTTCCTTCATCAGGATAGCGAAACAATGTACTTTGTTTCCGACGGGCGTGGTGGTGCTGGAGGCTTAGATATTTTTTATTCACGGAAAGAAGACGGTAAATGGACAACGCCTAAGAATATAGGCATCCCAATTAATACACCTAGTGATGAGGTCGGGATTTATGTTTCCATAGATGGTAAACAAGCCTTTTTTAGTTCTCGTGAGGGCGGAAATTGGAATATTTACAGTTTTGAATTATATGAAGATGCGCGACCAAAGCCTGTTGTTATCATAAAAGGAGAGTTAATCGATGAATCAGGTGAGCCCATCGAGGATGCAATGATTGAGGTGAGCTATAAGAATTCAGAAGAAACAGAAACCATTAAAGTAAATGGTAATGACGGTAAATACGCAGCAATTTTAAGAACGGATCAAGATGATGTAATGGTTACGGTGAAAAAAGAAGGATATGCTTTTGATTCCAAATTGGTAACTCAATCAGATTTGATCAACAAGAAGGATGTAGCTTTGCGTGGAGCGGATTTAAGTGTGAGGCCGCTTGAAGTAGGTCAGGCTTATACGCTCAATGATATTCTATTTGCGACTAATTCCACCGTCTTGACTGATCGGTCTAAATTCATTATTCGTAGCTTTTCAAAGTTTTTAAAGGAGAATCCTACTATTCGTGTTTTGATAGAAGGTCACACGGATAATGTTGGTGATGAAGCAAAGAATTTAAAACTTTCTGATGATCGAGCACAAGTTGTACGCGAATATTTAATAAGTTTGGGGATTGATCAGAAGCGATTAAGAGCGAAGGGATATGGAGATCAAAAACCAAAAGTGGATAATGATTCGGAATTGAATAAAGCAAAAAATCGTAGAACTGATTTTGTGATTGAAAGTTTATAAAAAATAGATAGATGAAAGTTAAAGGATTATTGGTTTTAGGGAGTCTTGTATTATTGAGTGTATCATGTAAGAAAGAATCTAGCTGTACTTGTGTAACAACGATGTATGAGAATGGTTCTTATAATGGGACAGAGACAAATGAATATTTAGCAACATCAGCAGCTAAATGTGCCGATTATGAGATATCTACTTCTGACAAGACGGTTGCATGTGCATTTGCTGAGTAATAAACAACGTTAGGTATGGGGAAATTTATTGTTTTATTATGTGTTTTGATAAGTGTAAGTTGTCAAAAATATACTTGTCAATGTGAGATTACGAATAACCAAAGTACAATTGTAGGGAGTGAACTTTATGAAATGACTAAAACTTCGTATGGAAGAGCGGAAAATGACTGTGCTAGAAAAGGAGAAAAGCTTAAGCAGAAGTGCTATATTTTAATGAAGTAGTTTACGAAAGATAAGATGAAGGGTTTCCAATTATTTGGAAACCTTTTTTTATACACTATTTTTAACAGATCAGGAATTGATTTGAATTAGATAAAATAAAAAAGCCTCGGTTTTCCCAAGGCTTTAAAGAGTTATCCAAAAAGTGAATTACTTCACTCCGTGCATCATTGAACTTAATTTCTTAGAAAGTAACAACATCAATAGTCCTAAAAGGATTACGAACCCTGCGATTGAGACAAATATTGTTCCAGCTCCGAGCTTTTCCACGAATGAAGCTATGAATCCACCGATTATGTTTGCAACAAATGAAGATAACATCCAAACCCCCATTAGCATAGATGCTAATTTGATTGGAGCTAGTTTTGTTACTACAGATAAGCCAACGGGAGATAGACAAAGTTCTCCAATCGTATGGAAGAAGTAAGTTAATACCAACCAAGATAAAGCCGCCTTCTTTAGAACGATTTCCTGTCCATCAACAGTATCAACAGATACAGCAAAAGTTGCAACGTACATAAATAAGAATCCAACTCCTAATAGAATCATACCTAATGACATCTTAACTGGAGTGGTTAATTTTTTTCCGTATTTCGAAGTCCAGAACCAAGCAAAAATTGGTCCTAATGCTACAATAAACAATGGATTAACAGATTGGAAATAAGTTGTTGGTATAGTCCAACCAAACAAGTTACGATTGATGTATTTATCTGTATAAATGGTCAAAGACGACCCTGCTTGTTCAAATCCAGCCCAAAAGAAAATCACGAAGACAGTCAATATGATTATCACCGCAATACGTTGCTTTTCGATGGTCGTTAAAGGTTGGTTCGCAGCTGCAATTTGTTCAGGTGTTGCTTCGCTAGATTGTTTACCAGCTGGTGTAGTACCAATTTCTAATAAATATTTTTTAGCTAATAAGTTGAAAGCTAATTGACCAATCAACATACCAATAGAAGCCGCTAAGAAAGCATATCTAAATCCGTAGCTAACAATATATTCTTTTCCTTCTGCATTTAGTCCCTTAACAGCAAACCATTCTTCCGCAAGTGTACCACAGATTAAAGGAGCAATAAGTGCACCTAAGTTGATACCCATGTAAAAAATAGAGAATGCAGAGTCACGTCTATCATCACCATTACGGTATAATTGACCAACTAAGGTTGAAATGTTTGGTTTAAAAAATCCATTACCGATGATTAATAAAACTAATCCAATAGCTAAACCAACATGTGTATTCATGGCAAATAGAACAAATTGACCAATCATCATAGTGATACCACCAATAGTAATTGCTTTTCTTTGTCCAATGTATTTATCAGCAATCATTCCTCCAATAATAGGAGTGAAGTACACAAATCCTGTAAAGAAACCATAAAGTAAGTTAGCATTCCCTTCAGGTATATTTAATCCGTTTTCAGCCCATAATTTGATCATGTAAAGGATTAAAACTCCACGCATACCGTAGTAGCTGAAACGTTCCCACATTTCTGTGAAGAATAATAAGAACAATCCTTTTGGATGTCCAAACCATTTACCTTGTGCTTCAATGCGCTGAATCAAATTTTCATTTGGGTCCAACTCTAAAGATGCTTTCTCGTCAACAATTGTATTTGTACTTGCCATCTAGTTTAAAAATTAATGGTTGTGAATTTATAAAAAATTAACACGAAAGCATAAAAAAAAGAGGGTAAATACAAAATTGATCCCTCTCGTTTATTTTATCGTTCGTTTATATTTACTTTATTCCGTGCATCAAACGTTTTATAATTGGGTTAAGCGCCATTACTAAAATTGCTGCTGCTACGGGGATAGCGGTAAAAAGAAAGAAGAAATGAGCTAATGAATATTCTTCTTTTATGGTTTCTACTTGACCACCTAATGCAGCTGCTAATTTTTGCGCTATTGCAATCGCTAAATACCAAATACCATACATAAATGCAATCATTCGTGCGGGCACTAATTTACTTACATAGGATAATCCGACTGGAGAAATGAATAATTCGCCAACGGTATGAAAGAGATAAGTGATGATCAAAAAGATCATGGATATTTTTGCGCCTTCGGCAATTCCAAATGAACCTAATCCCAATACTAAGAAACCAATTGCCACGAATATTAAACCAAAACCATACTTGAAAGCCACGGGTGGATTGTACTTAGAGTCCCATATTTTACCAACGCTTGATGCCAATAAAATAATGAAAAATGCATTTAAAGTGGAAAACCAAGATACCGTTATTTCAGAAGATTCTGATTTGAATTCATTGTATAGCATTGCGATAACTGCAAACCAGATGAGTCCAAAGCAAATCAATAAGATAATATTTGATAGACTGATTTTACTCCATGTAACCTTACACAATCTAATAAGTACCCAAGAAATTACAGATAACGGTATCACAGTCAATAGCGTGTTAACTATGTTATACGTCAAAAGTGCATTTCCTTCAAGTGATCGATCGATGTAATCACGAGCAACAATCATCAAAGACGAAGCACCTTGTTCAAAACTCATAAAAAAGAATATCAGTGAAAGGGCTAAGATCATGATGGCAAACATTCGATCTCTTACTATCTTACCGTATCTCATAATTCGAGAGACTAATAAATAGATGAAAAGAATTAATGTAACGATGATAATGATATATTGACCTCTAAATACACCTCCAGAAGCCATTGGTATGTCGATAGATTTAAAAATGTCTAAATCGGGAATGTTTTTTGAGATAGGGTCATTAAATGCATATCCTAAACCTAGAATTGTGACAATTACTGTTAGTATAATGTCAATAGGTCGGAAAGGATTTCTGATTTTCTCATCCTCATTTGCAAATACTTCTTCTGTTGGTTGACCTTCTGTGGTTTGTTCTTTTAAATCACCGATTTTGCCAAATAAAGGTTTAGATAACCAGAACTGAATCGTTCCTAGCAGCATGAATATTCCCGCTAAACCGAATCCCCAGTGCCATCCGAATTTTTCAGCAAAGTAACCACATAGCATCATTCCGAAGAAAGCTCCTGCGTTTACCCCCATGTAAAAGATGGTATATCCACCATCCTTTTTTTCTGGAAAATCTTTATACATCTCACCTAAGATTGCAGGCATATTTGGTTTAAAGAATCCTGTGCCAAGAACCAAACAAGCTAATCCAATGAAGAATGTAGCGTTGCTTTCAATGGCCATAGATGCATGACCGAGCGTCATGATTAATGCTCCAACGATCACCGATTTCCATGAACCTAGATATTTATCTGCAATAACTCCACCTAAAACAGGTGTTAAATACAGCATCATAACGTAGGTTCCGTAAAGTGCAGAAGCAGAGGCTACAGTCCAGCCTAAACCTGATTTAGCACTACCTAACAGTACTTCAGCTGTAAGGTATTGAATTAATAACACACGCATTCCGTAGAAGGAAAAGCGCTCCCACATTTCGGTGAAAAAAAGGACAAATAATCCACTTGGGTGTCCAAGTACTTTTGAATCGAAAATACTGTTCTTTGATAAAGAATCCATAATTGTTATTGGTAATAATCGTTTCCGAAAATAGACATTTTTTTTAATTCAACATCTTAACTATATTCGCATATGCTTTATTTGGATGCACATACTCACCATAATTTATGGAATGGATGTCAAATTGTCCAGCAGGATAAGGATCTGTTGGATGTTTGGAATTCGGTTGGCGTGCATCCATGGAAAGCGAGTCAATTTAAGCGGGAAGATGTACAAAGGGTGCTTACGGATGGAATAAATTTGTATACCATTGCGATTGGTGAAGTGGGAATGGATGCCTTCAAAGGTGGGGATTTGGCACATCAGTATGAAGTTTTTGTTGCGCAAGTGCTTTTTGCCGAGCGATTGAATTTGCCCGTAATCATTCATTGTGTTCGTTGTTGGGAATGGGTTCTTAAAGCTTATAATGAAGTTAAACCGCTTCAAAAGTGGGTTTTTCATGGATTTAATAAGAAAAACTTATTGCAGCAAGTTTTGAAGTGTGAAGGCATTCAAATATCAATTGGAGCAAATCTTTTAAACACATCTAGGGATCAACAATGGATAAATGAGATTCCCTTGGATCGTTTATTGTTAGAAACAGATACGGTAAATGTTGATATTAAAAGCGTTTATGAAAGTGTTCGTAACGCAAAAGCAATATCTTTGCAAGATTTAACGGAGCAAATACATATAAATTTTAAAAATACATTTACCAAATGGCACAGTGGTTGGAGCGTACGGAATTGTTGATGGGACAAGAAGCTATTGAAAAATTACAAAACGCACATGTTTTAATTGTTGGTTTAGGAGGTATTGGATCTTTTGCAGGTGAGTTTGTTGCACGTGCTGGAGTAGGTACAATGACCATAATTGATGGAGATGCCTTTGATCCCACTAATAAAAACAGACAATTAACTGCCTTGGATTCAACGATTGGGAGGAATAAAGCGGTCGTTTTAGCAGAACGAATTCGTGATATTAACCCTGATATTAATCTGAATGTACTCGAAGAATTTGTTCAGCCGGAGCGCGTTTGGGAAATTTTAAAAGAATTTAAGCCCGATTACGTGATGGACTGTATTGACTCCGTGACACCAAAATTAGAATGGATATTGGCATGTATGCGTCTAAAAATCCGAATTATATCTCACATGGGAGCAGGAGGGAAGATGGATCCATCACGTGTACAAGTTGCCCGTTTAACCAATACCTACAATTGTAAACTAGCCGCACATATTAAAAAACGTTTGAAACGTAAAGGAGTTGATTTCCGACGTGTAAGAACGGTGTTTTCAAGCGAATTACAGCAAAAAGAGTCTTTAAAATTAACAGATGGAACTAATTTTAAACGCTCTTTCTATGGTACTTCTTCTTTCATGCCAGCAACATTTGGCCTAGTTGGAGCAGCAGAAGTAATTCGTATGATTACAAGCGAAAAAACGAAGTAGTATTTTTTTTATTCACAGGTAATGGGGAAGAGAGGATTTTTTCCTTTTCTTCTTTTGGGATTGACTTTTCTATTTGGGTCATGTTCTCAAAAGCTAGAAATGGATGCAGCAAAAGCGCGGACGAGAATTGCTAAACAAGGCGATCCGCATTCCTATGCAAATATTGAAGATATAAGAACGAAGCATTTGCACCTAGAATTGGATGTAAATTTCGACAATCAAACCATTTATGGGGTCGCACGTCATCAGATGGAGAATCTGAAAGGTGTAGATACCGCAATATTTGATATAAAGTTTTTAGAAATCCAGAAAGTCACCTTAGGTAAAGAGCAGGAACGTGAGACCGATTATGTTATTGGTCCGTTTAATGACATTATGGGAGCTCCATTAATGGTGGTGGTTGATTCGTTGACTGAATTTGTAAATATTTATTATAAAACGACAGATGAGACCACTGCTTTAGATTGGCTTAAACCAAATTTAACTGAAGGCAAAAAACATCCTTTTCTTTATTCACAAAGTGAGGCTATACATACGCGCACTTGGATTCCTTTGCAATGTACACCTGCTAATCGGATTACTTATTCCGCAGATGTAAAAGTGCCTAAAGAACTTTTAGCACTAATGAGCGCAACGAATCCCAAGCAGAAGAGTAAAGATGGGATTTATCATTTTGTGATGGATCAAAAAATTCCGCCCTATTTGATTGCTTTGGCGGTTGGGGATATTGAATACCGTGCTTTGGGAGAAAACTGTGGTGTATACGCAGAGCCTGCAATTGTTAATGCCTGTGCAGAAGAATTTGAAGATATGCCCAAGATGATTGAAACTGCCGAGTCATTATTTGGACCCTATGAATGGGGACAATATGATGTTTTGGTGTTACCGTACACCTTCCCAATTGGAGGTATGGAAAATCCTCGTTTGACTTTTGCAAATCCGACTTTGATTGCCGGAGATAAAAGTTTGGTATTTGTAATTGCTCATGAATTAGCACATTCTTGGTCTGGTAATTTGGTTACAAATGCATCATGGAATGACTTTTGGTTAAATGAAGGTTTTACGGTTTATATTGAGAATCGTATTATGGAAGCTATATATGGAAACGAATTAGCCGATTTGTTGAAAGTTATAGAGTATCAAGAATTACTTCATACGTTAGCGGATTTAGATAAAAATGAAACACTTCTGAAATTAGATTTGGTAGATCCAGAAGATGCAGGAACAGATATTGCTTATTTTAAAGGGGCAATCTTCCTTCGGGCGTTAGAAAATGAATTCGGACGAAAAAAGTTTGATAAATTTTTGAAAGGTTATTTCAAAGAATTTGCTTTTTCAACATTGCGTACCGAAGATTTTATAGATTATTTAGTGTTAAATCTTATAGAACCTAATAAATCTAGCTTTAATATCGAGGAGTGGATTTATGAGCCTGGATTGCCTGTTTCTTTTGTTCCGCCGACTAGCGAACGTATGTTGAAATTAGAGCGGTTGGCGCTTGATGCTTCCGCAGGGAAGATGGATAAACTGCGTAAAGTTAAGCGAGAAGACATGACTACCCAGGAGTGGATGATTTTCATTCGAAGCCTTCCAGAGTATACAGAACCTAAGTATTTGCAGAAGCTAGATTACCAATTTAATTTTAAATCTTGTGGTAATGCAGAGATTATGACAGAATGGTATCGAGTTGGTATTCGAAGTGGTTATACTAATATTCGTCCTTCGATGAAACAGTTTATCACCAAAATTGGTCGTGGAAAGTTTATTTATCCGTTGTATAAAGATTTAGCCAATAGCAAATATCCATCCGATAGAGAATGGATTAAGGCGGTATTTGAACAAGCAAAAGGGGAGTATCATCCAATATCACGAAAAGGATTAGAAGAGATTTTAAAAAACGCTAATTCTTAATAATCGGGTTATGTGATGATTAACGATGTAGTGAGAAAAAAAATAAATTTTTATTCTTTTTTTCTTGCACGAATCCACAAAAGTTACGTATATTTGCACACGCTTTTAACGAAAAGCATTGTACACAAAACTTGAATGAAGCTGATGCTTCAACGCTAGTAAAGATTTTGGTTTGGTAGTTCAGTTGGTTAGAATACATGCCTGTCACGCATGGGGTCGCGGGTTCGAGTCCCGTCCAGACCGCTAGATACGTTAAAAACAAGCGTTAAAGAAAGAAAGCCTCACATTTGTGGGGCTTTTTTCATTTACATCTCTTTCAAAAACTTCACATTTCATCGCTTTGCATGTTGCCTATCCGTGGGACTAAAAAAGTCCAACGAGTTGTTCAACGGAAAGTCCAACAAAATCGATGTAATTACCTTTGTTTTCAACACTTTGCATTTTATTAAAGATTCGTGTTGCATTAATTTTATAACCATAAAAATGTAATGCCATGAACCGTACAACATTTAGTATTTTATTCTTCATTAAGAGACAGCGACTTCTAAAAAACGGAGAAGCCCCAATCTACTTACGCATCACCATTAATGCAAA
>JAZQRM010000005.1:0-7933 GCA_045629585.1 Taishania sp. | reverse complement strand
AAGAATGGATTTGAAAAAATCATTCCACTTCAAGATATCCTAGAGGAACATTTCGAAAGCTTTTTAGTGGGTTATGATGTTAAATGGGTAAACGATTCCACTTTATTAATCTACGATAAGCCAGACGAGTATGATGAATTCAAAGAAATGAATGAAGGCCATTTTCAAATAACCATTTTGAGTACAAATGAAAATGCTGCTTCACAAAACCACTTCAAAAACAATGATTACAATGTGTTCATCCCCTACTACATGGAGATTATAGATTCCGTAAAAGGAGATATCGATGGAGATGGCACTTCAGATGTAATTCTTATAACAAGAATAACGGATTCTGGTCAAATCTATAAAAATGAGTACGGAGAACAAATGAACACCAACAATCGAGGAATTGTCATAGCCTTGAAGAAAGGGAAAGAATATCAGCTAATCACTAAAAAACCATTCTGCTTTGCATCTTTTCAGAATGAAAATAGTTCCTACAACAATGAATTAGGGATTGAAATCACAAACAAAAAAGTACACATTGATTGCTATTATGGAAGATTCGGTGGAACGGAATACACTTTTTCGTTTCAAGAAGGAAAACTCATTTTAGATTATCTTGAAAATGTAAATATTGAACTAGGCATGGTTACAAGTAGCACCAAGGTAGACTTCAATAAAAAGGAATATACAACAACTGAGGTGACAAATGCTTGGGAAGTGGTGAATGAAGACAAACCGGCTAGTTACTTTAAAGAGAAATCTAAAATCGCTTTTAAACGCAAAATCACACTTGCCGAAATCAGTTCCTTTGAAGATTTAGATCTAAGTAATTATTATACAATCCTCCCGTAATTCTAACAAATGTAGTCATGGGAAAATATCCCCTGTACTTCGCAATCCTAATCATAGTTGTATTGCAATCGTGTGGCAGATGGGGTAAGTTTGATATTTAAAGCTTAACCAAAGCAATTAAACTACCACTATTATATGGTGCAGGTCTGTCTTCTATAATCTCAAAAAAATATAACTTTTCTTCGTAAAGGAATATTAAAACATCTTTTCCAAATATTTCTTCTTGTTTTACTTGAAAAGGACAATATGATATTGTACTACGCCAATATGGTTCTTCATAATAAGTATAAGCTAATGAAGCACCACCATATGTAAAATTCCATCTATAGTAAGTTCTTTTTGAAAAGGGAATACTATCCTCTTTAAGTGATGGAAATTTTCCATAATTCATACTATTTATAAAAACAATTGTATCACTCGTCGTTATTGTTTCTGAAAATACATTGTAGTTAGAGTAAACTTCTCTATTCTTTTTAAAGAATGATTGTGCTGAGCTGGAATTTGTAGTAATAAGAACAATACATAACAGCACATTAATCTTTACTTCTTTCAATCTTTCCACTTGTTTCTTTTAATCTATTAAATTCTAATTCTACATTCTGCCTAAGCTTCAGCGCGTTAAACATCATAAAACTAAGGAAAAGCACAATGTATCTTTCATGTTTTTAGGCATTTCCGGCCTTTTGTAATCTTCCAAAAAAATAGTATTCTAAATTCATTTGGTTGTAACTGTAACCAGTAAGTACTACCCCACCAACAATTCAATCGTGCGAGAACTGGGGAATTTAATTTTACAAATAGCAAATAATTTCTAAAACTTAATTCTTTTCAAATATATGTGAATTTAAATCATATTGATAAAGTATATTTCCGATGTAACTAAATTCACCAATTAGATTTAACTTGTTTATCAACTTACCATCAGTCACTAAGTTGTACACTTTATAGTAAGTCAAACAGTCATCATACATTTCTTTCTTAAAACATATGATTGAAATCAGGCGAGACTCTTCTTCATAGTGTCCTAAATACATTAAATTGTCGGAAAAAATTTCTCCTCTATAAAAGAAATCAACAGGTATTAAACCTCTATTTAGAATTCGAGTAAAATCCAATACAAACGTTTTATTAGAGCTATAATTTCTCAGAAAAAAATGATTTTTACTTTTTGACAAGTAATCCTCTGAATGTGATACTAAAGAAAATTCATCATACTCCAATGCTTGTGTAGATGATATCAGAATTGAACTTGCCAAGGGGAAAAAAGATGAATCAAAAATGCAACAATTACCGTACAGATCAATTACACAACATTGATTAGGCTGAACGATCGTTGGAAATAAGTAAAAGCTTGCAACCGCTAACCAGTCTTCTAAATTTTTATCCCAAGTAATAATATTAATTTCGGATTGTTTTTTCTCCAGAAGAAAATATTGTTGATAATCTTCCTTTTTATAGATACTCAAGAAGTGATAATCCGCTTGATCAATACTACAACAATATGAATGAAGGCCATCAACTTTGCTTTTAATCCCTTCCATTAAATCTTCGCTTATAATGAGTGGGGTATTTATAAACATAAATTTATCTTCCAATTCAGAAATTTCAGAAATTAAAGGCTGAGCAAAAATTACTGTATTTAATAAAAAAAACAGGTGAAATAATAATCTAGTATTCATTTGTGTCGTTTGATAAATGTGCTACAGAGGTTACTTTTTTGGGAGAAATTCAGATTTTCCCCAAAATAGCTACATCATAGCTCTTTTGTATCTTTAAAAAATAGTGTTCTAAATTCATTTGAATACTATATTAACTGTTTTATCTTTTGTGATTGTTGTAACTGTAACCAGTAAGTACTACCCCACCAACAAAGCAAATCCCAACGCCTTATATTCCTTAGTTAAACCAATAATTCAATCGTGCGTCAGCTGAGCATTTTCAATTCTTTTACAATCAAACAAACTTGGTTCAACATGAGAACTCATTCCCTGCCAACTATTACCAAATAAATAGCCATACTTAATTTTGAACCTGTTTTTCCAATGGCGGTATGAATATACGGATATAGTTAAATTATCTGATTCAAACCAGTATTGTTCTACTGCCATTTTGAATTTAATTTCTTTACATACAAATAAGATTTCATAAACACATGAATCAGATCTATTATTGATCATCTGAAAATTATATGCATCAAGTTTATTAAAGGGTATACAAACTTCATTTTTAATCTACAAAATGTTATCCACCGGTATGACTCTTAACCTAACACCTTTCAAGCTACTCAGTTGTAAACCTTCATGATCAACATAAACCCGGACTGTAACTTGCCCTAATACTGAAGTACAACTCATTATTAACCCTATTAATAAAATTAAGATATCCCTCATTACATCCTTCCTACTCTTTGACAACCTTTTGAAAAGCTTGTTCTCCATTAACTGTTTTAATCACCAACCAATACATCCCAGCTGATAAATCAACTAATGAAAGTTCAATTTCCTTTCCATTCACCAATTGACTAAAAATGAGTTGCCCATTCATATCTTTTAACATCAGCTCTTCCATCCAATCATTACACTCAACGATTACCCTAGTACTTGTTGGATTAGGATAAACAACCAATCCATGATCTTCAACCGATGTAACGTTCAAATAATTAATCGCAAAACAATCGGATATCAATTGTATTTGAGGACAAAAAGTTGAAGTCAAAAGTACCCTATATCTTCCTGTCCTACTAGGCGTAAACCACCTATCTGTTGCACCACTTATCGGTTCATTCGTTGCACAATCATACCATTGATAAGTGGCATCTGTTTCCGTAACTGTCAAAGTATGATTCGTACTCCACAAATTAGCATTTAACGTAGGTCGAATAATCCTTAAATTTAAAGTTATAATAGAATCACATCCACTACGTGAAACCAAACGATGTGTTGCCGTGCTGTTATTTGAATTATACATATTTCCATCAATCCATCTAATGGGATCACATGAAGTAATAAAATCCGTTCTACGTCTAGAGGTATTAATCGTCAAATGTAATGTAACCACCGAATCACATCCTGAATTTGCCACCAAAGTATAAGTTGGCGCATTCGTTGATTGCGTATAAGTAATACCATCTATCCAAGTAAACTGATCACAAGCACTTACTACATCAATACCAGCAGTAGGTTGATTAATCGGATCAATATAAAGTTCAAGCGTCACAACAGAATCACATCCATATAGATTACTTAACACATAAGTTACACCACTTGTACTTTCCGTATAAGTTAGACCATCAATCCAAGTAAAAGCCCCACAAGTGGACACAGAATGGATACCCGACGTGGGTTGATGAATGGATAAATTCAATTCAATAATAGAATCACAGCCTGCTACATTTGGCACAGTAAAAACAGCCGTGCGATTATCTGCCGTATATACAACACCATCTCTCCATTGATACGACTCACAAGCAACAATGGTGTCCGTTACATGAAATATATGTTCCACTCTTGATTCATAAGCACCTAAATCAACAATGCAACCTTGCATTCTTTCTGCACCGTTTACATCCAGCAACTCTGAATCACGAAGTCTCAAATTAACCCCAACATTTATTGCAGGAGAATGATCCGCTAATGAATAGTCAAACGGAGTTGCATCAAAATTAACATTTGGAGTAGTATTCGGATCTACAAATTCTGGATTTGCATTAATAATAGCAGTACCATTTGTAAAACCACCTTCGATAAGACAATTAGAAACAGTAGGTCCATTAGTCAACTGTCGCCCTTGATAAGCCGTATTGCCATATATAATACTATTACTTATTCGATAAATAGCCCTTTCCAAGTTGATGAGGCTTTGTTGTATCCTATTTTGATACGTATTATAATTATGAGCAATGGTACAATTAATAATATCAAAACTACTTTGAGAAGAACCATCCGCAAAAAACAAATCGGCACTAAACGAATTCAGACGATTACCAACAATCAAAGAGTTCGTAAATCTAACTTCTGTAAAATTTAAAAAATCAAAGATACTGTTATCAGAAGTATTATTTGAAAAAACACAACGATCCGCAATAAATCTAAAATTATTTGATGGAGAATCAACAATTGCCCCAATTCTGCTCACATTTCCAATACAGATTGTGTTTTTCATGGTAACATTCGAAAAACCATTACTGTTATACGAATATAAGACTGCTCCATTTCCACTTGTTGAGGTATTGTTTCTAAATTCACAGGATTCAATCGCCAGATTTGCACTTTCCAAACAAAGTGCTGCACCATAATTACTTGCTCTATTACCATAAAACAAGCAATTTCTAAGCGTTAATAAACCATTCGTAGAATTTGTGTAGTATAATCCCCCTCCTTTGCCATAGCCTGCATTATTATTACCATTCATCACCCTAAAACCATCTAAAACAATTGAACTCGTCAAATTGGATAACCGAAGAACCGTATAAACATTATCACTCACTACTCCTTGTTGACCTATATCACCATTTAACGCTGTAATGTTAGCCGTCCAATCTCTTTCGCTCAGTTCCGTTTCATTTCCTGCAAAACCACCATATAAATTTACCCCATCTCTAAGTATAAAAGAAGCCGATCTTGACGAACCAGTCGTTGGTTTATACTGGCCAGCAGCCACCCAAATCTCATCCCCTGCGATAACAATAGATAGAGCATCTTGCAAATTCACAAAAGCCGTACTCCAACTTAAACCATTTCCACTACTAGCTGTACTTTGATCCACATAATACCGAACGGCTAAACCATAATGACACAGAACAATAAAAATAAATGTAGTAAATAGATGTTTCATAACAGTAAAATAGTAATTAAAAACAAAGATACAGATTCCTGCAAATTAACAACATACAAGTTAGTCATTATTAAAAACAGCCAATAGTACCCCCTATTCAAAGTGTACTTAAAGTGTACTCAAAGCTTACTAAAACTCCGTGTATCATTTGTCCAAAATCCATTTTATCTCCATTCAAATATGACTATCTTTGTGCCATGGCAAACGAAATGACAATAGAGGAATTAAAGTCCTATTTAGATTTTAAAGCGGAGCAATACGAAAACACAGATTTCATTGAAACGGATCCCATTCAAATACCTCATCGTTTTTCTAAAAAAGAAGACATCGAAATTGCCGGTTTCTTACTGTCTACGATCGCTTGGGGAAACCGAACGATGATTATCAAGAATGGAAACAAGTTGATGGACATCATGGACAATGATCCTCACGAATTCATCTTGAACTATTCTCCCAAAGAACTTTCGTTTGTACACCGAACTTTCAACGCACAAGATTTAGATTTCTATTTCCGTTCACTTCAAAATATTTATCACAATCACGGCGGTTTGGAAAACGCTTTTAGCCAACATCATACAATCGAAGGCATGAAAGGTAGAATTGCGAATTTCAGAACGATCTTCACCTCTATTCCGCACGAAGACCGCAGTCATAAGCATTTATCTAATCCAGAAAAAAACTCCGCTTGTAAACGAATTAACATGTTTACACGTTGGATGGTTCGAGATGGTAAAAAAGGGGTAGATTTTGGAATCTGGAATAGCATCCAACCAAGTGAATTGTATTTACCACTAGATGTTCACACTAGCCGAAATGCACGTGATTTAGGCCTTTTACTACGTAAACAAGACGACTGGAAAGCATTAGAAGAATTAATGGGACGATTGAGAGAATTCGACCCAAGTGATCCTGTTAAATACGACTTCGCACTATTCGGAATTGGCGCATTTGAGCAGTTTTAAATCATTTCCGAACACTCTATAATACAATCAGCGTAAAATAAGAAAAGCTAAGCCTCCCGACTTAGCCCTCCCTTTCAGCTAAAAAATAGTGACCGTAATATTATTCGTTATTAGAAACTGTTAACTGAACTTCGATATTATTACGTGTTGCATTTGAATAAGGACAAACCGCATGCGCTTTATTCACCAATTCTTGTGCTAATTCAATCTCAACGCCTGGTATATTTGCATGTAACGCTGCCGCTAACCCAAATCCCCCCTCAGGAGTTTGACCAATTGAAACCTCTGCTCTCACTGAAGTTACACCCGTTTTAATCTTTGCTTGTTTAATAATAAGATTTAACGCACTATCAAAGCAAGCCGCATATCCACCAGCAAATAGCATTTCGGGATTCAAATAATCATCGTTTGCTCCTCCTAAAGCTTTAGGCATTTTGACATCGATTTGTAATACTCCATTCTCAGAGGTTACTTTTCCATTTCTCCCTCCGGTTGCCGTTGCGGCTGTTGTGTAAATCGCTTTCATGGTTATATGGTTTTTATTATTTTGCTAATTATACTTTGTAATTGATTCAACTCATCTGCTGAGATATTGACCTTTTCTAATAACTGAGTTGGAATACAAAGGGCTTTCTGTTCTAAATCTCGGCCTAAATCAGTCAATGAAATTTGGACTACTCGCTCATCCACTTCACTTCTTTTTCGGTCGATAATCTTTTTCCCTTCCAGACGTTTTAACAACGGAGTCAAAGTTCCACTATCAAGATTCAAAAAATGACCTATTTCACTAACATTTAAACCATTATGCTCCCATAAAACAAGCATCACAAGATATTGAGGATAAGTTAAATCTAAATTTTCCAAAATAGGTCTATATAATGCGACAATCTCCTTAGATAAATTATAAATAGGGAAACACAATTGATTAGACAGCTTTAATGATTCATCCATGTTCGTTATTTTAGGTAAAAATATTGCGTAAAACTATATTGCACACAATTAAATTGCGATTTAACATTTTTTTTTAATAAAAACATTCCATCAGGTTACTCCCAAAGCCCTCACAAAAACAGCTATTAATACACCTCTACCTTACAACTAAATAAAAGATTTACTTTATCTTTACTTCTATTAAAGGATCCATTCTTACTTACATTTTATCACATACTTAATGAAAACTATACATATTCCCGTATCTGCAAATTTTAAAAAAGCAGCAGCTAAAAGCTTCTTCGCACTTCTTTTCTTTGCTGTAAGTTACAGCGCCATCATGGTCATTAGCTTAGCACTAGCCACAG
>JAZQRM010000004.1:0-58367 GCA_045629585.1 Taishania sp. | reverse complement strand
CCAAAACATTCGTAATGGTAAATTAACGGTTTATTCTCCATACAACCCTAACAACCAATTTGGTGAATGGGATGGTGATCAATTAAAATATCCAATTGTTCCGCAAGATGGTTTGAATTATTTTACGGATTCAGTTTATCGCCAACAATTAGTTTACTTTTTAGGTAAACTAGGACCACAGTCTGATATTCCTTTAACGGATGATTATGGTGATCCTATTATTGTTATCGATTCTGAAGGAAATCAAAGTTATAAATATCCACCAGCTGATACGATTTGGTATACATCAAAAGATATCATTCAATACCGTACAAAGGAAGAATGGTTCTTTGACAAGCAACGTTCTGTATTAGACACTCGTATTTTGGCATTAGCTCCTGTTGTTTATGACAAAGAAGTGGATGCAAATGGAGTAGAAAGTATTTCTAATGCAAAAGAATTGTTTTGGTTGTATTTTCCGCAATGTCGTTTAGTATTCAATAACTATTTTGCGTACAACGACAAGAATGATGCTCAATGGATGTCTTTCGATGATTTATTCTGGAAGAGAAGATTTATCTCTTACATGTATAAAGAAAGCAATAACTTCGATCGTAAAATTGAAAGCTATAGAGCGGGAGTAGATGCACTATATGAAGCAAATAGGATTAAGGAAAACATCCGTACATTCGAAAGTGATTTATGGGAATTCTAATTTCTTAAACAATATTGTAAAATCCCTGTCAGAAATGGCAGGGATTTTTTTTTGCTCTTTTTTGTTACTTTTTTATTTCACGGTATTTACTAGTTATAAACTTTAAAACGATAGATTATGGCTGGTGGAAAAGAAACTCCGAGACAAAAGATGGTTGGAATGATGTATTTGGTTTTAACGGCAATGTTGGCACTGAATGTTTCCAAAGATGTTTTAAAAGCATTTGTGGCCATTGAAGACAATATTCAAAAGGCGAATCGAATTCAAGTGGATAACGGGAATGTGATTTTGAGTGAGGTTAGGTCAGAAATCTCTACTACTAAAGGGGAGGATGCAAATGCAAAAAGATTAAAATTACAAGCTTTATACACAGATATGTTGGCTGTTGATTCTTTAACGGCTTCTTTTATTGAATTTGTAGATCAAATAAAACTTGAACTTCTAAATGAAGCTGGTGAAAATACTACGCTCGTTCAAGATAAATCCGAAAATGCAATTATTTGGTCAAAAGGGAAAGGTATTCAACCGATGTTTTTAAATCTTTCGGCAGTCCAAGCGCAAGATAAATTTGACGAAACAATGTTAGTACTTGGTGTCAACGGTGATTTGAAGAATCCTAAAGGAAATGGTGCTGAATTATGGAAGCGTCTTCTAAAGTACCGCAATCAATTAGTGGAAAAGGTCGGTACTTATCAATCTGGTCAAAGTAAAGATTTTAAATTTAGTAGTAAATCCATTAACGATTTTAAGAATAGAGAAGATTTGCTTTCAAAAGTTCAAGCAATGGTAGATAGTAACCAGGAAGCTAATTTAAAGGAAGATCGTCAAAATTTAATTGAATTGTATTTGACGCTAACAAAACCAGAACAGGTCGATCAGAATGACACGAAAGGTTTACATTGGATTGGTTTTACGTTTGATCATGCGCCAATTGTTGGTGGTTTAGCTTCACTTTCATCTTTACAAAATGATGTTTTAACGGCGCGTTTGTTGGCTTTAAATATGATTCGTTCTCGTGTTAATATGGATACCTATAGTTTTAATCGCATTCAACCTTTAGCATTTGGTCCGGTTATCGCTAATTACGGGGATTCCGTTTATGTGAATGTAATGATGGCAGCTTACGATGATGACAATCAACCAACGATTGCTTTAAATGGTGAAAGCAATGCACGGTTAATATACCCTCAAAATGGACAAGGGATTGTTGGTTTAAAAGTGGATCAAAATAATGAGAAAGTGTTGAAGGGATCTATTTCCATATTGAATAAATCAGGAGTGGCTAAAATCGAATCGTGGGAACACACTATTAAGGTGATGAAACCATCTGGAAGTTTGTCTTTGCCGAAAATGAATATTTTATATCGAGGTGTTGATAATGAATTGACTGCGCTTGCAAGTGGATACGATAAAGTTTCTGTTACAGGAAGTGATGTTACGTTGGTGAAGACAGCTGTTGGTTGGATCGCAAAACCAGGTGCCGCTAAAACAGCTACGATTACTTTATTTGGTGAAAATTCGGTTTCGGGTAAAAAAGAAAAATTGTTGACTCAGAATTATGAGGTTAAAAATGTTCCAGAAGCGATAGTTTATTTTGGTGCTGCAAAATCGGGTGAAAAGTTTGCTCCTTCTGAAAGTCGTTTGTTTGCGAAAGTTAATCCTGAATTTCCATTAAACGTTAGATTTGAAATCTTAGATTGGGAATTGTCCGTTGCTGGGTTAAATGCTCCAGCAATTAAAGGAAAGGGGAGTGTGTTGTCTAAAGAGGCGTTGCAATTTATTAAGACCATTCCTAAAGGTTCGTCTGTTGTCATTCGAACTTCGATCCGTAATCCTAATCTGATTGTGTCAAAAAATACGAGTGTTTTTGTTTGTTAAGAAAAAGACCCACGATTTTGTGGGTCTTTTTACGTTTAATTCTATATACCTCATTTTTTTTTATCATTTTTGACCTTACGAAAATCAGCTATAAATCGATATGAAAATTAACGCCCACGGTCACTTGTTACCAGAACCTCATGAAATCCCTCAGTTTATGAAAGACAAAGGTCTATTTTCCATAGATGAAGATCGAAAATTCATGCGTCAAGGAGACTGGACACGTCCAATTACAGATTCTAGTTTTTTCTTCGATGAAAAAATTTTGTGGATGGATAAATACAAGATTGATCATGCGGTGATGCTTAATTTATCACAATTATATTGCAATGGCTGGTCGCGTAAAGATACGAATGATGCCATTCGTTGGCAAAATGATTTTAACGCATCTATTCAAGCGCGTCGCCCGGATAAATTCACTTGCGGATTTGTTGTTCAACCTCGTTTTATTGAGGATGCACTAAAAGAAATAGATCGTTGTGTAAATGAATTAGGTTTAAGAGTTTTGTGCTTGCCAACGCATTTTTTGGACGAGAATGAAGAGTGGTGTACGATTGCTGATGAATCTGTTTTTCCGATTTTCGAATTGGCAAATAAGTACAAATTAGCAATTGAAATCCATCCCTATGATGGTGAAAAAATGGTCAAATTGAAAGATCAATATTGGCGTTTTCACCTTGTTTGGATGATGGCGCAAACAGCTGATGCTTTGCATTTCTTTTCGTTGAAAGATATAGTATCAAAATTTCCAGATATTCGTACTTGTTTTGCGCACGGTTGTATGTTGGGGCAAGCAAATTATGGACGTAGATTACAAGGATATGATGGGCGTCCTGATTTATTTGATGGCGCAAAAGATCCGAGAAATACGCTTGGACATCCAAATGTTTTCTTCGATACTTTAGTACATGATTCTTATACTTTACAGCTTTTGAAAATTCGGGTAGGTGCTAATCAAATTGTTGCGGGATTGGATGATCCTTATCCTTTGGGTGAAATGGAAGGCGTAGCGCGTTCGTATCCAGGGCGTGTGATCGACTTTGCGGTGGAAGCAGATATCTTGACTCCTAAAGAATCTGAAATCATTTGGCACGATAACGTATTACGTTGGTTGGGTAAAGATTCTTTGTAAGATTTAGTACCTTTTGGTTGGCATTGCGTATCTTTGAAAAAAAAGATTATAATGGCTCAAAAACCGTCTATTCCTAAAGGGACAAGGGATTTTTTACCTGTAGAAGTTGCGAAACGTAACTATATATTTGATACGGTCAAAACGATCTATCAAAAATTTGGTTTTTTACCAATTGAAACACCTTCTTTTGAATTAGCAACAACCCTTTTAGGGAAGTACGGAGAAGAAGGTGATCGTCTTATCTTTAGAATTTTAAATTCTGGAGAGAAGATGAAAAAAGCGGATTTAGCTGCTTTAGAAGCGGATAATTTGCCGCGATTTGCCAATTCTTTATCTGAAAAAGCGTTGCGTTATGACTTAACGGTTCCTTTTGCACGATTTGTTGTTCAGCATCAAAATGATATAGAATTTCCTTTTAAAAGATATCAGATTCAACCTGTTTGGAGAGCCGATCGTCCTCAACACGGTCGTTACCAAGAATTTTTCCAATGTGATGCAGATGTTGTTGGTAGTGAATCATTGATGTATGAAGTTGATTTCTTACTGATCTTTGATGAAGTTTTAACTGCCTTAGGTTTACCTGATTTTTCTATTAAAATTAATAATCGTAAAATTTTATCAGGTATCGCAGAAGTAACAGGCGAAGCCGATAAGATTATTACCATCACCGTAGCAATTGATAAATTGGATAAGATTGGTGTAGACGGCGTTGTAAAGGAATTACGTGAAAAAGGTATTTCTGAAACAGCGATCGAAAAAATAATGCCTTTGTTTACAATGAATGGCACCAATGACGAGGTTCTAGCGCAAATGAAAGTTTTTTTAGCTCAATCCGAAATCGGAATGAAAGGTGTGGAAGAGTTGTCTTTTGTACTAAATGCCGTTAAAAACTTAGAAATAAAAAGAGCAAAAATTGAGTTTGACGTTACGCTTGCGAGAGGTCTTAATTATTACACAGGAGCGATCTTCGAAGTGAAAGCAAATGGGGTTAATATGGGATCTATTTGCGGTGGTGGACGTTATGATGATTTAACGAGTTTGTTCGGAATGAAGGATATGCCAGGTGTTGGTATTTCTTTTGGTGCAGATCGTATCTATGACGTAATGAATGAATTGGATTTATTTCCGAAATCGCTAACAAAAGGTGTAAAAGTTCTATTTTCAAACTTCGGTGATGCTGAAATGAGTTTTTGCATGGGAATCGCTCAAAAATTGCGAGCGCATTCGATCTCTTGTGATATCTACCCCAAAAATGCAAAACTTCAGAAGCAAATGAAATATGCAGATGGAATAAACGCGGAATATGTTGCCTTGGTGGGTGAGTCAGAAATGAACGCTCAAGAAGTTACTTTAAAAAATCTCGAAACTGGCGAGCAACGTAAAGTTGCGGTAGTCAACTTAATTAATGAATTAAAATAAAAAATGGTACCCCACATTATTAATCAAAATTGGATAGACTTACCTGGTCTTGAAACTTTGTTAGAAAATAAAACTCCTGTTGAGTTATCAACGGAAACCCGTAAATTAATTAGTACGTGTCGTTCTTTCTTGGATGATAAAGCAGCAGAAGATGGTCGTCTCATTTACGGCGTAAACACAGGATTTGGTTCTTTGTGTAATACCGCAATATCGAATGAAGATTTAACAAAACTACAGGAAAATTTAGTTCGTTCACACGCATGTGGAATGGGCGAAGAAGTTCCGCAAGAAATTGTTCATCGTATGCTTCTTTTGAAAATTTTAGGATTGTCAAAAGGAAACTCAGGTGTCCAAGTGGAAACGGTTGAACGCTTGATTTATTTTTATAACAATGCTATTCTTCCTGTTGTTTACAACCAAGGGAGTTTGGGAGCTTCGGGTGATTTAGCTCCATTAGCGCATTTAAGTTTGCCTTTATTAGGAGAAGGTGAAGTTTATGTGAATGGAATTAAAAGAAACACAGATGACGTTTATCAAGAGTTAGGATTGAAGCCAATCACTCTTAAATCAAAAGAAGGATTAGCACTTTTGAATGGGACACAGTTTATGTCTTCTTACGCTTCTTATTGTGTGGAAAAAGGTTTTCAGTTGTGGCGTAATTTTAATCGAATTGCAGTAATGTCACTAGAAGCTTATGATGGAAGAGAAAATCCTTTTCAAGCGAATGTGAATGAAATTCGTAATCAAAAAGGGCAAATTAAAACAGCTGAATGTTTTCGTATTCTGTTTGAAGGGAGCCAGTTGATTAAGCGAGTGAAAGCACACGTACAAGATCCATATTCGTTCAGATGTATTCCACAAGTTCACGGTGCATCTTATGATACATTGGTTCATGCTGCTCGAATCGTAGAAAATGAAATAAATGCAGTTACAGATAACCCTACTATTTTCCCAGAGGATGATGACGTGGTTTCAGCTGGAAATTTTCACGGTCAACCACTCGCACTAATAATGGATTTCTTAGCGATTGCCTTGGCTGAACTGGGAAGTATATCGGAACGTAGAATTTATAAATTGATCTCTGGAACTAGAGGTTTACCTGCTTTTTTGGTTGCTAATCCAGGATTAAATAGTGGATTTATGATTACGCATTATACATGTGCTTCAATCGTAAGTCAAAATAAACAATTATGTACTCCTGCAAGTGTGGATACTATTGACTCTTCCAACGGACAAGAAGATCACGTTTCAATGGGTGCAAACGCAGCGACGAAGCTTCTAAGAGTGGTTGATAATGTGATCAAAATCCAAGGTTTGGAATTGCTACATGCAGCGCAAGCTTTAGAATACCGTCGTCCATTGAAGTCATCAGACTTAATCGAACAATTGTTTGAATCCTATCGTAAAGAGGTTCCGTTTGTGGTTGATGATCAATATATGCATCCTTTAATGGAAAAATCAAGAGCGTTTGTTGCTCAATTAAAATAATATAAAATGAAATCATTTCTTCAAAGTTTAAAAGAAGCACCTGGACACCTACGCTTTATAGCGATCCTTTCATTGATGAATATCGGATATAGTTTATTCGCGAATGTGCTGAATTTCATGAATGGTCCACAGTCAAAGGAGCAAGTCCGCAAAATGAAAGCTGATATTTACGCACAGGCAACACAAGCGGAAGAAATTGGTGGCACTGCTACTGATTGGGTTGTTGATATGACTGATAAAATGGCAAAGATGGTAGAGTATACAAATGCGAATTTTACGCTTAATGCGATCTCTTCAATTGTGATTCTTATCATTGGACTTGTTGGTGTACTTTTTATGCTTCAACGAAGAATTGTTGGTTTTCACCTTTATATTATATATAGTTTGGCAGCGGTTGGACAAGTTTATATAATTGCTCCCGCTGGTGACGTACCCACATTTATGATCGGGACTAATCTATTGATAGCAGCAATGTTTGTTTTGATGTATGCACGTCATCATAAATGGATTCAAAATCAAATTATAGACAAAACGAATTAACAAGGAAAATCCACTTAATTGTGGTAACTTTGCACAAAATTTAAAATATGCTAACGGTAAGTAATTTATCACTTCAATTCGGAAAACGTATACTCTTTGATGAAGTAAACGTGAAGTTCGTTCAAGGGAACTGTTATGGTGTAATCGGTGCTAATGGTGCGGGTAAATCCACTTTTTTGAAAATCTTAACAGGAGATCAAGATCCTACAACAGGACGTATCGAGTTGGAGCCAGGTAAACGTTTGGCCGTTTTAAAACAAAATCACTTCGAATTTGATGCATACCCAGTTTTACAAACTGTAATCATGGGACACAAACGTATTTATGACATCATGACGGAAAAAGATGCTTTGTACGCAAAGCCTGATTTTTCAGATGAGGACGGAATGCGTACGGCTGAATTGGAAGCTGAATTTGCAGATTTAGAAGGATGGAATGCTGAAACGGATGCTGCAACGATGTTGTCAAACTTAGGTATTGATGAATCTAAGCATTACATGTTGATGGAGGAACTTCCAAATGATCAAAAAGTACGTGTTTTATTAGCGCAAGCTCTTTTTGGTAATCCAGATGTTCTTGTATTAGATGAACCTACCAATGACTTGGATTTGGCTACAATTAACTGGTTAGAGGATTTCTTAATGGATTTCAAAAATACCGTTATTGTTGTGTCGCACGACCGTCACTTCTTGGATACGGTTTGTACGCATATTTGTGATATTGACTATAGTAAAATCAAATTATATACAGGTAACTATTCTTTCTGGTACCAATCTTCTCAATTAGCTGCGCGTCAACGTTCGGATAAGAATAAGAAAGCAGAAGAGAAAAAGAAGGAATTGATTGAATTTATCGCACGATTCTCTGCAAATGCTTCGAAATCTAAACAAGCAACCTCTCGTCGTAAGATGTTAGATAATTTAGATATCGATCAAATTGAACCTTCATCGCGCAAGTATCCTGGAATTACTTTTTACCAAGAACGTGAAGCTGGTAACCAAGTTTTAAGTGTTGAGAATTTAAGTAAATCGAATGAGGAAGGGAAAGTTTTATTCAGCGGCATTAACTTCATCGTTAATAAAGGGGATAAAATTGCAATTGTATCTAAAAACTCAATGGCGCTTACGGCATTATATGAGATTTTAAATGGTCGCGTTCAACCTGATTCTGGTGAATTCTTATACGGAACAACTATCACAACTGCATATATTCCGAATGATAACTCTGAATATTTTGAAAAAAAAATAGCATTGATTGATTGGTTGCGTCAGTATGCACAAACAGACGAAGAAAAAGAAGAAGTTTATTTGAGAACTTTCCTTGGTCGTATGTTGTTTACAGGTGAAGAAGCTATGAAAACAGCTAATGTTCTTTCTGGAGGTGAAAAAGTACGTTGTATGATGTCCAAAATGATGTTAGCGAAAGCGAATTTATTATTGATGGATGAACCTACGAATCACTTAGATCTAGAGTCGATAACGGCATTGAATAACGGAATGGATGAATTTTCTGGAACCATCCTGTTTACATCTCATGACCACGAGTTGATGAGAACGGTTTCTAACCGTGTAATTGAAATCACACCAAATGGAGTTATTGATAAAATGATGCCATACGATGTGTATTTAAAAGATGAAAAAATAGCTCAACTGCGAGCTGAATTATATGCTTAAATGTAAAAGAGCTCCTTACCTTAGTAAGGAGTTTTTTTTTGATAGATATTTAATATGACTTTTTATACTTTCCAAACGGCTAATGCGCATCAAGGGTATTTGAACGTAGAGATAGAGTTTGTTGCCCAAACAGAAAACAGTAGATTACAGTTACCTCGTTGGCGACCTGGTCGTTATGAGTTAGGTAATTTTGCCAAAAATATTAAAGGTTTTAAAATCTTTGATGAATATGGTAAAAAAGTCTCTTTCGTAAAGATTAGCAAGGATACTTGGCAACTGGAAAACAAAGAAGGTGCTCAACTGAAAGTAACTTATAGCTACTATGCTGATCAATTAAATGCAGGTTCAACTTGTATTCGACCAGACTTGTTATATGTAAATCCAGTTAATTGTTGCATGTACGTAGTAGGTCAAGAAAATCAAGCTTGCGAACTGAAGTTAAATATTCCAACGGATTGGAAGGTAGCAGGCGCTCTACAGCTTGTTGACGGTAGGTATGTCGTAGCTAATTTTGATGAATTGGCAGACACTCCTTTTATTTGTTCTGCTAGCTTGCAGTATGATTTTTACAAAGTGGAAGGTACAACTTTTCACATGTGGTTTAATGGGGTTACAATTCCGGATTGGAAACGTTTAAAAAGAAATTTTAAAGCATTTACTAAAAGACAAATAGAAGCTTTTGGTAGTTTTCCAGTTGAGGATTATCATTTTTTGTTTCATATATTGCCGTTTAAGGCCTATCACGGGGTAGAACATACAAAGTCTACCGTTATATGTTTAGGGCCGTCATATGACTTGTATAGGGCACTGTATAATGATTTGTTAGGGGTGAGCTCGCACGAATTGTATCACACTTGGAACGTGAAGACCATTCGTCCAATCCAGATGATGCCTTATGATTTTACACAAGAAAATTATTCCGAGTTGGGGTATTTGTGTGAAGGGGTGACAACCTATATGGGGGATATACATTTGTTACGTAGTAAGGTTTTTAATTTAGAGACGTATTTAAAAGAACTTTCTGCTCGTGTTCAACAGCATACAGATAATAATGGACGTTTAAATTATTCCATCGCTGAGTCATCTTGGGACACATGGTTGGATGGTTATGAAGCTGGAGCACCTAATCGTAAAGTGAGTATCTATACAGAAGGCTGTTTGTTGGCATTTGTCGCAGATGTGATGGTATTGAAAGCAACTAAGGGGCAATTTGGACTGGATGAAGTGATGCGTCGTTTGTACGTTGAGTTTGGTTTAAAAGGTGTTGGTGTGTCTACTTTGGATTACAAACGCATATTAGAAGAAGTATCTGGGTTGGATTTCACGGATTATTTTAATGATTTTGTCTTTGGTTCAAGAGGGTATGAAGGTTTGATTGTGGATGCGTTCGATGAATTAGGTCTTGATTTGGTACAAGAGCAATCTCCTTTTTATTCACATGCTCGGTTAGGTTTCAAAACGATTATTGAACAAAATAAAATAATTGTGAAAGCGATTTATCCTGGCTCACCTGCTGATCTAGGTGGATTGATGATTAATGATTGTGTTTACGGTATAAATGGAATTGCCTTAAATGGTGATCTGGATCAGTGGTTGAATTATTTTGATGATCAAGCTAAAACGATTCAAATTATTCGAAATGGACAGTTAAAAGAAATGATGATGCCGGAGGTGGTACGTAGTTTTTATTCCAAATTTGAAGTGAAACGTTCAATAGAATTAAGTTTAGATCAAAGACAGTTATTGAATGCTTGGGTGAAATAAAATCAGAGATTAAGGAATAGATAGGCGGGAGTTTTTCCTGCCTTTTTTGTTTTATCTTTTTTGTGGTACACGCAAGGAGGAAACAAAAAAAGGTCTTCCGTTAGGAAAACCTTTAATATTTCTTTTTGGAAATAGATTATTTCGCGAAAGATCTTTTTTCTTTGATACGAGCTGATTTCCCAGTTCTTTCTCTGAAGTAGAAAATACGAGCTCTACGAACACGACCTCTTTTGTTAACAGCGATGTTATCAATGAACGGAGAAGAGATTGGGAAGATACGCTCAACACCAATATTTCCAGACATTTTACGAACTGTAAACGTTTCAGTAGCTCCTTGTCCACGACGTTGAATTACAACACCTTGGTATAACTGGATACGCTCTTTGTTACCTTCCTTAATTTTATAAGAAACAGTTACTGTATCTCCTGCACCGAATTTTGGGAAGTCCTTAACTTCAACTAATTCGTTTTGAATTTCTCTAATAATATCCATGACTAATAATTTCTTGCTTCGTTTCCGTGTAAACGGGGTGCAATATTACGAATAATTTCTTTAAAACGCATTCAAATGCAAAACTTTTTTAAAAATTCAGCATCTCTATCAAAAATTCATCTTGTATTCGATTGCGAAGTGCAAATTTAATACATATTTGCATATAAATTGCCATTTAATGTCAGATAAAAAATTGATTTGGATAGGGCGTAAAGAAATTGCCCAATTAAAAAGCTTCGGATTATCCGATGTGATAGTCAAAATTGATTCAGGAGCGTACACAAGTAGCATTGATGTAGCCGAGTCTTATCTAATAGGGAACACTTTAAAAGTAAGGTTTTTGAAAGATGGGGATTTACATACATTTACCTCTTTTAAAACCAAGAATATAAAAAGTTCTAACGGACTTGTGGATGAACGCTATATAATTAAAGGTGAAATCGAATTAGGAGGCGTTATTTATAAGACAGAATTTTCATTATCAAATAGAAAAGGGATGCGTTCCCCAATTCTATTGGGACGAAAATTATTAAATAATAATTTTGTAATTGATACCAGTAAATCCTTTACCTTCGGTAAGGTTAAACCATCGGTGAAAAAACATAACGTATGAAAATAGGTGTATTATCTAGAAATGGAGATTTGTATTCTACTAAACGATTAGTAGAAGCGGGGGAGTCAAGAGGACATGAGGTTGTGGTAATCGATCACCTACGTTGTAATATTGAGATTTCAGACAACAAGCCCATGTTGTATAATGATGGGAAATATTTGAAGGAATTTGATGCTGTAATTCCTAGAATTGGTGCATCTGTTACTTTTTACGGGACGGCCGTGGTGCGTCAGTTTGAAATGATGGGAGTGTTTTCTGTTTCGAGTTCTGCGGCGATTACGCACTCACGTGATAAATTACGTAGCTTACAGTTACTTTCTAAAGAAGGTGTAGGTTTGCCTCGAACGGTTTTCACTAATTATTCAAAAAATGTTAAACATGTTGTTGATTCAGCTGGTGGAGCGCCTGTAGTTTTAAAATTATTGGAAGGTACCCAAGGATTAGGTGTTGTATTGGCTGAAAATCAAAATGCAGCGCAATCCGTATTGGAAGCGTTCAATGGATTAAAAGCCCGTGTTATTGTTCAAGAATTTATTAAAGAAGCTAAAGGAGCCGACATTCGTGCTTTTGTCGTGGATGGGCAAGTTGTAGGTGCAATGAAAAGACAGGGTAAAGAGGGGGAATTCCGTTCTAACCTACATCGTGGTGGTTCGTCACAGATTATTGAATTAACGCCAGAAGAAAATGCTACGGCTATTCTAGCAGCCAAAGCAATGGGACTTGCTGTAGCTGGTGTTGATATGTTGCAATCTTCTAGAGGACCTTTGATTTTGGAAGTAAATTCTTCTCCTGGGTTAGAAGGTATTGAAAAAACAACGAAGGAAGATATTGCAGGTAAAATAATTGAATACATTGAAAGAAATGTCATCGCAAAAAAATAAAACCTTAGTACTTCTGGGGCAAGAGATTGAACCTGGAAAAAGCTATCAGCTTAATTTGAATGTTGCGAAACTACATACTAGTAGTCCTATTCAAGTGCCCGTCATCGTGGAACGTGCACTTGAAGATGGACCGACTGTTGTACTTATGGCTGGCATGCATGGGGATGAAATTAACGGCGTAGAGATTATACGGAGGATGATTCGTCGCAAATTAAATAAGCCCTTAATTGGAACGATAATTTGTATTCCTATCTTTAATATATTTGGTTTTTTATCTCATAAACGGGAGTTACCAGATGGAAGAGATTTGAACAGAAGTTTCCCCGGCAGTGAAAAAGGTTCCTTAGCCTCGCAATTCGCATTTAAGTTTTTAAAGGAAATTGCCCCTCACGCGGATATCGTTTTTGATTTTCATACAGGTGCTGCGCAAAGAAGTAACTTTTCGCAAATACGATGTGATTTTAAAAATGGCGAGTCGGTTACGCTTGCACAAGTTTTTAGACCTCCTTTTATTTTGGATTCAGCCCTAATTGCTAAGTCGGTACGGGAGGCGCTTACAAAAATAGGGAAACAGTATATGTTGTTTGAAGGAGGAAAATCCAATTCAATCAATGAAGAGGTTGTTGAAGAGGCAATTGATGGGGTGAGACGTGTATTAAATCATTTAAAGATGCGCGCTTTTAAGACGGATCATAATGAAGGGCGAGAGTCCATTTTTCTGCATAAATCGCGTTGGCTCAGAGCGCCAATGTCTGGGCTTTTTCTAGTGCAGGTAACGAACGGACACTTTGTTCACAAAGGTGATGTTATCGGATTAGTGATGGATCCTTTCGGTTTAATTGAACGAAAAGTAAAAGCTCCATTTGACGGATATGTTTTCTGCGTAAATGAAGCTCCTACGGTCTATCGTGGTGATGCTATCCTTCATATTGGACAACAAAAAAAGAGCTTACTTTCGATCCTTGAACAGACCAACGGCTAGAACAATCCATGCTGTTATCATCGCTACACCTCCAATAGGGGTGATAGGACCTAAAAATTTAACGGGCATACCGTGTAGTTCTTTCGTCGTCAAAATATAGATGGATACTGAGAATAATGCAACTCCGCTAAGTAAAAGACGATAAAAGTTCTTTAATGAAAATGAAAATTTATCTGCGTTTAAAGCGACCATCATCAACCCAAAAGCGGCATAGAATTGATAAGTAACTCCTGTCTTAAAACTTTCTAACGAGTGAGGTGATAGCACTTTCTCTAAAGCATGTGCTCCAAGCGCACCTAAAATTATAGCCACTGCGATAAGAATTGCAGCGGTCTTTACCATACATTTATTCATAATTGTTTTCGTTTAATGAAAGGGTGAACTCCAAAACCTCAGTCCAGCCTTTCCATTTTTTATAATCGTTAATGGTTTCGTTGTGCCATAGAAATACAAAATCACCTCCAAATTGTAGGGCTTCATTATAGAGTTCTTTGATTTCTACTTTCGCTGAGGCAATACTTAATTTTTCATATTCTCGTAATGTACCATCCATATACGCAAAAGGATGTAGCCGTAAGGAAGTACATTCATTTTTTGTTAAATTAAACCATTGATGTGCGCGTAAAGTGCCACTTCTAAATCCTATTTTAGCCGCAAAACCTAAAGTGTAATCATCGGTTATTCCAACTCGCAAGTTATTTAAAAAAGTATCAGGAAATTTTAATTTTAAAAAATGTTGTCTGGATGTTTTAACTTCTTTACCTATAATATCTGACAAGCGTTTTTGTTCTTCTTTTAATAGATATTCTTTCTCATTACTTGCATAGCTTGGGTGTATGCCGACTACACACGTTTTTGTCATTCTCTGTATTAATGCGCGATGTGCGGGATTGAGATAGCTTAGATTTTTGTCATACTGACCATAATCGCCGAGTAGCCAAAAAAGACGTACGGAAAATCCGCGACTAGCAATCTCTTCAATATAATCAAATGTGTCGTATGGGTCACGTATTTCGTGGGCTAAGACTTTCTTTCGTTCGTTAAGACGATCTGTGTTTTTTTGTAGATAATCCTTTCCGGTCGATACAATTCTTCTCCATCCATTTTTGTGTAAATAGGCAAAACTATTGTCGATGTCAAATGTTGGACTCAGAGTTAATTTTTCTTTTTGATAGTTTTTATCGAGTATGCCTTTCTTGAATAAGAAATCAATAATTGCTTTCGTCCAACGTTCACAAACAAGTTGCTTTTGCCATCCAAATTTATATACTACACTTTGTTGTGCACGAAATCGATTGTGCTCATCAGGAGTGTAGTCTAAATACTCTTCGTATCGGGATAGTACATAAAAGATAGAAGCAAAGGGATCACTTTTTCGATCGAACGCTAAGCATGGTATTTCATTAAAGAATCCTTTCTCTATATTTTGAGGGCTTATACTTTCATCAAATAATAACTCAGCTGGTGTAAGCGTGATAAAATCTTCGGAAGGATAATTACTGTAATTAAATTTAGGACCCGAATAATTCAGGAACTGATTCAAGTCATTTGTTAATTGATAAGGTATATTTTGTGCTTTAAAGATGAAGTCAAAAGTGTAAATTAACCTTTCACTAATATGTTCTACATAGATGATCAAACCAATTCTTTTAGAAGAGTGTTACATATAAATTCTGCTGCTTTTCCGTCTCCAAATAAAGGTGGATAATCTAAATTCTGGTGTTGTTGAAAGTGGTCGTATGCTTGTATGATTCTTTCCGAATTTGATCC
This sequence comes from Taishania sp., assembly GCA_045629585.1. GTDB lineage: Bacteria > Bacteroidota > Bacteroidia > Flavobacteriales_D > Crocinitomicaceae > Taishania. The sequence continues at coordinate 43,040 of JAZQRM010000004.1, read as the reverse complement.
TGTCAGCACCGCATTACCGTTTTTCACTATTTCCACCCATTCTGTTTGTTCCCGGAGTATTATACATGGTTTTTTGAAGAAGAAGGCTTCTTTTTGGAGACCACCACTATCTGTTATGATTAAACTTGAATGTTTCTCTAGCGCTATTATGTCAAGAAATCCCGCTGGTGGAATGATTAATATTTTTGGATTTCTCATTACCTTTTTCACTATTTCATTGGTCGCTAACTCCTCAATTATTTTTTTTGTGCGTGGGTGTAACGGAAGTACAATTGTTTTATCTGAATTTTCTTGTATACGTTGAAATGCTTTAAATATAGCAAGCAAATTTTCAGGAATATCAGTGTTGCTATCTCTGTGAATAGTAGATAGAATAAAATCGTTTGATTTTAAATTATACTGATTTAAAAGCGTTGATTTTTCATCTGATAGGGAGGAGAAATAGAGGCTGTTGTCTAGCATTATGTCTCCACAGTGAAAGTATTTTGGATGATTAATTGTAGCGCGTTCTTTTTTGTTTGCAAACCCTTCTTTTTCAAGATTGTCGATCGCTTGTTGAGTAGGGCAGAATAAAAGTGTACTTACATGGTCACATAAAATTCTATTTATTTCTTCCGGCATTTCTTTTTGAAAACTTCTCAGTCCCGCTTCTATATGTATAACGGGGATAGCTATTTTCGATGCAGCTAAGGCACCTGCTAATGTCGAATTTGTATCTCCATAGACAAGTATTGCATTTGGTTTTTCCTGAACGAGTAACTCTTCAATCCCATTCGTCATTTTCGCTGTTTGTAATCCATGCATACCAGATCCTACATTTAAGTTGTAAATTGGTTGAGGTATGGATAGTTCATTGAAAAATTGTTCAGACATATTCTCGTCGTAATGCTGTCCTGTATGAACGATTATTTCTTTGATTTCTGAACTAAAGTGATTGCGGATAGCACGACTTATGGCAGATGCTTTGATGATCTGTGGTCGTGCTCCAATTATAGTTAAAAGTTTAAATGCCATAATTCTTATTGGTTCTTCGAAAATAATGATTTGTTGGCTATCTATTGGTCATTTTATCTTTAATTCTATTATCTCACTTCTGATTTTTCCGCAAGAAAAGGTTTATTTTTGCCTTATGAAGATAATTTCCTTTAATGTAAATGGTATTCGTGCCATTGCTCAGAAAACTTTTTTTGAAGATATGCGCGAGTTGAACGCGGATGTCATTTGTTTACAAGAAACTAAAGCAACAGTTGATCAAACTAAAGCGCTTTTTGATCAGGAGTTGGATGGATATCATTTTTTTGGTAATGAGGCGGTCAGAAAAGGGTATTCAGGAACTGCTGTTGCTTCAAAAATAGCACCGATTTCAACCTTTTTTAACATGGGGATAGAAGATCATGATCAAGAAGGTCGCATAACAGGTTTAGAGTTTGAAGACTTTTATTTGATCACGGTTTACGTACCTAACTCTGGAAGTGAGCTGTTGCGATTGGATTATCGTCAACAATGGGATCGTGATTTTTTGAGGTTTTTAAAAGAGCTAGAGGAAAGTAAACCCGTTTTGGTGTGCGGAGATTTGAATGTGGCGCATAAAGCAATCGACTTAGCACGTCCGAAACCGAATTATAATAAATCAGCTGGTTACATGCAGGAAGAAATTGACGGCATGGATAATTATCATAATGCAGGATTGTTGGATACGTATAGACAACTACATCCAGAGCAAATTGAATATTCTTGGTGGAGTTATAGAGGGGGGGCTAGGCAGAAGAATGTTGGCTGGCGGATTGATTACTTTCTAGCGTCTAAAGTGTTTTTACCTAAAATTAAAGAAGCATTTATTTTAACGGAAGTGATGGGGTCAGACCATTGTCCTGTTGGTGTAATTGTAGAATAATTGAAGTATAAAAAAATCCCGTTAATTATAAATTAGCGGGATTTTTTATTGAATGCTATTCAAAAATTATTTTTGAGTTGGCGCTGCAGTTTTAGATGCGCAACAAGCTTTACCTTGAGTAGAAGAGGAACCAGCACATGTTTTTTGAGCAGGAGCGTTTTTATCTTCTTTCTTTTTCTTGTCTTTGTCTCCGTTGTTTACTACAGTTACTACTTCATTAGTTGCAGCAAATACTGTGTTAGCTACTAATCCTGAAGTTAATGTCAATGCTAATGCTAAAGCGATCTTTTTCATATTGTTAATTGATTAAATTTCTAATTAATGATTACCCGAATATACAATTAATTGTTTAATTCTCCAATTTTTGTAATTCTTCCTTTCACAACATCATTTATTTTAACATCAATTTTTGTGCCAATAGGTAAATAGATATCTATACGAGAACCAAATTTTATAAAACCAAATTCTTCTCCAGTTTTCACTTCTTGACTAGGCTTTACATAGTAACAAATTCTGCGTGCTACTGCTCCAGCTACCTGTCTAAACAAAACCTCTTGTCCATTTGGGTGTTCAATTACGATTGTCGAGCGTTCATTGTCTGTTGAGCTTTTAGGGTGCCAAGCGACTAAAAACAATCCAGGGTGATATTTAACATACTTTATTAAACCAGAGATAGGATTAAAGTTAGCATGTACATTTAGAGGAGACATAAAAATCGATACTTGGATACGACGATCTTTGAAATATTCTGTTTCTTCCACTTCTTCAATCACTACAACTTTTCCGTCAGCTGGACATAATACATCATTTGTATTATATTGAGGTGTGATGTTTGGAACTCTAAAAAATTGAAGTACTAGACCAAACATTACAATACATGCTAATGTTAAAAGGTAATAAAGCCAAGTCCATCCAATAGACTGGTATAAAAAGTAATTACCAACTTGTACAGTTCCTAAAATTAAAAAGGCAATAAGTATAATTAAATACCCTTCGCGGTGGATTTTCATAGTTATTTAATAAATAAATTATAGATACTAAACCATAAAATAAATGCTGGAATGGCAAATAAGGCTGCATCGAAGCGGTCTAATATCCCTCCATGTCCGGGCATTATATTTCCTGAATCTTTAATGTTTAAAGTCCGTTTAAATAGAGATTCTACTAAATCTCCAAATATTCCAGCTGGTGCTATAAATAGGACTGATATGAACCAAAATAAAGGTGATTCTAATTTAAAAAGTAAATGTATGATAGAAATCATTATTAGCGTGCAGATAATTCCTCCGATAGTTCCTTCCCAGGTTTTGTTAGGAGAAATTCGTTCAAATAATTTATGTTTTCCAAATGCACGTCCACATAAATACGCAAAGGTATCATTGGTCCATATTAAGATGAACATTAATGCTAAATAAGGGAATTGGGAACCTGTGTTTGCTTGAAATAGGATGGCCATAACAAGTGGAACAGCGATGTAAACAAAACTTAAGGTCGGAATTGCTAGGTTTAATATTGGTTGTTCTTGCTTCCGATAGAGTTCAGTAATAAATAGTATTAAGAATAGAACCGGAATTGCTGTTATAAATCCTAAATAAGTTACATTAATAAAAGAACAAGTAAGTATAAGTGCCGAAAGTATAACCGTAATATTTGCGAGTGGTTTATTTATTTTTAGTGATGGGACAGCATTAAAAATACTGTGAAATTCTATAACCCCTAATATCAAAAACAAAAAAAGAACAGGGTAGTATAGATAGTCTTTATTTAAAAACAAAGGAATTAATACAAGGGTAATAAACACTGCTCCCGAAAGCGTACGTACGACTATATTGCTCATTTTCTATTTTGAAAGCGTAAATATAGGTGTTGATTGAATCATATCTATCATTTATTGAAAAAAAAATGTTGTAAGTTTTCGTTTGTAGTTTGTTTTAGATGAAATTTAACAAAAAATCCCGCAAATCATCAAATTTGCGGGATTTTTTTGAAATCTATGAATAAATGCAAGTTCGTTTAAACTTCGTCTTCTTCCTTGCGCTCTTCTAATTCGATATCAGTTACATTCTCCTCCGTTATCTCTGCGATAATCTCGGATGTTGTATTTAGTTCTTCAATGATTTCAACGTTTGATAAATTCTCTTGAATATTTTCAGAATCCCAAGCTCTTTTTCCAAAGATGACTTCTAGATCTTCTTTGAAAATAACCTCTGCTGTCAGTAACTTTTCCGCTAGTTGGATCAATTTATCTTTATTTTCAGTTAATAGCATAATTGCTCGTTGGTATTGACCTTCAATTATCTTACTAACTTCTTCATCTATTTTTCGTGCCGTATCCTCAGAATAAGGTTTGCTAAAAGATTCTCTTCCTGATGAATCATAAAACGATACGTTACCAACTAGATCATTAAGACCATAGATACTAACCATCGCATAAGCCTGTTTTGTTACTTTCTCTAAGTCGCTTAACGCACCGGTCGAAATCTTACCAAACATAATATGTTCAGCTGCACGGCCAGCTAAAGCTGAACACATGTCGTCCAATATCTGTTCTGTAGTCGTTATTTGGCGCTCTTCTGGTAGGTACCAAGCAGCTCCCAACGATTGACCACGTGGTACGATTGTCACTTTTACTAGTGGGTGTGCGTGTTCCAATAACCATGATGCTGTTGCGTGTCCAGCTTCATGGAATGCAATAGCACGTTTTTCATGTTTAGTGATAATCTTATTTTTCTTTTCTAAACCACCAATGATTCGGTCAACAGCATCTAAAAAGTCTTGTTTTTCAACTTCTTTTTTATTCTTTCGAGCCGCGATTAATGCTGCTTCATTACAAATGTTTGCGATGTCAGCTCCCGAAAATCCAGGTGTCTGTTTAGCAAGGAAATCAACTTCAACATTGTTTGATAATTTCAACGGACGTAAGTGCACTTGGAAAATCTCTTTACGCTCATTAATATCTGGCATGTCAACATAAATTTGACGGTCAAAACGACCTGCTCGCATTAACGCTTTATCCAAAATCTCAGCTCTATTTGTTGCAGCAAGAATTATAACTCCTGAGTTTGTACCGAAACCATCCATCTCCGTAAGAAGTTGATTTAAGGTGTTCTCTCTCTCGTCATTTGACCCAAAACTGTTGTTTTTTCCACGGGCACGTCCAATAGCATCAATTTCATCAATAAAGATAATACACGGAGCTTTTTCCTTTGCTTGCTTGAATAAATCACGAACTCGAGATGCTCCAACTCCAACAAACATTTCAACGAAGTCAGATCCAGAAAGGGAGAAGAAAGGTACTTGGGCTTCACCAGCTACTGCTTTCGCTAATAAGGTTTTTCCAGTTCCCGGAGGACCTACTAATAATGCCCCCTTGGGAATTTTAGCTCCTAGTTCTGTGAATTTCTTAGGGTTTTTCAGAAATTCTACAATTTCCTCTATTTCTTCTTTTGCACCCTGTAAACCTGCAACATCTTTAAACGTTACGTTGGTAGATTTCCCATTTTCGTAAACCTGTGCTTTTGATTTACCAATGTTAAAAATCTGTCCTCCAGGCCCGCCAGAGTTTCCTCCAGACATGCGACGCATAATGAACATATAGATACCGATTAAGATGATAAATGGTAATAATACATTAAGTATTCCCCAGAAGTAATCTTTTTCAGTTCCTGATTTAAATGAGATCGGTGTTTTACCTTCTTCCTTCAATGTTGTGTTTATGCCAACAAGTTTTTCTTCAAAATTACCATTATCAGCATAGTTTATTTCAAAACTTACTGTTTTAGCATTAACATTTGATTTTTCTAAAACTGTTTTTATGTTTTTGAAAGTCTTGTCATCTGATTTTTTGATGTAGTTAACCCCTGCTTCAGATAATTTAAAATCAGCTCTTAGTTTATTGATTACTAAAGTTACATCTTCAACATACCCTTTTGAGGCAACATCATCAAATTGTGTCGAATTGAATGGTATACGGTTGTTGTACGTAAAGTACACATTGTAACCAATCAACGCAAAAGCGAGAATAGCGTATATCCAATAGATGGAAAACGGGCTTTTTCTAGGTGGATTGTTTTTTGTGTTTGACTCTTTCATTGAATTGTTTTAAAATACGTCTGGAATATTCGTGATTTTGGCATCTGCCCATAAATCTTCGATTTCGTAGAATTCACGAGCTTCATTGGTGAATATATGCGCAACAACGTTTACATAATCCACTAAAATCCAATCTGAATCTCTCTCTCCCTCCACATGCCAAGCTCTTTCTTTTAATTCTTTACGCGTAAATCTTTGCAACGATTGGCTAATTCCATCTGCTTGTGTTTTTGAATCTCCTGTACAGATGACAAAAAAGTCACTTGATGCGTTATGAATTTCACGTAAGTCCATTACTGTAATGTTCTTGGCTTTATTTTCTTGCATTCCTTCTACTATTGCATTGCACAATTCTTGAGAAGTTACGATTGTTTGTGTTTCTATCATTCAAATTTTATATTACTACAAATCTAATTTTTATTTTAATTTATCTCTCTATATTAGCCTTGCTAAAATATGTTATGAAGCCAATTGGACATCAAATTATACATCTACCTACCGTAGATTCTACACACAATTATATTGCCAATCTTGTTCGTTTAAAAGAAATAAACCATGGGACGGCAATTTTGGCAGATGAACAGACACATGGGCGTGGGCAAAGAGGTACAACTTGGCAGTCCCAAAGTGGTCAAAACCTTATCACTTCAATTTTTCTTGAATTTAATCATTTTCCCGTACATAAGCAAGTTTCTATTAATCATTGGGTAACTGTAAGTCTCATTAATCTGCTGAAAAGTGTAAATGTTGAAGCGAAAATTAAATGGCCAAACGATATTTATGTGCAGAATCGGAAGGTTTGTGGTGTTTTGGTAGAAAATACAATATCAAGCAGTGGAATAAAACACGCATTGGTAGGGATAGGGTTAAATGTCAATCAGGTGTCTTTTGATTTCGTGAAAGCAAGTAGCTTAAGGTTATTAATGAATAGGGAGTTTGATGTAAAGGAATTGTTTGATAGGCTACTGATTGAAATGAATTCTTTGTATCCTTTATTGTTGGAGCAACGCTTTTACTTGAAAACTTTATTTCTTGAGCATTTATGGAAGTTGAATCAATCGGTCGAGTTTAATTGGAAGGGAAGTAAAACGGTTGGTATAATCCGTGGAACGGACGATTTTGGGTTGTTACAAATGGAAATTGAAGGGAATATTCATTTGTTTCAATTAAAAGAAATTGAATTTATATGAAAGAGCCTCCTAAAAAGTCGGCTCTTTATTTTTAAGCGTAATGTTTTTCTAATTTATTAGACATGTAGTTGAATAAGTTTGTTAATGGTTTTTCGACCATCATCTTCATGAACATGTTTACCTCACCATCAAATTCTATATAACCATCTGTTTTAGATTCGTTTGTTGTCAAAAACACAGTTAAACGAAAAGGAAAAGGTGATTTTTCTCCAGATTTTAAGAATACTTTTCCAGGTTCTTGACCATCTTGTATTAATGTTATTGTTACACCACCTTGTACTTTGAAGGAGCATTGTGTTTCGTCTGCCTGAAAGTCTTTGATGTTGTCTTGTGGTAACAATTGAAGCAAGTTTCTTGCGTCGGTAAGGAATGTTCTGATTGTTTGCTCATCAGCATTTACAGAAACTTTTGTACTGTCTATTTTCATGATTATTTATTTGTCCAATTTGCTGGATCTTCGCGCCATAGCTTTAAAGATTCAACATCTTGAGAGGTAATGTAGGTGTCTGTTAAGGCTTTTTCGACCAATATGTCATAGTTTGTTAAAGTAACAACAGGACATTTTGCTTCTTCAAAGTTTTTTTGAGCAATATCAAATCCATAAGTAAAGGTAGCAACCAGACCTTTTACATCTAATTTTGCTTCTCGTAATGCTTCCACAGCTTTTAAACTACTTCCACCAGTTGAAATTAAATCTTCGATAACAACAACACGTTGACCTTCTTCGTAATGACCTTCAATTTGATTACCCATTCCATGCCCTTTTGCTGAACTACGAATGTATATAAATGGTAATCCTAATTCTTGAGCAATTAATGCTCCTTGAGCTATTCCACCAGTGGCAACACCTGCAATTACATCTGGTTTTCCGAATTTCTCAACGATAACGTCTGAGTAGTTTTGACGTATAAAAGTACGAATGGACGGAAAAGATAATGTGATGCGGTTGTCACAATAAATTGGAGACTTCCAACCCGATGCCCAAATGAATGGATCATTAGGTTGTAATTTAACAGCCTTTATTTGTAACAAAAATTCTGCTACTTTTATTGCGTTTGATTCATTTAATACCATATAACAAATGTACAAAGTTTTTGTAGAAAATAGACCAATTATACTCTGCCAAAAAAATAACTATTCTTATGAATCTAGATTATTTTTCGAATCAAAGATAAAAAGCTTAGAGAAAGATGTTTACCCGTTTTTCTCTTTGGATAAAGAAAAGCTTCCCTATGTCATAATATGTGAGGACCCTATCGCTACATTTAACCGTTTATTTAATAAGTATGAATGGATTGAGGCTGCTGGGGGCATCGTACAAAAAGACGATAGATTTCTTTTTATCAAACGTTTTGGAAAATGGGATATACCTAAAGGTAAATTGGAAAAAGGAGAGGATCCAGAGTTAGGTTGTATTCGTGAAATTGAGGAAGAATGTGGGATTTCGAAGCCTATAATCAAAAATAAAATTATGGAGACTTATCATACGTATAGGTATAAGGATGTACCGACGATCAAGAGAACCTATTGGTATGCTTTGACCTATGAAGGTGATGAAATTCCGACACCGCAACAAGAAGAAGGAATCACGAAAGCTAAATTCGTAAAACTTGAAAAGTTAGATAAGGTGAGAACCAATACTTTCACTTCTATTCTTGAAGTTATAGATACTTATTTTCATGAAAAAGGCTCCTTACTTTAGGAGCCTTTAAATAGGATAATTAAATTAAATCTTTTGGTTTGTCGTTATTCACTTTAAACTTTAAGTTTTCAGACCTTCCTTTTTTAAAGATTTTATTGGAAATGGTGTAGTTTTTTCTATATTCTTTTTGTTGTTCTTCTGACATGTGTGTAACTTCAACACACTCAGTAGAACAACATTTTTCCATTTTGACTGAACATTTTTCACATTGAATAAACAATAAGTGACACGCTTCGTTTGCACAGTTAACATGGATGTCAGCTGGCTCACCACACTGATGACAATTGGCTACAATATCATCAGAGATTCGTTCTGCGCGTCTTTCGTCAAATACAAAGTTTTTACCAATGAATTTGTTTTCTAATCCTTGCGCTTCACAATCATTAGCATATTTAATGATACCACCTTCTAGTTGATGTACGTTTTTAAATCCTCTATGTTTAAACCATGCAGAAGCTTTCTCGCAACGGATTCCTCCAGTACAATACATTACCACATTCTTATCTTCATTTCCTTTCAGAAACTTGTCTTCAATGTAAGGTAATGATTCTCTAAAATTGTCAACGTCTGGTGTTATAGCTCCTTGGAAGTGGCCAACTTCAGATTCGTAATGATTTCTAAAATCGATTAAAATTGTATCTTCTTTAGAGATGATTTCGTTGAAATCCTTCGCTTCTAAATGAATTCCCTTATTGGTTACATCAAATGTTTCATCATTTAGTCCATCCGCTAGAATTTTATCGCGTACTTTAATTTTGAGTTTTAGAAAAGGAAATTCTACATCGCCATTTTCTACCGCAATATTTAAACGAATTCCATTTAGAAAAGAGATCGTGTACAGTTCATCTCTAAATTGCTCGAAATGTTGTTTGGGTACCGCGATTTGTGCATTGATTCCTTCTTTAGCTACGTAAACTCGTCCTAAAACGTCCATTTTCTCCCACATCATATATAGGTGATCTCGGAATACTTGAGGATTGTCAATTTTTGCGTATTGATAAAAGGAAATGGTCATCCACTCATGGCCAATTGCGCGCCATTTAGCTTCCAATTCCTCTTTACTTAATGTGTTGCACAGTTGCATACTATGATTGTTTTAAATAAAAAGTTTTGGCAAAGATAAGAAAATTGAAAAGTTTAATAAATGATTAAAGTCATAAAATGGTGAAAATGCTTAATTTTCTGAAGGTATGACGATTCTCAATTAGCGTGTTATTGAAATACTTTTTTTTAATTTGTAAGGTATGAAGACAGAAGAGTTTTTGGATAAATTGAAGCGTATTCAAATATTACCAGGTGTCAAAGCGCATCAAAAGATGATGCCACGAAATCGCCCATTTAAAAGAGAACAAGTAAGTAATTTGGATGAATATCGGTTCTCTGCAGTGGGAATAATTTGTTATTCCAATGCTAGCGGGGAAATAGAATTTATTCTGATTGAACGTCCAGAGTATGAAGGTGCGCATAGTGGACAAATGGCTTTTCCAGGCGGAAAGGTCGATGCAGAGGATGCTTCTTTTTTAGCTGCTGCAAAACGTGAGGTATGGGAAGAGGTTGGAATTTCGATACAGGACGAGATTTTTGTACTAGAATTAACTGAAATGTTGATTCCAGTAAGTATGTTTATTGTTAAACCTTTTTTATTCTATCTTCCATATTTGCCAGAATTGAACTTGAGCGCGCGTGAAGTAAAAGAAGTTTACGGAATTACGATTGATGATTTGTTAGATAATGATTCGTTAAAGCACGCAGATATTAAAATGTCAGACCAAATGCTTTTGCGTAATGTGCCTTATTTTGATTTAAAAACGAAAATAGTGTGGGGCGCAACGGCTGTTATTCTTAGTGAGTTAAAGGATGTTTTGAAGTAGGTCTCGAAAGTTATGACTTTGATTAAGGCAATGCATTATGCTTACGTCTGTGGTAAGGTTTAACTTATTCATTTTTTTTACCACTCTTCATCTTACAATAGGGAACAGTGGGTTGAAAAAATAAGAAGTACTCTCACAATGGTTATATTTCGATTTAATTAAGTCGCGCCCTCACCCTGAAATCCTACAGTTTGTTCATGTGAGTCTGATGATCGTATTGGAGGGATAGTAAAGCTACCCAATGATGTAACTTTTTCTTCCAAATTCTTAATCGAATTGTAAAGGAGGCAAAGCCTATTCAAAGCCTATTCAAAGCCTACTGAAAGCCTACTTTAATTCTATCGTTTAACTACACTAAATAACACATTGTCTAGTGTCCTTTTTATCTTGAAAAAGAGTAGATAAAAATTCATGGGAATCAAACGTGTACATTTAGTGGATTCAGTACAAAAAAAGTAGTTTATTGAATAAAAAAAGAGGAATTGATTCTTTCGTCATCAATTCCTCTCTTAAACCATGCTAAAACTATAAAACCCAAAAAACTAAAAAGTTCTTTGTGAAGCAAAGGTACTGTTATTTCCTTTAATTATTAAAGGCTTACCGCTAATTAATTGTTAATAGTTTATCCGAGACCTACATCCAATGCCATCATTACCACAAAACCAAGTATAAACCCAAGTACAGCAACGTCTGTATATTTATCTCTTTGTGTCTCAGGGATTACTTCTTCAACAACAACATATATCATTGCTCCAGCTGCAAATGCAAGGGCGTATGGTAGAATTGGTTCAATGTATATCACCGCTAAAGCACCGATTACACCTGCTATAGGTTCAACAATGGCCGAAAGTTGACCGTAAAAAAAACTTTTTCTTCTCGAGAAACCAGCTCTTCTTAATGGTACAGCCACAGCAAAACCTTCTGGTAGATTCTGAATTCCAATTCCTATAGCAAGGGAAATGGCAGCGACCCAAGCTTCTTCCATTCCTGTTGCAGCCGCTCCAAATAAAACTCCAACCGCTAGACCTTCAGGAATGTTGTGAAGGGTTATGGCGATCACCATTAGAAAAGTATGGTGCAGTTGTGTTTTTACGCCTTCTTTTTCCGATTGATCAAAGTTAAGGTGTAGGTGAGGCATTTTTTTGTCCAACCCGAATAGGAATAGAGCTCCTCCCATAAAGCCAATTGCAGCGGGAATCCATTTTAATCGTTCAGAAAAATGGTCACCTGCCATTTCTATAGCGGGGCTTAAGAGTGACCAAAAGCTTGCTGCAACCATAACTCCACCTGTAAAACCAAGCATAGCATCTAAAACGCCTCGATGTATCTTTTTGAAAAAGAAAACCATTGCTGCTCCAATGGCTGTCATTAACCATGTGAAAGTGGTAGCAATTAATGCTGCATATACAGGATTTATTTCCTTGAAAAATGAAATTAAACTGTTCATTTTACCGTTTTTGTTGTAAAGATATCAATTGTTAGATTAATCTAACTTAATAAGTTTTTATTTTTATTGTGATTTTTTAAAAATTAAATTAACTTTACGTTATACGAACCAATAAAAAGTCGCTTATAAGTAAAACATTTACTCTATTTTATTATTGAAAAATTTATTTTAATTACTAGAGTAATATGGTTTTACGTCAACTAGATGATCGCGACTTGGTATCCCTGTATTCCAACGGAAACGAGAAAGCATTTGAAGTTTTATTGTTACGACACAAATCAAAAATGTATCGTTATATCCTTTTGAAAGTGAAGGATCAATTGCTTGCGGAAGATATTTTCCAAGAAACGTTTATAAAGGTTATTAATACAATCAAATGTGGTAATTATAACGAGGAAGGTAAATTTCTTCCTTGGGCGATGCGTATATCTCACAATTTGGTAGTGGATCATTTCCGTAAAGCAAATAAAGTAAAAATGATATCTGAGTCCTCTTCTTTAAAAGATGATTATAATATTTTTCATACGCTTGGTAATGAGGAGTTGAATGTACAAGAAGCAATGGGCTTGGAAGAGTTAAAAGAGCAAATGGTTGATTTATTAGAATATTTACCGCTTGTTCAACGAGATATTGTTCGCCAACGATTATATCAAGACATGAGCTTTAAGGAAATTGCAGAGATAGAGGGGATTAGTATTAATACAGCTTTAGGAAGAATGCGATATGCTTTGATTAATATCCGTAAATTGATTGAAAAACATCAGTTGGTTACAGAATATTAGTAGAAAAATACCCCCTTTTCAACGTAGCAAAAGGGGGTGTTTTTTTAATTATCAGCTTTATTAAAGCTCTCTATGTGGCGTTCCTTTTTCTCTGGATAGATATCAGCTATGGTAACCATTATTCCAGTTTCTTCCACATTACCAAATTCATGATTTACTGCAGTTCCAAAAGTTCTCATAGTCGGAGATAGGTTCATGTAAATGTTTACCAGTGGTGGAATGTTTTCTCCTTTTTCACGGACATAGGAATTTAATCTTTTGAAGGCATCCTTAAAGTTTAAATCTTCCGCTACATCTACTTTGAAAGTTTCATTTAGAGGGACATGAAGCGGGTGTAAAGGGCGAAGTAATAATTCTTTATCTGGAAAATAATGATTTAAGAAATTCAACAAATAATTTCGTGCATCTTCATTAAACGTTGGGTACATAGTCACTTTTCCAAAGAAATATTTCATTTTAGGATAGTGAACTATTAATGCACCAAGGCCGTCCCAAATGTTATCTAATGCAAATAAGCCCTTACGTGGATCTACGGATGGTTGGTAGTTAGGTTGAACCCAACTCCTTCCAAGTTCGATTGTGTAAGGAAGGTAATCGTTAATGAAGTGTTCCTTAAAATCAAAATAATTAGACGTTGAAAGGTGTAGTTTCCCATCTTTAATGGCATTTGCACAAAGAATGAAACGATAACCTCCAACAATTTCTTGTTCTTCAGGACACCAAACGATCAGTTGTTCATAGCATATTTCATTGGTATCTAATTCATCTAAATCATAAGATTTACCAGTTCCTCCACCAGATGATCTGAATGTGATTTCCCTTAATCTACCAATTTCCAAAAGTGTATTTGGTGCATTGTGTTGATTTACGATGTAGATTTCATTTCCACCCTTACGTGTATTACGTATGAATCGATCCTTACTTAACTCTTTTTTGAGTAGTTCCTTATCAATTGGTTGAATAATTTCTTCCATTTTATTTTCTTTTTGATAGGTCGTAAACAATGTTTTTTACCTGCTGCGCAATCTCAATGTCTTTTTCTTTGAATTTCTTTAAATCAAGAGGTTCACCAATCGTGATGTGAATTGTTTTCTTTTTTTGGCGATGTAATTCATCAGAAAGATAAAGCATTTCCAAATTGGCTTTTATTCCCAATGCTGAACGGAAGTTAGATAATCGGTAGAAAAAAGGGGTTAATTCACCTTCAATATGAACAGGAATTACTGGTTTGTCATATCTTTTAGCGTATTTGACAAATGTTTTTTTCCATTCTAAATCTTTAATTATCCCCTTTTTTTTACGGCTAACTAGCCCAGCAGGAAAAACACCAATTAAGTGCGGTGAGGCAAATAAACTTTCCATTTGGTGGTGAAAACTTTTCTCGTTTTTACCATGTTTATTGACGCCTAAAAATATTCCGTTTAAATTTTTTAATTGTAGAAGCAGATCATTAACAATAAATCTAAAATCTGTTCGTCGTCCTCGCAAAGCATGAACAATAGCCATCGCATCCATTCCACCTAGCGGGTGATTCATAGCTAATATGGCACCACCTTCAGTCGGTACGTTGTCTATTCCATCTATGATAACGGTGATCTTAAATTTTTCAATAACCTCCGTGCAGAAGTCCTCGTCTTTGAGGTCTTTTGCATTCGAAATGAAAGTGTTGATTTCATCTTGATGTAAAATCCGCTTTAAGTAGCGTGTGATAAATCCTGGTAATAATTTAGCTAGCTTCTTGTTTTTAGAAGCGATTAAATTTTCAACATCTATAAATTTATCTGTATTCATCTTAACACGAAAATACTATTTTTAGTGTTAATTTCTGCGCTTGTTCAGAAATGTTGTGAAGATTAAGGCAAAATTATTTTGCAGATAGTTATTTTCAGTGCATAAGGATTTATACATTTGTTTTTTTTAAAACTGAAAGATGACAGAACTTTCTAATCGAATAAATAACATGGAAGAATCGGCAACTCTAGCGATGTCTAGATTGAGCCGTGAACTAAAAGCACAAGGACGTGATATCATTTCCTTAAGTCTTGGTGAACCTGATTTTCATACCCCTACATTTATTAAAGAAGCTGCTACTCAAGCAATGAATGATAATTATACCACGTACACACCTGTACCTGGATATGATGATTTGAGAGAAGCGATAGCTAATAAGTTTCTGCGTGACAACAATTTGAAATATGAGAAAGCTCAAATTGTAGTGTCCACAGGCGCTAAACAATCTATAGCAAATGTAGTGTTGAGTTTGATAAATCCTGGCGATGAGGTGGTGATTCCCGCTCCATATTGGGTTTCGTATGTTGAAATCGTTAAATTAGCCGAAGGAGTTCCGGTGATTGTTGAAGCGGGTATAGAATCGGATTTTAAAATCACTGGTTCTTTGTTGCGAGATGCAATTACAGATAAAACGAAACTAATGATTTTTTCAACGCCTTGTAATCCTACAGGGTCGGTTTATAGTAAAGAGGAGTTGAGAGATATTGCCGACGTTTTGGTGGACAATCCAAAGGTGGTTGCGATTTCAGATGAAATATATGAGCACATCAATTTTGTGGGTAAACACGAAAGTTTAGCGCAATTTGAGGATATATATGATCAGGTTGTCACGATTAATGGTGTCTCTAAAGCTTGGGCTATGACAGGTTGGAGAATTGGGTATATCGGTGCTCCGAAATACATTGCGGATGCGTGTACAAAGATGCAAGGTCAGTTTACATCCGGCACCAATTCGATAGCACAAAGAGCAACTATTGCAGCTGTAAATGCGGACGTGTCTGTATTAAAAGATATGATTGCGGCGTTTAAGGATAGACGAGATTTGGTACTCGGATTGTTAAATCAAATAAAAGGAGTTAAATCAAATGTACCAGAAGGTGCGTTTTATGTTTTTCCAGATATTTCCTATTTTATTGGTAAATCGTTTGGAGAAAAAATCATAACTTCTGCAGATGATTTATGTATGTATCTTCTAAGTGAAGCAAATGTAGCGCTTGTAACAGGAGAGGCATTTGGAAATGCAAATTGTATTCGTATTTCATATGCTACTTCAGAAGAAATATTAACCGAAGCTTTACGACGTGTAAAGGAAGCTTTAGAAAAATTAAAATAAATGGATTTTAACGCGTTATTTCAAAAGTTTGATGGCCTGCGGATTGTGGTGGTCGGAGATGTGATGATGGATGCCTACTTAATTGGAAAAGTAACGCGTATTAGTCCCGAAGCACCTGTTCCAATTGTTAATTTACGGACAGAAGAAGATCGTCTTGGTGGTGCAGCCAACGTAGCAATGAATCTGCAGGCTATGGGAGCTCACCCGATAATGTGTTCTGTAATCGGTAAAGATAGGGATGGAAAAAAGATGTTGAATCTTTTTGAAAATTCCAATATTTCAACAGATGGAATTGTTTTAAGTGAAGATCGGATCACAACAGTTAAAACCCGTGTTTTAGGAAATAACCAACAATTGGTTCGTATTGATTCTGAGCAAATTGATCTAATAAAAAAGCAGGAAGAAGACGCTTTAATTGAGGCTTTTTCAAAGGTTGTTGAGCAAGGGGTGGATGCAATTATTTTTGAAGATTACAACAAAGGAGTTTTAACACCACGTGTTATTCAGTCCTTAATTGCCATTAGTAAAATCAAAAACATTCCAACAACGGTTGATCCGAAGAAAGATCATTTTTTTGATTATAAAGGAGTGACTTTGTTTAAACCTAATTTGAAAGAATTGGTGGAAGGAGTCGATGTTTCTATTGATTTTGGTAAACATCCAGAATCTTTAGATAGAGCCGTTGATCTGTTAGAAAAACAACTTGATAATGAAATCAGTTTTATTACTTTGTCCGAGTTTGGTGTGTTTATAAAACAAGGGGAAAAGCGATTGCAGTTTCCTGCTCATTTAAGAAATATCGCTGATGTCAGTGGAGCTGGTGATACGGTTATTTCAGTAGCAACGCTTTGTTTGGCTGTTGGATTGGATATATCATATATTGCACAAATCGCAAATCTAGCGGGTGGCTTGGTTTGTGAAGAAACAGGAGTCGTTTCTATCAATAGAGATCGATTGCTGAAAGAAACCACCAAATTGGTACACTGATGAATTACCAAGACTTTCGAGAAAAAGTAAATCTAAAAATATATGACTCTAAGGCTATGGTTCTTAGAGTCTTTTCCATTTTAAATGCAATCGTTTCTTTATTTTGTTTTGGAGTATTAATCTATTACTATGGATTTCCTCTTTCTGCAAATGAAAAAACAATGGCTTTTAATCTCATTCAAGCTTCTTTCTTGTTTTATATTTTCCGTTTTTTGATTAATATCTTATATGATTTTGATTTAAAAACATTTTTCCGGAAAAACAAAATGAGGACCGCTGTGATTATCTTTCTGACGATTGAGGGGATTAATTACAATTTATTTGGTTCTTTGTTGTTTGAATCTTATTTCAAGAAGTTAGGTTTAAATGATTACCTAGATTTTTCGATAATACTATCGCAATTTGCCCTTTTTGCTTACTTTCTTAACGGAATTATCTCGAAGCAAAATTTTAGACCGTGGTTGAAAGTTCATCCTGCTTTTTTGTTTATGATGAGTATTATTTCCCTTGCTTTAATCGGTACGGGGCTTTTGATGCTTCCTGAAATGAGTACGATTAAGGGAGGCTTACCTTTTATTGATGCGTTTTTCACATCCGTTTCTTGTGTAAGCGTAACTGGATTGTCGACCATTGATGTGTATTCGATTTTGACTTTTAAAGGTCAGTTGGTACTACTCGGTTTAATGAAGTTAGGCGGGTTAAATATCATTGCTTTTGGTGCTTTAACATTGATAATTGCAAAATTTGGAGTTAGTGTTAAATACCATCAAGTAATTGAAGATTTTGTAAATAGCGATACTTTGAATGACAGTACAATGTTGTCTAAGATCTTTAAATGGTCAACAGCGATAGAGGTAATTGGAGCGGTTTTATTATTTATTGGATTTGGGAATAAGGGAGTATTTTCATCTTTTGCAGATCGACTTTATTATTCCATTTTTCATAGTATATCCGCGTTTAATAATGCAGGATTTTCCATTTTTAAGAATGATTTCATGAATGCGAATGTGGTCAACAATAACTTTGTTTTATTGGTGATTTCGGTTTTGATTTTCTTTGGTGGTTTTGGTATGATTTATCTCTTTGACCTATTCTCTAAAGATAAGCTAAAAGAACGAATGAAATACCCTTGGAAGAAAATTGCTTTTGGAACAAAAATATCGCTCTATTTTTCGATTTTTTTAGTAGTCTTTGGCGCCATTATTTTTTTCGGTTTTGAACGAAGTAACTCTTTAGAAGGACTTCCGTTTTTAGAACAATTAAATCGAAGTGTGTTCATGTCAATGACAACACGTAGTGGAGGTTTATCAGTGATGCCAATTTCAGCTCTTAAAATTCCGGTATTAATTGTCTTTTTATTTTTAATGTTCATTGGTGCCAGTTCGGGATCAACAGGAGGTGGTATTAGGACTTCTTCTTTTGCCGTTATATACGCTTCAATGATTGCGATTATTCAAGGAAAGAAGAATGTAGAATTGTTTCACCGAACGATTTCAATAGAAACGGTCTTAAAGGCGTATGCAATTTTAATATTCTTTGTATTGGGAAATTTAATTGGTATTTTTGCCCTTTCCATAACAGATGGAGATTTACTTGTTAGTGGGAAATACTCAGTTATTGATTTAGTATTTGAACAAGTTTCAGCCTTGAGTACAGTTGGATTATCAACTGGAATAACGCATGATTTATCAGACGCCGGGAAATTGGTGTTATGTGCAAGTATGTGGGTAGGACGAGTAGGAACGTTAACTTTTGCCTATTTGTTAAGTAAAAAAGTGTTAAGTAAAAACTATAAGTATCCATACGATACAACTATGGTTGGTTAAAATAATAAGAAACTAGTGGGAACAACAGTAAAACCATACGGAGACGATTCTAAGTCAAAAAAACAAGAAGTAGCAGAGATGTTTAATAACATTTCGGCGAAGTATGACTTTTTAAATCATTTTTTGTCAGTAGGGATTGATAAAATTTGGCGTAAAAAGGCCGTTAAGAAATTAGGAACTGTCCAGCCAAAAAGAATTCTTGATTTAGCAACAGGAACAGGGGATTTTGCCATTGCTTCATTGAAATTAAATCCAGAAGAAATTGTTGGGATGGATATTTCGGAAGGAATGTTAGCTGTTGGTCGTGAAAAAATGAAGAAAAATGGATTCGATCACATCATTTCCATGCAACTGGGAGATTCTGAAAATTTACCTTTTGAAGATAATTATTTTGATGGACTGACTGTTGGATTTGGGGTGCGCAATTACGAGAATCTTGAAAAAGGTTTAGGAGAAATGTTACGCGTGATAAAACCAGGAGGAATGGCTGTTATTTTGGAGTTTTCTAAACCAGCAAAGTTTCCAGTTAAACAATATTATGCGTTCCACTCTAAGTATTTGATTCCTTTTTTCGGAAAGATGATTTCTAAAGATAGCAGTGCTTACACTTATCTTCCTGATTCTATTCAAGCATTTCCAGAAGGTGATCATTTCTTGAAAATTATGGAAAAAGTTGGGTATGCTTCTGTTGAAAGACAAATTGTTTCTGGTGGTATTGCAACCATTTATTCTGGAAAAAAAGCATAGCTTGTAATATTTAATAGCTAAAGTCGTTATTATTATATGAGAATTGGAATATTGGTATTGATCGTCTTTTGTAGTGTAGGTAATCTATTCGCGCAAAAGGAGAAGCCAATGAATTATCGTAAGTTTGATCAACGGTTATTTCATTTTGGCTTTATGTTAGGTGCTAATACCTCTAGCTTTGCCATGTTCCATAAAGTCGATGCGTATAGTCAATATGGATTGATTGATATGTATTCCGAATCTCAGCCCGGTGGACAATTGGGGATTCTAACAACGATGAAATTAGGTACTCCCATCGTACGACTTAGATTTATACCCACACTGTCTTTTCAAGAAAGAGTGGTAAAACAGTTGTTTGTCGATCCAACAGGAGCTAAACCACAGGGTATTTTAAATGAGGAGCGGATAAATTCAACCTCTTTAGATTTTCCTTTAATGCTGCAGTTTAGAACCTTACGGGTTAACAATTTTGCAGCATATTGTTTAGTTGGAGCGCAGTATTCAATGGACTTACAATCAACAGAAAAATCAACACAGCAATTTGATGATCCGTTTTTAAAAATACGGAAACATGATTTTGCGGGTCAAGTTGGAATAGGGGTAGAATATTTCGCACCTTTCTTTAAATTTGGCGTAGAAATAAAATACTCA
Organism: Taishania sp.; assembly: GCA_045629585.1. Classification (GTDB taxonomy): domain Bacteria; phylum Bacteroidota; class Bacteroidia; order Flavobacteriales_D; family Crocinitomicaceae; genus Taishania. The sequence continues at coordinate 22,727 of JAZQRM010000004.1, read as the reverse complement.
CATAGCTTTAAAAACGGGCTTATACAGGATAATACAAGAGTATCCATTCCAATTGAAAAATTGTATAATAAAGGTTGGTGGATATCTTTTATTTTTGAAGGATAATGGTGCAAGAGATTCAATTACAAATTACGCCAGAACAGGCGTCAGATTTAAAACAACTAAAATCAATTATTGCGAAGGAACTCCGTGTATCGGAGGATAATTTTGAATTTCAATGGAAGAAAAGATCCATTGATGCACGTAAGGCAATAATCAAGGTTAATGCAACTTTCACAGTTTGTATTGATGAGGCGTTGCCCTCTTTTGACCCTGAATTTAATCCTCAAGACGTTCATAATTCACCCGAAATTGCCATCATTGGTGCTGGACCTGCTGGACTTTACGCTGCTTTACATGCAATTGAATTGGGATTAAAGCCAATCATTTATGAGCGGGGTAAAGATGTGCGTTCAAGAAGACGTGATCTTGCTAAAATTAACAAGGAAATGATCTTGAATCCCGAATCCAATTATTGTTATGGTGAAGGAGGAGCTGGAACGTATTCGGACGGTAAATTATACACGCGCTCTAAGAAAAGAGGAGACGTGTTAAAGGCACTTAAGTGGTTTGTTCATTTTGGTGCTGATAGGGATATTTTGGTCGACGCACACCCACATATAGGAACTAATAAATTGCCGCATATTATTACTGCGATGCGTGAAGAAATTATTAAGTGGGGTGGGCAAGTTCATTTTGATTCTAAATTGACGGATATAAGTGTTGAAAATAATGAAATTACTGCTATTCAAATCAACCGCGGTGATTGGATTCAATATGATCAAGTGATTTTAGCAACAGGACATTCTGCTCGTGACATTTTCTATTTACTTCACGATAGAGGTGTGAAAATACAAGCGAAACCATTTGCATTAGGTGTACGAATTGAACATGAGCAAGCATTAATCGATCGATTGCAATATCACGGAAGAGAAAATGATGATTTTTTGCCTCCTGCATCTTATTCCTTAGTGACGCAAGTTGAAGGTAGAGGTGTGTATTCTTTCTGTATGTGTCCAGGTGGAATTGTTGCTCCATGTGCAACGGATCAGCAAGAAGTGGTAACAAATGGATGGTCTCCATCAAAGAGAAATAATCCTTATTCGAATTCAGGGATTGTTGTAACTGTAGGCCCAGAAGATTTTGCAGATCAACATGGAAATCCTTTTGCCTGTTTAGATTTTCAAAAGGCAGTGGAGAAAGCTTGTTGGGAGGCTGCTGGAAAAACGCAGCAAGTTCCAGCTCAACGAATGATTGATTTTGTTGAAGGAAAGATATCTAAAGATTTCCCTCGATTATCTTATCAACCAGGTGTTGTAGCTGTAGATTTGAATAAAGTTCTACCTGACATGATTGCGCGAAGGCTAAGAGCTGCTTTTGTTGACTTTGGAAAAAAGATGAAAGGCTATTTAACAAATGATGCTGTTTTATACGCTCCTGAATCTAGAACGTCGTCACCAGTTCAAATTCCCCGAAATATTGAAGACTGTGAACATGTCGAAATAAAAGGTCTTTTTCCGTGTGCGGAAGGCGCAGGGTATGCAGGTGGAATTATATCAGCGGCAATTGATGGGATGAAATGTGTTCAATCAGCGAAGAAAATACGTGAAAGTCGAATAGCTTAACCAATTTTTCTTTTTATTTCGGACAGTAATATTCCGGTAGCAATTCCTACGTTTAAGGATTCTGTGTGGCCAAAACGCGGGATAGTTACTGCATTTGAAATAAATTTTTGATTCTCTTCTGAGATCCCTTTTCCTTCATTTCCCATTAAAAGAATAAACTCTTTTTCCCATTCGCAGTTATAAACATTTTCACCGTTTAGTAATGCGCCGTAAATAGGTAATTTGGATTGAGATAAATAGTCAGATAGTTCTACGTATTGAATAGATAACCTTAAAAATGCTCCCATTGTAGATTGAAGAACTTTGGGGTTGTATATATCTACTGTATTTTTAGAACAAATGATCGTTTGAATGCCAAACCAATCTGCAGTTCTTAAGATCGTACCAAAATTCCCAGGGTCTTGGATGTCATCCAGAGCTAAAATTGGACCATGGTTGTCGGCTTTAAAGGGTAAGTATTCAACCACCGCAAGCCCATTATTAGGATTAGTGAATGAGGATAGTTCTTTTAACTCTTTTTGTGAGCATTCAAAAGATGTTTTTTTAGCCCAGCTAAATTCTTCTAAAAATGCTGTTGTTCCTACTAAATACAGAACATTAGTATGTCTGTCAGATAGTACTTCGTGGATAATTTTATTTCCTTCAATCACAAACAAACGCTCTTCATCTCGCTTTTTTTTTAGCTTTAAACCTTTTATTTGTTTTATCTTGGATTTTGATACCGTTTCCACGTGTAAATTGTATTAAATTTGATGCTAAATTACAAAATTGAAGCAGGCATACCACATATTTTCTCTTTTATTGTTACTGTTACTCCTCTTTGGATGTAACCAAACTAAGTATGTACCTCAAGGAAAATATTTATTAAAGAAGAATGAAGTAACGATTAATAAAGGTGATGTTGGTAGTGATGATATACAAGATATCATTCGGCAGCAACCTAATTATAAATTTTTAGGTCTTAAAATACGTTTGGCAGCCTATAATATGGTTGATTCTGCCAAAGTAGCGGATAAGCGAATTGTAAAAAACACAAAATTACATAAGAAAAACGATCGTAAACGAGCTAGAGAAAAACGCATAAATGAAAAGCGTATAATTAAGGCAAAACGCAAAAACCAGGAGTGGTACACAAAAAAGATGATTCCTCTAAAGGATACTTTAGATCCTAATTTATTTTTTAGAGAATGGTTGAAGTATAAGTTTGGTGAACAACCTGTCATTTTTGATACGATTTATTATAATAAATCAATAGAACAGATAAATATCTTTTTACGAAAGAAAGGTTATTATTATGGTGATGTATCGGGGCAAATACATTATGATTCGGTTAAGAGAAAGGTTATTCCAAAGTATATTGTGGAGACTGGAAAACGATATGTAATTGATAGTGTCTATTTAGATTGTCCCAATACTTCGGTTAGAAATAGCTTTGAAAAATTTGCCAAAAAAGGAAAGCTTGTCCGTTTGAAAGGGCAACCATTTGATACTGATCGCTTGGATAGTTATCGAGAGCAAGTTGCCGGTATGATGAGAGATGAGGCATTCTTTGGCTTCACTTATTCGAGTATTGATTTTATTGCGGATACGATTAAAGAAAATTATACTGTTCGACTAGGGATCCGTTTTAGCGATAGATTGATACAATCTCCGAATAATCCAGACAGTGTTATCTCCATTAAGTATCAGCCTTATAAAGTTGAAAATGTATATTTCCATATTATTGATACAAGTCGATTTAAAGGGAATTTTGCAGCAAGTGCTAAGCAGAAAGGAGTGCCTTTGATGTCCGACGGTTATATTTCCACAATTGACACACTCTTTTTTAATGAGATTTACTTAAATAAAGATGAGAAAAGAAATAGAGACATCGATGTACATAAAGATACGATAAACACAGAACGACAAGCTTATTTCTTGTACAATGGGAGGCCTTTTATTAAACCTGTAATTATTGAAGCTCAAAATTATTTAGAAAGAGGCAATTATTATAAGCAGTACTATTTGGACCGTTCTTATACCCGTTTGGTTCAGTTAGGACAGTTTTCTACAATTACTCCTGTTTTGGAAGAAATTGAGGGTACAAATTTGCTAAATGTTAATTATTACCTTGCGCCAACGACCAAACAGAATTTCAGTTTTGAACCGAAAGCGACCAATTCAAATGGTTTTTTGGGGGTTTCTGCTTCGGTTAATTACAATAATAGAAATTTGTTTAGAGGAGCCGAGAATTTGACCTTTACATTATCGGGAGGTTTGGAGTCTCAGCCAGCAATATTTGATCAGACTTTGGATGGTCAAAAAATTAAGGGAGCTGCTCGAAGCTTTAATACATTTGAGTTTGAACCAGGAGTAAAGTTGGTAATGCCGGGGTTATTTCCAATTCGTACCACAAAAAAATTAGCTAAAAGACAACGAGCACAAACAATTATTGCTGCTGCGTATAACTTTCAAAACCGCAATGATTTTAATCGTAAAAGTTTGCAGTTTAGTTATTTGTGGAAGTTTTATGGAGCGGAAACACAGATATTTCAAGTTGGTTTTCCACTTTTGTCAACCATCAAGTATGTTAATTTTGCGCCTTCTGCAGAATTTGCTAATCGTTTAGCAACGTTAAATGATAATTTCTTGTTGAGTACTTATAGCGACCAATTTATTTGGCAAGATATCAAAATCACTTATGAGTACAACACCACGTTGAAGAAGGATAAAAAACCAAATTCCGGTAACGTTGTTTATAAAGTGTCATTTGATCCAGCTGGTAATTTCGTTTCTTTGTTTAAAAAATCACAAGGTTTTAATGATTTAGGCCAACGAACAATTTTCGGATTAGGATACAGTCAATTTTCTCGATTAGATAATGATCTTATATTCGCACAGCCTATAGGGAAGAAGAAAAGCTTAAACATGCGTTTTTTGATTGGAGCCGGAATTCCTTATGGAAATACGTTGACGTCGTTACCTTATGATTATGGTTTCTTTGGTGGAGGTGCAAATGACAACAGAGGTTGGCGTTCTAGAAGTTTAGGCCCAGGCTCGTACAAATATTATTTAGATCCTAGTAGGACATTAACTCAAATTGCGGATATTCGTCTTGGAGGTTCTGTAGAGTTTCGTTTCGACTTGGGAGGTTATTTTAAAGGAGCAATTTTCTCTGATTTTGGAAATATATGGACTTGGAAGGAAGATGTTAACCGTCCAGGATCTAAGTTTACTTCTGACTTTTGGAAACAATTGGCAGTGTCCGGAGGTGTTGGTTTGAGAATGGATTTAGATTTCTTTGTTATTCGTTTGGATTTAGGAATCCCACTATCGAATCCTGCTTTACCTGTTGGGTCACAGTGGATTTTTCAATCAAGAAGAAATTTCTTAGATGAAGTAGAAGCATCTGGTGTAGATAAAAGTTTAGTTCCTAAGCCTTTTACACCTGTTTTACATTTTGGTATAGGTTATCCTTTCTAGATTAAGATTATAAGTGAAAGTAAAAAAGCAAGTGAATTAATTTACTTGCCTTTCTTTTTTATAATACAAAACCGTAGATGTAAAGTATTAGTCCTGTTATACAGGTTAGTGCCATGTCCCACATTCCGATTTTACCCCATATCTTATGTGTTTTACTGAAATTATTTGGTTGAGGATTTTTCCCAAACTTAAATAATGATACAGGGATTAGAATAATCCAAATTAATGATGTAGTAATAGATAAAAAGGTGTGGAAGTAGATCATGAAATTTAAAAAGAAAGTTCCTTCATAACTAGAACCTTTTACCATTTCAAAAATTCCACCATGTTGTTTCATGTCGTATTCGAATAATAAGACCACAAATAATAAGACAATAAACATTGTCAATTGTATATTCTTGTGTAGTTTATAGTTCTTTTCTACTTTGACCTTTTTCATTGAAAACCATAAAAGTGGCAGAATTATGGCCATGCATACCACAACGATATCCATTAATAAATCGCAACGGGCACCAAATATACTTGGTGGAAATTCAAGTCTCATATTATTTGCTTTATTTTTTTAGTAAATTAAATATAAGAAAACTATTGTTAATCAATTTACTTTTGATTGAGCCAACTTTTCTTTATCCTTATTTGAGAGTTATTAGGCGAATCAATGAGCGTTATTTGATTTGATTTTTCATCATAATCCCATCCAATTCGGCTTAAGATATTTTTTAAGGGTAAAGCTTTATTTCCTTCTATGTATGTTTTTAAAAAGGATTTAATCTCGTCTGATTGTGACCATGTAACAATTTCTTCAAATAGTTTATCATCTTCAAAAGGACGATTTTTCCCATATTTTTCAGTTAGATCCACAATTAAGTCAACTAATCCTTTTTCTCCAGCTGTATGTTCTCTAATAAGAATGTCCAAGCAAAGATTAATAAGAGTTCCTTTGAAATAGACATTCATATATTGGTCTTTATGATCTAAAATATGTTTGCTTAATTCTGTGAACTGAATTGTGTCATTAAAACTGAATGCTGTCGCAATCTTTTTTTCTACTGACTTACTAAATTCTTCTTCTGTTATTAAGTTTTGCCAAATGGGCATGTGAATGGTGAAATATTCGGTTGTTCCTTCGTACAGCCATAGGTGCTTAGAAGTTTTTGGAGAATGAAAGTCAAAATTTCCGATTTCAAATGAATGAAGACCTAAAGGAATCATAGTATGAAAAAATTCGTGACTTGCTAAATTGAAAATATTTTCTTTTAGAATATCTAAATCCAAGGGAGAATAGATTAATAGTACAGTTGATTGATTATGTTCTAATCCTTCAGCCATATATCCAGTTTCTTTATTTGGATTCTCTTCGTGATAGATAATAAAAGTATAGTAATCTGTTGGCAATTTCCCACCCAAGTATTCGGTTTGATTTTTTATTAATGGTTCAATGAAATCAGCTAGTACTTTCGCGATAGGAGTTCCTGTATCCGAGTAGCAAGCAACGTTAACTTTGATGTGGGGAAGTTGAAATGAGGCGGTGTCTGCGAAGCTATATAGAATGGGGTTGTCAACTAAATATCTGTAGTTTTTTGCTGTGAAGACATTTTCATTTTCTTCTTTACGAGATAAGCTCGTAGCAGCATCTTGCGAATGAGGTGCAATTACTTCTAGTGTGATTGCTTCGTTTTCATGTGATTTAAAATAACCAAATAAGGAATTTGCGTTAAGAAGAGAGAAGGATTTACCTAAATGACTTTCCGACGAAATATAAGGTCTAGTAAAATTAAAGTTGTAGCTTTTCCATCCTTGTTTTGCTGTATAAGAAAGGTGTATATCTTTCTTCGCACCAAGAATTAACCAAGTATTTGTGTCAATTTGTTGGGTTAGTAAACTTTTTCCATTTTTATTAAATGCTTCGACATCTGTAATAGCAGACCCATAATTCAGATCATCGTAAATCCCGGGAACCATTCGTGGGAATAGGAAATAAGTAGAGTCGTTTACCTTTCCTTTATAGTTTAAGTAAATCTTTGTCGTACCATTGGTGTTTGCGGTAAGATCTATTTTGTAATTGTAATTGCTTTTTATTGTATTGCAACTCTGTAAAAGTGCTAATAAAGATACAAGTAAGGAGAATAATCGTTTTTTCATAATCATGCTGTATCAATTGAAGAGTTTGACAAAGATATTAAAACAATGTAAGTATTTAAAAAGCATAAAAAAGCCCCCAAAAAGTAATGTGCTTTTTGGGGGCGTATGTATAGAATCTGTTGTTTAATCGAGTACTTTGTTTTTAACGTGTTTATCTAACCATTCATCTTGTTCCCACAGAAGGTGTAGGATTGATTCTTTGGCAGCGTAGCCATGTGATTCCTTTGGTAATACCACGTAGCGAACCGGAGCTCCAAATCCGATTAAAGCCTGGTAATAACGCTCTGATTGAATAGGGAATGTTCCTGAATTATTGTCATCTTCACCATGTATTAACAACATTGGTGTTTTCATTTTATTTACATAATTGAAAGGTGACATTTGATCATAAACTTCTTTAGCTTCCCAGTAATTACGTTGTTCTCCTTGGAATCCATAAGGTGTTAAAGTACGATTGTACGCACCAGAACGTGCAATTCCAGCAGCAAATAAATCAGAATGTGACAATAAATTTGCAGTCATGAAGGCTCCGTATGAGTGTCCACCAACAGCGACGCGTCGACGGTCAATATAGCCCATATCGTCTACTGCATCTATTGCCGCTCTTGCATTGGAAACTAATTGCTCAATAAAAGTATTATTAGGTTCTTCATCTCCTTCTCCTACGATTGGGAAAGCCGCATCATCAAGTACAGCATAACCTTTCATAACCCAATAAATTGGACTTCCGTAATACGGGTATATGAAGTCATTTGAGTTTTTCGTGTTTTGACCTGCAGTTGATTTATCTTTAAATTCTTGCGGGTAAGCCCACATCACCATCGGAAGTTTTTTTCCTGATTTTTTATCATAATCAGCAGGAAGGTATAATGTACCAGACAATTCTAAACCATCTGCTCGTTTATATTGAATTACTTCTTTTTGTACCCCATTCATTGCTGCAAATGGATTTTTCAACTGTGTGATTGGTTTAGGAGCAGCTTTTGTTTTTGTATTTCTGACGTAGTAATTCGGATAATCCGTTGGACCTTCTAACATAACAAGTAATTCGCCCTTTTTTAAATCAATAATGTCTAATATTTGTTCGACACGAGTTGTTTCTTTTGAACGATAAATGTTTTTTGTTTGCTTTGTTTTTAGATTAAACTGATTGATGAACGGAAATTGTCCTTCAGGTGTGAAGCCTTCTCCATTTAGGAAAATGTTATCTCCCTCCATCATTAAAATATAGCGGTTGTATTGGTTTTTTACGTATTCAGGTGAGCCTGGGTCGTTGTATTTATCCTGCGTATTTCGATCTGTCAATAGATTTGCAGTACCGTTTATTGTGTTAGGATTAAACGTGTATGATTTACTGTTACGTGTGTCGTACCAAGAATCAGAAATAAGTGCAAGATCATCTTTTGCCCAAGAAATTCCAGCGTAACGTTGTTGGATTTTTGTTACTGGTTTTGAATCTACTACATTAAAAGGAGCTTCTAAACGGTATATTTCATCTCTAAATTCAACTTTATTTGCAGGATCACCATTATCTAGCGCTTGTACAAAATAAAGTGTTTGAGGACGGTCATTTCGCCACATGAAAGAACGCTTTGCTGTGGTTGTTGACATAAAACCTTTAGGTAAATTATCCATTGCAGGACGACTTTCTAAAGTACTCACCATTTTCCCATCTTTATTAAAAACGGATGTCGTTTCTCCAAACATACTCCAAGGTACTAGATAGGAAAAAGGTTTTTCAATAGTCATTACCAAGGCATATTCACCGTCAGGAGAGAAGTTAATTCCTTTGTAAAGATTTTTTGAAGCCCACAATTTATCTGTTCCATTCAAGTCTACTTGATGAATTTCGGAAGTGAACATTTGTTCAAAATTTATTTCATCCGTTTTTGATTTAATCAAATCGGGATAGGTTCTATTTTGAGTTTCTTTTCCTCCTTTTGACTCCAGAACCGTTGGCCCTGAAGGCGTAATTTGTTCTTTAGCTATGTATTGAGGTGCACCTTTTGGAAATTGGTAAGTGAAAATAGATTTACTATCCTGAGCCCATGTAAATGTCGTTCCAAAATTGGCATTTAGATTGTCGTTTGTTAAACGTTTAGCTTGTTTTTTTGCTAAATCGATAACCCATAATTCTACTCCTTTTTCAGTAACATTATTAAAGGCTAAATAGTTCTCATCGGGTGAAAAGGAATAGCCGAAATATTGTCCATTTTGAGGAAGTCCATTAATCAATTCTGGTTTTCCTGTTATTCCAGATTGTAATTCTAGTTTTGTAGCATAGTTGATTCCTGCCCTCGTATTGGTTTTAGGGTATATGCGTGCACCAGCAACACGTAGTTCTGGTTGAGCAACATTTTCAATGCTTCGATACATCGGAGTGTACACGTAAACGAAGTAGTTGTATTTACTATTTCGTAAGATGGACGGTGCTCTGTCGACATCAACAAGATCTAGAATTTCTTTACTGGGTGTCTGATACACCACGCTTTGTTGCGCAAAAGCGATATTTGCCAATGAACAACCTAATAAAAAGCTAAAAACGGTTTTCTTCATACTTTGGTTTTAACATGTGAAAAATACCTAAAAAATATGGCTTTAGGGTCGAAAAAAGTGAACTTATCCATAGCTGCTTACGCAAGTGTTAATAACTCCGTTGAAAAACTAACAAAACCCTAGTAAAAATGGACAAACTTCTCCTTTACTTTTGTAAGAATAAACTCAACGATATGCTAGGAACATTAATCAAGAAGAAATTGTCAGATAATCAAGTTGCAAATATTTTTATAAATGCAATTTTTGATTCTGTTGACAACGGATTTCCTGAAGTTGCGCAGATGATCAATGAAGACGTGTCTTTTGTTATGTCTCCAGGGATTATGGCTAACGAGTCTGGGAATTTTGGAATGATCGTAATCGTTGGTAATCTTAGCTTCCTAGAGAGCACATTTGAACCTGTTCAAGCGGCAAGAGTGGAAGAATTGATTCTTGAGAAATTAGCAACTGTGTACGATATGCCAACTGCAGATTTTAAAAAGTTGATTAGAGATTACAAGTCATTTATGTCACGTGTAAATCATCCTTCGAAGAATATGATTTATGCTATGGCAAAAGCGATCTTCTTTAAATACAATTTGAATGATTTTCAAGATGAGTATTTCCGTAAGATGAAGTCGCCCAACCCTTTGTTTATGAAGCGTATGCATGAGGTGGTTGAGAGCTTTATTTGGAATTGGGATGCATTCTTTAAGCGTTACCGAATTAATTAATTCGAGGTAGAGCTAGCTATTTACTGATTCATGGCACCACTACGGTACTCTTGCAGTATTCATTAGTATTTCTGTAATTGATGTACTCCACCTTTATGACGTATGAGCCCGAATTTTCGTTCAACTCTAGCGTGACATAATTATTGAATTTATTGAATTCAATATCTTTTACTTTATTCCCTAAGATGTCGTAAACTTCTACTGCTACGAATTCCTTTGCGTCTTTAGGTAATGATATTTTTAAAGTTGAATTTTCTAATAATGGATTTGGGTAAACCCGACAATTATCTTCTCCTCGATAAAGGGCTGGGTCTTTCAAAAATTTAAAAAGAAAAAGGCCGCTTTGTCTGTCTGAAACCAATATTTTTCCATCTTTTAATTGAGAGTAAACTCCCCAAGCTCCATTCATCTTATACCATTCATCTTGTTCTAGAAATGTGTTATAATGAGCTATTTCACGTAAATTGTTGTGGATGTCGTAGATGCGTAATCCTTCATTGTAGTATGCCACATATAGAAATTCATTATCGCACATGACGTTATGCGGAACAGATTGATTGGTGTAGTTTGTGCCAAATGTTTGTTTGTGAGCAAGTTGAAATCCATTTACTTCAAACATTTTTAGTCGTTTTCCTTTTGATTCATCCCCTAAGAAATATCGCTTTCCGTCAGGAGTGACCCATCCTTGGTGGTTGTACCCCATATCAGGATAAGCCGTTAACCGTTGGCGGAGTAGAGGGGTGGCTGGATTAGCCATGTTGTATACACGTAGGCCATCATATCCACAGTTTAAGATCGCTAAATCGCCATCTGCATAAACATCATGTACGTGATTGACATCGTTTGGACCTGTATATAGGAGTATTGGGTTGATGGGGTTTGTTAGCGAAAAGATGCGCATAGGTTGCATTGTTTGGCTTTGAAGTTGGGGATGAATGGATGTAATGGAGCTTGCGTAGAGTAATTGTGATTTTTCATCTAAAAAGATATTGTGAACGCGGACAAAATCGGTGTCGTTTTCGTATATTAAATGAACTGAATCAGGCAAGTATTGTAAATCTACAATTTGTAGAGAACTATTTCCTTCATCGCAAACCATATAAGCATAATGTTGATAGGTTTTTATGTCACGGTGCACAACTGTGTGTTGTTGAAATTTCCCTGGTAGAAAATCAATTTCTTCCAGTTTATCTTCGTTAATTTTGAAGAAATGTACACCTTGAGTAGAGCCAATCATTGCGTATTCAATGCCATCTTGTGTGTAGCCCCACACATCGTTATAGCGAACATTGGTAGACGGATGTACGGTAATATTCTTGTCGTTCCATTGATCTAATAGTTCAATATTTTTTGAAATTGGCTCTTGAGATAAAGCAAATGAAAATGAAATTGCCAGTAATGCAAAAAGTGTATTAATTTTAGTCATATAATCTCTTGGTTATTACCACTTATATTCTCAAATTTAATTAATTTAGCCCAACATTAATAATTATATTTTGTCAGATAGTATAATCATAATTCCAACCTATAACGAAAAGGAAAATGTAAAGGCAATGACCGAAACAGTCATGTCGCTAGATAAAGATTTTCATATTGTATTTGTAGATGATTCTTCACCAGATGGAACAGGAGATATAATTCGTGATTTGATGGAAGTTTATCCAGGTCGTGTTTTTTTGGAACAGCGACAAGGTAAATTGGGGTTAGGAACAGCTTATATTCATGGATTTAAGTATGCTTTGGCTCGTAATTATAATTATATTTTTGAAATGGACTGCGATTTTAGCCATAATCCAAATGACTTGATTCGCTTGTATGAAGCTTGTGCTAAAGAGGGATATGATTTTAGTATCGGATCTCGGTACACAAAAGGAGGTAAGGTTAGTAATTGGCCAATGAAACGTCTTTTAATGTCTTATTTTGCAAGTGTCTATGTTCGCTTAATTTTATGGATTAATATCAAGGATACAACAGCTGGTTTTAAATGTTATTCCAGTGAAGTCTTACAAAAAATTAAGCTAGATAATATTACTTTTAAGGGGTATGCCTTCCAAATTTGTATGAAATACGCTGCGATAAAGCATGGTTTTAAAGCAAAAGAAGTGCCTATTACTTTTCTAGATCGATTACACGGAGTGTCCAAAATGAGTTCTTCTATTTTTAAAGAAGCTTTTTTCGGAGTGTGGAAAATGAGACGAATGAAGTTATGAAAAATACGTATTTGATTAAGCAAGCAACTATTGTTAATGAAGGAAAACAATGGGTAGGCGATGTGTTGGTGAAGGATGGGGTGATTGATAAAATTGCAAATCAGATTTCAGCCGAAGGTGTAGAGGAGATTGATGCGACAGGCAAATTTTTGATTCCCGGTTGTATTGATGATCAAGTGCATTTTAGGGAACCAGGATTAACACATAAAGCAAATATAGCGAGTGAATCAGCAGCTGCTGTAGCTGGAGGGATTACCACATTTATGGAGATGCCAAATACAGTCCCTAATACATTGACCCAATCTTTATTAGAAGATAAATATAAAATTGCTGCAAACTCTTCTTTTGCGAATTATTCTTTTTTTATGGGGGCTTCTAATGATAATATAGAAGAGGTTCTCAAGACTAATCCGTTAAATGTTTGTGGTGTAAAAGTATTTATGGGGTCCTCAACAGGAAATATGCTTGTTGATAAAGAGACAACATTGAATGCTATTTTTTCGCAAGTTCCAATGTTAATTGCGACGCATTGTGAGGATGAGCAAACGGTGCGAACGAATTTAGAAAAGGCTAAGTTGCAATATGGAGATAACATTCCTGTTGAAATGCACCCAATTATCCGTTCGGAAGAAGCGTGTTACCTTTCTTCATCGTTGGCTGTAAATTTAGCAAAAAAGCACGGCGCTAAATTACACGTTCTTCATATTTCTACGGCTAAGGAATTGGCTCTTTTTGATAATACAATTCCTTTGGTACAAAAGAAAATTACCGCTGAAGCTTGTGTACATCATTTATGGTTTTCTGATTCTGATTACATCGAAAAAGGGAATTTCATAAAATGGAATCCAGCGGTTAAAACGGCAACTGATAGAGATGGAATTTTGACTGGCGTGTTGACTGATAAGATAGATGTCATCGCAACGGATCACGCTCCGCATACATTGGAGGAAAAATCGAATAGTTATCTTTCTGCACCATCTGGAGGTCCATTAGTTCAACATGCTTTGTTAGCAATGTTGGAATTGATGGAACAAGGCAAGATTAGTTTTGAAAAAGTGATTGAAAAAATGGCTCACAATCCTGCTATTTTGTTTCAAATTGACAAAAGAGGATTTATTCGTGAAGGTTACTATGCTGATTTAGTTCTAGTAGAAAAGCAACCTCAAGTGGTGGATAAAAGTTCTTTGCTTTATATGTGTGGTTGGTCTCCTTTTGAGGGACAAACTTTTCAATATAAAGTTGATAAAACATTTATTAATGGAGCGATTGCTTATTCAGGGACGCAACCAATTTATACAGCAGCGGCCAAACGAATTACTTTTAATAGATAAGACATGTGGAAGTCTATTTTTTTGGTTTTCATTGTTTTATTTACGTCTTGTGTTAATCTCAATGGTGTCGATCCGGAAGCGCAAATTGAACGGCCAGTCGATTTAATTGAGTCTGACAAAATGATTCAATTGATGACTGAAATAGCTGTTATTGAAGGTGCTTATGCTGTGCGTTATGTGCAGCTAGTTAGATATGCTGATCAAATGGCAAAAGATATTGAAAGCTATTTAGAATCTCAAGGTGTAACACCTGAGCAGTATAAATCCGCCGTTTATTATTATTCAACACAATCAAGCCGTTGGGTGGAAATGCAGGAGAAGGTTAAGAAAAAGTTGGAAATTCAATTAAATGAACTTCCGGTCATTGAACAAAACGGATTACAGGAAGCTACCGAAACAATAGAAATAGAGGCAGAGCCTTAATTTGTTCTTAGCACTTATTTTTGTGTCGCAAATACGGTTGCTGAGGCTTGTGCTGTCGGCATAATGACGATATCATTCATGTTAACATGCTTTGGGCGTGTTGCCGCGAATACTATAATCTCTGCAATATCCTTCGCAATTAATGGTTCAAATCCATTATATGTTGCATCTGCTTTTTGTTGATCGCCTTTGTAGCGGACAAGTGAAAATTCGGTATCAACCGCTCCAGGTGCAACATTAGTTACTTTTATAGAATAATTCACCAAATCCATACGCATTGCTCGAGATAATGCATCAACGGCATGTTTTGTCGCGCAATAGACATTTCCAGATGGGTAAACCTCTTTACCAGCGATGCTTGCAATATTAAAGATGTGACCTTCTCCTTTTATTTTTAATAAAGGAATCACACATTTTGAAACATGTAATAGACCTTTTATGTTGGTGTCAATCATACGGTTCCAATCATCTAGGACACCGTTGTCAATTGAGTCTCTTCCAACAGCTAGTCCAGCGTTGTTTATCAAAATACCAATTTGATCTTTTATTGCTGAAGGCAAGCTATTTACCATTTGTTCCACAGCTTCATATTCTCTTACATCTAATGTATAGGTTAATACGGTAGGGGAGTTGGAACAATTGTTTTTTACTTCAGTTAAGCGATCTGTTCTTCGTCCAGAAAGAATTAAAGGATATCCTAACTCTGCAAAGGCAAGTGCACAAGCTTCTCCAATTCCTGAAGTCGCTCCTGTGATAAAAACAAATGGTTTATTCATGTTGTAAATTTACTTGCTTTTAGGGCGTTTTACAAGTTTTAAAAATGGAATTTTATTGGGGTCTAATAGTATAGCTCCTATGCAAATGATTCCGAGTTGAATAGGAATTCGATATCTAATCACCGCGCCAAGCACAGGAGTTGTCCAACCGATGATTAGGGCTAAGGTGATAGCGAAAAATAAAAAACCTATTATAGCATTGTTTTCTAAACTTGTGATCAATCGCTTGTTGTAAATACAATACAGAAGGAAACTGTACATCCAAATGGTGTCAAGGATACTTAACCATTTATATTCGTTAAACGGTGGATCGTTAGGGAAAGGTCGAAGTAATGAAATACTGAGCGCTTGCGGTATGTTTTTTAGTAATTGTTTCGGAGCATCTAAAATAAGATTAGTTTCTATATAGCTATTACTTCGTACTCCATCATCGTAATAGATCCAAGGTTTGCTATTGGGTTCAATTGTACATTTTGTTGGCTTACCTACCGCATTTGGTGGTAAAAACTCGCCTTCAACAGATGTTGTGAGGAAAATACTATCCCCTTGTCTATTAATAAACTTCATCTCCTCTCCTGGTATGACGTAAATGCATGAATCAGCGCGAACGTGTATTCCTCCCTTTCCGATGTTATTAAAATCAAATTGTACACGACTGATTTTAGAAAGTGGTTTTTTGCCAATGGGTGTGAAAAGTAAAATTGTTCCTAGAAGTAACGTTGATGCAAAAGTAATGGACGCTATTTTAGCGGGAACGTATTTAAACCAATTGTAAATTAATAACGCCCCTAAAAAACAAAATCCAATATAAAACTTTACAATAAATACTAAAGCTAATCCCATTGAAAATAAGATGCCTTTTTTAAAGGGATTATGAATGTGTGTTAATGACCATAGGGTGAGACCTATACCGTATATGATAAATGGTTCCTTTAGCAGTGAGCTTGACCAAAATAAGAAATTAGGGCTCAAAACCAATAAATAGAAGCAAAGTAAGCTAGGGAGACGGGTCAAAAAACCCAAACTTTTTGTTAAACACAGAATGCCAATTAAAGAGATGAAATTGGTAGCCATTATGTGAATAGAAATATTTCCTAATGAAATGAAATGAACTAGTGCATGAAAACGTATGATAAAACGGCTGTCATTTATAAATAGTCCAGAGGAACTATCCCAATGTGTCGTGTCAGATAAGTAAGTCGAAACTAAGTAATCATTGGAAGTAAAGAGTAGTTTTATGAAATCAAAAAAGTTAACAGTCGCAACTCTAAAAAGGGTTTGGCTGTCTTTAATGAATACATCCGCATCCGCAGTTAAATTCCGATCACCAAATAAGTTTGAAAAGGTATAAGTAAATAATACTCCAGCTAGGCATTTTATAATGAAAGCAAAGGAAATATGATATTTCAGACGAGGGTTATAACGCTTGCCTATGTAGTAGAAATAAGTAATAAACAGTAAGAAAATGATAAGTTGGTAAATCATCTTATTGTTGAGTTTAAACAAATATACCAATAAAGAAACCATACTGACAGTTAACTAGCTGTTAAAGTCATTTTGTCACCTTTTTAATTGATGGCATAATCGTTGAGAAGGAATTATTAAAATTACATAACTATGAGAAAAGGGCAAATTAATGTTCAAACGGAAAATATCTTTCCGGTTATTAAAAAGTTTTTATACTCTGATCACGAAATATTTTTGAGAGAGTTGGTGTCCAACGCCGTGGATGCTACACAGAAGTTAAAATTCTTTGCTTCGAATGGTGAGTTTAAAGGTGAACTAGGTGATTTACGTGTAGAAGTTATCCTTGATAAGGAAGCAAAAACACTGACAATTAGAGATAATGGAATCGGTATGACTGCCGACGAAATTGATAAATACATCAATCAAATTGCTTTTTCGGGAGCGGAAGAATTCGTTCAACAATACAAAGGAAAAGAAGGTGCTGAAAATATTATTGGGCATTTTGGTTTAGGATTTTATTCTGCATTCATGGTGGCAGAAAAAGTACAAATTCAAACCCTTAGTTTTAAAGAAGGTTCAGAATCTGTTCAATGGGAAAGTGATGGAACACCCGAATACACAATTGATGCATTCGAAAAAACAACTCGTGGAACAGATATCGTTCTTTATATTGCCGAAGATTCATTAGAGTTTTTGGAAGAAGGTCGTATTCTTAGTATTTTAGAAAAATACTGCAAGTTCCTTCCAGTACCTGTGATTTTTGGAAAAACAACTCATAAGGAGGATGATCCTTCTGGTGAAAAAGATGACCAAGGAAATCCGAAACAAATTTCAGTAGAAGTAGATCGTCAGATTAACACAACATCACCAGCTTGGACAAAAGCGCCGATTGATTTAAAACCAGAGGATTACTCCTTGTTTTACCATCAACTTTATCCTGCAACGTTTGAAGAGCCGTTATTCCATATTCACTTAAACGTGGATTATCCGTTTAACTTGACGGGAATTTTATACTTCCCTAAGATTAAGGAGAATGTAGAGGTTCAACGCAATAAAATCAATCTTTATTCCAACCAGGTTTATATAACGGATAGCGTTGAAAACATCGTTCCTGAATTCTTGACCTTGTTACACGGAGTTATTGATTCTCCAGATATTCCTTTAAATGTTTCCCGTTCGTATTTGCAAAGTGATGGTAATGTGAAAAAGATTTCATCACATATTACAAAGAAAGTAGCGGACAAATTGGCGGAGATGTTTAAAAATGACCGCGCTGATTTCGAAGCTAAATGGCCAGATTTAGAGGTTTTTGTTCAATACGGAATGTTGTCTGAAGATAAATTTGCAGATAAAGCGAAGAATTTCAGTTTCTTGACAAGTGTTGACGGTAAATATTACACGATTGAAGAATACAAAGAGAAAATAGCGACTTTACAAACGGATAAAGACGGTAAAGTTGTTGTTCTATATACAAACAATGATAAGGAGCAATTTGGATTCATCAAAAAAGCACAAGAACGTGGTTACGATGTAATCAAAATGGAAGGGCCGTTGTCTTCTCATTGGATTGCTAAATTGGAGTCTGAAAATGCGAATCTTTCCTTTGCTCGTGTAGATGCAGACACATTGGACAATCTAATCAAAAAAGACGAAGAAATTCCATCTAAATTATCATCTGATGAAGAAGCGAAGATTAAACCTGCATTTTTGACCGCTTTGAAAGAGGATAAGAAATACGAAGTTCAGTTTGCTGCAATGCAATCAAATGATGCGCCGATTATCATTACTCAACCGGAGTTTATTCGTCGTATGATGGAGCAACAACGTTTGGGTGGAGGTGGTTTCTTTGGTGTTTTCCCTGAGAAATACAATGTTGTTGTCAATGCCAATCACGATAAGATTGTTCAATTGGTGAACGAATCAGATGAAACACGTGGAGAAAAAGCCAAGCAATTGGTTGACTTAGCGCTTTTAGCTCAAGGAATGTTGAAAGGCGAGGAGTTAAATGCTTTTATTGAAAGAAGCATCGAATTAGTATAAATGAATTAATTTTAAGGGCTGCTAAAAACGGTGGCCCTTTTTTTATATGTTCTGGATTGTAGGTATTTTTATTGGATGGTTTACCACCAAATCTTTTTGGGGAGCCATCTTTGGTTATATGATTGGTAGTGCCATTGATCGGATTCGTTCGCAAGGAAAGCCCAACACATATAAGAAACAAGCACAAAATGGGCGAACTGCTCAGGATATTTATGAACACTATCAGCGCAGAGCGCAACAAACACAAGATATTCAGTCTATTTTAATGGCATTTTCTGCTGCAGTGATGAAGGCAGATGGAAAAGTGCTGAAAGTTGAATTGGATTATGTAAAATCATTTTTCAATCAACAATTTGGACCTCGATTTACGACTCAACATTTACAAAAACTAAAGGATTATTTAGAAACAGATGTTCCTTTATCTCAAATATGTCAAGATATGCGCCACCAAACGTCATTGGAGGTACGCATGCAAGTCGTTCATTATTTATTTGGAATAGCCCGAAGCGACAATTCGGTTTCTACAGCTGAAATGAATGTGATTGCCAACATTGCAATGATGTTAGGTATTCCGCAGATGGAGTTTGAATCCATGAAAAACATGTTTGTTAGAGATACCGATTCTGATTTTAAAGTGTTAGGGATTAGTTCTTCAGCAACGGATGATGAGGTGAAGAAAGCGTATCGTGAGATGGCGAAGAAATTCCATCCGGATCGGGTGGCTCAAATGGGAGAAGAACATCAAAAAGGAGCCAATGAAAAGTTCCAAAAGATTCAAGAAGCATACGAAGCCATTAAAAAGAAACGAGGTTTTAAATAAAAAGATATATTTGAATTATGATTGGATCTTTATTTATTCGTTGGGAGGCGACGCCTGAAATTATAGAAGGGTTACGTGCACCAAACTACTACAGTTTATTATTTGTTACCGGATTAATCCTTGGGTACTTTGTCATTCGTAAGATGTTTAGAAAGGAAGGGATTAAAGATGAGGTATTGGATAAATTGGTGATGTATGTTGTCATCGCTACAATTGTTGGTGCTCGATTGGGACACGTGTTTTTCTACGATTGGGCGTATTACAAAAATCATTTGAATGAAATCCCGCAGGTTTGGCAAGGTGGTTTAGCTTCGCATGGAGGAGCCATTGCTTTGTTAATAGCATTAATTATCTTTTCTAAGAAAGTGGTACACAAGCCCATTTTGTGGATTTTAGATCGCATTGTTGCACCAGTTGCTATTGCGGCAGCTTGTATCCGTTTAGGGAACTTGATGAATAGCGAGATTGTTGGTCGAGTAACAGATGTGCCGTGGGCGTTTGAATTTGTTCATTATGTGAATGAATTTGGATTAATTGATCCATCGCCACGTCATCCAACGCAATTATATGAAGCGATTGTGTATTTACTTTTATTTGGTTTGTTGTTGTATATGTTTTGGAAAAAAGAAGCATGGAAAACACCAGGAGTTTTGTTTGGTACATTCTTAGTTGTTTTGTTCGGAGCTCGTTTTATCATTGAGTTCTGGAAAGAAGGACAAACGGCTTTTGATCAATCTTTGACGGTAAATACAGGGCAATGGTTATCAGTTCCATTTGTTGTAGCGGGAATTGCCATTTTGATTTATGCAAAACAACAAAGCAAGAAAACATTGAATGTATAAATGAATGCATTTTAGAAAGATAACTTTTATGAACGCCTCTAATGAGAATTAGTGGCGTTTTTTTATGAGTTACAGTATCTATTACGAAGAGGTTGTGTATGTTTTACGTAGGAGTTACATAGGCTTTACACAAACTAATGAAGGTTAGAAAAATGTTCATTTATAAAAAGAATTCTTATTTTGTTTTGTGTTAAATAGTATTATGATTAGATTGGGTGTTATCGCATTATTTTTTTTATTCGTATTCTCTTCAAAAGCTCAAGAAAGAAGAATTACTGTCGATTCATCCTATGAATTGGAGCTTCGAGATAATCTTATTGCATTGAATATCATTCATCAAGATGACCGAGATACATTTGTGGTTGTTAATTGTACGGATGGTTGTCAACTTCCTACATTCTATCAAGGAAGGCAAAACTGTCAGTTTATTGTGGAAACTGATAAATATTTATTTGTTTCAAAATATCCAAATATTCATCTAGTAGACAGTGATTATGTAATTCGTTTTAAGCGATATAGAGGTGTTTTTTCAGGAGTGTATTATAATTTACAACTCTTTGAAAATGTAAGTGCTACAGGTCGTCCCATATATATTAAACGTTATCTTAAAACAAAGAGGGTTTTAAAGATGTTTATAAATGGAGAGCTACGACTAAAGTGAGTGTCACAAGAAAACTTTTCAAATTCTTCTCACTTTATCTCCCTCCGAAGGAAGAAATAAAAACGAGCAAACGTTGCTTGGAAATAAAAATTATTTTGGACTTGTGAAAGACTATGTAATTTGGTAAAGCAATTGAGGAAGAGGTTAATAGATGGATTTCATTGTTTTAAATATTAAAAGTAAATTTCATTTTCTGAAAGAATATTTCTAGTTTTGTTGTATCTTCCATTGTAATGCTTATCATATCGAGAACAATTTTACTTGAATTTGGCTTACGACATTCGGCTGCTATTCAACCGTTAAATAAATGGTATGAGGTATGTAAAAATGCTGATTGGAGCAATTTTGCAGAAATGAAAAAGTCCTTTAATTCGGTAGATGCAGTTGGAAATGATCGATATGTTTTCAATGTGAAAGGAAATAGCTACAGGCTAGTTGCAATGATATTTTTTGATATACGCACAATCTATATACGTTTTGTAGGTATACATCAGGAATACGATAAAATTGATTGTAAAAATGTGTGATGGTGATAATTAGTAGATATGAGTTTAGTACAATTAAAATCTAGAGAAGAATATGATGAGGTGATGACGCGCATTGAGCAGTTACTTCAAAAAACGACAGAGTTGGGAGGTTTTGATAAACTACCATCGGTGGATAAAAATGTTTTAGCAGATTTGTCTTTGATGGCCGAACAATTTGAAGATAGTATTCCTCTAATGCCGATGAAAAATCCAGAATCTTTAGCTGAAATGCTGAGATATAAGATGTACGAAAAAGATTTAAAACAAAAACAATTGGCGAAAATGTTAGGCATTAGTGAAGCTTTTATTTCTGGATTATTATCGGGTAAAAGAAAACTCACTATTGACTTAGCCAAAAAGTTACATACACAATTAGGGATTGAAGCGCATTTCCTTTTAATGTCTGTTTAATGAAAATATGGAGGACGAAGGAAATCAAATGTTTGATAAAACTTTAGCCTCAGCAACCTCGTGGGTTAGCGGTATAGAGCAAAAGTGAATGGCGTTTATCAAAATCTTTCCACGCAGTAAACACAGCATAAAATCTTGTACAAGCAATAGTAGAAAAGCCTGACGAGATGTAGCTAAAATAACAAGTAAAATGATTAAAACATTGCAGTTGTGAAAATATGGTTCTCCTTACTTTTATCAGTTATACTATTTTCTTGTCACGAAAAAAAATCTATTTCACTGAACGACAATCTGCCTGAAGGCTATGAGCACGGTGTTATTAGTGGTATTGTTTTAAATAATAAAGATTCAATTGCGGTTTATTTTGTTCAATATTGGTAACCCACTCCTCTTCATGAGGTTTCTGAGCTTATAGTTTATCTCCGCTGCTGTATGTTTCTAACGCGTGTTAGCGATAAACTTACGTTTGAGTTGATAGCGGTGGAGAAATTTACTCTTTTTTCTATAAAAAATAAAATTTGACACAGTTTAATGAGCATACTCTGAGAACGCCACGTAGCAAGCATTTGTGCATCTATTCCGTACTCCTCTGCGACCTCTTTCACCTTACCTCTTTCACCTTACCTCTTGTAAAGCTCACTTCTACGACTTTAAGCTTAAACTCTTTGTCATACTTCTTTCT
>JAZQRM010000003.1:0-54845 GCA_045629585.1 Taishania sp. | reverse complement strand
GTTCAAACAGCTCAAACAAAACTTTCCTCTAAAATTTTTCCTTGGTGACAATGAAAATGCCATCAAAATACAGATTTGGTGTGCACTCATCGTCAATTTACTATTAACCGTAATTCACAAAAAGATCAAGCGAAAATGGGCATTCTCTAATCTCGCTAGCTTCTGCAGACTTCACTTATTCAATTATATCCATTTAATGAAATTTCTTGAAAACCCAGAGAAAGACTGGATCAAAGAATACAATCCACAGCTCAAAATAAAGTTTAATAGCACATAAATGGAGGGGCTTACTTTTCATATCGAGAATGAAAATCAAGTAAAATCAAGCCTTTCAGACTACGAAATGATTAATTTCTCTTTTTATCGGACAGTAGTGATTTAAAGTGTAAGAATAAGGAAAATTTACCATTCTATCGATAAGTATAATTCATCTTAAATACCTAAAATCCGTAAAAAAGACTTTAAAGTAAGAATCACAATATTGTAAAACGGTTTTCAAACAATGTTTCATGATTTACTAAAAACAAAAAAGGGTCAACAAACGCTGACCCTTTTTATTTATATCGTATAGAGAATAATTATTTATTCACGAATACTTTTCTTTTTAGATAAGTCAATCAAAATTGGTGTTGCCACACACAATGATGAGAACGTACCGATTATAACTCCTAACATCAAGGCGAAGATAAATCCTCTAATTGCTGCTCCACCGAAGATGAAGATTAACAACAATACCATGAATGTAGTAGCTGAAGTAATGATCGTTCTAGATAAAGTTGAGTTTAAGGCTAAATTAATTTCCTCTTCATCCGTACGACTTGACTTATGACCTAAATTCTCACGAATACGGTCAAATACAATTACTGTATCATTAATCGCATATCCAATTACGGTAAGAATTGCTGCAATAAAGGCTTGATCTAAGTCCATATTGAACGGTAAAATACCATTTAATAAAGAGAATATACCTAAAGTAAACAATACGTTGTAAGCCAAAGATACTAAAGCACCAGTAGAATATTGGTATTTACCAAAACGAATCATGATATAAGCTGCGATAATCAACAATGCAAAAAGAACAGCAAACATAGAAGACGTTTTCAATTCATCTGAAATCGTAGGAGATACCGTACGTGATTCGATGATTTGGTAAGTTCCTAATTTTTCTTTAGACAATTCAAATGCTTCTTCCATCTTATTCATAACTGTGTTATTAGCAGATTCATCTCCTAACATGTAGTTAGTAATAATCTCAACATTATATGAATTCGATTTTGTTTTAGTAACTAAAGAAGCTTCTTTACCTTTTGACCCAAAAGCCTCACGAATGTTTCCTTCTAAGTAATTCAATTCGTTTGCCACTGGCTTCTCAAATTTTACTACGTACGTACGTCCTCCAGAGAACTCAACAGAAGGATTTAATCCTTTAGTCAATAACATTGCAATAGAGAAAACAGAAGTTATAACTGTGAATACATAGAATTTTTTACGATTTCCAGCCCAATCAAACTTAATGTTTTTGAAAGCTCCATGAGTTGCTTTTCTAGAGAATGTAATATCCATATTCTTAGAACGCATCCAAAGGAAAATCAAACGAGTAATCACAACACCTGCAAAAACAGAAGTAATCAAACCAATGATTAATGTGATGGCGAAAGATTCAATTGGTCCAGAACCTAACACTTTCAATACGATTGCAGTCAAGATTGTTGTAACGTTCGCATCAATAATTGATGATAATGCTTTACCATAACCTTCTTGTATTGCATCATCTTGAGATTTACCAGCATCTAATTCTTCACGAATACGTTCAAAAATTAGTACGTTGGCATCAATTGCCATGGCGATAGTCAATACGATACCTGCAATACCAGCTAACGTTAATACAGCTGTAAAAGAAGCTAACGTTCCGAAGATAAATAAGATATTAAGAATCAAAGCAATATTTGCAACGATACCCGCTTTGTTGTAGTAGAAAATCATAAATGCGAAAATCAACACTAATGAAATTCCGAAAGAGATCATCGAAGCTTCTGTATTTTCAGCACCTACTGTTGGACCGATTTTGTTTTGTTCTTTAATCACACATGGAGCAGGTAAAGCACCACCATTCAATAATCCAGCTAATTTAGTTGCATCTTCGAATGAGAAGTTACCTGTAATTTCAGTGTTACCACCTTGTATAGCGTTCATTACGTTAGGCGCAGAGAACACAACGTTATCCATTGTAATTGCGATAGAACGGTTGATATTTTCAGAAGTCATTAACGCCCATTTTTCAGAACCTTCAGAAGTCATCTTCAATGTTACAGTTCTTACACCATTTTGGTTAATATCTGGAGCAGCGCTTTCGATATCACGACCACCAACACGTGCTTTTCCGTTCGCAGGAACTTTGATTGCATATAGGAAGTAACCTGTTTTTTTGTCAATCTTTTCAACATCGCTTGACCACATGAATTTTAAATCCTCAGGGAACAAACGTTTGATATCTTCACGTGCTAAAATTTGATCCACTTTACCACGATTTTCAATCGTAACAAAACCAATACGTGTTTCATCAACAGGCATGAAGTAATCTGCTAATCCTTTTACTCCAATTTCAGCAGGCTCGTCTAAAGACAAAACTTCTTCTGCAACTACAGTAGAGTCACCGATAATTTCTGCAACATCAATTTCCTTTACCTCTTCACGAGACGACAAAGTAATTGCTTCGTTAAAAGCCATACCTATATCTTGTGAACGATACGTTTCGAAGAATTGAAGATTCGCTGTAGATTGTAACTGATCGGCTACCGATTTTTCATCTTGTACCCCTGGTAGTTCAACATACAAACGATTATTTTGCTCATCTTTTTGGATGTTTGGTTGAGATACACCAAACTGGTTAACACGTTGGTTAATGATCTCTTCTATACCATCCATTGATGACTTAACGCGGTCATTTAAGAACGTTACTACCTCATTGTCAGTCGACTTAATAGTCAAACCGTTAAGATCTGACAAAGAAAACAACGATACTAAAGCAGCTCCATTGTTTAATTCACGGTTTTTCTTAGCAAAAATAGCGATGAAGTCACCTCCTTTTTGGTTGTATTCTCCCATTGCTGCTTTGAAAGCCGTTTTAAACTTAGGGTCTCTTTCGCTACGCGCATAAGATTTTACTAATTCTGGAATGTTTACCTCCATGGTTACAGACATACCCCCTACTAAGTCCAATCCAAAAGCTAATGAACGTTTCTTAACAGTTGAGAATGTCGATCCCAATAACGGATATACTTTCGTATCCGCTTTTTCCTTCAATTTTTGGTTGATTAACGCTACTCTAGCATTTTCAAGCCCTTCCGCTTTAGAAAGATTTACCCAGATTCCATCGATGTTAAGCGAATCACCTGTTTTTCCTGCTTCAGCTTTCAATACCGCTAATTCACGATCAACTTCTTTAGCAACTTTCTTCTCTACGGAGTTAGAAACGAATGTAAAAGAAATCTGATACAAACTTATAACGGCTAAAAGTATGGTTAAAAACCAAAAGAATCCTTTGTTACGCATTGTCGTAATACAGTTAGTTATTTATACAAGGTCGCAAATATAAAATTTAGATTCATTAAAATCAACAGAATAATCAATACATTTTTCATTCTTCGAAATTATCGAACATTTACGACAAAAAAAAAGGTGTAAAATCACTCTACACCATAGGAAACAATTGAATAATAGACTGCTTTTCCCATTTGAATATTTGTTGTATCAAAATTTGAAATATCATAATGCTGATAGTGCTTTTTTACCAATCCTATGCCTTTTTGATAGATTTCGTATTTTTTTCGATACATAATTAGATTAAATTCATCTTCTTGCCTAACGGTTACGGTTTTACCCACTGCAAGTCCATTAAATTGTTTTTCGACAAACAAATCCTCGTATTTACAAACAATTGGATCAAGTGTATTATATGCATTTTCGTTCCATGATTTATTTTTGCCGAATGGAAAAACGAGTTTAACTTTTCGCTCATTTTCTTCCACTAATTCTAGGTTGTTGTTAAAACGTGCGGTTGTCCAAAGGTCAGAATACGTCCACTCTTCTAGTTCGTTAGCTCTTTTGAATCGTTTAAACTCGTAATTCAGTTGCCCTCCATTACCGATAAATGTATCCCCAATAACCGTTTTCAGTTGATATATAGAAGTGTTTACTTGTCCATTACTTAGGTAATTTATCTCTTCCACATCATAAATCTGATAAGTTCCTTTTTGTAACGGAAAATAATCATAATTCATGTCAACAGGTTCTACTTCCGTTTTCTTACAAGCAACAAAACAAACAACTAGAACAATTGAAACTACAACCTTATATCCGTTTTTACCCCAGCTCTTCATATATGAAAATTACAAAGAAGTTTAATGATAACCAATATTTGGATTTTGTCCATTCTTTTTTTGAGATTGCATATTTATTTCCAGCTCTTTACCTTTCAATTCTCTGCCGTAATAAAAATAACGTCTTTGTCCTTCAGAGCCGTCTCTTTCATAACCGATAAACCATCCATGTGCTTGTCCTTTATGATAATGCTCTACTGCCATTTTTTTTCCATCCAATTCATAGGTAATCACCTCTCCATGTCTTCTATGGTTCAAATAACTACCTTTCTTCTTCAACTGACCAGTCGGGTAATATTCCACGAAATCACCTTCCACTTCTCCATCTTTGTAATTATAGATACTTATACAAATTTCTCTTTTATCACTTGGATCAGAAGGTAAATAGTACAATCTTTTAGGGCCATCGAGTTTTCCATTCTTGAAGCTTTCCTTCATGACTAATCGCCCATCCTCATTAAAGGTGGTCCAAACGGAATCTTTTTGTTGATTCTTATAAGTTCCAACCGCCATCAACTTCCCATCCTCGTAATACATGTATGCAGTTGTTCTGGATGCGTTATTTTCATGTTTCAAAATGGCCTTTGGTTTGTTATTTTTATAATAATAAGTAAAAGTCCCTTGCGGAATATTGTCTTTAAATTCCCCTTGATATTCTGGCACGCGTGAGTTTGTATAATAACTAATCCATAATCCTTGTTTGCGTCCTTTAGCGTCTTTTACATTTGTTTGTGCAATTGCAATTATAGCGCTACTTAAAAATAAACTTATAAGAAGTAATTGTTTCATAAAGTATTTACCCAATCGATTAATGAATTAACGTGTTTATCTGCCTCTGGTGACTTGTTATCGTCTCCTCCAATCCGAACTGTTTTCATTCCAAGATTCATACCAAATTCTATATCTGAATCACTATCGCCGACCATTACAGCTTTGGAGAAGATGATTTCAGGAAAATCCTTTTGTGCTTGTAGAGCCATACCCCCATTTGGTTTACGCATACTATTATCAGGCGATGCTAAGTCAGGAGCAAAATAACAACGATCAATATGTCCTCCATATTGTGATACTTCGGTTAGCATGTGTTCATGAATTTCAAACAATTGCGACGTTGTCATAAGCCCTTTACCAATACCTTGTTGATTGGTTACTACGACAATTTTCCCGAAAATGGATTTTAAGATTTTTAAGGCATCTAGCACCCCTGGCGAGAACTCAAATTCTTCAACAGACTCTATGTATCCATCCATTTTTCGGGTATTGATCACCCCGTCTCTATCTAGAAAAAGTGTCCACGATTTATCAATTGTAAATGACATTTTACTCAATTATTTTTTCCACCAAATATACATTTCTAGAAGAAGAATTGCGTCCAATCATTTCTGCCATAAAACCTGTTAAAAAAAACTGCACACCTGTAATCATTGCCACAAGTGCTAGGTAAAACTCTGTTCTATCAGCGATTTTTGTGGCTAATTTGTCAAAAAATAATTTATCGATTGCGATGTAAAAGAAGAAACCAAATCCGATCATAAATAGTAGTAACCCAATTGCTCCAAAAAAGTGCATTGGTTTTTTTCCAAATTTGCCCATAAAGACAACTGTCAACAAGTCTAGTGGACCATTAACAAATCGGTTCAATCCGAATTTAGTTACACCATATTTACGTGCTTGGTGGATGACCACTTTTTCCCCGATTTTATTAAAACCAGCGAATTTGGCTAATACAGGAACGTATCTATGCATGTCTCCATAAAGTTCAATCGACTTTACTACAGCTTTTTTATAGGCTTTTAGTCCACAATTAAAATCATTTAACTGAATCCCTGACAGGCGTCTTGCTGTCCAATTATATAATTTAGTTGGAATTGTTTTGGAGATTGGGTCGTATCTTTTCTTTTTGTATCCAGAAACGACATCAAGCCCGTCCTCCATTATCATTCTATACAATTCTGGTATTTCATCAGGCGAATCTTGCAAATCGGCATCCATTGTAATGATTACGTTACCTTGTGCTAGCTCAAAACCTTTGTGTAAGGCAGCTGACTTCCCGTAATTACGTTGAAACTTAATTCCTTTTACTTCAGAATGTTCTTTCGCTAATTGTTCGATTATACTCCATGATTTATCCGTACTTCCGTCATCGACAAACACCACCTCATAGGAGAATTGATTTGCCGTCATAACACGTTTAATCCACGCGAATAATTCGGGTAATGACTCGTCCTCATTAAATAAAGGAACAACTACTGAAATATCTAGAATATCTTCCAATCTTTTGCTTTTTGACAAATATAATTAATTAGTTGATTTTATAATCGACTACTTTTTAACCACTTTTTTGACCTCGGTTCCAACATTCACAAGGTAAATTCCCGGTGTCCAATTTTCCGTCGATAAAACGCCTTCCTTTTTCCACTCTAATTTTAATACTTTACCTTGAATATCTGTTATCTGAATCTGTTCCATAAAAGGCGTACTTATTTTTAACTCGTCCGAAAATGGATTCGGAAAGAGTATGATCAGTTCATTTTTAATATCCTCAGTTGACATTGCATTTTCATTCGTTACAGAAAAGTTGTCAATCGCAGCCTCCACTATATTTCTTGAATCGTCAAAATCTTCTGTTTTAAAAATCACTTGCATGAACTCCGTTACTGGAATTAAATCTCTAATTGGTATTGATTTGTAATACCAACTAAACATTTGGTTATACTCCTCTGGTTTGCCAATTGACGCGATTATAACAGAAGTACTTCCATTGCTTATGCTCACTTCCAATTTATCCTCTAGCGGTCCTTGCCCGTAGAAGTTATAAAACCAGTAATGAAAATTAATATGGGGGTTGGTATAACTTCTTAAATCCATCATGGGAGATATGAGCCGAACGATCCCGCCTTCTACATCATCTGCGCTAATGCCAAAAACACTGCTATTACCCGTGAGGTATGCATACTTATCACAATCAAAAGAGTCATACCCTGGATTTGCACCTCCTTCAGATTCTACCGGGATTGCTCTTTCCCACAAGCCTTCATAAGCGGTTGCAGTAGTCTGCCATCCCAAATCTGCTCTAAAATTATCTGCATATCCTTTTTCAAGTTCAATGATTATTCTTTGCGTATTTTCGGTTATTAGTTGTGTTTCACAATAATTCTTATAGCCCCATATACTAACAGATAAGCTATATTCCTCTTCATAAGCCAATTGAAAGGTTCGCTCTCCTAATCCGTTAGACAAACCTTCATAAATTAACTCATTAGAAATGTGATCGATTGCGATATTTGCCTCCAAAATGGGCTGCTGTGTTTCCGCATCTTTTACAATTATTTCCAAAGGAAATAAGGGCATTGGAACCAAATAGACATCTAATTCTACCTTTACTCCTTCCTGAAAATTAACTTGAATTATTTGGGGATAATAACCGATTTTTTCGAATCTAACATCCATTAATCCATAGGTTCCCATACCATTTGCATAAAAACCTTCATCATTAGAAAATTTGGAGCGATCAGGTAACTGAACCTTTGCTCCATGTATAATTTCATTGGTTGCCGCATCATACACTACACCTTCAAGGTACGCCCCTCTTTTGTAAGTGGGAGCTATGACAAATAGACCTAGTTCAATATCTGAAGCGACTAAATTTCCAGATGGCAAATAGGGGTAAACACCCCAACAACCTCCAAAAGTTGGCGAATTCAATGGGCTGGTATCAAACTGTCCTACCTTCACCATGTTGTAAGGATAAGTGACATCATGAATAACTACACCATCTGTATAGTAGCTTGTTACTAAAAAATTATTGTCTTTGTAATGTACATTATGAGGGATAATGGCTGTATTTTCCGTTGAGCGGATACGGTCCAATTCTCTAATATTGGTGGGATCACTCACGTCATAAGATGCAATGAAAGCGTTTGCACGTTCATCAGTTGTAAACGCAAAGTTATTATCTGGAGTTGGTGCAACATTATGTGTAAACGAATGTGGAGTCGTTTGTTGTCCTAATAGCACTGGATTTCTTCTATCTATAATGTCATAAATTTGAAAATAACCTTCCTGAATATTCCCGGTATACAATCGATCTCCATTTACAATCCCGTCGTGAATATAAGTATTCGAAAAAGTAGCTACTACAGGTGGATTTGTCCTAGATACATTCAAATCACAAATAATTCCGCCACCAATTCCATAATTTGTACCAAAGAGATATAAATAACCTAAATCATCAATCCATAAAGTATGATGACTTTGAAATGTCACCCCTGAATTTCCGAAATAATAGCTGTAGGGTAAATTTGTACTTTGCGGCAATGGAGACAAGTCAATAATCAACAAACCTTCCTCTGCTTCCGTAGAAACATAGGCATAATTCCCAAAAGTTTTAATTTCTCTCCATTGATTTGTTTCACCAGCAATCCAAGCGACTTCGAAAGGACTTGTTGGATTTGAAACATTTACAATAGATGTTCCTTTAGAAGTTCCGACTAATGCATATTCATTACCTGTTTCATCAACATATCCCCAAATACTACTTAAACGAGCGTCATGTAACACTCCATAATCCAGTCTTCCTTGAAAAGTCATATTAAACTGTCCAAAGACGAAGCAATTAATACTGAAAAATAAGCTAATTAGAACGAGATGCTTCATATGCTAAGACTTTTAAAGTTTATTTTCTGTTGAGGTTTCAGATTGTTGTTCGCTCACTTCTATTTTTTTGTTATGCTTAAAAAGCCAATCATACATTGCGTTAGTGCGAAAAACACGTTCTAGTGCTCCGTGATCAGCACCTTTAACGACCGTGTAAGTTAAATTTTTTCCATCAATTTTTCTTATTGCATTAACAATTTTATCCGATTCTGATTTTGGTACAGCTCTATCGCGATCACCATGTTGTATCCACAATGGCACCTTCGTTAAATTCTTTGCGTCCCTTTCATTCCCTCCTCCGCATAGCGCAACTGCTGCAGCTACTTTATCGGGATAAGTTCCACAGTAGTGCAAAGTACCATATCCTCCTAAGGACATACCAACAACATAAATTCTTGATCGATCTCCCTTATATTGTTCAATTATACTTTCAATAATTGCATCTACTTTTGATGGTACCCATGGGCCACTTGGCAACTGCGGAGCAACAACGATTGCTGGAACCTCTCGTCCTTTCTCAATTTCATGAATCACACCATATTTTCTAACGCGTTCAATATCTGTACCAGACAAACTTCTACCATGTAGAAAAACGAGTAATGGTGGAGTATTATTTAAAATAGAATCGTTTGGCAAATACATCCAGTAAGGATATTGTCCATCTGTTCGAACCACCTCCAAGTGTTTTTGTGCAGAAACAGTCCCTAAAATAACACAGAATAAAACAGTTATAAAACTTCTCATGTTCACAAAAATACGAATCTTACCTATAATCAACGTATAAAGCCAATATTTTTGGGGTATGATAACTACCTATTTTTTCATCTACATTCTATCTTTATTAATCAGTATTATAGCTTACTATTTAGGAAGACGACCAAAAAATAAAAAACGTCATCCTTCTTATACATTATCGATTTCACTTTCCTTTATAGCGTGCCTACTCACTTGCGTTTTCTTTCTACAAATTGGGGTTCAACTACAACTAAATACTGTCGAAAATACAAGTATTTATAGCCAACTGTTTATTCTTGCACTTATCACTTTACTTGCCCAACTTGTCTTATTTATCTATTTGTTACTTCACTTTGCTTTACACGTTATTAGATCAAGAAAGTGATTCATTTTCAACCCTCTAAATTTAATTTAAAACTAAGTTTAAAAAAAGAAAATACACCAAAAACAAAATAGGATTTACCAATCATTATCTAATTTAGATTGATTTTAAGTAAAAATTAACAATCACATAATCACTTGATAATCAAACTTTATAATTTAGGATAATTAACCATAAAACAGAACAAATTAAACATTTACAAAGCTTACCCACTACCACTAACCAATTAACCAATTGATATACAGCGTTAAGTTTTTAAATTTGTTGTTTAACAATTTTACAAACTTATGAGTAACGCTCAGGATTACATCCCAGTGCTGATACAGGCACTACTTGTATTAGGATTCGTACTTGCTACTTTATTGTTAGTTCCAAAATTAGGACCCAATCTTCGTTCCAAAAAGAAGGATCAGAATTGGGAGTGTGGAATTGAATCAGAGGGAGATGCTCGTTTTCCAGTTTCTATTCGCTATTTCGTTATCGCGATCTTATTTGTATTGTTTGATATCGAATTGATTTTCTTTTACCCTTACGCGGTAAACTTCATGAAATTACAATTAGAAGGATTGATTGCTGTGATTGTGTTCATTGCTTTCTTCCTTACAGGATTCATTTATGTACTTAAAAAAGGTGCTTTAGAATGGGAAAAATAACAGAAGACGGAGTATCGAAAGCTATCAACTATGACGGTTTTCAATTGACGACATTAGATACTGTAATTGGAGCTGCTCGGAAAAACTCCTTGTGGCCTTTACCTTTTGCTACTTCATGTTGTGGTATAGAATATATGGCTACCATGTCCCCTAATTATGACATTGCACGATTTGGGATGGAACGCATGTCCTTTTCTCCACGTCAAGCAGACTTGTTGATCGTTGCTGGTACTATTTCTAAAAAATTAGCACCCGTTTTACGTCAAGTATATGAGCAAATGTCAGAGCCAAAATGGGTTTTATCTGTAGGGGCTTGTGCTTCATCAGGAGGGATTTTTGATACCTATTCTGTTTTACAAGGGATTGATCGTATCATACCTGTAGATGTTTATGTACCAGGGTGTCCCCCACGACCTGAACAAATTATTGATGGAGTAATGAATATTCAGGCTTTAGTTGGTCATGAATCTTTGCGTCGTCGTAATTCTCCAGAATACAAAGAATTATTGGAAAATTATAAAATCGAAAACAACATTGGAGATGGAAAATAATTGGACCAATGAAGCGATACTTACTGCCATCCAAAGTCAATTTGGAGAAGCTGTATTGGCACATGATGAAGCATATGAAATGTTAAACATAGAAGTGCAACCTACGGAAGTACACGCAATCATCAAATGGGTGAAAGAACATCCGGAAATGAAGGTTAATTTCTTAACCAACCTTACGGGGATTCATTACCCGGAACAAAAAGGAAGAGAACTTTGCGTAGTTTACCATATGCACAGTTGGACCAATAATGTGCGTTTCCGTTTAAAGGCATATTTGCCAATCGAACAACCAAACATTGCAACCATCACAGATCTATTTACAGGTGCTAATTGGTTAGAGCGTGAAACTTTTGATTTCTACGGAATTCAATTTAATGGTCATCCAAATTTAACCCGTATATTAAATATGGACGACATGGATTACCATCCTTTGCGTAAAGAATATCACTTAGAAGATCAAACTCGTCAAGATAAAGACAATCGCTTCTTCGGAAGATAGTACTAAGACTTATGAGCGAATTAAAGCATACATCAAACAACGCAATTAATCAGTGGGAATCAATTGATACCATTGAAGGCGAAATTGCTACGCTGAACTTAGGACCAACTCACCCGGCTACTCACGGTATTTTTCAAAATATCCTAAAAGTAGATGGGGAGAAGATTTTGTCCTCAGAACAAACGGTAGGTTACATTCATCGTGCATTTGAAAAATTAGCCGAACGACGTCCCTACCACCAAATAACACCGATAACAGATCGTTTAAATTACTGTTCTTCTCCAATCAACAACATTGGTTGGCATTTAGCAGTTGAAAAATTAATCGGTGCAAAGATACCAAAGCGTGTGGACTACATGCGTGTCATAATCATGGAGTTAGCACGTATCGCTGACCACTTGATATGTAATTCAGTAATTGGAGTCGATTCTGGTGCTTTAACCGGATTTACTTGGGTATTCCAACAACGTGAGGCCATTTACGACATGTACGAAGAAGTTTGTGGTTCTCGTTTAACGACAAACATTGGTCGTATTGGAGGATTTGAAAGAGATTTCACTCCTGGTTTCCATGAAAAACTTCAACATTTCTTGAAGACTTTCCCAACAGCGTTTAATGAATTCAACTCCATGTTGGATCGTAATCGCATTTTTATGGATCGTACCATTGGGGTTGGACCAATTTCAGCGGAACGCGCAATGGAATATGGCTTTACAGGGCCAAACTTGCGTGCTGCTGGAGTAGATTACGACATCCGTGTCATGAGTCCTTATTGTTCCTATGAAGACTTTGATTTTGACATTCCAGTAGGAAAAGATGGTGATACTTATGATCGTTTTCAAGTGAGACAAGAAGAGATTCGTCAATCATTGCGCATCATTGAGCAAGCCTATAATAACCTTCCTGATGGCGATTACAAAGCTGATTTACCCGAGTTTTATTTACCGAATAAATCAGATGTTTACACCAAGATGGAAGCATTAATCTACCATTTCAAAATCATCATGGGAGAAACGCCAGTTCCTGCTGGAGAAGTTTACACATGTGTAGAAGGTGGGAATGGAGAACTTGGATATTACTTAATATCCGATGGTGGACGGACACCTTACCGTTTACAATTTAGAAGACCTTGTTTTATTTATTACCAAGCATATCCAGAGATGATTACAGGACAAACGATATCAGATGCCGTTTTGACTTTATCAAGTATGAATGTGATTGCTGGAGAATTGGATGCATAAGCTATGAAAATCGAAGTAGTAGATCAAAAAAGACCCGAGTTAAGTACTGAAGCACAAGCGGAGATTAACCGCATCATTGCTCAGTATCCGGAAGGACGCGAAAAAAGTGCGTTAATACGTATTTTACATATCGTTGAAGAAGAAGCTGGTGGATGGTTAAGCCCTGACACCATGAATATGGTTGCGGAACTGTTGAACATTAAACCAGTTGAAGTATATGAAGTTGCAACTTTTTATACCATGTTCAACTTACATCCTGTAGGAAAATATGTACTTGAAGTTTGTCGTACTGGACCATGTATGTTAGTTGGATCAGACAACATCATCAATTACATCGAGAATAAATTAAACATAAAGGTAGGACAAACCACAACTGATGGAATGTTTACCTTAAAAACAGCAGAATGTTTAGGCGCTTGTGGATATGGACCAATGTTACAAATTGGCGAACAATATCATGAACACCTCAATCCTGCAAAAGTGGATGAGTTAATTGAAGCTTGCCGTCGTGGTGAGATTAAAGGAAATAAGCACGTATAATGGGAAGAAAGTTATTAACTGAGCATTCGCATGTACCAGGTATCGAAACAATCGATGTTTGGATGTCAAAAGGCGGTTATAAAACCGTTGAAAAAGCTTTAAAAACAATGACACCTGACGAAGTGGTTGAGCAAGTAAAAAATGCAAACCTAAAAGGTCGTGGTGGAGCAGGATTCCCAACTGGAATGAAATGGTCATTTTTGGCTAAACCAGATGGTGTTCCAAGATATTTAGTGTGTAATGCCGATGAATCTGAACCAGGTACTTTCAAGGACAGGTACTTGATGGAGAAAACGCCTCACCTTTTGATTGAAGGGATGATCATTTCGAGTTTTGCGCTTGGAGCCAATCGTTCATTTATCTACATCCGTGGGGAATACATGTGGGTATTACGCATTCTTGAAAAAGCAATTGCCGAAGCATACGAAAAAGGATATTTAGGAAAAAACATACTCGGTTCTGGATATGATTTAGACTTAACGGTTGCTCCAGGTGGAGGTGCGTATATCTGTGGGGAAGAAACAGCCCTTCTAGAATCATTGGAAGGAAAACGTGGAAATCCGCGCATGAAACCACCATTCCCAGCTGTAAAAGGTCTATGGGCAAGTCCAACAGTGGTAAATAACGTAGAATCAATCGCTACAGTTGTACCTATCATTGAAATGGGATCGGAAGAATATTGTAAAATCGGAACCGAATTATCAAAAGGAACAAAATTAATTTCTGCTTGTGGAAACGTTGAACGTGGAGGCGTATACGAAATTGAATTAGGAGTTTCTGTTGAAGAATTTATCTACGGTGACGATTACTGTCGCGGTATCAAAAACGGAAAGCAATTAAAAGCTTTGGTTCCAGGAGGTTCATCCGTTCCAATCTTACCAGCACATTTAATTACAAAAACAGCCAACGGTGATTCACGTTTGATGTCTTATGAATCATTGTCGGACGGAGGTTTCGCGACAGGTTCGATGTTAGGTTCAGGTGGGTTCATCGTATTTGATGAAGATCAATGTATCGTTCGTAACACTTGGAATTTTGCACGATTCTACGCACATGAGTCTTGTGGTCAATGTTCCCCTTGTCGAGAAGGTACAGGATGGATGGAAAAAGTATTATTCCGTTTAGAGCATGGTCAAGGAAACTTGCGCGACATCGAGCTATTGGAAGACATCAACAAGAAAATCGAAGGAAATACGATCTGTCCACTTGGTGATGCAGCGGCATGGCCAGTAGCGGCGGCAATTCGTCACTTCCGTGAAGAATTTGAATGGCACGTAAACGACAGCGCAGAGGCTGTTCGCAGAAATTATGGAATGTTAAAAGGTGTAACAGCCTAATTTACAATAAAGTCATTAAGAAAACAATAGATTATGGTCAAAGTAACCATTGATGGCGTAGAAATACAGGTTGAAGAAGGAACAACCATTTTGAATGCGGCGCGTTCAGTAGGTGGTACTATCGTTCCTCCTGCTATGTGTTATTACAGCAAATTAGAAGGAAGTGGTGGTAAATGCCGTACATGTCTAGTTGAAGTTGCTGCAGGATCAGAGCGTGATCCTCGTCCAATGCCCAAATTGGTAGCCTCTTGTTCTACACAAGTTATGGATGGAATGATTGTCAAAAACACTTCTAGTGACCGCGTAAAAACGGCTCGTGCAGGAGTAACAGAATTCTTGTTAGCCAATCACCCATTGGATTGTCCTGTTTGTGATCAAGCTGGAGAATGTCATTTACAAGACTTAAGTTTTGATAACGGAAGTGAAAGAACTCGTTTTGAAGAACAAAAACGCACATTTGCACCTCGTGATATTGGAGACAAAATCAAGTTGCATATGAATCGTTGCATCTTGTGTTACCGTTGTGTGTATACAGCTAACCAGCTAACTAACGACCGTGTTCATGGCGTTATGAATCGTGGTGATCATGCGGAAATCAGCACTTTTATTGAAAATTCATTAGACAATGAATTTATTGGAAATGTAATTGATGTTTGTCCAGTTGGAGCGTTAACCGATAAAACATTCCGTTTCAAAAGTCGTGTTTGGTTTTTAAAGCCAATGAACGCACATCGTTCTTGTGATTGTTGTCAAGGAATTGCTACAGTATGGATGTACGGAAATGAAATCATGCGAGTTACAGGTCGTAAGGATGCTTATGGTGAGATCGAAACACATAATGGAAAAACAGCATGGCTATGTAACACTTGTCGTTTTGACTCTAAAGATGTAAGCAAATGGACTATCGAAGGTCCACGTGTTATTAACCGTCATTCTGTGATTTCGCAAAACCACTACGTATTGCCCAATCCAAATGAAAAAATTAAAACTATAAAGTAATGGATACAGGTCTACTACTTGAAAAAATAATCCTTGTTCTCGTATTATTTGCGATTTCATTAGGGATTGCTGCCTATCAAACATTGTTTGAGCGAAAGGTAGCTGCGTGGATGCAAGATAGAATTGGTCCAGATCGTGCAGGAAAATGGGGGTTATTACAACCTTTAGCTGATGGAGGAAAATTATTCTTTAAAGAGGATTTTATTCCAGCTAATGCCGATCGTTTCTTCTTTATTTTAGGTCCTGGGATTGCAATGTTTGTATCCATGATGACCTCAGTTGTCATTCCTTGGGGGCCGGATATCGTAGCTTTTGGCCGTGAAGTAAGTTTACAAGTTGCTGACATAAATGTTGGAATATTGTTCATATTGGGCATGACCTCAATCGGAGTTTATGGAATCATGATTGGTGGTTGGGCATCTAATAATAAATACTCCTTATTTTCTGCAATTCGTGCTTCTTCGCAGATGATTTCATACGAGTTAGCTATGGGGCTTTCTGTTATCACAATTGTTTTAATGTCAGGAAGTTTATCCTTACGTGAGATTGTTGATGCTCAGCATGGATTTAATTGGAATATCTGGTATCAGCCTGTTGGTTTCATCGTGTTCTTTATTTGTTCGGTAGCAGAATGTAACCGAGCACCATTTGATATGGCAGAATGTGAATCGGAATTAATTACAGGTTACCATACTGAATATGGATCCATGAAAATGGGATTCTTTTTATTTGCTGAATATGTAAACTTGTTTATTGCATCTGCAGTTATTTCATGTCTTTTCCTAGGCGGATATAATTTCCCAGGAATGGACGCTTTTTCAGGAAACACTTTAGCTTTATTAGGTGTTTTAGCATTCTTCATCAAGATTGTAGGTTGTATTTTCACATTCATGTGGATTCGTTGGACATTACCACGCTTCCGTTACGATCAATTAATGAATTTAGGTTGGAAAAAGTTAATTCCTATCGCCTTAATCAACATGGTTATCACCGCATTAGTAATTGCCTACCATAATGGTTGGTTCTAATAAAATTGGAAAGAACATGGATAGTTTAACCAATCGTAAGAAAGAAGTTTCCAATAAGGAAATGACATTTATGGAACGTATTTACTTACCAGCTGTATTTAGCGGGATGAGTAAGACCTTTAAACATATGTTTTATAAACCTGTAACCCTTCGTTATCCGGAGCAACAACGTGTTTTTGCACCTGTTTATCGAGGAATGCATGTGCTTAAAAGAGATGAGCAAGGACGAGAAAACTGTACCGCTTGTGGATTATGCGCAGTTGCTTGTCCAGCTGAAGCAATTACCATGACTGCAGCGGAACGTCAAGCGGGAGAAGAACATTTATATCGTGAAGAAAAATATGCAGCTGAATATGAAATAAATATGTTGCGTTGTATCTTTTGCGGTTTATGTGAAGAAGCATGTCCAAAAGAGGCCGTTTTCTTAACCGATCGTATTGTACCAACTGATTTTAACCGTACTCCATTTGTTTACGGTAAAGATAAATTAGTTGAAGATATTAATAACCGTGTTGACATATCCAAAAGACAACATACAGGAAAAAGATCAAACCAATGATGACATCAGAAATTGTAGCATATATCTTAGGTGCATTGACGATTGCCTCTGCCCTAATGGTTGTACTGAGTACACATCCTGTTCGAAGCGTGATGTCCTTAGTATTAACATTCGTTTTTATCTCGGCAAATTATATAATGATGAACGCCCAGTTTATCGCTATTGTTAACATCGTTGTTTATACCGGTGCGATAATGGTTTTGTTTTTGTTCGTTTTAATGTTATTAAACCTAAGTAAAGACAACGAACCACGAACCACTTCATTGATGAAGATTGCAGCTTCGTTAACCTCAGCATCTTTAATCATTGTACTTGTAGCAGCATTAAAAGATGCGGTAGAAATAAAAGCAATTGCAGCACCAGATAATGGCCAGGGATTGGTTGAAAATCTAGGACAATTGTTATTTGGTAAATATATTTTACCCTTTGAATTGTCATCTGTTCTGTTCATTGTTGCAATGGTCGGGGCTGTTTTATTGTCCAAACGAGAAAAACAAATTATTGACTAATTATGATTTTAGCTACCCTCTTAAATAACGGAGTATCCCTCCAATTCTATATCATTTTAGCTACTGTCCTATTTGTTATAGGTGTGTTAGGTGTAATGATTCGTAGAAATGCAATCATCATCCTGATGTGCGTTGAATTGATGCTAAACGCCGTAAACTTATTGATGGTTGCCTTTTCGCAATATCATGGTAAAGGTGATGCGCAAGTTTTTGTGTTCTTCATCATGGTGGTTGCCGCAGCAGAAGCAACGGTTGGACTTTCCATTTTAGTATTACTTTATCGTAATAAGAAAACGGTCGATGTAGGAATGTTTAACGAATTAAAAGGTTAAAAATGACTATTGCACAATTATTACCCTTAATATTATTGTTTCCGCTAATCGGTGGAATAATAAATGGAATGCTTGGTAAAAAGCTTCCAAAAATAGTGGTTGGTTCATTAGCAACCATCGCTACTGCCCTATCTTTTATCGTATCATTCACGATTTACAAGCAATTAGGTGATGAACCCGTAAGAAGTACGTTATTCAACATGATTAACCTACCGGACTTACAATTAAATGTAAGTTTACTAGCGGACAATCTTTCCATGTGGATGGCCATGATTGTAACAGGTGTTGGTGCATTAATCCATCTTTTTTCGATGGGATATATGAGTCATGACAAAGGTTATTATAAGTTCTTTACTTATCTAAATCTGTTCATTTTCGCGATGTTAATCCTTGTATTAGGCTCTAATTACTTCATGTTATTCTTCGGATGGGAAGGTGTTGGTATCTGTTCATACTTGTTGATTGGCTTCCATTACAATGATCCAAATAAAGGATTCTTAAACGGTGATGCTGCTAAAAAAGCATTTATTATGAACCGTATTGGTGATTTAGGATTATTAGTTGCT
The DNA here is from genome assembly GCA_045629585.1 of Taishania sp. Classification (GTDB taxonomy): domain Bacteria; phylum Bacteroidota; class Bacteroidia; order Flavobacteriales_D; family Crocinitomicaceae; genus Taishania. The sequence continues at coordinate 35,879 of JAZQRM010000003.1, read as the reverse complement.
TTATTCTTAATTCTAATCAACTATGGAACATTAGAATATTTAGATTTAGGTAATTTATTCTTAGCAGATGGTTTTGTTGCAAATATTGGTTTAATTACAACAATTACCCTTTGTCTTTTCATTGGAGCAACAGGTAAATCCGCTCAATTACCTTTATTTACATGGTTACCAGACGCGATGGCGGGACCAACTCCAGTTTCGGCGTTAATCCATGCTGCAACGATGGTTACTGCAGGTATATTCTTGGTGATTCGTTCTAATTTTATGTTTCAATGGGCACCATGTACGCAAGAAATCATGCTTTACATTGGATTGGCAACCTCTTTGGTAGCTGCGTTTATTGCACTTCGTCAAAATGACATCAAAAAAGTATTGGCGTATTCAACCGTATCACAATTAGGATTATTATTTGTAGCCCTAGGATGTGGTGCATATACAGCAGCTTTATTCCACGTGACAACACATGCCTTCTTTAAAGCATTATTGTTTTTAGGATCAGGAAGTGTTATTCATGCAATGTCTGAAGAGCAAGATATTCGTAAAATGGGTGGTTTAAAATCCAAAATTCCGGTAACGCATTTAACGTTTTTAATCGGAACTTTGGCCATAACTGGTTTCCCTTTACTATCTGGATTCTTTTCAAAAGATGAGATTTTAGGATTTGTATTCTTAAAAAGCATTACTTTATACCTCATCTTGATGGTCTCTGTAATCTTAACAGCAATCTACATGTTCCGCTTGTACTTCTTGACGTTTCATGGTCAATTTAGAGGAACAAAAGAACAAGAAAGCCACGTACATGAAGGCCCGATGTCAATGAAATTACCTTTAATTGTATTGGCTGTACTTTCCATTTTTGGAGGAATCATCAATTTGCCCGGATTATTCTTATCCAAAGGGACACATTATCTATCTCACACGTTAGAAGCGAATGTAATCGGAATGGATAAAATTCACATGGAGCATTTGGATCACAGTACGATGTTGACACTTATGATCATTGCGATTTTATCTTGTTTACTTGTTTTATTCCTTTCTTACACTATTTATGTTAAAAAAGCAGTAGTTGCTAAATCAGATTCTGAATTAAACGGTTGGGAGAAAGTTTCCAATGGAAAACTATACATCGATGAACTATATAACGCTATCATTGTTCGCCCGATTGAATGGTTGAGCCAAAAAGGATTGGCCTTCTTTGAACAAACTATTTTAATCGGATTAATCAATGGTTTGGTTAAAGGATTAGGGGTTACAGGAGAAACGACCAAACAATGGCAAACGGGTAAAATCAATAGCTATGTGCTTTGGATGGTTGTGGGAATTGTAGCATTTATTATTTATTACTTAGTGAAAATTTAAGCGCAGTGGAGTTACTATTAATACCTAGTTTATTGGCTCTAGTGGCCTTAGTTGTACCTGGAAAGTTACAACGTCCATTTGCTCTCATTGGAAGTCTCGTTACGATTGCAGTAGCTTTATGTGCATACGGACGATACAATCCAACGGAAGTATATCATTCAATTACGCCTACTTGCTTAGTTGATTATATTGCCCCTTTCGGTTTAACTTTTCAATTTGGTTATGACGGAGTTGGTTTAATGATGGTTTTACTATCGGCAATTATTCCTTTCTTGATTTTGTTAAGCAATTTTCAAAACGAAAACATTGCTTCAGATAAACGATTTAATGCAATGGTCTTTTTGATGCAAGCCGCATTGATGGGCGTATTTATTTCAAATGATGGAATGTTGTTTTACATCTTCTGGGAAATCTCTTTAATTCCAATCTTCTTATTGTTCTTTTGGTTTGGAGCACCAGATCGTCGTAAAACATTGATGACTTTCTTTATCTATACATTTGTGGGTTCATTAGCTATGTTATTTTCATTGATTTACATCAAATCTTATGCTCCTTCATTTGCTTTTGAAGATTTAGTTATTGTTTCCTTATCTACACAATCTGCATGTTGGGTTTTTGGTGGATTCTTTATCGCGTTTGCTGTAAAAATCCCTTTATTTCCTTTTCATACATGGCAACCACAAACGTATACAAAATCACCTATGGCAGGAACAATGCTATTAAGTGCTTTGATGTTAAAAATGGCTTTATTTGGAATGTTAAAATGGTTGATGCCTTTAGCTCCAGAAGCATTGAATTGCATGCGTCCAGTGATTATCACTTTGGGGGTAATTGGTGTAATTTATGCTGCAATATTAGCCATCAAACAATCCGATATTAAAACGACATTTGCTTATGCATCTATTTCCCACGTAGGATTAATTGCTGCAGGTTTAGTTTTACTAAACGTTGATACTTTATCCGGAGCGATGATTCAAATTGTGAATCACTCTTTTGTAGCAATCGGATTATTCTTATGTGCAGATATCATTGAACGCCGTTTACACACACGTAATTTCAATGACCTAGGCGGTCTCGCTACACAAGCACCTAAATTTGCATTTTGGTTTGGTTGCATCGTTTTTGCAGGTGTATCTGTTCCATTAACGAGTGGTTTTATTGGAGAGTTTTTACTATTGAAAGGTCTTTTCCAATTTGATGCAATCACTGGAATATTAGCTGGTACGACATTAATTCTAGCATGTGCCTATACATTCCGTGCTTTTCAACTGAGCATGTATGGACCATCAAAAGGATTTACGTTCCCAGATTTGCATTTGACAGAATGGTTATCCTTTCTATTGATTATGATTGTTGTGGTAACATTAGGTGTTTATCCACAAATCATTTTTGATCTGGTAAATCCAAGTTTAGAGGCATTAATTCAACTTATAAATTCTTAATTAAGACTACGTTTTATGTTAAGCATAACCCTTTTATTTATAACAGGTTTAATCGGAATGTTTATTGCATTCTTAAAAAAACCAGCATTAACCTTAGCGTCCGTTTTAGTAGGATTAATCATTTCTGCCGGAGCTATGTATTGCGAAATAAGCAACCCAATTGGATTTTTAAGTTCATATGGAGGAGTTGACATGACAGGAATGGTTCCTTATTTTGGTTTAACAGGAATTGTATTCACAGCTTTACTAATAATAGCTGGTTATGAACAATTCAAAATCAACGAAGAACATACAGGAGATTACATGGCACTAATGGTATTCTCATTGATTGGAGCAATTTTGATGGTTTCTTTTACCAATTTGTTTGTATTCTTCTTAGGATTAGAGATTTTATCAATTCCTGTTTACGTACTTGCTGGATCAAAAAAATCGGATTCTTTATCGTCTGAAGCTTCCTTAAAATACTTTATCACAGGATCATTTGCCACTGGTATTTTACTTTTTGGAATCGCTTGGTTATATGGAGCGACAGGTACTTTTGAAGTAAATGAGATGACCGAATATTTCCAATATGGAGAAGTTTCTTCACTAGCATACGTTGGATTATTATTAGTCATGGTTTCCTTCTTATTTAAAGTTGGAGCTGCGCCATTTCACTTTTGGTCACCTGACGTATATGATGGAGCGCCAAATGTAATTACAGGTTTTATGGCTTCAGTTGTTAAACTTGGAGCTGTTGGAGCATTTATCAACCTATTTTGCGGTGTTTTTGGTGAAGTTCATGATTTCTGGGCACCCCTTTTAATTGTATTGGCAATTATTACCATGTTTGTTGGTAACCTATCAGCATTGCGTCAAATACGTTTCAAACGACTTTTGGCATATTCAAGTATTGCACATATTGGTTATGTTTTAATTGCGATAATCGCTAGTACTCCACACAGTTTATTTAATGCTTGGTTTTACTTAGCAGCCTATGGATTTGCAACGATTGCTTTAATCACCATTTTAGCAATTGTGAATGATCGATTTGATTCCATTGAAGCAATGCGTGGTGTTGGACGGAAAAATCCATTTATCGGCTTCGTTGCGACATTGGCATTATTAGGATTAGCTGGTGTTCCGCCGTTAATGGGATTCTTTGGGAAATATCTAATCTTCGCGGATGCGATTCAAAGTTATACTTTTTTGGTGGTAATCGCTTTAATTAACTCTGGAATTGGTATATACTACTATTTACGTACGTTAATGATTATCTTAGGCAAACCAGCTGAGGGCGTTGACGCCAAGGTTACTCCTACTCCATTAACTTACTTGGTTTTAATCATCTGCACTATTGGAATGCTTTTCGGAGGTTTATTTCTGACTTGCACACATTAGAATTATATGAAATTTTTAAAAGTGCTTTTCGGAGCGCTTTTTTTATTTTCTATAATTCCGATAGGCTAAAAGCAGTTAATAAAACAAAAGTCTCCCTTTTTCGTAGAGAATATAAAATGACTATTTTAGCATTATGGATTTATTGATTGAAAACATTCGTCGTCGTTGTTCGATAACGGATGGTGAGGCGGAGATAATTATGTCAAAAGTTGAAAAACGTACGTTTAAACGTAAAGAAAAGTTCTTAGAACCTAGTGAAATTGCTAACAGAGCGGTTTTTATAGTTGATGGTTGTATGCGCTCCTACTCTATCGATTCTCAAGGTGATGAACATGTCCTACAGTTTGCTCCAGCCAATTGGTGGGTAACTGATATGTACAGCTTTATATCTAGTAAACCTTCATTATTACATGTTGATGCCATTATAGAAACGGACGCTTATCTATTAACACGCGCTAATCAAATTGCCTTATTTGACTTAGTTCCCTCTGTTGAACGCTATTTTAGGATACTAACTGAAAATGCATTAGTTGCTAATCAACAACGTCTTTTAGATGGAATGAGTTTAACCGCAAAAGACAGATACTTAAACTTCTGTAAGATCTACCCTGGCTTAATTAACGAATTACCTCAAAAACAGATTGCCTCATTTATAGGAGTTACCCCAGAATTTTTGTCCAAAATGAAAAATGAACTATTACGAAAAAAATAAGCCCGCCTTACTATTTTAGCGGGCTAATAATCGTATCGCTATGCAAGATTAGTGTTCATGACAATGTATGTCATATTTCACACCATCCACAACCATTCCTGCTGTTTCGGCTTGTTTTAAATCATCACCGCATTTTTGACCAAGCTCGATTCTTTCTTCACTTAATTCATAATGACAAGCGTGACATTCATCTTTTTTACAAGCTACAAAACTAATTGCTGCTAATCCTAGTACAAATAATCCTTTTTTCATGTTACTACTATTTTAAATTATTATAGGTTATAAATTAACTTAATTATAATATTTCGGCCTGGATTATACAAGCCTAATGGTTTTAGTCTGGACAAATGATCTATATATTGTTTGTTAGTCAAATTTCTAACAGCTATCTGTATCTTCCACCTTTCTTTAGAACCAAAAACTGTATTCATACCAACGTTTAAGAGTCCATAATCCGCAGTTGCCCATTCATAAGATACAGTATTTTTTTGAGGAAAAAAATAGGTAAACTGTAATTGCACATCTTCAATTCTAATTTTCCCTTTCATTGTTGGTTCATATTTGAGTGAAGAATTCCATCGAGGTGCAGGAATCAAACTAAACGCAGTTGAATTAGAAGCATAATTCAAGTAACTAATCGTTGATTCTAGATGCCATGAATGCGCAAAATGTGGATGCCAATGTATTCCCACATCCGCACCATATTGCAAAGCCCAATTGATTTGTTTATATTCAAAAATAGGCATTGAATTTATAGATTGTCCGGTAGGATTTAGGTAAATAAAATCGTTTAAAAGGGCTACAAATGGATTTAAAATAAAGGAAAAATGATCTCCCATTCTATCGTAACTCACATCAATTTGAACAGCCTTTTCTGGTTTCAAATTACGATTACCTATTTCATAGCGAAAGGTTCCGTGGTGCGCACCATTAGCCAATAATTCAGATAAATGAGGGATTCTAAATCCACTATTCAATCCTACTTTAAGCGTACGTTTACTCCCAAAATGAATGGTTGTATTCCATCCGGCATTTGCTCCAAAATAAGTCTTTGAAAAACTCTTAGCATTAATATGTCTAAAATCTCCTCTTATTCCAAATTCAGTTTTCCATTTCACTCTATCCCACTGCATTTTAAGAACGGCGCCTACATCTTTTTGGTTAGCATTAGGAATCAGAATCTCTTCAGCTTCCTTGTTATTCGTAATTTGATTATACATTCCTTGTAAACCAGCCGTCAACATGGAACGCTTTTGAGTATGATGAAACATTAGTTGTACGGGGATATTTTGCGTGATCATTCCCAATGCTGGTATGGTATGTTTATGATCGTGTTCTAACAAATTTTGATGCGTAAATCCTGTGGTTAATTTCAATACATCTTTATTAGAAAATTGCCATTCGGCATTCCAAATCGTAAACCATTGTTTATTGTATTGAACCGGTAATATCTTATTGCGTTTTTGAACGTTGGTCACAAAAGAAGATTCATCCGGATCACTATCATGCGTATGTCCTGGCAATCCAATTTGATTTTGCGTCATTAGTACTTGTAGTGTACTTCGAAACTTACCACCATAAAAACCCAGTCCTAATTTAGCGTTGTATTCATTAAATCGGCTGTTGTCGACAAATTGTTTTTTAGCGATTTTATAATCGGCATGAGAGGTAAATCGTCCGCCCGCTTGCCAAGCCCATTTGTTTTTTCGATGTTGAATTTGAGCTGCTGATGTTGTCCCCATTGAATTTGTTTCAAACTGAGAAAAAGCACTAATTTTCAATCCTTGCTCTGTCTCCCAGAAACCATCGTTAATTAATAACACACCTCCCATTGCATCAGCACCATAAAGCAATGCCGCAGGTCCTTTGACTACACTTACGTCTTTTACACCTAATTCTGTTATTCCTAAACCATGATCTCCACCCCATTGTTGGCCTTCGAGCTTGTACCCATCAAAAAAGGTTAATATCCGGTTTCCTTGTAAACCACGAATGACAGGTTTACTAATTCCAGGTCCCGTATTAGATGAATAAACCCCTGGTATTTCGGCAAGCGATTGCATCAAATTTGTCTGAGGAATGCCATTCAATTGTTCGATGGAACGGGAATCGATATTGGCAAAGGTTGGTAATCCTAAGTAGGCCGATTGCCAAACGATAGCAACTTCTTCCAAAACCTGGGAATGTCTAGAAAGGAAAATATCATCGCCATGATCATGACTTAAATCCAAATAGAGTGATTTAAACCCAGGCTTTTCAAGGGTAATAATCACTGAAGAAAGCGAGTCCGGAAGAACAACAACACCCAATTCATTGGAATAAGTCACAAAACGACCGAATGCATCATAAACCGTTACATCATTTAAAGGCTGTAACGACTGCGCATCTTTAACCGATTTAATTATTTGAGAATAGCTAATTTGTGCATACGTACATACGACAACTAGCATGAAAATTACACGCATAAAAGATATTGAAAAATTAAGAAAACAAACAACTATGCGTTTGCTGGCGGTCCTCTTAAAAATTTCGTTTGAACATCAATATCTGTGGATTGTGTGCTAAAATGATAGCTTGCATTACCTTTTTGCTCAAGGAAAAAGCTTACTGCTATTTGAGGAAGAGTAAATGGGAAAACTTGAAGGTCACAAATAGAACATTTATCCGAATTGTCAAAGTGACCCTCTACAGAATGTTCATGTTCACTATTTATTTCATGTTTATGTTGGCGTTCACATTCATGTACAAGATTCTTGGGGATCAAAAGAAATCCAAAAATGAACAGTAAAAAATATGTGAATATGCTTTTGGGCATATTACAAAGCTAACTACTTTTTGCGTTCTTAAGACACTTTTTCACTTTCTTTTGGTGTTCGTCCCTTTGTTCTGGTGTACGATTAGCGTCCATACCAATAAAAGCTTGACATTTATCGGACACATATTCAAAGCGTTCTAACAATAATTCAGCATGTTTAGAATCAAAATCAGACAGTGCTTTTACGGCTTTATCAATGGAATCATTTACTGTTACACATTCACAAAATCCCCACTGTTGCCCATATTTTTGTTCGATAACTTTAAGATTTTCTTTGAATTCGGTAACTTCATGTGCTTTTTTGGTACTGTCTTTTTGAATACTGAATTCCAAATCATGATTTATCGTAGTATCTATATTATTATCTTCAACTACCTCATTTGCCTTATTCGGTGATTGGCATGCAACTAGTAAGATTAAAATGTAGTATATTCCTATAATTTTCCTTAAACTCATTTTTTGGCAAAAACTTTGATATACATTAACCGTACGAATTTAACTAAGAAAACTATGAAATGGTTGCTTTTTATAACATTACTGCTATTCTGTTTATCAAACAGCTATTCTCAGCAACAAGAAGACTCCAATGACAGCTTACGAATAACTGAATTAGATGAATTCTATGTAAGTCGGTACATGAAAAATCAATATCAGTCAGAATTAAGAAGATTAAAGAGAGTTTATCCTTTAGCTGTAAAAGCAAAAGCAATATTAGAGGAATATGAATCCACGTTATCAACCTTAGAGAAAAAGAAAGATGCGCGTAAGTATTCTAAAAAAATGAATGACTTCTTGAAGGACGAATTTTCCTATGCGATTCGAGATTTATATGTGAGTGAAGGTCGTCTATTGATTCAACTTATCCACCGGGAAACGGGGTTGACGGTTAAACAAATTATGGACAAATACACCAATGGCATGCAAAGTATGCTATATACTACTGCTGCAAAAATGATGAAGCATAATTTGAATGACAAATATGAACCCAATACGAAAAATGCATTCACGGAAATGGTCATTCAAGATATATTAGCTGGTGTTACGGTGATTGATATGAAAATGGATACAATGACAAAAGAAACGTTTAAAGCGTCTCAACAAGAATATCGTCAGAAGAAAAAAGATTCTCGAGAACGCGTAAAAGTCATAAAAAAAGACCTCAAGGAAAAACAGAAAGAACAAAAAGAAACAAAAAAAAGGGATAAGTAACTTTTTACCTACCCCCTCTCTTTTATCTATTCTCTTCTTGGTGATTATTTGATTTAAGCTCAAAATTATCACCGATGACCTTAAATGCAGTTCTTCGATTTTTTTGATGTAACGATTCAAATTTATCTTTATCTACTTTGATAAATTGGTTAATGTATTTTTCAGTCAATACAACTTCGTTTTTATCTCCATCAACTATTGAAGCTGGATCCGTTTCTCCATAACCTTTTGCTTTCAGGCGTAGTGGGTCAATTCCTTTCTTAATTAGATAATCCACACATGACTGAGCTCTTCTTTGGGATAAATTTAAATTGTAGCTATCACTTCCTCTTGAGTCGGTATGTGAATTTAACTCTACGATTAATTTATCATTAAACACTAAAAAGTCATACAATTTATCCAATATTTCCATTGAAATCGGTCGTAAAGTGGCCGAATTAAAATCGTATTCAATTCCATCAATTGATATTTCTTTAATCGGAATTTTAGCTAGGAAAAAATCTTGCACCAGTTTTATTGATTCGGTTATTGTTCGTGTATCAACGACGTTTGCATCATTAAAATACTTTGGTTTACTGGCTTTAATAAACCATTCTTCTCCAGCGTTTAATTTTTGGAAATAATAACCTTTATCATCCGTGGTAACTGAAAATTGATTTTCGCCACCTATTACGTCTTTAAAAGTAAGCGTTGTATTGGCTAATACTTCATTGGTTTGGCTATCGAAAGTTGTTCCCTCTAACTCAATAATGATTGCTCCATTTTTGACTTTATACAATTGCATACAGTGACCAAATTCACAATCTGTTCGATCCGAAGAAAGAAAACCTTGATCTAATTTTTCGTCCCAAATGATATAAACATCGTCTTTAGTTGAATTAATGGGTTCGCCCAGATTTTCGGGATAAGCAAAGGCTCCTTTATCGGCATTATAATCTGCTTTGAAAATATCTAAACCACCGATGGAGTTAAAGCCATTGGAAGAATAAAATAAAGTTGCTGATTTGGCATGATAAAACGGAGCTACCTCATCGGCTGCTGAGTTCACTGGATATCCTAAATTTTGTGCTTCTCCAATTACATTTCCTTGCGTATCGAGTTGAATTTTCCAAATATCCATACCTCCTTTTCCACCCGGACGATCACTCGAAAAGTAAAGTGTTTTTCCGTCTTTCGAAACAAATGGTTGCATGGCACTAAATCCAGGAACATTAACTTTTTCATCCAATTTATAGGCTTCAAAAAACTTAAAATCAATCATACGTGCCAAATAAATGGCTTTCTCTTTACGATTAACATCGCTCCATCTGGTATAAAAAATTACATTTCCCCCATTAAATGCGGATCCGGCATCATGTTGTGCTGAATTTAGCGGTCGACCAAAATTGGTTGCTTTCCCCCATTCGCCATCTTTCTTTTCAATCCAATACAAATCGCATAAGAATTCTGATTTTTGTTCTGGGCTCAAAATTACACCTCCTGCTCTAGCGGAACTAAACATTAATCGTTCTTCGCTTCCAAAATAAGCGGTTGCAAAATTACTTGTTCCTTGGTTAAAGTTTTCGTCTAATAAATTCACTTTAACGCCTGGTCTGATTTTTTTATCCGATTGCGCAAATTCACATCCTTTTTTAGCAATTTGTGCCAAAAACTTTAAGGAATCATATCCATTCTCTTGTTGGATAAAATGGTCAAATTCTGTAACAGCTTCTGGACATTTACCATTATTTTTCAACGCGATTGCGTAATAATAACGATCAGCCAAAAATGCAGGAATTTCTTTGGTTACATTCAAATGCTCTTCTGCTCTTTTATAGTCATAAGTAAGCATTTGACACATTGCAATTTGATGTCGAACGTAATCGTGTGGTAAAACTTTCACCTTCTTTTTTTCGCCACCTAATTTTTGGTTGGTTAATTGAAACTCGTAAGGTAAAACAGCTGTTCCACGAATGGTTTCATCGTCCATAGCCTTTTCATATAAAGCTAATGCATTTGCGTAATCTTCTTTCGCGAAAAATTTATCCGCTTGCTGAATCCAAACCATTTTAGATTGTCCAAATACGACAGCGCAAATATTTAAAAATAGAACTACTAATGTAAATTTCATGGTCTTATTATAATCTTGGACAAATTGTTTTATTTTCCTTTTTATTTTTTCTATTCAAGTAGGTTAAAGACACTTCAAATCCACCTCTACCACTGGAAACGCTCGATAATCGAGATACATTTACGTCATAACCCATTTTCAAAATAAAATTCTGAAATTTTAATCCTCCGGTAATGACCATCGCGTCATTTATACGATGTACAGCTCCTACTAAAAGATGTATATCACTGCTTTTTAGGAAATATCCAAGTTCTGCTGCGACTGTTGTTTCGGTGAAATTATTCTGCATAGAGAATAGCACTTTTGGTATCAGATAAATTGTTTCGGTAAAATTAATTCGTGTACCCGCATGTACTAACAAACGCATAGTCATTCGGTTTTCTTGATTAAAAAACGATTCTTTAGATTGTAAAAGATTAAAAACAGACACCCCAATGAATGGATTTAATTTTGCTTGCTGTTTTGCGTAATAATACATTACTCCAGCATTAAGAGCAGGTGTTATCTTAGACTCCGCCCCGAAATTTTCATTGGAAGCCGCTGACATATCAAAATGCCCACCATTATAGTACGAATACTGATTGTTAAAGGACAGTAATTGATATTCTAACGATTTTTGAGTTATTCCAGCCTGGACACCAAAAGTTAATCCATGATTTTGTTTTTTATCAATCGCCGTATTGTACGAGGTAGAAACGAGTCCTTGCAATACATTAAAGTTTCCTGTTCCAGCTCTGAAATTACTAATTTGTATCCCTAAACTCCATTTTGAGTTTTTAAAGGGCATATCAAAACTTGCCAACATGGAATTGTAAGGTTTAAAATTTACGGATTTCCATTGTGTTCTGTATTGTACATGTAGACGGAAATCAGCATCCACAACTCCCGTCATCGCAGGATTCAAAAAAAGAGGAGATGCGTCATACATCGTTAGGTGCATGTCTTGAGCGTGCCCATTTAAACACAAGCTCATTAGTATATATATTAAAAACTTTTTCATTTCTAGCGAATTAAAGTAACATCACCGGAGCGCTTAATCATTGTTCCGTTCCCCATTTCCACATTAAAATACCAGGAGTATACTCCTAAAGGAGCGGGCTCACCTTTCCATGTTCCATCCCATCCAACGTTTCCGTCCTCCGTTTGAAAAATATCTTCCCCCCATTGAGAATAGACTTTGAATAAAACACTTTTGAATGGTCCTCCACGAATGATGAATACGTCGTTTTCACCATCACCATTTGGAGAGAATCCTGTAGGTAGAACGGGCAATAATTCAACAGATATAGGATTAGTAACTACATCAAAACAACCATTACCGTCCGTCACTGTTAATTGTACATTGTATACCCCTCCTACTTGATAATTATGATAAGCCGTTTCTCCATTTCCGAATTGACCGTCATTAAAATCCCAGAACCATGTAATTAAGTTTGTTCCAACAGATGCATCATCAAATGTTATCGTTTCACCAACTAGTGCAGGTATAGGAGTCGCATTAAAGCTAGCGGTTGGACTCTGAATTACCGGAACGACATTGGTAATCGTACTTACACAATTATAGTTTGACACAACCGTAAGCGTTACTGGAAATGACCCCGAAATGGCAAAAGAATGCGTTGGATTTTGACGAGTTGAGTAATCAAAATCATTAAAGTTGTAGGTAAACTGTGAAATTAATCCGCCATTGATTGTACTTCTGTCTGTAAAATAGATTGGGTTATTTTCACAAGCTGTGGTAAAATCAAAATTGGCAATTGGGTTAAAATGTACATTTAGATTTTTAACAATCGTATCAGTACATCCATTATCAGATGTAACCACCAATTGAATTGGATAAATTCCGCCCGTTGCAAAAGCATGCAATGGACGATCGGTTACTGAAATAATACCATTAGAAAAATCCCAATTCCAAGCAACGATTGTTCCATTGTCCATGGTTGATTGATCGTTAAAAACCGCATTAACACCTTCACACACATCCGCTACTGTAAAGAGCGCTTCTGGAATTGTTTTGAAGTTGTATCGCACGACATCATTGGGCACATCGCAACCATAATTATTCGTTGATACAAGAATAAGATCCACAAATCCATTGATTAAATCACCTGCTGATGGACGATAAATTGTCGAAAGTTGGTTTGCTTGATCAAAAGCTCCTGTTCCCATCGATTGCCATTGACCGTGAGCTGCAGGTCCAGAAATGGCACCATGTACATGGATCAGTTCATTTGCACAAAGAATTCCGTTTACCCCAGCGTCTACAATTGGCGCTTCGATAAAATGTAGTCTAACAGAATCCCTAACCGATTGACAAACTCCACCAGTCGAAAGGAATATATCTACAAATCCATTTGTAATATCTACAGGATTTAAGTTATAAATAGCATTAAGCGTGTTTGCATTGATCAAATTTCCAAATCCAGCTGTTGACCATTGTGCACCAAAACCATTGGAGATACTCCCTGATAATTGAACAATATCAGCAGAAGCACAAATAGAATCTGCAGAAGTAATGGAAATAGTCGGTTGCTCTATAATTGATAAATTGAAGCTTGTTAAAACCGGATTACAGTTTCCATTATTTGTTGATGTCAAAAACAAGGTAACCATTCCGTTCTCAAGGTCACTTTGCCCTAAAATATAAGTTGCTTCTAACAAATCTTGACTCGGTGTAAATGCACCCGACCCATTTGTGGACCATGAACCTGTGTTTGTTATTCCTGTTATTACACCATTTAGATTAATTTCGGTTTGATTGGAACAAATGGTAAAATCTGGACCTGGATCAACCACTGGTGCTGGTGTAAAGCGAATAATTAACGTATCTTTTGCGTTTGGACAAGCATTAAAACTTCCAGCAGAAGTCAGGACGAGAATAGAACTATCACTCAAAATCTCTTGCGCGGAAGGAGTGTAGGTTGTCACTAGATCATTTACATTTCCGAAAGAACCTCCATTCGTACTATTCCAAACAGCAGTAGTTGCGTACTGAACACCCCCTGAAATATTGATGGTCGCTATATTATTTGCGCAATAAGTAAGATCATTACCAGCAGTAACAACAGGAGCTTTAATAAAATTAAATTTCACGGTATCCATTGCTGGTAAGCAGCTTCCAGTTGAAGATAAAAGGAAACTAATTGTTCCTTGATTATAATCTTGCGTGGTTGGAATATATCTTGTTTGCAGTTGTGTTGGATTTGAAAAATTCCCGTTTCCATTGATCACAGACCAAATACCTGTCGATGTTGCCCCATTAACTGTACCATTGATTGGAATAAAAGGTTCTCCGTCACATAGTACATTATCCAATCCTGCATTGACTTTTGTTTTACGCACAAAGGATGACATATAATGATAATAACATCCAGATGTTGATCCTCCGTTAATGACGCCCAAAGCAAAATAATCGGTCGAATTTCGAATCGTATTAGATGAGTTTACAGCAATCTGTGCGGTTGTAAATTCTAATTGCGCACCACTCCATAATCCATTTGTTCCAGGAACGATATTAAAATTTGTAGCTGGGATTGTCACTCCATTTAAAGTAAAGTTTGCTCGTCCAGAACTTGGTATTAAAAGATTAAGGAAAAAACCTTGATTATTCGTACGGGTAAAATTTACCTGATCGGACCCAGCACAGTTAATCGGAGGCAAAATAGCTGCTCCTAATTCACAACCAAAACCTGAAGCTTGTAAAACGTAAATATTTTTAGTCGCTTTAATATGGTTCAAAGGAGTTGTGATCGTGAAATTCCACGTATCTCCTTTATTCAACATACGTGTTTGCGTTGTCAAACCTGTTTGAATAACTACTTCAGTGAAATTCTCCGTTGCCACAATAAAAACTCCTTCTCTAGAATTTTCATTCATACTTCCTTTATTCACGATATACTCATCCCCTAGTACATCAACTGGAACCAATTGATCCCCCATCAAATCACTACACCCCCCTCCATCAACATTTCGAACGGAATCATCTGAAATTAAAACCGAAATAGGTTTGTTAGCTGTTACTACACTTCCCGACAGAGTGCTTCCTGGCTGATTGGTTGTCGTATAGATGTTTTCAACCGTATAAACTTGTCCACGATTTAAAACAACACCATAAGTTTCACCAGCTGGATGTCCAATTACATCCGTGCGAGGAGTAATCCATACCTGTGTATTATCTTCCGTTGCAACAATGGTAAACATTTGCTTTGGTGTTGGATTATAATCCGGATTGTTAAACCATCTGGTTTGAAAAGGGGTTAAGAATTCTGTTCCCAATCCATTTTGACCTTTTAAAGAGTAGGTCTCAGGATTATTTATCGAAGATGAAACCTCATAAACTACTGTAACAATTGCAGAAGTTTCAATTTTCACTCCATAATTTAAGATTTGGTTTGCTGGTTTAGCTTCTAGTGCATTAATAATGTGACTCAAATTAACACTCTTTAAGCTATTTGGATTCATGGTAAAAGTCGTATCATAACCGCCAGCTGGTTGATAGATTCTTACGTTTGTTAATTCATCAAAACTGGAGAAATGCAATTTGACAGGTACATTCCCAGAGTGTCCCACGGTCACCCAAGGCGCGCCTAACCAAAAAGTGGTATCAATTTGAGCATTGATACCTTTTGTAACTACTAAAAGTAATAACAGAAATACGAATTTCATCTTTTTCATAGTGTAGTATTATTTCTTTTCCGGAACCTTTGTAGATTCCAAAATGCTATTATTTAATTCTTCATCAACTTCTTCCAACGTAGGTTTTTTCTTATTTAGGATAAAACTAATCCCAACTTCATGCGAACCTGTATTGTGTCTCAATAATGGACCAAATGCCATGTCATAACCATAGTACAATCCGAATCGTTTTTTAAAGTTCACTCCAACTGTTACACCGACAATATCTTTAGATCGATAGGAGGCCGACACCCATAGTTTATCATCATACATAAACTTTAACATGGCTGCGTATTGTAACGGAACAGGACTTGTATATTGCACCATAATCATGGGTTGAATCAGTAATTTTTTCTTTTCGATTAACCAATTATATCCAGCAATTCCATTAAAATAAAACGCTAAGTTTTGGTTGTAGCTGGTAAATTTAATATCCGTAGATAGTAAACGCTGAGCGGAGCCCATTACAAAGAATTTTTTGTTGTACAAATTAAATCCAAGATTAACATCAATTGCATTTGCTGAATATACATTTCCTGTCAACGTTTGATCTCCTTGATCCGCGAGAATGGCGTCATATAAACGTACCCTGTATTGCAAAAATCCGGGTTGGATACCAAAGGCTAATTTTAACTCTTTTTTGAGGGTAAAGTGCTGCGCGTAATTCAAATGAAAACCACTTGTATTCATTAAACCTGATTGTTGATTCATAAAACCAACACCCCATCCATATTTCCCTTGATTTCTCAATGAACCTGATACATTAACGTTAATATTTCGAGGAGCATCTTTAAATCCTGTCCATTGATTACGGAAAGAGGCGTTTAAAACCGTAAGTTCTGTTGACCCTGCATAGGCCGGGTTGTAATAGAATTTATTCATGTCAAAATTGGAAAACTGTCCAATCTGTTGACCATAACTTGTACTCCACAATCCAGTAAGTAGTACAAATAACAAATAAGTAGTTCTCATAGCTTATTTTGTCGATCTCAATACTAAAAGCGCACCTTTGTACATTGCCTCTTTCGTATCGTTTAATTTAATAATGTAGTAATAGTTGCCGTCTGGTAATTCTTCACCATTAAAGGTTGCATCCCAAGGTTCTTTATATCCTTTAGAAGCAAATAACTCTTGTCCCCAAGAATTAAAAATTGTTACTTCAGCATTTGGGTAAAGCATTTCAATGAATGCTAATTTCCAAACATCATTGTATCCATCACCATTTGGCGAAATCACATTTGGAATTAATGTTTGAATATCAGAAGTAATCGTATTGATTTCAATCCACAAACTTGTTGAATCATAACAGCCTAAACTATTATAAACCCATTGTACAATATTATAATAGCCATTTTCAAAATAATTGATTGTTGGATGCTGAATATCAAGTGTAGTCCCATTTCCCAATTCCCAAAAATAAATTTGAGCATTCGAAGAAGTATCTACAAAATTATAAGTACTTCCTACATTCAAAGCAGATGTGAAATTATAAGCAAATCCAGCAACTGGATATGGTTCAACGGTAATCGTTCGCATTAACGTATCCGTACATCCATTTATAGAGGTAACAATTTGAGACACATTATATGTTCCCACTTGTTTGAAATCAAATGAAAAATCAGGTGTACTAATATTCTCTTGCCCACCCAAATCATACAAATACGAAGCGATTCCGTCACTTGCAGCTGCTAAATCAGTAAATTGAACCGATACCGTTTGAAAGTTACACTCGGTTGAATAATCAAATCCAGCAGTTGGTTTTTGATGAACAATTGCTGTTTGGGTTCCTGTAGCACGACAACCATTTGAATTTACGATTGTCAATTCCACAGGAAAATTACCCGCATTTGGGAATCTATAGCGCGTATTTAGTGACTCAACGATTTCATCGTTCCCAAAGTTCCAAATCGATTGGTCAATTGAACCCGAACCAGGTAAGGAAAAGTTGGTTAGTGTTTGAAGCGCATCAAGACAACCTTCTTCAATCGTAAAATTGACAAAAGGTATTTCTACAAAGTTAAATTGTACTAAATCAGAATTTGCTACACAATTTGCATTATTCTCACTACGTAAAGTAAAAATAACGGAGCCGTTCTCTTTGTCATCTTGCGAAATAGTATAGAAGGTATTCAAAGCATTTTGATTGTCGAAAGTCCCGAAACCACCAGACCAAGTACCTCCAAAATGCGCATTCGCAGTTCCTGTTAGATGAATCGTATCCTGATCCATACAAATCAATCTATTTAATCCAGCATCCACTATTGGTGCAGGAGTAATAATCACTTTAACACTATCTCTAACTGCTAAACATTGACCATTATTGGTCGACTCGAGATACACCCAAATAGCCCTATTTGTCAAGTCAACCATTCCAGGTTGATAGGATGTATTTAAAACAATATTGTTTGGAAAGAACATTCCAGAACCTTGCGTAATCCATCTTCCTGTTGTTGATGAACCGCTGACAATTCCTTCCAATTGTACTACATTATTATTAAAACACACAACGATTGAATCATCAGGTATATTGACAACTGCAGGATTGGTAAAAGTAATTTGCATTTGATCCATTTCCGTCGCACACGAACCATTATCCGTTGAGCTAAGAGTAAGCGTGATATTCGTATTAAGAAAATCCTGATTGGATGGGATATAAACTGCATTTAAAGTTTCGGCATTAGGTTCAAAAACACCAGTTCCATGAGTAGTCCATCGCCCTGTTGTAGCACCTTGTTGAACAGTCCCTCTCAATTGTACATTACTATTATTCGCACAAACGATCTGATCTACAGAAGCATTAACAATTGGCAAAGGGCTAACAGTTAACAATAAAGTATCACGTTTTGAAGGACAATCACCAGTTGTGGTTAGCACCAACTTAATTGGACTAATTAACACATCCAAAGGATTGGGTCTATACCGATTAACAAGATTCGTTTCTGACGACTCAAAAGAACCATATCCGGAAGAAGTCCACATACCTGTAATTGGACCACCACCAACTAATCCATTCAGTTCAAAATCAACATTAGCACAAGTTGTACTATTATTTCCTGCATTTGCAAAAGTGGTCACCGTGTAATCACTCGCAAACGAATAAAATGAACCATTGTTAGCACTTCCATTATAAGTTGCCGCTGCAAATACATCCATGCTATTTGCCACCTGAATTAACTGCCCAACTGGAACATCATTCATAGGGATAACAATCCCCACCATTTCACCGTTAGTTCCTGGAATTGCATTATAAGTCAATCCTTGTAAATCAATTGGATTTCCATTCAAAGAAAAATGCCTCTCAAATCCACTTCGCGTAAATAGCACAACACTAAAATCATCATTTGTTTTACGAACGACATTTGTTATATAAGAACCAGCGCAAGAAGCATTAGGAACTAAAGTAGCACTGTATTCGCAATCCTTTGTTACGACTTGATAAACATACACTTTTTTATTCGAAGAGATTAAATTAAAATCTGCACTCAAAGGAAACAGTGCAGCTTCTCCCCAACTCAAGTTATCCGTTAAAGTACTTGCTCCATTATACGTTACTTCTGTACCATTTTCAACAGCCATCACATAAACAAAACCTTCCGTACCAATTCTAGGAACAACAAAACGGTTACCGAGGTCTTTAGTGCTAATCAACTGATCACCTATCAAATCACTACACCCATTACCATTTGTAATATCTTCATATACAGTTACGGCAACAGGATGGTTTGAAGAAACAATTGAACCCGTTAGATTAGCATTAAAGCTTGCATCATTTTTATTTACGAAATAGGTTTGTCCACGTTGTAATACAATGCTTGTCGTCGAGCTGACGTTAGATTGGTTGGAAGTCGTTGAATTTGTTTTGGGTGTTATTAAGACCGTCGTATTATTTTCAGTAGCGACCAAACTAAAACCACTCATTCCGCTATTTGCAACATTAAACTGCTTTTGCGCAATCGTATAAAAATCCGTTCCTAAAGCCATTGAACCTTTTAGCACAAAATCTTCTTTAATCGTACTATTATTGATTGCCCATTCTGCTGAAATAGGTTTTGAAGATTCAATAAAAACACCATTATTATTGACCGTATTTGCTGAAGAATAAATCTGCCCAAAGGCACTTGTTAAATCAACAATTTGAATTGAATTCGCAGGAATAGAAATTATTTGGGTTGCAAAACCATTATTTGCAGGTACTTGCACGCTAACAATCGCAGATTCATTAAACGATTTTAAATAGAGTTTAGTAGTTAAATTTGAAATACTGGGAGTGATTTTTGGCGGAGAAAACCAAAACAAGGTATCCTTTTGGGCATACAATATAATTGACTGCATACTCAACAGTATAATAAGTAGTATTTTTCTTTTCATAGCTATAGTGATTAGCTTTAAAACAAATTTTAGTTTATATCAAAATTAAAACAAAAAATGTTAAAAAGCGCAATATCAGTGAATTAAAATAACTAAGGAGGTTGGTTAGACCTCCTTAATCTCTTGGATAAAGACTATTAATCCTTATTCAACTCAGTCATTATATCAGCAGCAGAAGAAGAGATTGCAGATTTTTCGAAACGAATCTTACTTCCTTCAGAACTAACTAATACAGTTGTATCGGTAATTTCCAAAATTTTACCATGAACACCTCCAATAGTAACAACGCGGTCACCTACTTTCATATTTTCACGGAAATTCTTTAATTCTTTTTGTTTTTTCATTTGTGGACGAATCATAAAGAAGTAAAAAACTCCTAACATCAATCCAATCATTAAAAATTGTTGCATAAAAATAATTATTTAACTTCACCAACAATGTTAAGCATTGTCACTGAAGGGTTTGTATTAGCTACTACATTTATTCCCTTATTGAACTTACCTTGTCCAATTTTTTGAGTATCAATCTTAGCTTCAATAATTCCTGTTTCACCAGGATTAATTGGTTTTTCTGGTTTGCTTGCCAAAGTACAGCTACACCCTACTTTCACATCACCAATTACTAAGGGTTGGTCTCCAGTATTCTTAACTTTAAACGAAGCTTTCACTACCTCACCTAAAGCAACTTCACCTGCATTAAAAACAGGATCAATCTCCATTGTTGTACGAGAGCCAACTTTAACTTCATTATCAGAACATCCTACAAAAGATAGCGCCAATAAAGCAATTGCTGCAAATCTATTCATTTTGAAAAAATTTAATCCATTAAACCTCGACCTACCTTAACGATTTTATTTTCCTTCGTTAAGTGATCGATTGCTTTATCTAAAATTCCATTGATAAAACCATTACTTTTTGGAGTTGAATAGAATTTTGATATTTCAATATATTCATTCAAAGTCACCTTTGTTGGAATGGTGTTAAACATTTGGAATTCGGTAATTGCCATTTTCATTAAAATGGTATCCATTTTAGCGATTCTATCCAATTCCCAGTTAGTCGTTAAATGATCAATTACTTGTTCATTTTCAGAATCCATAGAGATTGTTTTACGTAATAAGACGCGAACGAACTCTTGTTCATCCTCTTCGTCTTTATACAAATCCAACACCCCTACTTTTTCTCCACCTTCTTCCATTGATTTAAGTGTCTTTACTACCATTGAACAAGCAAAATCAATATCATCAATCCAATGAATGCTTTCCTCTTCAAAATAAGAATATAATAAAGGGAAATTGGCGATATCGTTCTTAAACAAGTCTAAAAGCATTTGCTTCTCCGCATCAAAACCAGTTGCACCATTGTTCATGTGTTCAAAATACGTTTCAGATTCACGCATATTGATAAACATTTTACGTAACAACTCGTGTTTTTCGTCTCCTAACCAATTCACTTTACTTTGTTCAGACACACGGATTAGCTTAGGATCGTTAGCTAATCGTTCAATCAAACTATTATCAACAAATTTTCTGTTAGGATTCAAATCCTGCTCTGTTGGACGGATTTTCTTCTTGTTTTCTTCGATACGATGTTCTGCGATGTCGCGCAATTCCGGCATCGTAAGTAATAGATATAGATACAAGTCGTATATACGATCAATCGCATTAAACAATTCGGTTTCCACTTTTCTGAAACTCTGTTCGTCTGATTGGTAATACGCGTATAACGCTTGTAATACCTTAATTCTTAGATGTCTTCTATTTAACATGTTTGATTACCTTGGTAATTTTACTTTCCCTACTGCCTCAATTCTCTCTTCCGCCATTTTGTTGGCAATCATGTACGTTGGAACATTTGATTCCTTCGAACGTTTTACGATCTGTTCGATAGTCGAATAGATTTGTGTTGCTTTGTCCATTGCCCATTCAGCAGATAATCCAGCAACTTCAGAATAACAATTAATCACTCCACCAGCATTCAACGCGAAGTCTGGAGCGTAAATAATTCCTTTTTCCATTACTGCATTTCCGTGAAGTGTTTCCCTTTGCAATTGGTTATTTGCTGCACCTGCAATAATGCTACATTTCAAGCGAGACAATGTGTCATCGTTAATTGTAGCTCCTAACGCACATGGAGCATAAATATCCATATCAATATCATAAATTTCGTCCAAACCTACCACTTTTGTTTTGTAAGTTTCAGAAACACGTTTGATTGTTGATTCATGAATATCTGTAATATAGATATCTGCACCTTCCTTAGCGAGGAAAGAAACGAGGTATTCACCTACGTGCCCTACTCCTTGAACGGCAATTTTTCTACCTGCCAAAGAATCGGTACCGAATTGTTCCTTCGCACACGCTTTCATCCCCATATAAACACCATGAGCAGTTACCGGCGATGGATCTCCTGATCTACCTGGTAATCCTACTGCATGCTTTGTTTCCATGCTCATATAAACGATATCTTGGGGAGAAATCCCTACGTCTTCAGCTGTAATATAGTTACCAGCTAAAGAGTTGACAAACTTACCAAAACGACGCAATAAAGCTTCAGATTTTATTTTACGAGCATCACCAATGATTACCGCTTTCCCTCCTCCTAGATTTAATCCAGCTAAAGAGTTTTTGTAGGTCATCCCCCGAGACAGACGTAAAACATCAATTAACGCTTCATTTTCGTTATTATAAGCCCACACACGAGTTCCACCTAAAGCGGGTCCAAGTACCGTGTTATGCACTCCGATAATTGCTTTTAATCCAGTTTCGTTATCATTGCAAAACAATAACTGTTCATGATTGTATTCACTCATTAAAGCCAATACTGGATTCTCTTGTAGGTTCACATCCGAAATATTTTTTACTTCAAACATATGATTCTTGACGATTAATTAAACTACACTTTGGCTAAGATTACGTATTTTTGTAATAAAACGCACAAAATGCGCCACAAAAATAGCAATTTTATAGCATGAATTCGCTTCGACACCTCAACAAATATTTTCTAAAATATAAATGGCCCTTATTATGGGGGATTTTAACCGTTATATTCTCCAACTATTTTTACATTAAGATGCCTGTATTTCTTAAAGATTTAACAGACACTTTAATGAAAAAAGGAAATGGATCTGTAGACATTATAGGTCTAAATATTTACCTAGACAAAAGTGATCCTTTAGGAATTGCGACTCGCATTTTATTGGTTTACATGGGATTGATTATTTTAAAAGGAATCTTTTTGTTTTTTACTCGCCAAACCATTATAAAGGTTTCACGCCTGATTGAGTACGATATAAAGAATGAAATTTACAATCAATATCAAAATTTAGATTACAATTTTTATAAGAAAAACTCAACCGGAGATTTAATGAATAGAATCTCTGAAGATGTTTCTCAAGTACGGATGTATTTAGGTCCTGGAGTAATGTACAACATCAATTTAGTGGTAATAACAGCTTTAACGCTCTACCAGATGATTGAAATAAATCTATGGTTAACCATCATCGTACTCATCCCTTTACCAATCATGTCGGTTTTGATTTATAAAGTCTCAAAAAAAATAAACCGAACAAGTAAAGATGTTCAGAATCAACAAAGTAAATTATCTACATTAGTTCAAGAATCATTCTCTGGAATCCGAATCATTAAGGCTTTTCAAAGAGAAGATTACCACACCGCTACTTTTAATGACGCTTCCAAGGAATATCGAAAAAAACGCATACACCTTATAGTAATCAATGCCCTTTTCCAACCTACAATTGGTTTTCTAATTGGTTTATCAACCATTTTAGCTATCTATTTTGGAGGACTATTCACCTTCACTGGAACGATCACTTTAGGAGGAATAACAGCATTCATTTTCTTTATCAACTCACTTACTTGGCCTTTCGCGAGCCTCGGTTGGCTAACTGACATTATTCAACGAGCTGAAGTATCTCAAAGTAGAATTAATGAGTTCCTGCTACTTGAACCAGAAATAAAAAATCCAACAACTTCCCCATTTATTTTTAAGGGATCGATTGAATTTAAAAATGTATCCTACACTTACCCAGGAAACGAACAGCCTACCCTTCAAAACATCTCCTTTAAAATTGAAAAAGGAGATACTCTTGCTATTCTAGGGAAAACAGCCAGTGGTAAATCCACCATGCTAAAACTCATCATGCGTCAGATTGACCCGAGCAGCGGAGATATCTTGATAGATGGAAAATCATTACGTACAATCAATCTCAACGATTATCGAAATGCTATAGGCATTGTGCCACAAGAAGTATTCCTTTTTAGCGATACAATCAAAGAGAATATTTTATTTGGCCATTTAGCCCCGGATAACGTAGATCAAAACATGATTGATCAAATATGCAAGTACTGCCACGTTCATCATAATATATTAAAATTCCCCCTACAATACGAAACTGTATTAGGAGAACGAGGAGTAAATTTAAGTGGCGGACAAAAACAAAGGATAAGCATCGCAAGAGCTTTAATCCGAAAACCAGACTTACTTTTACTGGATGATTGCTTGAGTGCCGTTGATACACATACAGAGGACATTATTCTGAAACATCTTAAAAATGATGTTCATCCAATGGTCAGTATAATTGTTTCCCATCGAATATCATCCATCAGAAATGCAAATAAAATAATCATCTTAAACCAAGGTACAATAGCAGAATCAGGTAACCATGACGACCTACTTGCTTTGGGTAATTTATATTCAGAACTCTATTTTAGTCAATTAGCAGAAGAAAAATAAAAATTCCCGTTAAACATTTATATTTTTTTGGCATATTTGTTGAAAATCGGATGGTTAACCAAATAATTACTATGGAAAACGACAACACAGGTGAAGTATTTTCAAAAGTGGTACGTGCAGGGAAAAGGACTTACTTCTTTGATGTAAAATCTACAAAAGGTAATGATCTTTATCTAACAATTACTGAAAGTAAAAAAGCATTAATTGATGGAAAAGAAATTTATCAAAAGCACAAAATTTTCTTATATAAAGAGGACTTTGAGAAATTTCAAGAAGGAATCAATGAAGCATTAGATGCTATAACTGAAATAAAAGCAAAAGAGCCGAATTTCAGCACTGTAGTTGATGTAGATTTTGACGATTTATAGTAGTTTTTTGAATTCAACATAATCTAAAAAAAATAATCAACACTTAAAACAAGTACTACTAAATCAGGGTCTACACACCTGAATTTCAACACCTTTGAAAATCGTTAATAACTATTACTAAACATACGCATTGTATTTGAAGCATTCTAATTATCTTTATGTTTTCAAAAATTATGTGATGGGTAAAATAATTGCAATTGCAAACCAAAAAGGGGGCGTTGGAAAAACTACTACGGCTATTAACTTAGCTGCATGCTTTGGTGTTTTAGAGTATAAAACATTAATCATCGACGCCGATCCACAAGCGAACGCTACAAGTGGAGTTGGGTTAGACCCCAAAAGTTCACGCAACATTTATGACTGTTTGGTAAATGATACCAATCCAGAAGAATTGATTGTAGAGACCACAAGTCCCAATTTATCCATATTACCTTCACACATTGACCTTGTTGGTGCAGAGTTAGAAATGATTAACATTCCTAATCGTGAATACAAATTAAAAATGGCTTTGGAGAAAATCAAAGACCAATATGATTTCATTGTAATCGATTGTTCGCCATCGCTTGGTTTAATCACAGTTAATGCATTAGCAGCAGCAGATTCAGTGATGATACCTGTTCAATGTGAATATTTTGCATTAGAAGGATTAGGAAAACTTTTGAACACAATAAAAATTGTACAAGGTCGCTTAAACACCGATTTGGAAATAGAAGGAATTGTTCTAACAATGTATGACACACGTTTGCGCTTAGCAAATCAAGTAGTTGATGAAGTTAAAACACATTTCCAAGATTTGGTTTTTGACACTTTAATTCACCGAAACACAAAACTAGGAGAAGCTCCATCATTCGGAGAGACGATAGTTATGCATGATGCTTCAAGCAAAGGTTCTATCAATTATTTGAATTTTGCACGCGAAGTACTTCAGCGTAATGATCTTACAAAAATTGCGAACGAAGAGAAAATTATACAATAATTCAGATGAATCCGAATTTAAAAAAACGAGGTGGCTTAGGAAAAGGATTGGGTGCATTACTTGACAATGCTCCTGCAACACAAAGTCCGATTGAAAAAGATGCTCCTGGCTCCATTGCAATGATTGAGATTTCAAAGATTGAAGCCAACCCATTCAATCCTAGAACACATTTTGAAGAAAATGCATTAGAAGAGTTACGTCAATCAATTGCTATACATGGTATTATTCAACCTATCACTTTGCGTAAGGTGGATACAGGTAAATACCAAATCATATCTGGTGAGCGACGTTTTCGAGCATCTCAATTAGCTGGTTTAACAGAAGTACCAGCCTACATACGGGTAGCGAATGATCAAACAATGCTAGAAATGGCATTGGTTGAAAACATCCAAAGAGAAGATCTTAATGCAATAGAGGTTGCTCTTTCGTACCAACGATTAATGGAAGAGTGTGAGTTGACTCAAGACCAACTAAGTCAAAAGGTAGCGAAATCACGTTCTAGCATTACCAATTATCTTCGTTTATTAAAATTACCCGCACCAATTCAAGCAGGAGTTCGAGATAACATAATCACGATGGGTCACGCCCGTGCTTTGGTATCAGCAGGTGATCAAGCAAGACAAATTGCCATATTTGAACAAGTGGTTGAACATAGCTTATCCGTTAGAGAAATCGAAAAACTCGTAAAAGAAGGAGCTGAGTTGTTACAACAAGAAGGACAAGAGACGCCAACTATTAAACAATCAAGTGCCGTTGACATATCTGAAATTCAATACGTATTCAAAGAACATCTAAGTGATCGCCTTGCCACTAAAGTTGATATTAAAAAATCACCTAATGGTTCTGGAGCAATTACCTTAAAGTTCAACTCTGAAAATGATCTTAATCGTATCATTGAGTTACTAAACAAATGATTAAACAAATCCTAATACTTCTTTTTTCTACGTTGATTTCCATTACTTATGGCCAAAATCAAAACGACAGTTTAAAGAATATTTCACAAGCAGATAGTATAAAACCGCATAGTGTAAAACTAGCCACTATACTGTCTGCTTGTGTACCTGGGGCTGGGCAAGTGTACAATCATATTGCTATGCCAAAGGGGAAAAAAAAGGCATTTTGGAAAGTCCCTCTCATCTACGGAACATTAGGTACAGCGGGATACTTTGCTTTTCAAGCAAATAAAGAACAAAAAGATCTAAAAAACGCTTATATTGATTATACAGAAAATCATATAATGAGCGACAAATATCCCGGCTATGATGGCCAAGCACTACTACAACTTTACCGAGGTAAGTTAACGCAAAGAGACTTATTATTTCTTGGAATGGGAATAATCTACATTTTAAATGTTGTAGACGCAGCAGTTGAAGCACATTTTGTTAAATTTGATGTATCAGAGAACTTAACACTCTCTGTACGTCCATCCTTTGTTGGTGGCATGGGAGCAGGTGTAGGATTAACCTTAAGCTTTAAATAATGAATATTGCATTAATAGGATATGGAAAAATGGGGAAAGCAATTGAAGAAATTGCTATTGAAAGAGGTCACAAGATTGTAGCTAAAGTCAATTCTCAAAACCCTATCGAACATTTGAAAAATGTAAAAATCGATGTAGCCATTGAATTTACACTTCCTGATGTGGCCGTTGAAAATATCACTTTCTGTTTGGAACAGAACATCCCCGTCGTTGTAGGAACAACAGCATGGGACAGTAAATTTCCAATCATTCAAGAGAAAGTAGTAGAGACTAATGGAGCTTTATTACATGCCTCGAACTTCTCAGTCGGAGTAAATCTACTCTTTGCTCTTAATCGAAAATTGGCACAACTTATAAGTCCCTATGCGGAATATAAAGTTTTCATTGAAGAAATTCATCACACCCAAAAATTAGATGCTCCAAGCGGAACGGCAATTACTTTGGCCAATCAAATCATTGAAAACCACACAGAATATCAAGATTTTGAATTGCTCTCTGATGAACATTTGAAAACACCAGAGCAAACAATTCCTATTTCTGCATTGCGCATTGACAATATCCCAGGAACTCATACGATCACCTATGAGTCTGACATTGACAACATTCAATTAAAGCATACCGCTAACAACCGTAAAGGATTTGCTTTAGGGGCTGTAATAGCGGCTGAATTTTTAAAAGACAAAAAAGGAATCTATACGATGTCCGACGTTTTAAACCTATAAACGATATGAGTTTCATTTTTTTTTACCTCTACATTTTAATCCACCCATACATTGCTTTATGGAATAAATCTTTCCCATTAGCGGGAATGCAATCTTCCCAAGCGCTTATTCCAGGATTAAACTACTATTTAGCATTTAGTACCTTTAATAAAAAAGGTTGGTGGGCGTTATTACTATTAATACCAGGTGTACACCTAGTCATGCTTGCCGTTTTAAACGTTAGCTATATCCGAAGATTTGGTTTTTATAGCTTGACGGATACCTTACAAGGAATTATTTTCCCTTATCTTATCTTCTGGAAAATTGCCAAAGAACAAAAAGAAATACAAGCTCCAACCAATTGGGCGAACGCAAGAGAAGTAGGAATTAGAACATGGGGAGATCATCTCGTTTTGTTTCTTGCTTTACCTGTTATTGGTCATGCAATTGCATTGTCTATTGATGCTGTAACTCGCCATAAACCTGGAACAAAAACAAAAGTTAAAGAATGGGGAGATTCCATTTTATTTGCATTAATCGCAGCCCTTATCATTAGGACTTATGTTTTCGAGCCTTTCCGTATCCCAACTGGATCAATGGAAAGAACGCTACTAGTTGGTGACTTCTTGTTTGTGAATAAATTAGCTTATGGACCAAAAGTTCCAGTTACACCATTATCCTATCCTTTGGTGCACAACACTGTACCTCTAGTCAATATAAAATCATATACATCATTAGAAAAAGGAGAATACTTCCGAATTCCTGGATATTCATCAATACACAGAAATGATGTAGTCGTATTTAATTATCCTGCTGGAGATACTGCAGTATACGATCCGCGTATGCCATTTGGATTGATGGGACATGAATATGAAGGAATCGTATATCGTGAAGCATTCCGTTTATACGATAATAGTTCTAAACAACGTGGTCAAAAAATCGTAAACTTCTATAGAGACTCTTTATCCAGAGTGGGAATTACAGATGACAACACTATTATGCGATATGCCGAAGAAAGGTATATAAGTGAGTTTTTAGCTAGCCGAAACCAATGGAATCAGGCCGCAAGAAAATTAATTGCAGAAGATAAAATTACTTTTGATCAATCAGAAAATCGAGAGATATCCCACAAAGGAATTATCTATCGTCCTGTTGACAAACGTGAAAACTATATCAAACGTTGTGTTGCAATACCATCAGATTATATAGAATTAAAAAACTCCATTCTATACGTTAATGACCAACCAGCATTTGTTGCTCCGAATCAATTACTTATGTACAGCATAAGCAATCCAAACTTCAGCACCTCTGAACATTTATATCAAAAATATAAAATAGAAAACTCTGATATTCAACAAAATCAGAATGGGATTGTTGCTGTATATGCAAATCTTGAATTAATTGCAAGGCTACGAAAGGATTATCCAGAAGTAAACTTTTCTTTATATCTTGCAACTCCAGGAACTACAGCAGAAACGGGACAAATGAAAGCATCTGAAAAATTAGCTGCTCTTGACAATTTCCCTAAAGATTCTCGTATTTTAAATACGGTGAGTGATTTTAGAAAAATACAAGTTCCTTTTAAAGGAAAAGTTGTAGATTTTACCAAAGAAGATATTGCATATTACAGACGTATAATCACTGCATACGAAGGTCATACATTAGAAGAAAAAGCAGACGGAATATACATCGACGGTAAAAAAACAACAACCTATACCGTTGGTATGAATTACTACTGGATGATGGGAGACAATAGATATAATTCTGCCGATTCAAGAGTTTGGGGATTTGTTCCTGAAGACCATATTATTGGTAAAGCATCAATGACTTGGTTATCCTCTAATCCTCAATATGGATTCCGCTTTGAACGATTCTTTAAACCAATTAAATAATGGATATTTTCCCGATTAGTTACTTCGGATCAATAGCCTATTACCAAGCATTATGTTCTAACCCACATTCAATTCTGGATGTGGGTGAACATTTCATAAAGCAAACCATTCGAACGCGAATGGAAATTTTAGGTCCTAACGGAAAGCAAACACTTAGTATTCCAGTGCAACGTCCATTCGGAAATAAAACAGCAATGAAAGAAGTGTTGATAGTGGAAGATGGATGGAGAAAATTACATATTCGCTCTCTAAAAACAGCGTACTCCGCCTCTCCATTTTTTGACTTTTATGAAAAAGAAATTATAGAATTGATTGAAAATCCTGAACATTCTTTGATTGATTTTTTAGCAAATATTCATCTACGTATCATTGAATGGTTATCACTTCCGTTAACATTAGAGTGGAGTAAACAATATGTAAATGCAACGGATAGAGACCACGATTTTAGAAAAAAGTGTTTCGATACAGAAAGTTATTATCCAATAAAACCTTACACACAAGTTTTTGCAGAAAAAACAAACTTCATCAATAACCTCTCTATTTTAGATTTAATTTTTAATGAAGGGCCAATGGCTCGTAAATGGATTATACCATGAGAATTTTACCAATTTTAGCATTAATATTAGGATTAGCGTCTTGTAAAATTACCGCTTCTTCTATTGCATTTTATAACGTTGAAAACTTATACGATACAATCAACCAACCGCATAATGATGAAGAATTTTTACCCGATGGTAAAAACCAGTGGACTTCAGAACGCTATTTGACCAAACTAAACCGTATCAATCAAGTACTAGATTCTATGGGAACATTGACCTTGGTTGGGTTCGGAGAAATAGAAAATAGAATGGTCGTTGAAGAA
The DNA here is from genome assembly GCA_045629585.1 of Taishania sp. Classification (GTDB taxonomy): domain Bacteria; phylum Bacteroidota; class Bacteroidia; order Flavobacteriales_D; family Crocinitomicaceae; genus Taishania. The sequence goes on along the minus strand of JAZQRM010000003.1, from coordinate 4,777 downwards.
TTAAATGCAGTCTCTAAGGATCGTAAAAACTTTGTAACCGTTCATTATGACAGCCCTGATTTAAGAGGTGTTGACGTAGCAATGATCTATAATCCAAAGCATTTAACACTTGTAAAAGATGGTTACATCCGTTTTGAGATTGAGAATCCAAGTACTCCTTACACACGTGATATACTTTGGGCAAAATTCACGCACAAGAAAGATACCATTGTGGCAATGATTAACCACTGGCCTTCTCGTCGTGGTGGACAAGATGAATCTGAAGTAAATCGTCTAATAGCGGCCAAAGCAGCAACTCAATTTATTGATTCGATTAAAAAAGTTTCGCCTACAACACAATTAATCTTTATGGGAGACTTGAATGATTATCCCGAAGATAAAGCTCCACAACTAATTGCTGAACGTCTAAAACCAATGATTACAAAAGAGTCTGGTAAATTTGGTGGAAGCTATAACTATAATAGTGAATGGGGAATTTTAGATCACATCATGGTTTCTGAGCATCAACAAGGCACATTAAAAAACTTTAACATACTCCCAAATACTGGCGAAATCTTTCAACGTGATTTTATGTTAGATACGTATAAAGGACAAATTGTACCGAAGCGTAACTATGCTGGAAGTAAATATCTTGATGGTTACTCGGATCACTTACCCGTACGAATAAAAGTTTGGGTTAGATAATTCTTAATAAAACCTTATCAAGGGAGATTGGAAACGATCTCCCTTTTATTTTCAATGTTTTTTTCCTTAACTTACTGATTCAAAAATAATTTATGCGCACGATCACTTCTACTACTTTGGGAATTTATGCGTCCCTACTTCTACTACTCAATAGCTGTTATTCGATCATGGGATTGAACAAAAACATTCAATATACCCAAGAGTCCATCAACGAATATGCAACAAAGTACAACATTCCACCTGAATATAGTTATGCGCTGGATACCACCTATTTTGATTTTCTGAAACCACTAAAAACACCAGAAATCAAAGCTGCGGTGAAAAATCATTTGCAACCGCTGCAAGCTTTGTATCATGACAAAAATGGTCAATTAGCTGTTTTCTACATCAACTGTTATGCCGAAGGTTTTCCTAATTTGAAATGGAATAAAAACAATATTTTGGAAACTTTTCCACCCCAACAACAAGCGCCCATTGATTCCATTTTACCTTTAAAAAAGCATTTAACTTTACTTGAACCCGTGAACGAAACAGCCATTCTTTTACAACAAATTCAAAACCAAGAACAGGATATTATTTTGGTTTATTGGAGCATGATAATGGGACGACAAAGCAAACGTTTTATTAAGGCCATTCAACATAATAAAACCTTATCAGATAATCCCAACACAACCATTTTATACGTCAACGCGGATTTAGTTTTGTCCAACTACGCGACGAAGTAAAATCAACAATTCTCGCATTCAAAAGATATTTCCTATTTTTGAGTAAGTATACTTTCATGCAAGATTTAAAACACGTTTTACTCATCACCTATTATTGGCCGCCTGCTGGTGGGGCTGGTGTGCACCGTTGGCTGCGTTTCTCGAAATTTTTCAAGGAAAATGGTTGGCAAATGCACGTTTACTCCCCTTCTAACGCACAATTTCCAATCGTGGACGAACAATTATCCGCTGAAATTCCGTCGGAATTAATCCAATTGCAACATCCCATCTTTGAGGTGCAACAATTAATCGCTAAAAAAGCCGGATTTGGAAAAGGAAGTGGCGTCAATACGACCAAAAAGAAATCGTGGATTCAAAAATCGATGATTTGGGTGCGTGGAAATCTGTTCATTCCCGACGCGCGTGTTTTTTGGATTCGTCCAAGTGTTAAACGATTAAAAGCCTATTTAAAGGAACATCCCGAAATCACGCATATTATTTCGACTGGACCGCCTCACAGCGTTCATGTGATTGCGCGCAATCTGAAGCGTAACTTTCCAAATCTTAACTGGATGGCCGATTTTAGAGATCCTTGGACGCAGATTGATTTTTATCAAGATTTATTACCCGGAAAATGGGCAGATAATCGCCAAAAGGAATTGGAAAAAAGCGTCTTATCAGAAGCGGATTCGGTGATTACCGTGAGCGAAGATTGTGCAAAGGGACTAAAAGAAATTGGTAAACGCCCAGTGGAAGTGATCACTAATGGATTTATCTTTCCTGATTTTGATCCTCGTAGCAAGCAATTGACAGAAAAATTCACCATCACCCATTTTGGCTCCATGGCCGAAAGCCGCAACCCGAATATTTTATGGAAAGCTTTGTCCGAATTAGTGCAGGAAAATTCTGCATTTGCAAAAGCGTTGAAGATTGAGCTTTTTGGAAACGTTGATAATTCTGTTTTAGAAAGTATTCAAACACATGGATTAACTCCCTTTTTTGACGGCGTACAAACAGTAAAGCATCACGAAAGCATCGAATTGCAACAAACACGCAGTTTACTTCTTTTGGTTGCTAATAATTCGCCAAACGTGAAAGGAATCTTGACTGGAAAGTTTTTTGAATATTTGGGTGCGAAACGTCCGATTTTAGGAATGGGAGCCACGGATTCTGATTTAGCCAACGTGATGAAGGAAACAAATAGCGGAATATTGATTGACTTCACCGATACGGAAGGAATGAAAAAAACACTGCTCACCTATTTTGAGCAATGGCAAAAAGGAGAATTGTACGTAGAATTGAAAAATTTAAAAAACTATAGTTCACAAAACATAGCACAACAGATCGTTAAACTTTTGGAACATTAAAAATTTATCAAAATACAAAAGGAGTGTATTGCTACACTCCTTTCTTTATTCTTTCTTATTTCTCTCTCGATTTATACACGCCTTCCTTCTGCAATTCTTTGCGTTTGGATTTGATCTATAATAAGATAATATAGAATAGTTTCAGAAGACAACCGTAACTTTATTCAATTCTTTTGATTTCTCCCCCTTTCAACTTTTGATACATTAAGATTAATGTACTTTCCACTTTCTGTTCTTTAAAATATTCTTTGGGCACATAGAACCAATCACAATTCTCATGTAAATCAGCATATTGATTAAATACAACCGAATCTGTGAAAATAATATTATACTGTATCTCCGTTTTCAGAGCATCAAAAAAATGAACGACCTTCCCTTCTGAACATTTGGCACAGTTTGAATAATCAATTATAGCAAAATAGCCATCGTCATAAGGACTCAAAAGTTTTGCGATCCTTTTATCAAATTCATCGGAATAAAAAACACCTATCTGACTAAAAACTTTATCTTCCTGTTTAATTTCCTCATTTTTGCATGAATAAAGAAAACAAAGAAAAAATAAAAACACATGATTACATTTTAACAACATCAATCTTTATTTTACCAGAATCATAAATCACATTAACTAATCCATATTTTGCGCTATCGAAAAGATTTAAATTTCCTTTATATTCACCCAAATACTTCCAGTCCGAAGTATAAAAAGAATACAACGTAGAAATATTACCTATCTTCATGCCATCCATTAAAAATCTTGAATAGAGTTTTGCGTTTTGATAATAACTTGTTCCACCATATACAGCTATTTCATCAACAAAAGCGTCAAAAACTTCTCTTTCAATTTTATCTAAATCAGTATAAGGAACGTACTCTTTACTTCGCTTTGTTCGTGTACCAAAAAAATGAGCGCTTTTAAATACACCTTCCTTATCATAAACGTAAACAGTATCATTATACGGAAAAGTCACTATTTGATCAAGGCGATCATTGAAAATACGATCTGGAATAAAATTATATCCAAAACATTTTTTTTGATATTCTAAAGGGTAAACCATTGGTAGAAGCTTCACGTCACTTTCATTTAAATCGACTGTTGCCTGAAAGGATTGCTTATAAAAATTAGGGCTTGAATAAGTGCCTTCATCGTCATAAAAATGTTCAATATATAACTGATTATTATTCACAAAAGGTGGAAATCCTGTACTATTTAGGTAACATAAAAAACCATTTTTAATTTCAGGAATAGCCATTTTTCTAGCTAATTGATTTGAAAAATCATAGAAGTAAATGGAATCAGAAGAAAACAATAAGACCTCATTTTTCTTTTCATCTACAAAAAACGCAGCATAATCGAAGTCAACTGCAACATTTAAAATTTGATTTAATCTTAAATCATCTAAATTTAACTGATAAATACGTAGTTCATTTTCAGTTTGATCATTGGTGAAGAAAACAGAACTAGAATTGGGATATTGAATCGCTTTTGAAAAGGAAAGATCTTGATATTGAGTTTCTATTACTTTTAACGAATCTAAGGAAATATCCAGGAACTTAACATCTAGTATAGGTTCTTTTTTTTCACCACAACTTAGCAAAAACAAACTTATTAAAACAACGAATAAACTCCTTTCAAAGTAAAAACAGCGTAGACATTGATCTACGCTCATTATATTATTTAACATCTTCTTCATAAAAACCTAATTCCATTAGTTTTAAACGCCCCTTTTCATCATTCCACATAGAAACAAAAGATTCAGGACTCATTCCATCAAGCATAGACTTCGAAACAGAAGTTTCTAGTAACTTACAAGATGTTTCTTTACCACATTTACCTGTTGGAGTACCACATCTTTGCCCAAGTCCAACGATAGTACCAGAGCCGTCACGAACAAGACATGCAATATCGCCCATTGATGGAGCTGCTTTATCGGTAGTTTGTACGGAGTTTAATTCATGCTCTTTTGACTCAAAATCAACTTTTTCACAAGCAAAAAGTAGCGTAGCTAGTGCAAGGGTAAAAAT
>JAZQRM010000002.1:0-2350 GCA_045629585.1 Taishania sp. | reverse complement strand
GAAGGAAGTAAAAACCAGCAATTAATGAAGTATTACGAAGAGTTGGGAGATATGGAACAGGCAATATCTAAAATGTTGAATCAATAAATGAATGACTATGAAAAAGATGATGGTATTACTAAGTTTTATGTGGGGGAGTTTGCTTCATGCACAAATGATTACCGTAACTGAGGCTCCTGCAACGGATATTTTGTTAGGTCAACAAATAACAGATGGACTAACGAATATTCAAGTAGCAATGGATAATTATGAATTGGTTAAATCGAATGTAGAAAAGGTGGAGAAAGTGAATGCATATATCGGCCAATTGAAATTGATTTCTGATATGATTGATCGCCAACAAGAAGCCGTTCAATCCGCCCAACAAGTGCAGAAAATGCTCAAAAACGTCAAGAATGTTTCTACAGTAAAATCTGCATTAAATTCTGTTTCAAAATCTTTAGAGTCGATTAATAATTCAGCAAAAATGGTGAATAAAATAACCTCTAGTGGTTTTTTTAATATGACGGATAAGGAGCGTATTGATATGTTGGAAAAGGAAAATCAAAACATATCGGCCAACGCAAGACGAATTAAATCGAAACTCTATATACTTAAAAATTTATGATGGAGTCGTTTGATTTTTCTTTCATCAATAGCATCCGACAGGCTATAGAAAGTGAAAATATTTTAAAATATACCATAACAGGTTTCAAAGCTTTCGCTATTGCGCTTTTAGGATTTAAGTATTTAGGAAAATATTTCCAAACGATGGATCATGAGGAACCACGAATAGGTGGTTTTATGGAATTGTTAGGAGCAGGTATGATTATTATTTCTGCGGATTGGATTATTGATTTGATTGAAAACATCTTTTCTCAAATTGATGATTCGCTTACCACGCAGACCGTTCCTTTCAATACCGAAGTGTTTACAAACGCGATGATGGAACTTCAAGCGTTGCAAGATGGGTGTGCAGGACTAGATTGTATCAATGTATTTATTGATTCGTTTGTGGCCAATTGCATCATTGTTATCTTCTATTCCATTTATTGCATTTTGTGGATACTTGATAATTTGGTGTATGGGTTTTATCTCATTGAGCGGGTGTTTCTAATACAAATCATGCGTTTTGTATTTCCATTAGCCATCGTGTTTTCACAGTTAGATGGTACAAAAGATTTTTTTTACCGATGGATTAAAAAGTATGTTGGGATATTGATTCTTCCCATACCGTATATGGCCATATTTCATTTGTCAAATATTGTGATGCAGCATACCTCACAAATACAAAGCATCAATCCCGATGATCCTTCAAATCTTACCAAAAGATTATTGATGTATATCGCAGGTTTAGGAATTTCTTTCTTTTTGAAGATTAAGCTGTTTTCAGCAACCAAACGTTTAGTAGAGAATTTATTTAATTGATTATGAAAGTAGGAGAAAATATATTTTACAAGTTAAAGAAAAACTATACTGTAGTTTATATCATGGGGGCAATTACCATTATTGCTATTGTGTCTTCTGCTTATTTCAGTTATCAAACGGATCTCTACAGCCGAAATCATATCTATGCCATCGATAGCAAAGGTCAAATGTTGCCCTTAACCTTATTAGATGGGAAGAAAGATCGTATGAAACAGGTCATGGCAAATGCAGATTTGTTTGTAAACTACGCATATGATATCGATGCTTTCAATTATAAAGAGAAAAAAGAAAGGTTGTCCTGGTTATTAGACAATCAGGTGATTCGAATATTTAAAGACAAGGAAAATCAAGGATATTATAATCAATTGTTGCAATATAATATCGTGCAACATGCTAAAGTATTACCTGAAACCATGCAATGGACGGAAGACAATGGAACGTATACGCTACGCTTTATTTCTCAAATTCAAATCATTAATACGGGAGAAAAGCAGGTGTATAATATTCAGGTGAAGTTGCGTATGATTGATGTATCCATCAATTATCCTTACAACCCTTATGGATTACTGATTGTAGATTATGTGGAAGAACAAAAACAATTGATTCAAGACAAAGAACAATTAAAAAAATTAGAAGAGGAATGAAGTGGAGTTTAAATGATCTTAGTGATGAAGATAAAAGAAAGTACATCGTGTATGCCATATTTGGCATTGTGTGTTTCATAGTTTTTGGAGTAGCATATTCGTTTTCAAATTCTTCAAATGAAACCAATAAAGAGGTGAGTACCCTAGATGTGCCTTTGTCAAGTGAAAAGCAACAATATGAAAATCGATTACAAGCTTTACAAAAGTTTGATACCGTAAAGGCAGACCCTAATCAACGCATGACGCAGTTTTTTTCTAGTAAACCGAAAGATGCTATAGATGAAAACATGGATTATTTT
>JAZQRM010000001.1:0-67674 GCA_045629585.1 Taishania sp. | reverse complement strand
ATAAAGGGAAAGTGAAAATACGTTATACTGACACTGAAGGAAATGAAAAACTGGACACTGTTAATATGAAAAACATAAACAAAGCTCCACAACCTGTACAACCAGAAGATTAACAAGAAAGCCACTCAAACGAGTGGCTTTTTTTATTCCCAGTTAATTTTTGCAGCTGCATTAGCTAAATCCTGTTCAGTAATCCTTAAATACTTTCTAGTCATTTCCATTTTTGAATGCCCCGCGATCATTTGTGCTTTTGTTATATCTAATCCGAAATCATTAATTAACAACGTTATGCAGGTGTGTCTTGCAAGATGCGAAGTAAGTTTTTGATTCAATCCTGCGAAGCGTTGTAACTCTTTTAAACTACGGTTATAAAAGGCATTTGAATAAGAAAAGAATAAACGTTTTTCTCTTTCATGATCACGAAAAGAATTATACATTTCCATGTATCGCAAAATAATTTGGTCTGCTTTACAATTCCAAAAATCCGAAATTATCCACTCTATACGCTTATTATTAGAGTTCTTGGTCTTACTAGGAGTATACCTCAAACGAATTTTTCCATTATCTAACAAATCAAAATTCTCAAAAGAAAGATTAGTTAAATCACCATAACGAACAGCAGTATAGCACGCAAATAAAAACATATCTCTAGTTATTGCAAGCTCAGGTCGTAAATCCATATCTAAGTTCTCTAGGTGACGTAATTCAGCCAATGTCAGTGACTGTTTATCCACATCAACTTCAGAAACTTTAAAATCACGATTAAAAGGATTTTGACTAAACGAAATAACATCATTTTTAACAGCCAATGTTAATGCCTTTTTTATTTTCTTAAAAAGAGTTGATCGTGAATTAATAGCTAAACCTTTTTTAATCAAAAAACGATTGAATCCCTCCAAGTAAGAAACTGAAATCTCCTTAATTAGAAAGTCTTTGGAATACTCCTTCAAATACTTGATTGTTCTTGCGTACAATTTATGAGTTCCTGGGCTCAAATCAGCATTGGAAATAATCATTGTTTGGTTTTCGAACCAATCAAAGAAGGTCACATTAGTCTGCACCTTATTTTCAAGAATAGCAATATCCATCTCTTGACTATTCAATTTTTGTTGAAGTAGAAAATTGTCAATTTCTGAACGCATCAATTGCAATTTAGTATTGAGTAAGTCGCTTTCCTTATGCGTTTTCTTTACTCGTAAATTGGGCGCATCCCAAAATTTCGGGTCAATAAATATCTTAGTAGAGCGAAATTTTCTATTGGAACGACTAACATATACCTCAATTTCGACTAAGCCTTCACCATTAGAGTTTAATTTCTTGCGTCTATTGAAAATAATTTTTGAATACATAACAAAATGATTAGTGTATCACACCGTGTAACACAAATGTATCACAAAGCATATTGTATCACAAAGTTTCACCTTGTTTTAACACGTGTCAATATTGGTGTCTAGCATGATATTGAAACAAAAAAGGATGGCTACAAACCATCCCTAGTGACCCCGGAGGGATTCTAACCCCCGACCGCTGGAGCCGAAATCCAGTGCTCTATACAGCTGAGCTACGGAGCCGAATTGCTCACAAATTTAAACTTTTATCTCAAAACCTATACATAAAAAAGTAAAAAGCCACATTTCTAACAATAGATAGAATAAAAACAAACAAATTCCGTTAATTTAGCTATTATGAAAAATATTCTAATCGTACAATTAATCATCCATATTTGGTTTTTGAACACCATAAATGCTCAATCAAACATGGATAGTTGGCGGATATTTAGTCCAAATGAAAAAGTGATAGGCATCGAGCATCAAGGTTCAATGATCTACACTGCTTTCGAATTAGGAATTCTAACATACGATGTTGATTATAAAGAACAATCCTTATGGACCAATGCTAATCATCTCTCGGATTTTAGAATATCCGCATTAGGTAAACATGAACCAACAAACACTATAATCATAGGATATGACAATGGAAACATCGATCTAATCCAAAATGAACAGGTTTACAACATCCCGGGAATAAAACTTGCATCAATACAAGGGATAAAGAGTATCACGAAAATAACCAGCCACGAACAATATGTTTACGTCAACACAGGTTTTGGAATAGTCATCGTTGATCCCAAACGAAAGGAAATAAAAGACACCTACTATCCCAGTTCAACAGAGGAAATAATGTCTTCTCAAATAATAGGAGATACTCTTTATGCTTTAACAACAACCCGACTATTAAAATGTAATAAGAATAATCCAGCTATTAGCAATACCGCTTACTGGAGTGTCGATTCGACAACAAAACTATTAACACTCCCAGCTCAGGGACAATATATCGACATGATAAAATGGCAGAATGAATTACTTATAGTTCAGAAAACGCCACAATATGCATTCGATACCATCTACCGTCGCAGAACTAACTCCTTTACCCCTTGGATGGACAAAGGTGGTTATCTAGAATACGGTGGAATGGTTGTTAGAAATAACATTCTGTATTGCATGGGGATGAATTTCATTGAAGGATTCGATTCTTGGAACACCATTAATTTCTTTTTTAACGATTACACATTTGGTACATCCTTTGCAAATTCACTCGATTTAGTAAATGACAATATTTATATCGGCGACAATAACTTCGGTTTGATACACAGAGAGGTGGATGGCAAACTCAATCGTATATCCTTTCAAGGGCCATACAGGTCAGAAGCATATGCAATGGATTGGTACAAAGGTAAAATGGCAATAGCCCCAGGTAATAACGGTGAAATATCACCAACATATACAACCGTAGGATTAATGATATTTAAAGACCAAAAATGGACTTATGTAAAAGATAGTCATCCACTTTGGACGGGTAAATACATTTGGGACAATGGCGCTGTAGCAATTAATCCAATCAACGAAGAAATAGCAGTAGGAACACTTTCTCAACTACCTGTTTCGATAATTAACAAGGAAGGGGAGTTAGTTGACACTTTTTCAAAGTATAATTCTACCTTAGCCCCCTACACACAAAACAACCAAGGGTGGTATTACATCAATGACCTTACTTACGACAGTAAAGGTAATTTATGGATCATTAACAGTAATACGAGTGATATCCTAAAGCTAAAAGAACCCAATGGAACCTGGTCAAAATTCAATTTAGGATATAGCTCTGCAGGGAGAAGTGCAAGAAAAATATACGCAGACTATTTTGACAACATATGGGTGGTAATGAAAGGAAATGGTGTAATCGGTTACAAACCTGGCTCGAACGTACAATCCACATCAGACGATAAACGAATTCATCTAAATTCAGCTAATGAACTTGGTGAAATGTGGCCATCAAGTAACGTTAGCGCAATAACAATGGATTACGATAATGAACTCTGGATCGGAACAGATAAAGGATTTTGCATCCTCTATAATTCCAACGAAGCATTTGAAAAAACTCCTGGTTCATACAAAGTACAACGCCCTAAAATCTCGACACAACAAGTAGGAGATGATGAATTCTCAGAAACTCAATATGTACTAGGCTACACATCAATAACTGATATAGAAGTAGATGGTGGAAATAGAAAATGGATGGGTACAATTAGCGGAGGAGCTATATTATTATCTGCTGATGGACAACAAGTCATAAAACATTTCACTACAGAAAACTCACCTCTATTGAGCAACAACATCTTAGACATAGAAATTGATCACTACACCGGAGAAGTATTTTTTGCAACTGAAAGAGGTCTTATCACATACAGAAGTGATGCTTCGCATGAAGATCCAGAATATACAGATGTAAAGGTATTCCCAAATCCTGCATATCCTGACTTCAATGGGGTAATTACTATCCAAGGCATCAGCTACGACTCAGATATTAATGTGACCGATATTGCAGGAAATGTAGTATATAAAACCACTTCTAATGGTGGTACTGCAACCTGGAATGGGTGTGACTTTGATGGGAACAAAGTAGCGACAGGTGTATATCTATTTTGGACCGCATCAAATGCAAAAAAAGGAAAATTTGTTGGTAAAGTGGCAATTCTAAATTAAAAATGAATTTTACGGAAGAAGGAATCCTTTTAAAAAGAATAAACTATTCAGAAACTTCACAAATCGTTACTTTTTACACCAAAACCAAAGGGATAAAAACATACTTATATAAAGGCTCAAAGAAAAAAACAACCGCTTTATATCCGCTTAACATTTGTGAATTTAATGTCTACCAAAGATCCGATTCTCAACTCGCAATATTAAGCGACTGTTCGTCACTTGGATATACAAATGACCTGTCAAAATCACCGCTAAAATCACTAATTACGTTCTTTGTCGCAGATGTGATGTCTAACTGTATACAAACAGAAGAGGAAGATATTGAACTCTACAACTTCTTATCAAAATGGGTTCGCACGCTAAATGATACTGACCAAATATCAATTTATCCCATATTATTTCTAACGCAGTTGATAATTGAACTTGGATATACACCAGATATACAAGAAGAGCCAAAAACATTTGACATTAGAAACGGAGAATTTCTAAAACATGAAAAATTAGATAGCTATTGTATCTACGGGGAAGATTGCGTCACGCTATATAACCTATTCCAAGGATTTAATTTTACTTTATCTTCTAAGCAAAAGATACTGCAAATACTCATTGACTACTGCACGATTCACATCCCTAAGTTTAACGTAAATCAAACGTTGGAAATCGTGACAACAGTATTGTATGATTAATCTCTAGGATCTTTAATAAAAACCTCTGTAAAATCAATCATATCAAACTGGCTTGCTGTTAAGCCACGTAAACGAACATTATACATAACAATCATGTTATCATAAATAAGAGGAATCACAACAGCATCTTTAACAATCTCATCTTGTGCCTTCCTAATCCATTCTCTCCGCTTAAAACCGTCTAATTCTCCGATCGCTTCTGTATAATAATAATCAAAAATAGCATTCGTGTACCCAAAATCATTTTTGCTATATCCATTTGAACTAAAGTTTGACAAAAACTCAATTGGATTTCCTGTTTCCGATATCCAACCTGCTTTCCACATCTTTGCTGTATTATTAGCTATGGCTTCGATCCGTTCTTGATAAGTAACTATCTTCAAGTTGATAGTCACCCCCAGCGCATCCTTTAATTGTTTCTTCAGACACTCGGCAATCTTATAATTCTTCCCACCGTGTTCACCCGTAAAATATAAATCAATAACAGGGAAAGGCTTAGTACTATTATAACCAGCCTTACGTAATAAATCTCTTGCAAGCATTAAATTCTTGGAAGGTAACAAACAACGATTCTCGTAATCTGGCAAATACGGAACAAAACCATTTTCAGGCACTACTCCATCACCATTTAAAAAACCATCGATCAATTGATCGTAATCAATACTTTGGGCAAATGCTTCACGAACAAAACGATTGTTAAAAGGTGAAACGGAAGTATTAAACCCAATATACTCAACTCCTAAAACTGCGGCAGACTCGATTCTATGTTTGATATTTTTACCTTCTTTGGCCTCTTGTAAAGTACCCAATAAATGATCTATTTCATCAACGGTAACCTCAAAAAAAAGGTCAATCTCTTTATTGCGAAATGCTAATATTTCTGCTTTTTTATCACGCATTAATAACATCTCCAACTGCTCTAAATAAGGTAATCTGTTACCTTCTAAATCTTTTTTCCAATAACTAGGATTCCGATTTAATAAGACTTTGGATTCAGTCCACTCGGATAATGCAAACGGACCAGTACCTACAGGGTGATGCACAATATCTTTCCCATAAAAATCTAAAGCTTCTTTAGGGAATAATTTTAAGTTAGATTTTGTAAATGTATTCTCAAAACCTACAATAGGTTGTGTTAAATGGACTTCAATTTTATCCCCCCTAATGACTATACCTTCCACTCCGCTAACCGGTTTTTCCTTAGCATAAAAATACTCCTTACCACCACGAATGGCATTTATGAAATTAAAATCTGGGATAACTAAATCACTACCCGAACAGGCATAATCTAACACGAATTTTACGTCTTGTGGAGTTACCTCCCTTGTACCTCCTTTAAAGCATTCGTCTTTGTGAAATACTACACCCTTACGAATCTTGAAGGTATAAACATCTCCTTCGGCATTTACAACAAATTTTTCTGCAATAGCAGGTACAACCTCAAGTGTAGTACCATCCATTTTTAGAAGTCCTTCAAATATTTGAGAGGAAATGCGCATAGAATATTTATCCTCGGCACCTAAGGGAAAGAGATTAGATATTGCTTCATCAGAAACAAATCTAACCTTCCCTCCATATGTCTTACCACCAGCAATTAATTCAACCTCTTTGTCTTTATCTCTATTGGAAGAACACCCAGTAAGACAAGTCAAGAAATACAGAATTAATAAATGATGTGTTAATGTTTTCATTTAGCTTTAGTTAACTTCCTAAAGATAAAAATTAACTTTAATTAATAACCAATTTTTTGACGAACACGTTCCAAAACATCTTTGGCGTACGCACGTGCTTTCCTCTCACCAGCCTCTAAAGCAGCTTCAATCTCCTGCTCGTTAGCCATTAAATAAGCATAACGTTCTCTTGCAAAATGAAATTTTTCACAAATCACTTCATAAAGAGCCTGTTTTGCATGTCCATAACCAAAACCTCCATTGATATAATTGGCACGCATCGTTTCAATTTGCTCCTCATTAGCTACCAAACGATATAAGGCAAACACATTACATGTTTCAGGATCTTTAGGATCTTCTAACTCCTTGCTATCAGTCTGAATTCCCATAATCTGTTTTCGTAATGGCTTGTCGTCTTGAAAAATATTAATGTAGTTATTACGAGATTTACTCATCTTCTCTCCATCTGTTCCTGGCACAATCCGTGTATCCTCATTGACCATTCCTTCAGGAATAACGAAAGTTTCTCCATATTGAGCATGAAAACGATTAGCTACGTCACGTGTAAACTCTAGATGTTGTTCTTGATCCTTACCAACCGGCACTTTATTAGCATCATAAATTAAAATATCTGCTGCCATTAACATTGGATAGGTAAACAATCCACCATTAACATCATTTAAACGATCCGCTTTATCTTTAAATCCGTGAGCTAAACTTAGACGAGAAAAAGGAAATAAGCACAACAAATACCACATCAACTCAGTCACCTCGGGGATTCTACTTTGTCTATAAAAAACGGTGCGTTCCGTATCAACACCTAAAGCAAGCCATGCAGCTGCTGTAGACTTCGTGTTAAATGCTAATTCCTCTTTATCGCGAATTTGAGTAAATGAATGCAAATCAGCAATAAACAAATAAGAATCATTTTCTGGACTATTTGCTAGTTCAATAGCTGGTTGAATTGCCCCTAAAATATTTCCCAAATGGGGTGTACCTGTACTTTGTGTGCCTGTTAATATTCTTGCCATGATTACTTTAAACTTATAAATACAAAGGTACGTAATAACAAGAACTATAGGAATTCAATTAATCTTTTATCTGAAATAGAAATTCCTTTTTCTATCTTTGATACATGAGAAAACTACATCTTATATGGCAAATACCTTACAAGATCTACATTGCTGTCATTTTCTTGACATTTGCACTTCTCTTTCAACCTATTCTTATTTATTGCCTTAAAAGAGAAGACTTACACCCGATTGCTCATCGTGTATTTGTTTTATGGTCCAACATATTTTGTTTTTTATCCGGATGGAGATTAAGGATTAAAGGGAAAAAAAACATTGATCCCAATACAGCTTATGTTATTATTGGAAATCACAGTTCATTTTTAGACATCTTCTTACTCCCCAAAATATTTTCTAATAACAAACATGTATTCCTCGGCAAAGCGGAAATATTATCCTATCCGATTATCAAACATTACTTTAAAAATTACCATATTCCTGTTTTTCGCGGAAATCGAATAAAAGCCGCTAAATCAATAATAATAGCGGGAGAAAAAATACAAAAAGGTTGGTCGATTGTCATATTTCCAGAAGGAGGAATTGACGATACACAAAAACCGCATTTAGCGCCTTTCAAAAATGGGGCATTTCAATTAGCTAAAACTATTGAAGCACCAGTTTTACCAATAACATTTAAAAACAACTATATCCATTTGGATGAACCTATAACACTCACCTCATCCGCATATCCAGGGAACATACAAATCACAATACACCCTCCAATACCTATTGAAGAGATAAAGCAATCAACACTTTTAGAGTTGAAAAATAAATGTCATGCGCAAATACATTTAGAATTGATGGGGATTACCACCGAAAAATTGTAATTTTGCAGTAAGAAATAAAAAGCTATGAATATTAACGAAGAATTGATGGATCACATTGCGCACTTGGCGCGTTTGGAATTTGAAGGTGAAGCTAAAATGGCTATTGCACAAGATTTAAACAACATCATTAATTTCATGGAAAAATTACAAGAAGTAGAAACTGCTAATGTAGAACCTCTTGTATTTATGAGTGATGAAATCAATCGTTTACGAGAAGATATACCAGCTATCACCATTTCACACGAAGAAGCCTTGAAAAATGCTCCCAAAAAGGATTCTGATTACTTCCGTATACCAAAAGTATTAGACAAATAATTCAGCAATCTTTAAATCAAAGGGAGTTGTAATTTTGATATTTTCTACATTTCCCGCAACCAATGTAATAGGATACCCAAAAGCCTCAACAACTGACGCATCATCCGTATAATTCACTGAATATGGATTGGCGTATGCTTGTTTTAGTAAATCGCTTTCAAAGCACTGGGGAGTTTGAACAGTAACATAGTTATCTCGAGGAACAATATAACTTTCGTCACCGCTTAATTGTCGCATAGAATCATTAATGACCAAAAATGGAACTGCCGTTTTAGTAGTATATGCGACCTCTATCAAATTAAGAATACATTCGCTAGAAACAAATGGCCTCACACCGTCATGAACAGCAATTACTTCACCCGTGCAGAAATATAGAGCATTTTTAATAGAATCAAAGCGCTCCTTTCCTCCTGCAATAACGGTTACATTGTTAATGCCAAATAACACTAATAAACGATTACCAGCTTCGATATAATCTTGGGGCAATGTCAAGAAGAATTCCGCATTTGGTAAAGTCGCTTTGAACCGCTCTATCGTATGGATCAGAATTGGTTTGTCTTTTAAAGTCAAAAACTGTTTGGGTTGAATAGCTCCCATTCGTTTACCGATCCCACCTGCTGTAATAATAACACTAACTTTCATGGCATAAAAAAAGGCTGTCTAAGACAACCTTCTAATATATTACTTAATCTGATTTGGATTATCCTTAGCCGCTTGATTAAATTTAACTTGTAATCTCAACCAGTAAAACAAACCAAAGAATCCTAATAATAAAACTCCTGTATTGAAGAAAGAAGTAAGGATATACTGGTCATCAAAAATTGACAACAAAGACTCCATTGTTCTACCAAATCCCCAGAAAAAATCATATAACACCATAACAAATCGATTTTATAACAGCAAATTAAACAAAAAAAAACCACATATAACAGTACAAAGTCTTAAAAAAAGTGACTTTTTGTTATACGCGATTGGTTTCAACAAATTTTGTCAATTCAATAAATTGATCCACACTTAAAACTTCAGGTCGAAGCGTGAAATAGGGATGATCCCCATTTACTAAAAAACCTAACATTTTGATTGAATTACGAATCGTCTTACGGCGTTGATTGAATGTCGCTTTAACAATTTTTATAAACAAAGCTTCATCACATCCAAGCGTCTCCCGCTTATTCCGCGTACAACGAATTACGCCCGATTTAACTTTTGGAGGTGGATTAAAAACGTGCTCATCAACAGTAAAGCAATATTCAATATCATAAAAAGCTTGTAAAAGAACACTGATAATACCATATTGCTTAGATCCCGGTTTTTCAGCCACTCTCAACGCTACTTCTTTCTGAAACATTCCCATTATTTCAGGTATCTGATTTCTATAATCCAAGCATTTAAAAAGAATTTGCGAAGAAATATTGTACGGAAAATTCCCAACCACAGAAAACGACTTGTCTCCAAAAATGGAATGTAAATCATATTTAAGAAAATCGACTCCATAAATCTTCCCTTCCAACTTAGGATAATGCTGAGATAGATACGCCACAGAATCTGTGTCAATTTCCATCACGTGAACATCTGTGTCGGGCATATCCAGAAGATATTTAGTCAACGCCCCCATTCCAGGACCGATTTCCAAAACTGTATTACATCCTTGATGACCAGAAAATGAATGAGCAATTTTTTTACAAATATTTTCATCTGTTAAAAAATGTTGTCCAAGATGTTTTTTTGGTTTTACGCTCATGCTTTAAATTCTTCTATAATTGTTAATTCTGTTCTAAATGCAGCAAACTTCCCTTGATACCTTGTGGCGTGTTCATACTGCAATTTAGGTGCAAATAATTGCTGATACACGTTATAATCATCTTGGCTTTTGGCCACATACTGGCATGCATAAGTCACCCCGCCCTCTTCTTCTCCGTGAACGCGCATAAATCGACATTCAACAAAGCATTCCGTCTTCAAGACATCTGGAATATGCGCAGTTCGCATCCAATCTGTCCAATCCTTTTCTACGGATTTATCCAAACTTATCGTTACGTTATAAACAATCATTATTAATATTTTAATGCCTTCCTGGCTTCTTTAACTTCTTTATCTGCTTGATTGATTACAATAAAATAACCGGTTTCAGTCCAAATTTGACGTGCTATTTCTGCTTTTAAATAGAGACGAATTCTTTCCTTAGAAACACTTAATCCGCGTTGATCTATTTTTACCCCATAATTTTTAGCTGCATATTTAACAAATTCATCAACCATCTGATTACTCACTTGAAAAGTCTTTGCGTATTCTTCAGGAGACTTCCATTTACGGTATTTATCAGCCGCATAATCAAATGCAAACGCTTGGAATACTCCAATATATCTCAATTGTGTCAAATACCACGAGCTTCCGATTGTATCTATGGCAACAAATACATCTGGCATAATACCACCTCCACCATAAACAACCCTTCCTTTAGGTGTTTTGAATTTAAGTGAATCAACCATCAAAGAGGAATCTGGGGCATACAATTCACCACTTTCAAAACGATCGTTTTTTTCATGATAGTACTCTTCAATATCACCATCGTAAGGTTTTTGTATACTTCGTCCAGTAGGCGTGTAATAGCGCGCGATAGTCAGACGTAGACTTGAACCATCCTTAAGCAACATATCTTCTTGAACTAAACCTTTACCAAAAGAACGACGCCCTACAATGGTTGCTCGATCATTATCTTGTAATGCACCTGAAACAATTTCACTAGCTGAAGCAGAACTTTCATTAATCAAAACCACAACCGGTAAATGTTCATATTTCCCAAATTTCGTCGCTTTATAAACACGATCTTTTACATTCGTTCCTTTAGTAGTAAGAATCGTTTTGCCATCAGCTAAAAATTCATCTAACATTTCTACACCTGCTTGCAAAACCCCTCCTGGATTAGAGCGTAAATCTAAAATAAGTTGCTTCATCCCTTTACGTTCCAAATCATCTAAGGCTTTCCTGAACTCTTCTGCAGTTGTCATCGAGAATTGATCGACTCTAATTAACCCTGTCTTATCATCAAACATGTAAGATGCGGTAACTGATTCAATTGGTATTGCTCCACGAGTAATTGTCGTTTCCACAATCTCCTTACCTCTAAGAACCTTTATCGTCACAGTAGAATTAGTCGGACCTTTTAACTTTTTCATCACATCCTCATTCTTCACGCCAACACCAGCAACCTTCTTCCCTTCGATCTCAATAATTTTATCTCCAGATTTTAAATTTGCTTTATAAGATGGGCTACCCGGAATTACATTTGTGATTGAAATTGTATCTCTCAAGATAAAGAATCGAACACCAATACCTGAAAACTCACCGTTAATTTGTTCTTTCGCAAGTTTAAGATCATCTGCTGGAATATAATTAGAGTGTGGATCGAGACGATGTAACATTTCAGAAATAGTTTCCTCCAAAAGTTTGTCCGCATCAACCGTATCAACGTATTTATTGTTTATGATATTCAATATATCCGTTAACTTTTGATACTTACTATTTTCAGACCCTGCAGCAAAAACACCAACTCCATTAGGCTGCGAAATCTTGTAACCAAACAAGAGTCCAACACCCAAGGCAGCACCTACGATAAAAGGCACCAAAATTCTTTTTGTCTTATTCTCCATCGATCTCAGAATCCAATTTTACGACTTCTATACCTGCTTCTCTCAGAAAATGAATACCTGAAATATCTTTATAATCCATCTCATACACAACACGTGTAATTCCTGACTGCAAAATGAGCTTACTACAATCCTTACAAGGGGAAAGTGTTAAATATAAAGTTGCTCCTTTGCTATTATTTGTAGACTTTGCAACTTTTAAAATAGCGTTTGCTTCTGCATGAAGAACATACCAATGCGTATTCCCATCAATATCTTCACAGCAATTGTCAAAACCAGAAGGCGAACCATTATAACCGTCAGAGATGATCATACCATCCTTGACAATGATTGCTCCAACTTTCTTTCGAACACAATGGGATAAATTGGACCAGCTTTTGGCCATTTTTAAATACGCTAAATCGTAACGTAATTGTTTGTTTGTGGCATTATCCATATAACAAATATAAAGAACTTAATGGGCAAAACAGTAAATAAACTATAAAGTAAACCGATAACCTACACCACGTATAGAATGAAAATGAACTGGTTCCTTCGGATTAGATTCGAACAATTTTCGAAAACTGAGAATAAAATTATCAATTGTGCGCGCCGTTGGCGAAACATCCGCCCCCCAAACTTCTTCCAAAATTTCTTCTCGAGAAATCACCTCCCCCACACGATTCTGAAAAAATTGCAACAACGCTATTTCTTTCTTGCTCAATGAGGCAACTACCTTGCCTCTATTGGAAACATTATAAGTTTTAAAATCCACCTGAAAGCCATTTATCTCCATACCTCCCTTAACAACCTCTGTTACAGACGTAGCGTTGCGGGAGAGAAGAATCTTTATACGAAGCAGCAATTCCTCTAATTCAAATGGTTTTGTCATGTAATCATCAGCACCACTTCTCAACCCTTCAATTCGATCACTGCCAGTTCCCTTCGCTGAAAGAAATAAAATAGGAACTTCAGAGATCTCCCGAAGAGAAGTACAGATATCAACACCACTGAAACCTGGCAACATGTTATCCAGAATAACAAGATTTGCAACTGCCAATTCACTCAATCGCTCCATTGCTTGCACACCTGTATCGAATAACCGACACTCATAACCCTCTAATTCCAAATTAAGCTGAAGTGCTTCCGCAATAGAAGATTCATCCTCAACGATATATATTAATGGTAAATCTGCCATATAATCAAATATAGAATTTCTGTATCGAAAACGCTCTTTCTTTCCACAAAAATCTGACCAAAACGCACAAATAACCGATCTGACAGAGAACATTTACCCGCTTAAAAACTAAAATCTAAGATAAGCCCCAGAAAACTAGAAATACACCAACAAATTAAGCATCAATATCTCTTGAAAAAAGCAGACAGAAACTTAAAAAAAATATAAAACCTAATTATTCACTTTTTGAAATTACTAAACCGATTATTTAGCGTATTTTTGTACTTTCAAACTCAATTTCATGAGCTCAATTAAGATACAATCTGCATTAATTTCAGTTTTTGACAAATCAGGTTTAGAACCTATCGTACGTAAACTACACGCCGATGAAGTAACAATATACTCAACGGGAGGTACTCAAACATTTATAGAAGATTTAGGAATACCAGTCGTCCGCGTTGAAGATTTAACATCATACCCATCCATATTAGGGGGGAGAGTAAAAACTTTGCACCCGAAAATTTTTGGAGGAATACTCAATCGAAGAACATTAACAGCGGATCAAGAGCAAGTAAAAGAATTTGGAATCCCGAATTTAGACTTAGTAATTGTTGATTTATACCCATTCGAACAAACCGTAAATTCGGGTGCTGATCACGACGCGATAATTGAAAAAATAGACATCGGCGGCATTTCTTTAATTCGCGCTGCTGCTAAAAACTACACAGATGTTGTAATCATCCCTTCACAAGAACAATACGAACGCTTTTTTGATATAATTTCTGTAAATAACAGTACAACAAGTTTAGAAGAAAGAAAAAGTTTCGCAAGAGATGCATTCAATGTCTCCTCTCACTACGACACACAAATATTCAATTACTTCAACCAGGGTGAATTGGATGTCTTCAAAGCATCAATTCAAGAGTCACAAGTTTTACGCTATGGTGAAAACCCGCACCAAAAAGGTGTTTTTTATGGCGATTTAGAAGCAATGTTTGATAAATTAAATGGAAAAGAACTTTCCTATAACAACTTATTAGATGTTGACGCTGCTGTAGCACTAATGAGTGACTTTACAAATGAGGATCCAACTTTTGCAATATTAAAACACAACAATGCATGTGGGGTGGCTACACGTCCAACACTTAAGGAAGCATACGAAGCAGCATTAGCTGGAGACCCCGTTTCGGCATTTGGTGGTATTTTAATTGCAAACTGCAAAATCGATTTAGCAACCGCAGAATTGATTAACAATCTTTTTTGTGAGGTAATTATTGCACCAGGATATAAAAATGAAGCCTTAGAATTATTGAAAAGCAAGAAAAATCGAGTAATTTTGGTGCAGAAAAATGTAAAATTGCCTACAAAACAATTCAGAACTATCCTGAATGGAGTTTTAGAACAAGACAAAGATACATTAACAGAGGTTGCTTCAGACTTGAAAACGATCACAAATGTAGCACCAACAGCAGAAGAAATTGAGGATTTGTTGTTTGCTAACAAATTAGGTAAACACACAAAATCAAACACAATTGTACTTGCTAAAAATAAAACTTTGATCGCAAGTGGAACAGGACAAACATCACGTGTAGATGCATTGCGCCAAGCAATACACAAGGCACAATCTTTTAACTTTGATTTAAAAGGAGCGGTAATGGCAAGTGATGCATTTTTCCCTTTTCCAGATTGCGTAGAAATTGCCGATCAAGCAGGAATTACAGTTGTTATTCAACCAGGTGGTTCAATTAAAGATGAATTATCAATTGATTACTGTAACGCGCATAATATGGCAATGGTATTGACGGGTAACCGACACTTTAAACATTAAAAAGATTTTCTTGAAATAACGTAACCTTTTGTTCGATATTCAAGTAAAACTGATTATAATTATACAAACTATTAAAACAGCGTTGGGAATCAAATGGGATTGTTTAGCTTTTTAACACAAGAAATAGCCATTGACTTAGGAACGGCCAATACACTTATCATTATGAATGATAAAGTGGTGGTGGATGAACCATCGATTGTTGCTAGAGACATCCAAACAGGTAACATAGTTGCCATTGGAAAAAAGGCGCAACAGATGCATGGGAAAACACACAAATTAATCGAAACAGTTCGTCCATTGCAAGATGGTGTAATTGCTGATTTTCAAAGTGCCGAAGCAATGATTAAAGGGATGATCAAAATGATTAATCCTGGGAAAAGTTTGTTCAACCCATCCTTAAGAATGGTAGTTTGTATCCCTTCTGGAATAACGGAAGTGGAAAAACGAGCTGTACGCGATTCTGCAGAACATGCGGGCGCAAAAGAAGTATATCTAATTCATGAACCAATGGCCGCTGCAATCGGTATCGGAATCGACGTAGAAGAGCCGATGGGTAACATGATTATTGATATCGGTGGAGGAACTTCAGAAATTGCTGTAATCGCATTAGGAGGTATCGTATGTGACAAATCAATTCGAGTTGCTGGTGATGACTTCACAAGCGACATAGAAGAATATATGAGACGTCAACACAACATACTTGTTGGTGAACGAACTGCTGAACAAATCAAAATTGAAGTAGGTGCAGCATTACCTGAATTAGATAATCCACCGCCAGATTTCGCTGTACGTGGACGTGATTTAATGACAGGAATTCCGAAAGAAATAATTGTTACTTATTCAGAAATTGCACACGCTTTAGACAAAACAATTTCAAAAATGGAAGAAGCAATTCTTTCTGCTTTAGAAATGACACCGCCAGAATTATCTGCTGATATTTACAAAACAGGAATATATCTTGCAGGTGGTGGATCAATGCTACGTGGATTAGACAAACGAATCTCCGCTAAAACAAAGTTACCGGTACACATTGCTGAAGATCCGCTAAGAGCTGTAGCACGTGGAACAGCAATTGCATTGAAAAACATTGATAACTTCCAATTCTTGATAAAAGATTAATAACAAAATTGAATCCCGAAGTAGTTCGGGATTTTTTTTAGCCTATGAAAAAAAGCTTAATATTATTAGCAGGAATTTTTATACTTACTGCTTGTAAACAAAAAGATGCAAGATTTTGTTCTTGCTTAGATGAAGCAAAAATCTACAATGATGTTGCTCATAAATATTCTTCTACAGATAGCGATCAAATAACAGAAAAAGAACTAGTTGAATTAGTTGCTTTACGCAATTCCAAAGATTCTATTTGTCAACCTTATGAAATGTTAGGCGCTGAAGAACTGATTAAACTACGAGAAGGCTGTGGTATAAAATCAGATTTGGAATAATCCATGTTGGGTTAAAGTCAATAAATCACGATAAAAAACATTGATGACATGTTGCTGCTGCAATACGTCCATCCCAAATAAAGAAAACCAATCATGTGCCCAACGTTTAATTTGTTGGGCATTTTCTTTAAAAACCAAAGACCACTCCTCCTCATTAAGCTCTACTTTTGCTCTAATCATCTCTAAAAGCCTTTCTTTTACTAACTTCTGTTCTTCCAACCATTCATAGCCTCTATTTGATAACTCATCAAATTGAACGATACGATCTGGTATATAATTTCGCCAGATTGATTCCTTTTTATCTACTAACAATTGTCCTTCTTCCAACAATCGTTCAACTAATCCATCCAATGTACCGGAAAAAAAAACTTGAGCATAGATGAAAAATGGAAGTTCAAATAAAGAATGTTCCAAATAGTTGATCCGTTTGGAAGTAGAGAAAAAATGATCAGCCGGAACAAATACATTTTTCAAAGAGAACGAATTAGAAAAGGTATAACGCATCCCCAAAGCATCCCAATCTTCAATAACGGCAACTTTATTTCCTGGAACTAAAGCAGTTACAATTTCTCCTGTCGCTTCCACCTGAACCGTTGCGGTAAATACAGTGGCAAAATTACTTCCTGAAGCGTATTTCCATTGACCAGAGACCAAAAAACCACCAGCAACAACAACAGCAACACCTCCAACCATTGCACTACCCGTTAATAAGGCATCTGGTTGTGCAAAAAAATGTTGATTGGTCAAATCAGTACAATTTGTAACAAAGTAATTACCCCCATTACCAATTTGAATTAACCAACCAAAACTTCCATTGCAATAAGCTGTATCCCGAAAAACTTTTAAAGTTTGCTCTAAATCATAATCCATTCCGCCTAATTCTTTAGGAAGAAAAAGCTTAAAAAGACCAATCTCTTTGGCTTTATCAATATGCTCTTGAACTATACCATCTTGATATAAACCAGATTGATTATAAAATAAGCCTTTAAACTGTTCGCGAATATCCATTCTATAATTTTATCAAAATACGACCTAAAAAATTGGTTCCCGCTTGAGCAAACACAAAATTCTCTATCACTCGTTCCCCTCCAGAAACGAATCCCCAAGTGTAACCATTATTAGCATATCGTTTATTAAAAACATTATTTACCAAAACACCAAATTGAATCTCTTTGAAAAAGACATTATAAAGCGTGTAACTTAAGTTAATACTAGAAGTCGAATAAGCACTAAGCATTCGATCATTGGATTGACTATTATCTAAATATTGCCTACCCACATACTTGGTAAACCAACCAATACTAAAATTACGAACCGGTATATAAGTAAATCCAATCCCACCAATAATAGAAGGGGAAAATGCGATGTCTGAATTGTTGTGATGAATGATATCCTGAATCATATTCCCTTCAGAATCATAATTATCGTAATTATCAATATACTCATCAAAGGATACTATTTTATTACGTGATAAAGCTAAGTTAGCGTTTAAACTAAATGACTTAACGATCTGATATGCTCCATCAATTTCAAATCCCAAACGATAACTCTTGTCTACATTCATACGCGTGTAAGCACCCACATCATTCAACTGTCCTGTTAAAATCAATTGATCCTCATAATGCATATAATAAACCGTTGAATTAAGCTTCCACTTTTTATAACTAATGCGATAACCCGCTTCAATATTATGCAATTGTTCAGAACGTGGACGAGAGACAGTGCTGCTCTCCACAAAATCGGTCCTCGCGGGTTCACGATTTGCAACAGCATAAGACAGATACAAAACTTGACTCTTATTAATTGCAAAAGAAGCACCAACTTTTGGATTAAAAAAGGTGAAGGGAGTACGCTGTTCTAACTCGACTAATTCGCCTTGATTCTCATCAAATCCAGTATAAGAATAATTAATATGACGTACTTGTAAATCAGCAAATACATTCCATTTCTTCCATTGGTAATTTAACTTTGCATAAAGATTAGCTTCCCATTTTTGGGCATCATTGTTATAGTATATATCTCCAAATTCAGAATTTGAAGCATAACGCGCCCAAATAATTTCACCATAATGAGCACCAGTATAATTATTAGCGCCCCCGCCAAAAGATATATTCCAACCCTTATTAGAATAATTGGTGGAAAACACCATCCCATAGAAATGATTATCTAACCAACGACGACGTATCAGATCAGTCCGATCAATCATTTGACCATCAACGAAAATCGGCGTTAATCCATAAGTAGAAAACTTATCATTAGAACGAAATTGCTCATAATATCCAGCTCCCCTCGTATAATGAGCTGCTGCATTTAGATTCCATTTTGACGAAAAAATATGACTAAAATGTAACTGATAATGAGTTTGATTATAATTATCGACCTCATTTTTATATAGATAGTAATTGTACTTACGATTATCTGAATCGAAGAAATTCACTGAATCTTGCGAATTACTATACATTCCACCCGAATAGTGATTTCGATTAAAATGAGCAAGCATCGCCATACTATCCCCCTCAAACTTGGACTGAGGAACACCATTCCATGCTTGATAGGTACGTTCTTTACCTCCGAACATGATATACTTTAAGGTAGTTTTTTTCCCAACATATGCCGCTGCAAAGTAACCGGATATTAAGTTGGAAGTGGCCCTATCAACAAAACCATCACTGACAATTCTAGAAATTCGACCTTCCACAATGAAACGATTACCAATCAGACCTGTTCCAGCTTTAATAGTATTTCTCAACGTACCATATGAGCCAAACGAATTATCGGATTCAGCAAACGGAACAAAACTCATATTATCGGATTTAACATTAAAACTCGCACCAAATGCGGCGGCTCCGTTAGTAGAAGTTCCTACACCCCTCTGCACTTGAATGGAATTAGTTGAAGAAGTAAAATCGGGCATGTTAACCCAAAAAGTACCATGTGATTCGGCATCATTGACAGGGATACCATTTATCGTAACATTAGTACGAGTTGGATCCACACCACGAATACGCACCGAAGAATAACCAATACCTAATCCGTCATCCGAAGTAACAACTGTAGCAGGAGTAGATTCCAAAAGGTAGGGTAAACTTTGACCAAAGTTACGTTTTTCGATCTCTTGCTTACTCAAATCCGTAAAAGTGGTTGGTGTTAGATTCTGTGCTCGAGTAGAAAAAACTTGTAATTCTTCAAATTGCTTTGCTAAAGGGTTTAAATAAATCTTAAGATCACTAAAATCCTTCCCTTCAATGACTATAGTTTTGGGAGCATAATCCGGATGAGTAACCAAAACCTTAAACCGCTCAACACTACTAACTTCAAAAACAAATTGCCCTTTAGCGTTAGTTTCTGCTACAATCCTTTCATCAACAGTAGAGAGTTGAGCATAAGGGACTACAATACTGTCCGACTGAAGTACTGTTCCTGTTACTTGCATTTGCGAAAAAGCAATATTCGGAAATATTCCAAAAATTGCCCATCCAAATTGCATAATTCTTGCTTTCATTTAAAAAAATGTTAGACAAGAACAAGGGGCTAATTCTTGATGGTAAATAAATTAGCATTAATGGACCTATGTCCTATTTTCCGTCATCTTCCCTTCGCAAGCATTACCTTGATCAGGTTCAATGGGTATAATCTCAGCCCAGTTTTCACTAGAC
Organism: Taishania sp.; assembly: GCA_045629585.1. Classification (GTDB taxonomy): domain Bacteria; phylum Bacteroidota; class Bacteroidia; order Flavobacteriales_D; family Crocinitomicaceae; genus Taishania. The sequence continues at coordinate 47,334 of JAZQRM010000001.1, read as the reverse complement.
ACCCCTTAGAGACACGACAAATATAATCAGATTTTTAATTAATTAACATTTATGGTAGAAATCACCTCCAAGACAGTTTTTAAACGTTCTTCGGTATTACCATTTACAATCGTAAACGGAAAATCTAAAGTAACAAGTAAATCCAAGTACATGCTAAACAGCACATCACGATCATTTGGATTAACACGATGTGGCCCTTCTTCCCAAGGTATATCAGGGCTACAAAGGAAATAATGATCAAATCTATATGATACTATTAACTCACACAACTTATGATCGATATGACCAAACACAACTTTAGACCAAATCGCAATCACCACCAAATCGGTATCTGCAATTAAAATTGGGTCTATATTTACTTCCCATAATTCAATTTGCCCTAATGCGATTTTTAAAAGATCGTCTTGCGTGTAAGAATAAGTAAGGTTATCTAAGTATGTGATAGCATATTCAGGGACATAAGAAACACCTAATTTTAGAGCTAATGAGTTGGACAAGGTAGATTTACCAGAACATTCTGCACCCGTGATAGAAAACTTCAACTTACTCATTATTGGTTTGATATTTCTTATTCCATGTTACAAACCCTTGAACAGCCATAAAGGTATATATGACCATCAAAATAGCCAACCAATACATCTCATTTTGCATCATAAGGTAAACATTAAGAGCATTAATAATAATCCAATACAGCCAATTCTCAAGAATTTTTTGTGTTACCATCCAAGTTACGGTTAGTGAAAAAATAGTAGTCAAAGAATCTAAAAATGCATATTGCTGATCCGTATAATGCGTCAAAAACCAAGTGAAAATAAAGGTCAAGAGGAAAGAACAAATGATCAAGAATAAATGATGAGTTAATCGCATTCGTCTAATGGGTTTCTCCTTGTTAGAGGAAGAATTTCTCCATGAAAACCAGCCTATCACCGCCATCAAAACATAGTAAATCTGTAATGCCATTTCCATATAAAGATGCTTATTGAAAGCTATAACAGCAACTACGATTCCGGTAAAAAAAGCTAATGGCCAAGCCCACCTAACTTCCTTAATAATCAAAACCAAGTACATAAGACCTGATAACAAGGCAAAAAACTCTATTGAAAGAAAATAATTGATAATATTCATCTACAAAATCGATTCCCGATAAAAGTTATAAATTTGATCATAATTTTTTGATTATGAAAACGATATTAAAGACTATACTTATTCTACTATTGACAATATTTGCTTGTAAAAAAGATGGATGTTCAGATCCCCAAGCACTTAACTTCGATGAAAAAGTCAATCATAAGGAGGATTTATGTGAATATGCAGAACAAGGTCCTTATTTGATCTTCAGATTAAACTTCGACTCTACAGGAGTGCGACTAGATAATTTTGGCCAACCTACACAAATACCTAGTGGACACGCAGCACAATCTCCAATCATGCATAAAATGAGCGCACACTACATAGAATTAGCTCCTAATATGTATACACAACTTGGAAATGGAGAAATTGTATATAAAGGCGGAGAAACGACCGCAGGTGGAGAAAGAGCTGTGGATTTTGAAAAAGCAATCATCAAAGGAAATGGAGACGTTTTTTATAAAATAGCTTTAAAAGATATTTCCGCAGGTAATTATGAATGGATTAGGGTTTCATTAACCTATCAAAATTATGATATTAAATATAAACTGAACAGCAACGGTATAAACGGAGTATTTACAGGCCGATTAGCTTCATTTGTTGGATTTAATAATTACATCAAAAGCTATTTCATCAACACACAATCCGAAAATATAAACGCTAATAAATTACAGGGATATTGGGCATTTGAGTCATTTGGACAAGTTATCAATGGACAAGCTGCTGTGACTACAACTCCAAACCCCTTGAGTTCCACCTCACCTGTACCCACTAACTCATGCATTGTAACAGGTATAATAGAAAACGGACTAAGTATAACTGGAACAGAGAAAAATGATATTATAGTGACCCTTCATTTAACAACAAATAATTCATTTGAATGGAGAGAAGTTACGGAAGATGGACTTTATGAACCATTAATTGGTGAAATCCCCACAGATATGGGGCTAAGAGGATTAAAAGCGACAAAGAACTAAAACTAATAAGACATTCACCCGGATGTCTATTTTTATTTTAAATCGTCCTCCAAAAACATTACCAAAGCTTCATCGGAAGAAACCTTTAAAGTATGATAAACGACAAATCCTAAAGAAAGTAAATGTGCGGTAGTTGTTTCCCCCCAACTTATAATTCTACAATTTGCAGGAAAAATGTTTACTTTTAAAAATGCATCTACATTAGATGGACTAGTAAAAATGTAGTAATTGGAATTAGGAATTAGCGAGGTGTCGTATAGGGTTTGGTAAGTAGGAATTACGAAAAACTGTTGATCAGATAAAAATTGGGAATAGGATAACTTAGATAAATTAGAAGTAGAAAACCCAACAGTTCTACCACCAACCCAATTGGCAAATTCTTTAGCAGAATCCCTTACTATCCCCGACATAAGTGGAAAAAAATCTACAGAAAAACCTTTTGATTCAATGTACTTGGCCGACGATTCTCCTGCACAGGAAATTAACTCGTCCGTAATTGATTTTTGACTTAAATAAAAATCAAAAGAACGAGAACTAGCGAAGAATAAAATATCAACTTTTGGTAAAGAATCTTCAATCTTCACTTGCTTAAAAAGCAGAAGACTTTTAGCAAGATAAGGAATACTATTAGCAGAAAGATAATTACACAAAAGGACGCTATTACAAGCGTCCTTCGATATAAATATATGTTTAGTACTATCCAATTTTATTTTTTAATTCCGAAACAATTGTTTCAACAGCTGTATCTTTATCAAACTGTAAATAAATCGATGGAATCGAAGACTCAGCAGCAAAACCTACATAGATAACCTCCTCATCTACAAAAACACCTAATGGTAATTGACATCCACCATCCATTTTATTTAAAACACCTCTTTCAATATCAATCCTACGTTTGATTTCAGGGTGATTTAATTGCGCCAGAATAGTTGTCATTTCTTGATCATCTTCTCTGATTTGCAAACCTAAAACTCCTTGAGCTGGAGCAGGAACAAATTCATTAACCGGTAATATTTCAACATGAAATTCATCCAAATTGATTTCTAAACGATCAACACCAGCCTTCGCTAACAAAATTGCATCATAATTACCGTCACGCAATTTTTGAATGCGTGTTGGTACATTACCTCTCAAATCAATAATATTCAAATCTGGTCGGTTGGCAATTAACTGAGATTTACGTCGAGCAGATGAAGTTCCAACAGTTGCACCGTTTTTAACATTCCATTTCAAATCTGCCATAGCCTCTTCACGAACAACCAATATGTCGTTAGGAGCTTCACGTTCAGATACTGCAGCCACTTTTAATCCTTCTGGTTGGACTGTTTCTAAATCCTTGTGAGAATGAACTGCTAAATCAATAGATTTATTCAACAATTCAGTTTCCAATTCTTTGGTAAAAAAACCTTTACCTTCCATTTTATCAAAACTAAGGTGCTGAATGATATCGCCTTGCGTTTTAATAATTTTAATTTCTACGGTATGTCCTAATCTTTCTAATTGAGTACGAACGTGGTTAGCTTGCCATAGGGCTAAATCACTACCACGTGAACCAATAACAACATGTTTCATGCTTATAAATATTATTTAGTCAGAAGTATATCTTTAGCCATAAGCATTGGTCCACTTATGTACTTTTTCTCCATGTAGTCAATAACTTTATCTAAAACCTCTTTTGACTGTGGATCTAATGCTTCAAGATCTTTACGAAATACTTCGTTAATTGCGGTATTCTTAATTTCCTTAACTTTCTCTGGAACAGCACGCATTGCAATTTCTACTTGACGCATGCGATATATTTGAGCAAACTCTTCCATCGCATTTTGTAACAATAATTCTACGTGACCGATTTCTTTATTTCGCTCCTTTAGATTCTCATTAGAAATCCTTTGGAGCATATCAATATTTATGTGAGTAACTGGGAAACGTTCCTTTATAGACTCTTGTAAATCCTGAGGGATAGCTAAATCAATAACGATCTTTTTACTAGAATCCCCTTGCAAGAGATTCGCGTAAATTTCTTCAGAAATAACGTGAGATTCAGAACCTGTACAAGTAATAATCACATCAAAACCTTGTGAATAATTCTCCAATTCAGACAAAGCGTAAAAAGGAGCTTTCAAATCATTCGCCAACACACGTGCTTTTTCTCTAGTACGATTAAAAACCGTAAAATTAGAAAAACCATGTTTGACCAAGAATTTAGACATATTGGCATTGGTAACCCCTGAACCAATAATCAAAAACTTTGCATTTAACGGCACATTTAATTGTTCCAATTTATGATAAGCAAGTGAAACGATAGAAACAGGTTTTGTGGCTATCGATGATTCAGTGTAAACCTTTTTTGCAGTTTCAATTGTGTGACGCATTAACAAACGAAGAAAATCACCTGTCAACCCATTTCTTTTGGATAACTCGAAAGAATTTCGAACTTGAGTAATAATCTCACGTTCACCAATTACCATTGAATCGATAGATGCCGCAACTCTTAAAAGATGCTCAACAGCCTTCTCCGCTTGAAAAAACTCTTTATTATTAAGTAAATTACTTAATTGAGCTTCTTCTAAATGATCGTACAATGATTGAAAAGTTTCGGAAATATATTTTTCGTCCACGAATTGTGAAGTACAAAAATGCATCTCTACACGATTACAAGTGGACAAAAACATCATTTCGTCCATTTGCATTTTTGCTTTCAATGAATTTAGTCGCTCTTCTTGGTTATCATCACTAATATGCAATTGCCCGAGTTCAGTAACCGGGAGATTCTTATGAGAGAAAACAACACTGTAATAACGTTCCAACACAATAGTTTTTATTGAACTACAAAGGTGCAAAGATAAGTAATAAGTCGTGTCATAGTTTTGTCATAGTTTACCAATTTGGTGGGTATTTAGACCCAATTTAAATTGAGTTTAACAAAAATTAAATCTTCACACAAAAAACAGGACTTTTAAAGCGTAACAAAGAAATCACATACTATAAAAACCACTAAAAAATGAATTAACTTTGTCAATTCATAAAGCTAAAAAATCATTTTATGCCAAAATTATGTTTGGTTCCGACTCCCATAGGAAACTTAGAAGATATTACACTACGTGCAATCCGCATGCTCAAAGAAGCAGATTTTATATTAGCTGAAGACACACGCGTTACTAAAAAACTATTAAATCATCTTGAAATAAATAATCAGGTGTACGCCTTTCATTCACATAATGAACATAAAGTATTGAATGGAATCATTGAAAAAATTCAAACAACGGAATTATGTGTTTTGGTATCTGATGCAGGAACACCAGCAATATCTGACCCCGGATTTCTATTAGTTCGAGCATGCATTGAGGCAAATATAAAGGTAGAATGCCTTCCGGGACCAACAGCGGTGATACCAGCATTAGTTGGAAGTGGTTTTCCGTGTGACAAATTTATATTCGAAGGTTTTTTACCTCACAAAAAAGGAAGGTTAACGCGTTTACAAAACTTAAAAGATAGCCAAAGAACAGCCGTGCTTTATGAATCACCACATCGATTGGTAAAGTGTTTAGAACAAATCATCGAAATCTTTGGCCCTGAACATGAAGTTTGTGTAGTAAGAGAATTATCCAAGATGTTTGAAACTTACCACAAAGGAACAGCGGCTGAATTAAAGTCATATTTTGACACTACAGCACCTAAAGGTGAGATAGTTATAGTTATAAAGGAAACGGATGAATCTGTCGTTAAGGAAGAGAAAAAGCGCAAAGGGAAATATTCTAAAAATAGAGAGGAAGAAGAGTAGTTTAATACTAAACTTAACAACCTTAAAAAAGAGACAAAAAAAAAGCCATCCGATTTGGATGGCTTTTTTAATATTTAAAGAATTACAATTTTCTTGCAACTTCAACCTCTTCAAAAGATTCAATAATATCGCCTTCTTTGATATCGTTGAATTTGTCGATGTTTAGACCACATTCGTAATTGTTTTTAACTTCTCTTACATCATCTTTGAATCGTTTTAACGAACCAAGAGTTCCTGTATGAACAACAATTCCGTTTCTAATTAAACGAATCTTGTTAGAACGTTTAATCACACCATCCGTAACATATGCACCCGCAATCGTACCAACTTTAGTGATGTTAAATACTTCGCGTACTTCAGCTGTACCAACAATAGATTCTTTAATATCTGGAGATAACATTCCTTCCATTGCCATTTTAATTTCTTCTATAGCCTTGTAGATTACAGAATACATACGAATGTCAATTTGTTCTTGTTCTGCCAATTTACGAGCAGATGGAACAGGACGAACTTGGAAACCAATAATAATTGCATCAGATGCAGAAGCTAAGTTAATATCAGCTTCGGAAATTGCTCCAACTCCTTTATGAACAATGTTAACTTGAATTTCGTCTGTAGAAAGTTTCAATAGGGAATCAGACAATGCTTCAACTGATCCATCCACATCACCTTTAACGATAATATTCAACTCTTTGAAATCACCGATTGCCAAACGACGACCAATTTCATCCAAAGTAATATGTTTAGTGGTTCTAAGTCCTTGCTCACGATTCAATTGCTCACGTTTAGTTGCAATATTTTTCGCTTCACGCTCGTCATCCATTACATGGAATTTATCACCAGCACTAGGAGCACCACCTATACCCAATATCTGAACTGGAGTAGATGGTCCTGCAACTTTAAGTGTGTTCCCTTTTTCATCTTGCATTGCACGAACTTTTCCGAAACAACGACCAACTAAAACTACATCACCAATTTTCAAGGTTCCTGCTTCAACCATTAAAGTTGTCACATAACCTTTACCTTTATCTAAAGAAGATTCGATTACTGTTCCTATAGCATTTTTATTAGGATTAGCTTTAAGCTCTAATAAATCAGCTTCCAACAAAATCTTTTCTAATAAAAGATCGATATTCAAATTTTGTTTTGCTGAAATTTCTTGAGCTTGATATTTACCACCCCAATCTTCTAACAAAATATTCATTTGTGATAGTTGCTCACGTATTTTATCTGGATTAGCACCAGGCTTATCAATTTTATTAATTGCAAAAACCATCGGTACACCAGCTGCCTGAGCATGAGATATAGCCTCCTTCGTTTGTGGCATCACGTCATCATCCGCTGCAACAATAATGATTGCAACATCCGTAACCTGAGCACCACGAGCACGCATCGCTGTAAAGGCTTCGTGACCAGGTGTATCTAAGAAAGTTAATTTCTTACCACCTTCAAGTGTCACCGAGTATGCACCAATATGCTGTGTAATTCCTCCAGCTTCACCAGAAGTTACATTTGCGTTACGTATACGGTCTAACAAAGATGTCTTACCGTGGTCAACGTGACCCATCACAGTAATAATCGGCGGTCTAGCAACCAAGTCTTCTTCATTATCTTCCACAACAGGAATAGACTCAGAAACTTCGGCACTAACGAAACTCACTTCATATCCAAACTCATCAGCAACAATCTGAATCGTCTCCGCATCCAAACGTTGATTAATCGATGCGAAAATCCCTAAAGACATACAAGCTGAAATAACTTGCGTTGGCGAAACACTCATCATTGATCCAAGTTCAGAAACCGTAACAAATTCCGTAAGCTTCAAAACTGTAGACTCTTTCTCTGCTTGCAACTCCTCTTCTTGACGACGTTGAGCAAAACGATCACGTTTATCTTTTCGATTCTTCGACCCTTTGGATTTAGAATTTTTGTTAGACAAACGAGCTAAAGTGTCTTTAATCTCTTTTTGAATATCTCTTGCAGAAATTTCTGGTTTAGCAGCACGTGGTCCAGTACTTGCTGGCGCGTTACCTTTTTTGAAATTTCCTCTTGGGTTATTTGCACCGGTATTCGGACGAGCACCAGTATTCGGACGAGCACCAGGACCTTTAGGAGCATTAGCACCACCAGGATTATTCGTACCCGTAGAAGTTTGTTGTTGAGATTGCTTATCTACATCAATTTTCTTAATTCGTTTACGTTTCTTACGATCTGCATTCGATTGACTATTTGATGATTTAGGTTTCTCAACCGGTAATACTATTTTACCTAATACTTTCGGCCCTGTCAAAATTTGACTTTGAACACGAATGGTTTCGATAACTGGAGCTTTAGGAGCTTCTTCCTTATCTTTTGGTTCTTCTTTTGACACAGGTATTTGTTCCGTTGTATTTTTTTCTTCTTGCACAGGTGTAGGTTTAACAACTGCTTTTGCTGTTTCAACTACAGGTCTTTGTGGCTTAACTTGCGTTTTCGCTTTTGTAGACTCCTCTGTTTTGGATCTCTTATCAGGACGCATTTTAGAATTGATTTTATCCAAATCAATTTTACCAATTACTTGTACCTTCTTTTCACCCTCCTGAGCAACCTCTGCAACCTCAACAGGTTTTACAGGTTTAACAGGTTCAATAATAGTTGGAACCACTTTAATTTCAGGTTCAACCACTTTAACTGGTTCAATAACCGGTTCAGGTTTCACCTCTTCAACTTTTGCTGGTTCAGGTTTAGGAGTTACCACTACCTCCACTACAGGAGTAATAGGTTTCTCAACAACTACAATTTCTTCAACAGGTTTTGCTGTTTCTTTTTGATCTTCTGCACGTGAATCACGAAGAGAAACTGTTTCTCTTTTTTCACGTTTAACTGGATTCAACTTACTCTTTTCCTTTAAGTCCTGATCCGCAGCGAACTCCTGTTTAAGCAAATCATAGTGCTCTGCTTCTAACTTAGCGTTCATGTTGCTTTCTACCTGAACCCCCTTTTTATTAAGGAATTCAACAATGGTAGTAACCCCCACGTTTAATTCTCCTGCAGCCTTACCTAGTCTTATTGGTTTTCCCGCCATAAATGTTGTGCGCTCTTTTTTCTTTTATTTTCTTAATATACCCGACCGAATTCTACTTATTCGAATTCTGCGCTTAAAATTTTAAACACTTCAAGTATTGTTTCTTCTTCTAAATCGGTACGACTTGTCAAGTCTTCAACTGACAATTCTAAAACAGATTTAGCTGTATCACAACCGATCGCTCTCAATTCATCGATAATCCACGCGTCGATCTCATCTGTAAATTCTTCTAAAACTACATCATCAACATCCACTTCACCTTCTCGGTACACATCTAATTCATAACCTGTCAAACGACCAGCTAATTTAATATTGTGACCTCCTTTACCAATTGCTAAAGAAACTTGATCTGGACGTAAATAAACACGTGCACGTTTAGTTTCTTCTTCAATTTCAATAGAAGTGATTTTCGCAGGAGACAATGCTCTCTGGATGTATAATTGTAGATTAGATGTATAGTTGATCACGTCAATGTTCTCATTCTTCAACTCACGAACAATACCATGAATACGAGATCCTTTCATTCCTACACACGCTCCAACTGGGTCAATACGATCGTCGTATGATTCCACAGCAACTTTAGCACGCTCACCTGGCTCGCGCTGTATATTTTTAATAGTAATTAAACCATCAAATACTTCTGGTACTTCTAACTCAAACAAGCGCTCCAAAAACTCAGGTGCTGTACGAGATAAAATAATAACAGGTGATGAATTGCGCATATCTACTTTCGCAACTACAGCGCGAATTGCTTCACCTTTCTTGAAATAATCAGCTGGAATTTGCTCCGATTTAGGCAATAACAATTCATTCCCTTCATCATCTAAGACCATGATTTCTTTCTTCCAAACCTGATAAACCTCACCCATAACGATTTCCCCAACGCGTTCTTTATAAACACGATAAAGTTGGTCTTTCTCCAACTCCATAATACGAGAAATCAAATTTTGACGCAAAGACAGAATGTTTCTTCGTCCGAAATCTTCAAACTTAAATTCTTCTGTTACCTCTTCACCAATCTCAAAATCTGGCTCAATTTTAATTGCTTCAGAATAGGCGATTTCCATGTTTGGATCTTCCACCTCTCCATCATCAACAATCTCTTTATTTATAAAAATTTGAACATCTCCCTTATCAATATTTACGACGATATCAATATGTTGATCAGTATCGAACTTTTTCTTCAACATTGATCTAAAAACATCCTCCAATACGTGTTGCATCGTTTGTTTATCGATGCTTTTGTTTTCTTTGAACTCTGAAAACGATTCAATTAATTCAAGGCTATTCATGTTTACCTATTTAAATGAAATAACAACTTTTGTTTGCTTTACTTGGTCGTAAGCATATTTCTTTTGCTCGATTACAAGCTCTTTCTTCTTTTGTCCTTCTGTTTTTACCGATTGCTCAGTCTCAACAGTGAACCCACTTTCATCAGCGGCAATCAATTTCGCTTCAAACTTCTCTCCTTCTAATGTACGAACTTCAACATTACGTCCGACATTCTTTTGATACTGTGCTAAAACTCTAAAAGGCTTATCCAGACCAGCTGAAGAAACATTCAATTCAAAATCTTGCTGTTCACGATCTAAATTATGCTCAATATTACGTGATACAGACATACAGTCTTCTATCGAAACCCCACCCGAGTACTTATCCAACTCAACTGAAATAACATTAGTCGCTGATATCTGCAACTCTACAACGAACAAGCCATTTCCTAAATGGTCTATACGCTCTTGTATTAATTCCTCTACACGTGTCTTACTGATCATGATACTTATAAAAAGAGGGGACTTTCGTCCCCTCGTTATCTTCAAAATCCTTATTTATGATGCAAATATACAATTTTATTTCCAAATTCAAAAATAAAGGCTAAGATTTTCTGATTCAAGCATTTTTTAAGACCTTTGTAAAAAATAAATGATGTTAGTTGAAATCGACAATAAATTAGTTACAACACAACTCTTTGAAGAAAAATTTGTTTGTAATTTGAATGCATGCAAAGGGGCTTGTTGCATTGAGGGGGACGCTGGAGCTCCTCTAACATTTGAAGAAGTAGATATTATTGAGGACGCTTTAGACCACATCATACCCTACATGAGACCTGAGGGAATAGAAGCAATAAATAAAACGGGGGTCTTTTACCTAGATCAGGATGGGGAACCAGTAACAACCTTAGTTAATGAAGCTGAATGCGCCTTTGTTTTCTTTGACGAAAAAGGAATAACAAAATGTGCAATTGAAAAAGCTCAATTAGAAGGTAAAATAGATTATAAAAAACCAATATCTTGTCATCTATATCCCATACGAGTAAAGAAACTACATGACTACGAAGCATTAAATTACGACCGATGGGACATCTGTAAAGATGCATGTAGCTTAGGTAAAGAATTACAAGTTCCTGTATATAAATTCCTAAAAGAACCAATCATCCGCGCTTGGGGCGAAGATTTTTACAAGGAATTAGAAATTGTAGATAAAGAATTAAAAAAATAAATTAAAGAAGAAGGGCCCGATAAATCGAGCCCTTCTTCTTTTTTAAGATATCGTATAATTACAACTTAACGAAAGGTACCACCTTTTTACCGCTAGAAGTAATAATGTTTAACAAGTAAGATCCTGTTGCTAAATCAGAATTATCAATTACAACTGAATTTGAACCCGCTGCTGATTGCACAGTTGTGCGTGACAAGATTTTACCCGTAATATCCATCACTAACAAATCAACAGAACTAGGAATAGACAAATCAAATACTACATTTAGATCTTTCTGCGTAGGATTAGGATAGATTTCCATCTCAGATAAATTACCAATGGACTCAATATTTAGGACTGGCTGATCAGACTCAGACCCATTATATAGATTAATATCATCTATAAAAACATTATTACCAGTACCACCAGAGAACACAATCTTAAAGCGGAAACCATCTACTAAGAAATTAGAGAAACTAGCTGTATTAAATGGTAAATGGAAACTAACAAAATCACTAGGTGAAGCAGTCCAATTAGAAGTAACTACAGCACTTCCACTTGCTAATTGAGAATTAGAAATAGTTCTTCTTAAAACCCAAGTATCTCCACAATCACTTGATAAATAAATCTGAATTCGATCTGTCTTAGAAGACGTAGAAGCATTACGGAAAGCATATTTAAAAGATAAAACAACATCATTTAAAGATTCTCCACTTAAATCGAAAGGACGAGATACTAACTCATCGACATTAGCAGAACCTCTATCTGCAAAGTTTCTCAATCGTACGGAATTGCTACCTGTTGCACCAACATTCGTGGTGATCTCAAATTTGTTAGTACCACCTAAGTTATTAACACCCCACAAATCGCCTTCTTCCAAATTAACCCCTGCTTCAAAACCATCATAAAATGGCAAAACAGAATAACTTGGTAACACTCGTATATATTGTTGTCTTGTTTCTGTAACAGATTCGGAACCATTGCTAGCAGTTAAGGTAACAGAATACGTACCTGGAGTTGTGTAGACAACATCTACAATTGAAGCCGTGTTAGAGGTGGCTGTTCCACCAGGGAAATTCCAAGTTCTTGAAACAACGTTATTATAAGACACATCTGTAAAACGAACACTTGTTCCTACACAAACCACTTTTTTATCGGAAATAAAATCAGCACGACACAATGACACAGAACCAGTAGCTCCTACTCTTTCTAAATTAGCCGCACTCCATAAAGTACTTCGTCCACCAACTGTAGAAGTAATAGCTGTGCGCATTCGAGCGATTTGACCTTGCGTAAACATCTTTGAACAATAAGAATAATCCATATAATTCTCAACATTAGCAACAGGCCCACAAGCATTTTCAGCTAAATTACAACTTGTTACACCTCTCGTATTTGGTGTATCGGTAACTCCGTCATCCATATTACAGTTTGACTGAGCTCCAGGCTCATTACCATCACCCCAAGTATGTTTCAGGTTCAACCAGTGACCTACCTCATGTGTTAACGAGCGTGAACGGTATTCCCCACCTGTACCAATGCGGCCAACATAATTCTGTAAAATAAAGATCGTATTATAGTAAGCACCGCCATTGCTAGGCAAGAATGTATACCCCGCAGCACCACCAATTTCATTAGCTACAATAATATTCAAATAATTCCTGTGATCCCAAGTACCACGATAAACATCATTATTATTCAAAGCTGCGTTTAACTGCGCTTGCCCATTCTCGCCATTTGTCAAACTTGAAACAGTACGTGTAATACCCTTAAAACAAGAACCATCAGGAGCAATTGTCGCTAATCTAAATTGAATCTCAGCATCACCAGCAATTGAACGAAATTCAGAAACTACAGAATTAACATCCGTATTCAACATTCTATAATCACGATTTAGAACCTCCACTGCATCAAAAATTTGAGCGTCTGAGATATTTTCAGCACCATTCTGATGTAAAACATGAAAAACTACAGGGATATAATAAACAGTTCCACTTCTTTCGCTCACATTTAAAACAGATTCTCTATCTAATTGCGCCTGCGCTTGATTATATAAAGTACGATACTCTGTATCTGTTTTCAAAAAATGATCTTGTAATCTATGCTGATGACAATACTCTACTGCCTCACCATCTCTAGTATTCAATTGATTTACTGGAAGTAATCTTTCTTGTGCGCTTACTGTAAAAAAAGCGAAAGAAACAATTGATAAAATTAATTTTTTCATAAAATAACCACCTTACCACTATTAAGTGATAGCAAGTTACGAAAAAAAAAATACTTTTCCTCGTTAAGATAAATTAACAGGACATAATTAGATTGCTAAAAATCTTGAACTCCTACTAAAACATTATCTGTAGTTGGAGCAGTAATAAAGGAAATTATTTGAGCAGAAATTTCCTCAGTAGAAACTAACATACCATTCGCTTTCAAGTCAATATACTTAAGTACTGAAGGGAAATCGGATGGTGAAAAACTTCGTATTTCACGCTGCATATTTGTATCCATAACACCTGGGGAAATGGAGAAAACATTTGCAGAACAATGAGAAGAACTAACTTCCTCTTTTAAACACAACATAAAATTATCTAAAGCAGCCTTAGACGCTCCGTACTGCGACCAACCAGCGACCCCTCTTCGTCCAGCACCTGAACTAATACTAACAAAATTAACGTTAAGAAATCTATCACGCTCATTAAGTAACACTTGAACAACTTCAACCCAGGAAAAAAAATTCAATTGAAACAATTTTTGGTTATTAAACCTAATAGATTGAATAGGTCCAACTTCACCCAAATCACCTGCATTATATATTAAAGTAAGATCATCAATTTCTTTAGGTAGCATGTCTAACAATTCATCCCAAGAATTAGTTTGAGATAAATCTTTTCTCAAAAAACGATAAAAAGGATGAATTATTGTATTCCTACGGCCAACACCAATTACATTTACATTGAGTGAGAGGTAGGAATTAACGAGTGAATAACCCAGTCCTCTAGAAACACCAAAAATGACGACCATTACGCCTCATTAATATCTAAAAACCTGGAAATATTATTTGCTGTACCAAATAAAAAAAGCGTATCAGACTCCATAATAACAGGATCACCATCTGTCACATTAATAACATGTTCAATCACCTCACCTGTACCATCATTACGAAGATATTCTCTATTGATTGTGATCAAAGACAAATTATATTTCTCTTTAAATTTAATTCGAGAAATAGGTCTACCAATCGCACCTTTAGGGGCTTTTACTTCACTAATTTCAAAATCATCTGGCAACTGCAAGAAATTGACAATAGAAGGATTTAGCAACTTTTCAGTTACAGCATTTGCAACTTCATCCTCGGGAGCTAAAATTTCCTCTACACCAATTTTCTTCAATATTAGCTTTTGATGCAAGCCACTAGCTCTAGCAATAATACGTCGAACACCTAAATCCATCAGATGGACACATACTAAAACCGTCGCTTGAAAATTTTCACCTATAGCAACTACTACAGCATCCATAGAATGCAACTCTTGAGAACGTAAAGCACGCTCATCAGTGGCATCTATCGTCACCGCAAAAGCCACATCATCCTTTATATTGTCTATACGCTCTTCACTGGGATCGTAAGCATAAACTTGAGCTCCCTTGCGCGCCAAAGTACGCGCAATGGTAGCTCCATATCTTCCAACTCCAATTACAGCAAATCGGCTGAAATTCATATTAGTTTAAAGCTTGTTTTAAATCTTCAATTAAATCTTCAGCATCTTCAACACCTACAGACAAACGAATTAACGTATCAACAACACCTGTCTTTTCACGCTCTTCTTTTGGAATAGATGCATGTGTCATTGTAGCTGGATGTCCTATCAAAGATTCAACTCCTCCTAACGATTCAGCTAAAGCGAATATCTCCACTTTCTTAACTAAATCTAAAGCATCTTGCAATACGTTCCCTTTTAAGGTAAAAGAAATCATACCACCAAATCCACGCATTTGCTCTTTAGCAACAGCATGATTGGGATGAGATTCAAATCCTGGCCAATAGACTTTATCAACTTTTGGATGATCGACTAAGAAACGAGCAATTTTCTCGCCATTTTCACAATGACGTTGCATACGTAAATGCAAAGTCTTTATACCTCTCAATACTAAGAAAGAATCCATTGGTGCGGTAACTGCACCTGTTGAATTTTGAATGCGATACATCTCTTGCGCAATTGCTTCGTCATTACAAACCAATGCTCCCATAACAACATCAGAGTGTCCACCTAAATACTTCGTTACAGAATGCATAACGATATCCGCACCCAAATCCAATGGGTTTTGCAAATAAGGAGTCGCAAAGGTATTATCAACAGCAAGAATTGCATTTGCTTTTTTTGCAATAGCAGCCATCGCTTTAATGTCTACAATATTCATCATTGGGTTAGTTGGAGTTTCTACCCAAATCATTTTTGTATTTTCATTCACCAACGCTTCTACAGCCGCTGGATCTGTCATACCAACAAAATGAAATTTAATACCGTATTTCGCAAAAATTGTATTAAAAATACGATAAGTACCACCATATAAATCATTTGTCGAAATAACCTCATCACCCGGATTCAACATTTTAATCACACAATCAATCGCTGCCAAACCAGAACCAAAACAAGCTCCGAACTGTCCATTTTCAATTGCTGCAAGATTTTTTTCTAATGCATGACGAGTAGGGTTTAATGTACGCGAATATTCATATCCTTTGTGATTTCCAACTCCATCTTGAACATAGGTCGACGTTTGGTAAATAGGCGTCATAATTGCTCCAGTAGATTCATCAGGATGAACACCTGCATGTATAGCTTTAGTTCCGAATTTCATAATTATTGATTTTAAAACAAATGTAAACTTAATTTGAATGAACTCAAATCAAAGTAAAGAGTTTTCCTCTCAAATTAGCTATATTCGAATATATGAAATCGAGTATACATCCGCTTCTTGACCAATGGTTAAAATTATTTAATCATTTTCCACAAAACGATCCACTCGTAGACTTGGATAATACTTTCACAGTTCCCTTCAATGAAAAGTTAAATTGGACCAATGTGGAACTTCAAAAAATCATCAATACAGCTAACGAATCATTAAAGTCATTCGGGACCAATCCTTTGACAATTGTACAAGGACGAATTACTCAAATTGCTCATCAAAAAACAAATATTCCGTTCCTTCTTTATGAAACCGATTTCAAGATTGAAAAAATAAATCATCAAGTCATTTGTTCCAAAAGAGAAGAAAAACCCATAATAAATCCATTCCTCATTCAACTCCTTCAAAAAAATTATGACCTTGTTTTAAAGGAAGAAGATTGGTTCGATAGTGAAAAACTATTTGCTCAAAATATAGTTGTCGAAGAGGTCGATAAACAATGGATTGGAAATTTCCACCCCAATAGATATGCTTTAAGAAATGAACTCACGCAAATTATCGCGGCTGGACAGATATCATGTGCCCTACAAGAACAACTTGACCTACATGAAAAACGACAAGAAGAATTAGTTTATGATGCTGCTGACCTGGTTTTATTAGATGATGACCAAATCAGCGTTATCAAACAATTTGAAAAAAGAAACTTGGTCGTGGAAGGACCTCCAGGAACAGGAAAAACGCAATTATTAATTTATTTAATCGGAAAAAACCTATCAGCTGAACATTCTACACTCGTATGTTCAGCAAAACAAACCGCATTAAATGTTCTAGAGAAAAGATTAAAAGCTCTAAAACTTGATTCTTATATATTTAAAATAAACGACAGCAACGGACTACAACCGATCTATCAATCACTAGCGGAACAATGGCAAAAGATTGAACAATTCAAGCCATCTCCAATAACAAACGAGTACAGAAAACAGCGAGAGGATCAACTTCAATTTAAGTTAGACATCTGGAACCAACCCCGCCTAATTGGAGAAGGCAGTTGGTTGGCCTTCAAAAAGCTAACAGAAAAATATTCAATTGAGGAAGGTAAATGGATCAGCAACACCTTAACGTTACAAGAACTACAAGCGAATGAAGAACTTCTAAAGCAAATATATCGTAACAAATGGAATTATTTCATCTACGGAATTTCCAATCTACTCTATCACAACAGCTATGAAGAAATTGGCAACAAATTAGAATCCATCACTCCATTTATAAATAATTTACCGGCAGACAGCACTGCAACCTACTTAAAAGATTTAGAAAAAAAACAAATCACTTTTCAACTGTTCAATAGTAATTTTGCCCTTGAAAACGAAGTCCTATTAGATCCAAAAAGCAAGAAGAGATGTGAACTTATTAAACGAATTAATAGGTTAGAAAAAAGTGAAAAAGAACTAATTTGTCTGCAACAAGAAACTGCACAATGGAAAATGCAAATTTCAACGCTCGAACTAAACTACTTCATAACTGAGTTAAACTCAAAAAACTGGTTCAAAAATCTAAAACTAAAGTATCAGTGGAAAAAATTGAGCAAAAGTCCATATACGTTAGCAACAGAACTAATTAAAAATGAATTAAGATTAAGAAAGGTAAGAGAAAACCATGATAAAATAATTCTTCAACTTTCGAAATACAACATAACAAATAGCAAGGATGCCCAACTTTTTTCCCTACAACTAAATACTTACACCGAAATACAATGGGAACATTACCAGACTATTTCCAAAGCAGAAAAAAACCTATTTAGAGAATGGACACAGGGGAATGTTCAACTTATAAAAAAAACCCTAGATTTCAACTGGCAATCAGAAATCCCAATAGCCATCCAACTAAAAAATTGGTTAGAAGTTTATCAAGAAATGGCTCTTAAAAGTAAAAAAATACTGGCCGCACCGTCCAATTTGTCGAAATCATTAGTTCATGCAACGACATCCAATCTATACATGGCTAACCAACTAAAAACACATTGGATTAATTTTCAAGCGCATTATCCAGAACTAGCCGAATTACAAACAAAAGGTATTGAGGATGCAATTCATTTGATTTTAAGTGAAAGTGATCGAGAACAAACACATGTTATTGATAAAATATATCTGCATACAAAGAAGAAATTTGATCATTACCACCAAATATTAGCAACCGCAAATAATCAACTATCGGAAGAAAATAAAATTTTGAAACAAACGCTTAAAAGAGGAAAAGCTATTTTAATCCGCGAATTTAATAAGCAAAAACAACATCTAAAATTACATTCTCTTTTAAATTCAGAAGCTAAACTTTGGATTGACTTATTACAACCAGTACATTTTTCGAACCCAATTCAACTAGCAACACATTGTTCATTACAAAAAGAAATGTACAAAATTGCAATAATCGACGAGGCGTCACAAATACTCGCATCGCACAGTGCTGGAATTTTATACAGATCCCAACATGTAATTATTGCTGGCGATGAAAAACAGATGCAACCAAAAACATTCTTCCAATCAAATGAAGATCAAGAAAGTTTAATGAATCGTGCAAAATTTGTGCTCCCTTCACTAAAACTAAAGCATCACTATCGCAGTCAGCATACTGATCTGATCGAGTTTTCAAACCAACATTTTTATGAGAATGAGCTAACTATTTTCCCAAAACAAAACGCAGAAAAAGCAATACATCATACTTATGTGAATGGGCGATTTATAGAACGCAAAAATGAAGAAGAAGCAACAGCCATTGTAGAACTAATCGAATCTACGATTGAAAAAAGTAATTCCCTGGGAGTAGTCGCATTTTCGCAAAATCAAATTGATTTAATAAGAAAAAAGATAAATCCAACACTTTTAGATAGATTAATTGAACGAGAAGAGGCCGGAACTTTTTTTCTGCTTCCACTAGAAAAAATACAAGGGGACGAATGTGAAGATTTAATCATTGGGACAACTTACGGACCTGATGAACAAGGAAAAATCAGACAACAATTTGGCCTATTAAGTTTGGATGGAGGCTTGAATAGATTAAACGTTCTGGCAACACGTGCCTCCAAAACAATTCACCTAATCACCTCTTTAAAAAGTAGTGATATACAGATGACAACCAATCCAAATACTTCTAAATTTGGTTTATGGATAAATTACATAACTCAAAAAGCAAGCGCAAAAGGTTTATCAGATAAAAAAGATACCATTTGCATACCGCTTCATGAAAGTTTATCTTTACGAGAAATACTAATTCAAACAACAGTTTACAAAAAAAGAGGTTGGAAAGTTAAATACGCCTGATTTTGGAATGAACTTTGATTTATGCAATTAAAAAAGATATGAGATTACTAACGATTATAGCTTTAGCATTTACAGTTTTGGCATGTGGAACCCCCAAAACAATCGCTCAAAAAAATTATTCAAAAACAATTACAGACAAAGAAGTGGTTGAAGATAAATTATGGATTAAATATTCTAGAGGATTCTGTTTTGGAACGTGTCCAGTATATGAAATATCTATCTTTAAAGATGGATCCGTATTATATAACGGGAAACAAAATGTACCACAACTTGGACATTCTTTTGGCAAAATTACAAAAGAGCAAATGGAAGAATTGAAAGAAGGAATTAAAACCCATTCAATCATGACAACGGAAGAAGATCTTTTGGATAAAATGCTAATGGATGTACCAACTTATCAATTAATAGTCGTTGATGGAAAAGACAAACGTCATATCAAACACTCCGGAAGTAACGGTGCAAATGTTAAAGCATTTGAAAAACAGCTTGACGAAATGATGAAGACAATCACTTTAGAGATTTTTGAAAAATAAAAAGAGGCAATCAGTTGATTGCCTCTTTTGCTTTATCCTATTTTATAACATTAATGAGCTTCTAACCAATTATTTCCAGTTTGCACTTCTGCTTCCATCGGAACAATAAGATTAACCGCTGCCTCCATACTTTCTTTCACCAATGACTTCATAATTTCTTGTTCTGACTTAACAACGTCAAACACCAATTCATCGTGAACTTGCAAAATCAACTTAGATTGAACATTTTCTTCTTGCATTCGTTTAACTACAGCAATCATCGCTAATTTAATAATGTCCGCTGCCGAACCTTGAATTGGGGCATTTACCGCATTTCGTTCTGCAAAACCACGAACGACAGCATTAGCCGATTGAATATCGGGTAAATAACGTCTTCGTTTATAAATCGTTTCCACATAACCTAATTCACGCGCTTGTGCAATCGCACCATCCATAAAAGATTTGATGGTTGGATAGGTTTCAAAATAAGAATCTATCATCTTTTTCGCATCCGTTCTTGAAATCCCTAATGTTTGAGAAAGTCCAAAAGCAGATTGTCCATAGATAATTCCAAAGTTTACCGCTTTAGCACCACTTCGTTGATCACGCGTAACCTCATCTACCGGAACTCCAAAAACTTTAGCGGCAGTTGCAGCGTGAATATCAACTCCTGAACGAAATGCCTCGATCATATTTGCATCTTCACTTAAAGCAGCAATAATGCGTAACTCAATTTGAGAATAATCCGCCGCCATTAAAACATGATTACTATCTCTTGGTACAAATGCTTTACGGATTTCCTTTCCATTTTCAGATCGAATCGGAATATTTTGCAAGTTAGGATTGTTCGAACTCAAACGTCCCGTAGCTGTAACCGTTTGCATATATTGCGTATGGATACGGCCATCAACCGCGTCACGAAGCGCAGGAAGCGGATCAATGTAAGTTGATTTCAGCTTCTTCCCTTCCCGATAAGTTAAAATCTTTTCAATAATCGGATGAACATTCACTAAACCTTGTAAAACATCTTCAGAAGTGGCATATTGTCCTGTTTTGGTCTTTTTAGCTTTAGCGCTTAACTTCATGTCATCAAAAAGAACTTGCCCTAATTGTTTTGGAGAATCTACATTAAAATCTACCCCTGCTAAATCTTTAATCTCTGTATCTAAAATTGCAAGCTGCTCGCCCAATTGATTCGAAAATAGGTGCAACCCATCAGCATCAATGCTTACGCCTTCCACTTCCATATCGACAAGGATTTGCACAAGTGGCATTTCCATATCATAAAAAAGTGATTTCAAATGAGGCTTTTCAATTTCATCGTTAAAAATCTGTTTCAACTGTAGGGTAATATCAGCATCCTCACAAGCATAATCTTTTATTGCTGCTGGAGCTAAATCACCCATATTTCCTTGCCCCTTACCTTTTTTACCGATCAATGTTTCGATTGAAACGGGCTTATAATTCAAATAAAATTCCGCTAAATAATCCATTGACTGTTTGGACTCTGGCGAAATTAAATAATGAGCAATCATTGTATCAAACAACGGGTAGCTTACACGGATGCCATAACGTTGCAAAACCTTTAAGTCATACTTTACATTATGCGCAATTTTTAAGATCGTCGAAGATTCAAAGAAAGGTTTAAACTCTTCCACAATAGCTTTTGCAGCATCAAAATCAACCGGAATTCCAACATAAAACGCTTC
Source organism: Taishania sp. (assembly GCA_045629585.1). Lineage (GTDB taxonomy): Bacteria > Bacteroidota > Bacteroidia > Flavobacteriales_D > Crocinitomicaceae > Taishania. The sequence goes on along the minus strand of JAZQRM010000001.1, from coordinate 25,463 downwards.
ATCCGCTTTAAATGAAAATGACATACCTACAATATCCGCATGTAAAGCATCTAAACCAGTTGTTTCCGTATCAAAGCAAACTTCGGGCTGTTGCAACAATAAAGCCAACAATTCCTCACGCTCTTTTGCTGTTTCGATCAAATGATAATTGACCGTTTTATCAGTTAACGTTAGGTATGTATTTTGAACCACATCAACTGTCGGGTCGATTGCATTAACTCCGAATAAATCCAATTGCGCTGTTGAATCACCTGGCGCTTGCGTAACCACCAACTCTTCTCCCAAAACGCGTTTGATTAAAGCTTTAAATTCTAACTCTGTAAAAACCTCACGTATTAAATCAGAATTAGGTTCGCATCGTAAAAAATCCTCTCCTTTAAAATCTATATCTATATCAGTGATAATACGCGCCAAATCTTTACTCATGAAAGCTTGATCCTTGAAGTTGACAAAATTCTCTTTTTGTTTCCCTTTTAATTGATCGATATTTTCATAGATCCCTTCCATGGAACCAAACTGAGCCAATAATTTGGAAGCTGTTTTTGGTCCAATTCCCGGAACACCAGGGATGTTATCCGAAGCATCTCCCATCAAGCCTAAATAATCCACAACTTGATCAACATTGGACAATTCAAATTTTTCACAAACTTCTTTTGGTCCCCAAATCTGAGCTGGATCCCCACCACGTCCAGGCCGATACATGAAACAATTTTCCGTTACCAACTGGCCATAATCTTTATCTGGTGTCATCATGTAAACTTGAAAGCCAGCATTTTCCGCTTTAATCGACAAAGCACCGATTACATCGTCCGCTTCGTAAGTTGGAATTTCAATTATCGGAATACATAATGCTGAAATAATTGCTTTAATCGGACCAATATTGGTAATAATTCCTTCTGGCGTCTCATCCCGATTAGCTTTATAATCTTCAAAAATATCTCTACGAATAGTAGAACCTCCTGGAGGATCAAAAACCACAGCCACATGAGAAGGGTTTTCTTTCCTCAATAATTCCAAAAGCGTATTGGTAAAACCAAATGCTGCAGATGTATCGAGTCCTTTTGAGTTTATTCGTGGATTTTTAGCAAAGGCAAAATAAGACCTAAATATCAATGCATAAGCATCAATAAAAAATATTTTATTATCTAAATCTGGTGTCAGCATGAGGTGCAATTAAATCTATTTATACAAATGTATCGAAATAAAATACGATGAACAGCATAGAATATTCATTCATACTATTTAATTATTTATTTTAATTTATATTATAGCTCTGACTCATTAACTTTAAAAATGACTCTACTACGTCTCTCCATCTTTGGAGGCATCATATCAGGTATTCTTATCGCCTTGTCCATACCTCCATTTGGACAAGTTTACCTGTTTCTGGTTGCTTTTGTCCCTACTTTAATGCTTATCACTCAAATCATTCCCTTAAAAAAATGGAATCAAATAGGTTTACTTACCTTAAATGTCTCTACCGTCTTAACAATATGGACAGCTATAAGCTTCTATTGGCTAATTGAAATAAGTATTGCTTCCTACATTTTATGCCTCATTGCATGTGTACTTACATTTCTATTGTGTACTGCGCCCATACTATTCATTTCATCAAGCTTTTGGCGAATTCTTGCATTTATTGGCAGTGTAGTTCTTTATGAAGTGATAGTAAATAATTTTGCTTTTACCTCACCATTTGTAACATTTGCCCCTTGGGTTTCACAATATCCGATATTTACTCAATATTATATATTTACAGGAGTACATGGTGGTACTATATGGATATTATTAGCCAATGCGGCTATCTTTCTATTAATCTCAAAAAAAGAATTAAGTATAAAAAAGACACTTCTAGCAAGTGCAATCATCATACTACCACCTATCGTGTCAATCGGAATTTACTATACTAAAGAAATAAAAAATTATCAAACAAATGTATTGGTCACCAACACAAGAATCCGACTAACAGACCCAAAATTTACAACAAATGACAATGCACTTTTAGAATATATAACAGCTCAAAATCAATTACCTTATACTAAAGATAGAATTGATATAGCAATTTTTCCGGAAGGACTAAGCAATCAACTAGGATGGATTGACAATGAATACAATGAGCCTTTTATTCAACGATTAAATGAATGGAGACAGAACAACAACATTAATTCTCTATTAATTGGAGGACTTATGTACAAACAAATTCATACCCCGAGTATAGAACCTAGCTATCAAGAAAAAGACGGTTATTATTTCACAACACACAACGTCTCCTTGCAATTACACGACACAGGAATCTACATTCAAGGAAAAGAAGAATTTGTTCCTTTTCAAGAAGCCATTCCCTACCCGAAATTAACCTACAAATTAGCTAAATACATAAATAACATTGGGTACAAAACAAAAATATCTCCCCTTCCCTCCTCTCAGCCTCATTTCGGAAAACATAAAACACTAATCTGCTACGAAGCACTTAACCCCGCAAACGCAACTACCATTGAAAACGATGAATTCTTGGTTGTTGTCAGTAGTGAATCTTGGACAAAAAACCCAACAGCTCACAAACAATTCAATGAATTTTTAAAAGCGATTGCTCTAGCTCAAAATACCACAATTGTTAAGAGTAGCAATTTTGGCACAAGCATAGTTTTAAATAATAAGGGAGAAACGATTATAACTCTAGATGAAGAAACCTCACAGTTAATAAAAATATAAGATGAAAAAAATACTAATACTGCTGCTACTAGCAATATCCAATGTACTAAATGCACAAATAGGAGAACGTTTACAGGGTACTTACCAGATTCGACCCTCCAGTGACTCTCCATATAATCAATTTAGCTTTTTAATAGTGGATGAAAATAGCATTTCTTTACAAGTAGATGGAGTGGTTCTATTTCGCTACGAACCAATGGAAGTAAACGAAGATTCTTCAATGATATTAAAATGTATACTATATAGAGGGCAGTTACCCAGTAATGAAATGCTGAAATTTAGATATACAATCAATTTCATTGAATTGAATGATCATATTCAAGTATCTATAGCGCATAAAAACGTGAATAAAAACATTGATGTAAAACGACTATGAAAAATTACATACTTCTACTTTTTGCATTCATATGCATGCAATCGACCTATGCTATAATTGATATTGATCCAGACCCAGTAACAGGAAATGGAACAGTGGTGAATGGTCCATCAACACCGCCTCCAAATTGTGTAGGCTCACAACCTGCTGGAAATACCTGTCAACAAAGTTCATACATCTGTGATCTTAATGGATATTGTGGCAATACATCACCAAACTATACCGCTGACTATTGGACACAACTAGAGGAAACTTTCGTAGGATCAATAGAGAACAATTCTTTTATCACCTTCACAGCAGGTGCAGCAACCGTTTCATTTAACTTGTGGGTTTATAGCTGTACAATAAATCAAGGAATACAGTTTATGGTCTTTACGGCAAATGACTGTGCAGGAACCGTCGTCAACCAATTATCGTGGAGTCCAGGATTAGTACCAACAACAAGCCAAATTGTAACAATTAATGGATTAACAGCTGGACAAGATTACTACATCATGGTCGATGGATATAATGGTGACGTTTGTAACTATGCAATCACCACAAATACCAGTAGCAATATATTAGTACCACCTACCATCGCTTCATCAGCAACAACAATCTGTCTTGGTGAACAAATAACTTTAACAGCAACAGGAGGAAACGGAGTGTACAACTGGATAGAAGGTAATGGAATAGCAGCCAACACGATTGGACCAAATATTACGATTACCCCCCCAACTGCTGGAACATTTACCTATAGCACACAATCCGCACAAGGAAACCCTAACTGTCTAGAACAAGGACAAGGTGAAATTACTGTAACCGTGGAAAATTGTGGATGCTCCATCACTTCAACAGCATCACAAACTACTTTCTGCCAAGAAAGTAGTTCACCCTTTTCTATTGAAGCTATAATGACTGAAGTAGGAACAATCAGTTGGACTGGACCAGCTGGATTTACAGCAACAGGTGCACTTGTAAATAATATAACTCCTCCAACAACACCTGGAGCATATCAATACATCGGTACAGGACAAACAGAAGTAGGTGCATGCACAACAATTGTAAACATAACAGTCAATCCCACACCCGCAGGGATTATAGCAGCACCACAAACCATTACCTGCACACGTACTACGATTCCGTTAACAATAACAACCACAAATACAGCAACCATAACATGGTCCAATCAAGGACAAACAATAGGAAATGGAAACACGATTAACGTCACTGATCCAGGTACCTATTCAGCGGAATTAACATCTGAATTTGGCTGTCAACTTACAATGACACAAATAACGATTTCAGATACCGTATCACCAATTTTCAACATAAACAATCCAGAAACTATAACTTGTATCAACACGCAATCAACCATACAAGCACTCAATCCCGCACAAGTATACAACTACAACTGGACAGGTCCAAATATTATTGGAGCAGATAACAATTCACAGGTAACCGCAGGATCTATCGGACCATATACCGTAACTGCAACAAATCCAATTAATGGTTGTTTAACAACAAGAACCGCGACAGTCATTAATGATTTAACAACACCTATAATAGTAGGTCCACAAACAACATCGTTAAATTGTGGTCAACCAAACATCTCGGTAACACTCACTCTAACACCGGCCAATTCAACAATTAATTGGACTGGTCCGAATACATTTACCGCTAATCAACGAACGATAACCATTGTCGATGCTGGTAACTTCCAGGCAGAAGTAACACATCCAGAAACAGGATGTACAGCAACACATCAAGTATTCGTAACATCGGACTTCATCAACCCTGTATCCTTTTTCAATGCCGATATTCTAGAAGAATGCACTCCATTTACCTCAACCTTAAACGCGCAAGCTCAAAATAATAACTACATATACTCTTGGTTGATTAATGGGTCATTACACCCAACCACTGGTCCAACAGTAGCAGTTGATATAGCCAATGACAATTGTGCAACTATCGAGTTAACAGTATTAAATAGGTTAAATGGATGTATTTCCACTACAAGCATTCCGAATTACATCTGTGGATTAATCACACCTACTGCAGGAATAAATGCTACGCCACCCTATCTAATGTCATTTGATAATCCTATTGTATCTCTAACTAGCACCAGTATAAACAACACAGGTCATCATTGGATATTACCTGGTGGATTCACAAATCAAAGAGAACAAATAGCTTATGACTTTTCAATACATAATACTGGACAATGGTTTACTATTGTAGCAAATAATAATAATCGTTGCTTTGATACAACTAGCTATTTCCTTGAATACCACGAGGATGTATTGCTTTTTATACCAAATGCTTTTACGCCAGACGGAGATTCAAAAAACAACGATTTTAAAGCAATTATTTCAGGTGATTTTGATGATCAATCATTTAACTTTTACATCTTCAATCGATGGGGTGAAATGATATGGGAATCACATGATCATTCTGTGGGATGGAATGGAAACTATAACGGTACGCTTGTGCAATCAGGTGTTTACACATGGACCCTTGACTTTAAACGAAAAGTAAACGATGAACGAAAAACACTTTCTGGATCAGTAACAGTACTCAAATAAAAAAGGGGCAGTTTTGATAGACTGCCCCTTTCATTTTATCTGCTAGTTTGAATTAATTCCAAGTCGAACCTTCTTTCGAATCTTTAATTACAATACCAGCTGTTGCCAACATATCTCGAATCTTATCAGAAGTAGCCCAATCCTTATTTTCACGAGCTTGAGCTCTCAATTCCAAAACCAAGTCCATCACAGGAGATAAACGATCTGTTCCAGCTTCATTCAAATCACTTTTTAAACCAATCACATCAAAGACGAAACTTTCCATTTCAGAAAGTAACAATGCTGCATCTGATTTAGAAATAGAAGCATTACCATCTTTCACCGTATTAATCAATTTGACAGCTTCAAAAAGATTAGCTACTAAAATGGGTGCATTGAAATCATCATTCATTGCTGAATAAAACCCTTTTACTATTTCTTGCACATCAAAAGAAGAAACATCACTCGCTGGTATTTTTGATAATGTCTTAATAGCTTCAACTAAACGATTATACCCTTTCTCACCTGCCAACAAAGCATCATTTGATAGGTCAATATTAGAACGATAATGCGCTTGCATCATACAAAAACGAACGACATTCGCCGAAAAAGGTTTTTCAAATATCCCTGTCGTTCCTTCTATGATATCCATTGGTAAAAAATAATTACCAAACGATTTACTCATCTTTTGACCATTCACATTTAGCATGTTAGCGTGCATCCAATATTTAGCTGGATTACAACCAAACGAACCACAACTTTGAGCAATTTCATCCTCATGATGCGGGAATTTCAAATCCATCCCACCACCGTGAATATCAAAATGTTTTCCTAAATATTTTGTCGACATGGCTGTACATTCAATATGCCATCCCGGATTTCCGTCTCCCCAAGGTGAACGCCAAATCTGCATATCATTAGGGTTTGCTTTTTTCCACAGAGCAAAATCAGCAAAGAAACGTTTTTCTTCTTGCGCATTTAACTCACGTGTTTCTTCCGCTAGTTCATCAATTTTACGTCCCGATAAAATTCCGTAATTATACGTTTCTGAATATTTTCGAACGTCGAAATAAACGGATCCATTTACCACATAAGCAAATCCATTTTCGATAATTTGCTCGATAATTTCAATTTGTTCTTGAATATGTTGTGTTGCTGTAGGCTCAATATTTGGAGGCAACATATTGTATTCGCGTTGCAACTTTTGAAATTTCACATTGAACTTATAAACAATCTCCAATGATTGAACTTGTTCCGAGCGTGCTGCTACGCCAATACTATCAACATCTTGACCTGCAGAATTGGTAATATGCCCAGCATCCGTAATGTTACGAACATACTTGACATCATATCCTAATTTCAACAAATAACGATAAATCAAATCAAAATTGATAAACGTACGCATGTTTCCCATGTGAGGTTCACTATAAAGTGTTGGCCCACACACATACATCCCAACTTTGTTTGCGTTAATCGGTTCAAATTTTTCCTTCTTTCCAGAAAGACTGTTATATAGCTGTAAATCGTTTTGCATTGCAACTTTTTATATTCCCTACAAATATACAATATGCCCGTTTAAACCGATTGCTTACAGGAAGGAACTTTCTAATCGAATTAATTTATTTTAGTATTTAGGCAAACAAAGCACGAACGACTTCTTCCATTTTTCCACAGAAAAGAATCTCTATTTTAAAATTCTTCGGGTCAATTCCTTTGGAATATTTTGAGACAATGATTTTTTCAAATCCAATTTTTTCGGCTTCATATATACGTTGTTCCACTCTATTTACTGGGCGAACTTCTCCCGAAAGTCCGACCTCAGCAGCTAAACACGTTTTATTGTGAATCGGCAGATCCGCATTAGAAGAGAGTACTGCGGCAACAACAGCCAAATCCAATGCGGGATCGTCGACTTTAATTCCTCCAGCTATATTTAAAAAGACATCTTTAGCTCCCAATTTAAAACCACAACGTTTTTCCATCACTGCCAAAAGCATATTTAAACGTTTGGCATCAAATCCCGTAGAAGATCGTTGTGGTGTCCCGTAGGCAGCGGTACTTACCAACGCTTGCACTTCAATCAACATCGGGCGCATCCCCTCCATTGTAGCTCCAATAGCGATACCAGACAGTGTATTATCAGCATTGGTAATCAAAATATCAGAAGGGTTTTCTACTTGACGAAGTCCCGACCCGATCATTTCATATATTCCCAATTCATTGGTACTACCAAAACGGTTCTTAATACCTCGTAATAAACGATAAACATGATTTCGATCGCCTTCAAATTGCAAAACAGTATCTACCATGTGCTCCAACACTTTTGGTCCTGCGAGCGAACCTTCTTTTGTGATGTGACCAATCAGAAACACCGGGACATTACTCGTTTTTGCATAACGCAACAATTGTGCGGTACATTCACGTACTTGCGAAATCGAGCCAGGCGAACTTTCAATGTCAGAACTATACAAAGTCTGAATAGAGTCAATCACCACCAATTCAGGTTGAATGGCTTCCGCTTGATTAAATATATTTTGAATATTTGTTTCTGATAAAATAAAAGTAGCTGGATTTTGAACTCCAATTCGTTCGGCACGCATTTTAATCTGCTGCTCACTTTCCTCACCAGAAACATACAATACTTTCAATTTATTATTTCCAACAGCTACTTGTAACATCAAAGTAGATTTTCCAATACCTGGTTCACCACCAAATAAAACCAAAGAACCCAATACAACACCACCTCCTAGAACGCGATTCAATTCATTGTCTGCAAGAAAAAAACGAGGTTGTTCTACACTTTGAATTTCATTAATTGCAGTAGGTTTTGATGTTCTTCCTGATTTAGAAAATGCAACAACGTTTCCTGGTAAATTTTTCTCTACCAACTCCTCTACAAAGGTGTTCCAATTGCCACATGAAGGACATTTACCCAACCATTTCGGGGTTTCGTGCCCACAATTTTGACAGAAAAATGCTGATTTTACTTTTGCCATATTACGAAGATAGGGAATTTAGAACGTAAGGTTTTTACGTTCACAAAAAATCCCCAGCAAATACCGAGGATTGTTTTGGTGTGATTGGTCCTTTAAACGGCACTAAATTTCCCAACCACGAAATATTAACAATATGTTTAGTTTGTTGTTGTTTGTTTCGTATTTCAGAAAAACTGCGTTTTACCCAGAGCACGAGTAGCTTCGCTGAATGTTCTCCGGAAAAACTGCGTTTTACCCAGAGCACATTTCACACGCGTCCGGATTGTCTAATGAACATGCAATTGCGGCTTGTTGTTCTTCACCTGATATAATTGAAGGTTCCACTTCCTGCGCAACTACGTTTTTGTCCACCGTAAACTTAATTGCATCCGTTGCTGCTTTTGTTCTTAGATAATACATACCTGTTTTTAATCCTTTTTCCCAACCGTAAAAATGCATGGAAGTTAGCTTACCAAAATTGGCATTTTCCATAAAAATATTTAACGATTGCGATTGACAGATGAACGCTCCACGATCAGCAGCTTGATCAATAATTGCACGTTGAGATATTTCCCAAGCGGTTTTATATAAGTCTTTTAATCGTTGTGGAATTTCATTTATATTTTGGACAGAACCATTGGACGCCATGATCTTTTGACGCATTTCATTGTTCCATAAACCTTCTTTTACCAAATCTTTCAATAAGTGTTTATTGACCACAATAAACTCACCTGAAAGTACACGTCGGGTATAAATATTGGATGTATAAGGTTCAAAACACTCGTTATTTCCAAGAATCTGAGCGGTCGACGCTGTTGGCATTGGAGCAAGTAAAAGTGAGTTTCTAACGCCATGTTTAACCACTTCTTCTTTTAACAAATCCCATTCCCAACGACTAGATGGACTTACATTCCACATATCAAATTGGAAAATTCCTTTCGATGTTGGCGAACCAGCAAACGTAGAATATGGACCTTCTTGAATCGCTAAATCTTTTGATGCAGTCATCGCAGCAAAATAAATCGTCTCAAATATCTCCGAATTTAATCGACGCGCTTCCGCTGATTCAAAAGGCAATTTTAACAGAATAAAGGCATCGGCCAAGCCTTGAACCCCCAAACCAATTGGGCGGTGGCGCAAGTTAGAATTACGTGCTTCTTCAACAGGATAATAATTTTCATCAATAATCTTATTCAAATTCAACGTCACTTGATACGTTACCTCAAATAATTTATCATGATCAAATATTCCTCCTTCAGTAACAAATTTCGGTAAAGCTAAAGAAGCCAAGTTACAAACAGCAACCTCATCTGGAGCGGTATACTCGATAATCTCTGTACACAAGTTCGAAGATTTTATTGTACCTAAATTTTGTTGATTTGACTTCGCATTCGCAGCATCTTTATACAACATATATGGAGTTCCCGTCTCAATTTGAGATTCTAGAATTTTAAACCACAAATCTTGTGCTTGAATGGTTTTACGTCCTTTCCCTTCTTGCTCGTATTTTGTATACAATGCTTCAAATTCAGCACTATGTGTTTCCGATAACCCCGGGCATTCATGCGGACACATCAAAGTCCATGTTCCGTTTTCTTTAACACGCTTCATGAATAAATCTGGAATCCACAAAGCATAGAAAAGATCTCGTGCACGTTGTTCTTCCTTCCCATGATTCTTTTTCAAATCCAAGAAATCAAAAACATCTGCATGCCACGGTTCTAGATACATAGCAAAAGACCCTTTACGCTTTCCTCCACCTTGATCGACATAACGAGCTGTATCATTGAATACGCGCAACATGGGAACAATACCATTGGAAGTACCATTTGTTCCTTTAATGTAGGATCCAGTGGCACGAATATCATGAATTGCCAAACCAATCCCACCCGCAGATTGAGAAATCTGAGCACAACTTTTTAACGTATCATAAATTCCTTCAATGCTATCTTCTTTTGTTGTTAAAAGAAAACAAGATGACATTTGTGGTTTTGGTGTCCCTGCGTTAAACAAAGTTGGAGTTGCATGTGTAAACCAACCTTCAGACATTAAATTATACGTCTTTATTGCAGATGCCAAATCGTTTTTATGAATTCCCAAAGCCACACGCATTATCATGTGTTGAGGACGTTCAACAATTTGACCATCTAATTTCAACAAATAAGATCGCGACAAGGTTTTAAACCCAAAATAGTCATACCGAAAATCACGATCATAAATGATACTAGAATCTAAATAATCACTATTATCTTGAACAATCTGAAAAACGTCTTCTGCAATTAAACCCGCATTTTCACCAGTCTTGGGGTCAATATAATAGTACAAGTCCTTCACCACTTCAGAGAATGACTTCTTCGTCTCTTTATGCAAATTAGAAACTGCAATTCGAGAAGCTAACTGAGCATAATCTGGATGATCAATAGTTTTTGCAGCGGCTACCTCGGCGGCCAAGTTATCTAAATCAGTGGTTTTTACACCATCATAAATACCTTCAATAACCTTCATGGCTACGGCCTCAGGTGTTACCAGTGAATCAAGTCCGTAACACATTTTGATAATTCGAGCAGTAATTTTATCGAATTTGATGGGTTCTTCACGTCCATCTCGTTTTACAACATGCATAAGCGATAAGTATAATAGTAGTGGTTAAAAATCCTCGTCTAAAGAAAATGTTTGATTCTCTTTTCCTGCAAGCACACCCGCTTTTTGGTATTCACCAACGCGTTTTTCAAAGAAATTAGTCTTCCCTTGAATAGAAATCATATCCATAAAATCAAATGGATTGGAAACATTGTAAACCTTCTCATTTCCTAACTCCGTCAATAAACGATCGGCTACAAATTCAATATATTGTGACATCAAATCGCTATTCATCCCGATTAACTTTACAGGTAATGCTTCTAGAATAAATTCTTTCTCAATCTCGACTGCTTCCATGATAATTTCATTCACCTGCTCTTTAGTCATCTTATTTACGACATGATTGTTATAAAGCAAACAAGCAAAATCACAATGCAAACCTTCATCACGTGAAATCAACTCGTTAGAGAAAGAAAGTCCTGGCATTAAACCTCTTTTTTTCAACCAATAAATAGAACAAAAAGAACCAGAAAAGAAAATACCTTCGACAGCAGCAAATGCCACTAAACGCTCTGCAAACGAACCTTTATCGATCCATCGCAAAGCCCACTCCGCTTTTCTTTTAACACAATCTAAGGTGTCCATTGCATTGAAGAGATGGCTTTTCTCAGCAGAATCTTTAATATAACTATCAATCAAAAGTGAATACGTTTCCGAATGAATATTTTCAATCGCAACTTGAAAACCGTAAAAGAATTTAGCTTCCGTATATTGAACTTCAGATAAAAAATTTTCCGCCAAATTTTCATTAACAATTCCATCCGATGCTGCAAAAAATGCCAAAACATGTTTAATAAAATGGCGTTCATCATCATTTAATTTCTGTTCCCAGTCAATTAAATCAGCAGCCAAATCAATTTCTTCTGCTGTCCAAAAACTCGCCTCTGCCTTTTTGTAAAAAGCCCAAATATCATCATGCTCGATGGGAAATAAAACAAACCGATTTTTGTTTTCTTGTAAGATTGGCTCCATATGCGTCATGTGCTTAAGTTTTCTAATTTCGTTGTATATCAATTTTGCCGCCTTAAAAAACTTATAACCATTTAGTTTTAAGACGATGTAGTGTATATAGTGGTACTACAAATCTTGCTAAAATTTCAACCTAAAACAAATTGAAATTTGCGATAATCTTTAAACAACGACCGCAATCGCAGACCTACCAATGAATACAGATTTTATCAACAAAACAGCTTAGTTTTGCACACCATTTTTTATCAATTTTTTCATTTTTCACAGCAAATATTATAGTATATTTCTCCATGATTGACCTGGTCAGAAAAGAATGAGTATTACATGTAACGATAATTCTAAAAAAATTAAGTACCATGCTACAAATCGCCAACAATGCTAAAAGATATTGGATAGATTTTATTCATCTACTAATTCCACTAAAATGTGTAATCTGTAAAAATGAGCTCACTCCCACGGAAAATATTTTGTGCTCTTGCTGTTGGTGTGAAATGCCACTAACAGAATTTGAAAACGCAACAGAACCCACACACTTGGATCGACTATTCTGGGGTAGAGTCAAATTATACTCCACCTATTCTTTGATCTATTATAAAAAAAATAATTTCTACAAAAACCTCCTACATGACCTCAAGTACAATTACCGCCCCGATATTGGAGAGAAAATGGGCGAAGCATTAGGTGAGAAATTACGGAAATTGCACAACTTCAGCACGGTTGATGCAATACTCCCCGTACCAATACATCCCAAAAAGAAAAAAATGAGAGGCTACAACCAAGCTCATGAAATCGCAAAAGGAATTACTAAAACGCTACAAATTCCAATAAATGAAAATCTCATCAAACGAGTACAACACAACGAAAGCCAAACAAAAATGTCTCGCTTCAATAGATGGGATAACATTAAAGAAAGTTTTACAGCTACTGATCTATTAGAAAAATACAATCATATTCTACTAGTCGATGATGTCATTACAACTGGAGCAACCTTAGAATCAATCATTTTACAAATACAAATAAAATCTCCTCAAATTCGAATAAGTGTTGCTAGCTTAGCGGTAGCAAAAAAATAAACATGAAAATTGGAATTGTCGGAGCAGGATTAGCAGGAACTGCACTTGCCTTACAACTGGAGGAAAAAGGCTTTGAAGTAGTAATTATTGACAAAAATATAAATTTTAGTTCAAGGGTCGCAGCTGGGATGATTAATCCATTAGTATTCAGAAGAATGACAAAAAGCTGGAGATTAGATGAATTTACTTCTTACCTAATAGACTTTTACAAAAAAATAGAAGTAAAAGTGAATGCTGAATTTTTCCATCCGATTCCCATCCGACGTTTTTTTTCGTCACAACAAGAGAACGATTTTTGGATAAAAAGGCAAAATGATTCTGAATTTGAAAATTACATGACTGTCCTTACTGAAAAGGATGAACAGTATTTTCCAGAAGCAAATATATTTGGAAGTGGCTTGGTTAAAAACTCATTTTACATCAATACTCAAGTATTTTTAGACGCTACAAAATCCTACTTATCCAAACACATAGATTACCGTCAAGAAGACTTTGATTACGATTCATATATCGCAAAAGATCTGGTCTACAAAGGTGAACAATTTGATAAAATGGTTTTTTGCGAAGGTTTTGAGGCAAAAAACAACCCTCTTTTTCACTACCTTCCGCTAGATCAAACGAAAGGCGAAACGTTAAATGTAAAGTTAAAAACGATTCCAGAAAATGAATCTCTAAACAGAAAATGCTTTGTCCTTCCTTTAGGAAATCAAACGTTCAAAGTTGGTAGTACATACGTATGGAATACCCCCAACACTGACATAACAAAAGAAGGTAAGGAAACAATTTTACACAACCTAAGTTATCTAACTAGAGAAACACCAGAAATCATAACACAAAATGCTGGAGTTCGACCAACAACATTAGACCGAAGACCTTTAATGGGGGAACATCCCATTCTAAAAGGGAATTATATATTCAATGGATTGGGAACGAAAGGATACATGATAGCACCTTTATTATCAAAGGAAATGTGTGAGTATATTTTCGACAAAAAAGAGCTTGATCGCGAAATCAATATAAACAGATACAGCAAGTAAATAAATCGTAAAAAGAAAACCATACTCTTAAAGAAAAGTGATTGTTAATCCAGATTAAGAAATAATTGCCGAAGATTCACTAAATTTGAGTATTGTAATAAAATATAAAAAATTATGTATCCTCCATCATTAGTACAACCAATGAAAGATGATTTAGAAAACGTAGGTTTTCAATCTCTTTTGACAGCAGAAGAAGTGGATCAAGTGATTAAAAACACAGAAGGATCCTTGTTAATTGTGGTGAATTCAGTTTGTGGATGTGCTGCAGGAAATATGCGCCCAGGTGTGAAACTATCTTTAAACAACGATAAATTACCAAATAAATTAGCAACTGTATTTGCAGGTGTTGATCGTGAAGCGGTAGACCAAGCAAGAAAACATTTCTTACCTTTCCCTCCATCTTCACCATCAATTGCACTTTTTAAAGATGGTAAATTGGTACACTTTATCGAAAGACATCATATTGAAGGTGGATCAGCTGTTATGATTGCTGAAAATCTTTCAGAAGCATACAATCAATTCTGCTAAAAAATTAGAATAATAAAAGGAGATCTTTGAAAGGTCTCCTTTTATTATTCATTCTTTATTTTCCGCATCACAAAGGAACTCTGAACCTGCGCAATATGAGGAATAGAGGCTAATTTAGTCTTCACGAAATTACCATATTCATCCATATCCTTCATTCTTAAAGTTAAAAGATAATCATAATTACCTGCTATGTGATAGCAACTTGCTACTTCTTTAATTTTTACAATCTCGGCCTCAAACTCATCCAAATTAGTCAAACTATGTGATTTCAATTGAACATTACATAAAACCATCAATCCCCTACCCAACTTCTCTTGATCAACTTGAATAGTGTAGCGTTCAATCACTCCACTCCGCTCTAAACGCTTTATGCGCTCATGCACAGGGGTCGCCGTTAAACCTACTTTTTCAGCCAATTCCTTCAATCCCATCTTTGAATTTTCTTGAAGACTTTTTATTATAACTAAATCAATCTTATCTAATTCCATGCGGATAATTTTCTATTTAAGTATATACAACTCTTCAATATTAGAAAATAACAAGAAATAAAAAGGGTTTCACAGAATATTTTTCTCTCAATATAAACTAAAACAAAATCCAATTCTATATTAGCGTAAAAAGTACCCCTAAATATGGATTATTCAAAAATGCGCCCAGAAAGTTTAATGATGACCTATGGTTATAAACCACAATTGTCAGAAGGATCATTAAAATGCCCAATTTTTCAAACCTCAACCTTCGTATTTAATTCAGCAATGGAAGGAAAACGTTTCTTCGAAGTAGCTTATGGTTTAAGCGAACAAAAAGAAGGGGAAGAAATGGGACTAATCTATAGTCGCTTAAACAACCCTGATTTGGAGATCTTAGAAAATAGATTATGTCTATGGGACAAGGCTGAAGATTGTGCTGTTTTTGAAAGTGGAATGTCGGCTATTGCAACCGCAATGATGGAATTCATGGAACCAGGAGATCTACTATTATACTCACGCCCTGTGTACGGAGGAACAGATCACTTCATCAATCACTTTCTAAAAAAACTGAATATAGAAGCGGTTGGTTTTAGTCCATTAGACTCAAAAGAAGAAATTATTGCTAAAATAAATGCATCTGGAAGAGCTGATCGTTTAGCGATGATCCATATCGAAACCCCTGCGAATCCAACTAATGCTTTAATTGACATCGATATGTGTGCGGAAATAAAATTACATTTCCAAGCAATCAATTCAAAGGAGGTAATCCTATCGGTAGATAATACGTACATGGGACCAATCTGGCAGCATCCACTAAAACATGGGGCGGATTTAGTACTCTACTCTGCAACAAAATACATAGGCGGACACTCTGACGTGATAGCAGGAGCATGTCTCGGAAATAAAGCAAACATGGCCAGAGTAAAAGGATTGAGAACTTTCCTTGGAAATATGGCCGCTCCTTTTACAGGATGGATGTTAATGCGTTCATTGGAAACATTAAAAGTGCGAATGGAACAGCAAGCAAAAAATGCAGTTGAAGTAGCAAACTACCTAAAAAATCATCCTAAAGTAGAAAAAGTCTACTTCTTAGGTTTCATTCCAACCGAAGGAACACAAAGAGATAAGGACATTTACGCAAGACAATATTCTTCATCTGGCGCAATGATAGCTTTTGACATCAAAGGTGGTGAAAAAGAAGCTTTCCAATTTTTAGACAATCTGAAACTTATCAAGTTAGCAGTATCATTAGGTGGTACCGAAAGTTTAGCCGAACATCCATACACAATGACTCACGCTGACGTACCACAAGATGTTAAAAATGCAATGAGTATAAGTGAAAAATTAGTGCGCATCTCAGTTGGAGTAGAATATTACGAAGATACAATTGCAGATATTGAACAAGCATTTGATGGGATTTGAAATCATAGAAACTAAATAGAATAGAAAGAGCAGGTTGATAACCTGCTCTTTCTATTTAATCAAAATATGATTTTTTGATAAATCGGTTTACTAAAGCAAAAGCAACAAAAAAAACAGTATCTTACTGTATATTAAATCATTAAAGAAAATAGTACCTATATAAGATAAACGCAAATCAATTACTTTTGACTCCATAAATGATTCAAACATCATTAAACTGTTTTTCTAACACGGTAGTCACTATACACGAAAATAAAAAAAGCACAACCAATAGTTGTGCTTTTTTTATTTAATTAAAATTCTATTATTTCACAGAAACAGTTAATGTATCATCTTCTTTAACAACCTGAGCAACCCCCATCTTTGTTAATCCTTTGATTCCATTATCCCACTGTTTTCCACTTAAACCTGATAATTGTTTAAGTGAATTCAATTCCATGGATTTTTCTTTATTTAAGATGTCGAAAATTGTTTTCTCAGCATCTGATAACGTTAATTTCTTCGCTTCAGGGCGCATTTGAGGAAAGAATAAAACTTCTTGAATAGAAGGATTGTTTGTCAAATACATAATCAAACGGTCCATCCCAATTCCTAATCCCGATGTAGGCGGCATTCCATACTCCAATGATCGCAAGAAATCTTGATCAATAAATTGTCCAGCTTCATCATCACCTTTCTCCGACAATCTAACTTGCTCCTCAAAACGCTCACGCTGATCAATTGGATCATTTAATTCAGAATAAGCATTTGCCACTTCTTTACCACATATCATCAACTCAAAACGCTCTGTCAATTCTGGATTGTCTCTATGCGCTTTACAAAGAGGTGACATCTCTTTAGGATAATCAGTAATGAAAGTTGGTTGAATGTAATTTCCTTCACATTTCTCCCCAAAAATCTCATCAATCAATTTACCTTTACCCATCGTCTCATCAACTGCAATCCCCATACCTTTAGCAGCAGCACGTAATTCGTCCTCTGATTTACCATAGATATCAAATCCCGTAAATTCCAAGATAGAATCACGCATAGAAATACGTTTGTACGGAGCTTTAAAAGAAACTTTATGTTCTCCAAAAACAATATCAGAAGTTCCGTTTACTTCAAGTGCACAATACTCCAATAATTGCTCCGTGAAATCCATCATCCAGTTGTAGTCTTTGTAAGAAACATAGATTTCCATTGCTGTAAATTCTGGATTGTGCGTTCGGTCCATCCCTTCGTTACGGAAATTCTTAGAAAACTCATAAACACCATCAAAACCACCAACTATCAATCGCTTTAAATACAACTCATTGGCAATACGCATATACAATGGAATATCCAATGCGTTGTGATGTGTCATAAAAGGACGAGCAGCTGCACCACCAGGAATAGATTGCAAAACGGGTGTTTCAACCTCCATGTAACCACGGTCGTTAAAAAACTGACGCATTGCATTAAACAACTTGGTGCGTTTTATAAATATTTCTTTTACCTGCGGATTAACCACTAAATCCGCATAACGTTGACGGTATCTCATTTCTGGATCCGTAAATGCATCATGTACCTTACCATCTGCATCCGTTTTTGGTAAAGGAAGTGGTTTTAAAGATTTAGATAATAAGGTAAACTCTTTCACATTGATAGAGGCTTCCCCTGTTTGAGTTCTAAAAGTTTCCCCTTTTACCCCAACAAAATCACCTAAATCTAACATTTTTTTGAATAACTCATTATAAGCAGTCTTATCATCACCAGGACATATTTCGTCACGGTTAAAATAAACTTGAATACGGCCAGATGAATCTTGCAATTCAGCAAAACTAGCTTTCCCCATCACACGCTGACTCATCATACGACCTGCCAAGCAAACCTGTTTATTCTCTTCGAACTTCTCCTTTATATCCTTCGCTAAATCAGTTACTGGATATAATGCTGCAGGATAGGGATCAATACCCATTTCGCGCAATTTATTCAACTTTTCTCTACGTTGAATTTCTTGATCAGAAAGTTCGATAAAACTCATTGTGCTTATTTTTTTTATGCAAAAATAGTCAAAACAGTGGCTCTAACAACCTAATGAGTCTGATTTGAAATGAAAAGAGGTACAAATAACAATTATTTTAAAACCGATTCCCCCAATTTACCCCATCAATAATTGCACTAAATCTGAAAAAATAATTGATTTCATATAATTAACGCCTTAACATTTCCGTTTGAACTGTGTTTAATTATCTTTGTTAAACATATATTTTGAAGTAACATTCATCCAATGGACAAGAACCAAGATTTAATTAAGCGTAGAGAAGAAGCCAAAGTTGGTGGAGGACAAGCAAGAATTGACAAACAACATCAAGGTGGTAAATTGACTGCCCGTGAACGTGTAACGGTATTATTAGATGAAGGATCATTTAATGAAATTGGACAGTTTGTTGAACACCGAGCAACTTCTTTTGGATTAGATAAAACAAAATTCCCCGGTGATGGTGTAATTACTGGATTCGGAACTATACATGGACGTCTAGTCTATATTTTTTCTCAAGATTTCACTGTTTTGGGAGGTTCATTATCAGAAACTCATGCCGCTAAAATTTGTCGAATCATGGATTTGGCCATGAAAAACGGGGCACCGGTAATTGGTTTGAATGACTCTGGAGGAGCTCGTATACAAGAAGGGGTGGTTTCGCTTGCTGGATATGCAGATATCTTCTACAGAAATACACGCGCTTCTGGAGTTATACCACAAATCTCCGTAATCATGGGACCATGTGCGGGTGGAGCTGTTTATTCTCCAGCCTTGACAGATTTCATTGTGATGGTGGAAGACACATCTTATATGTTTGTAACTGGACCAAATGTGGTTAAAACGGTAACACATGAAGAGGTCAGTTCAGAAGATTTAGGTGGAGCAAAAGCACATGCTGAAAAATCTGGAGTTAACCACTTTACGGCATCAAACGATGTGGAGGCACTTAAAAAAGTACGTGATCTACTAACATACATGCCTCAAAATGCGAACGAATTAGCTCCAGAAGTTGACGTAGTAGAATTTAATCAAGCTAAATTAGAAGCAATTAAAACAATCGTACCAGAGAACAGTAACATGCCTTACGACATTCGTAAAGTAGTAGATTCTGTAATCGATGATAATACTTTTAGAGAAGTTCATGAAGATTTCGCTAAAAACATTGTGGTAGGATTTGCTCGTTTAGATGGTCGTACAATTGGAGTAGTTGCAAACCAACCAGCTGCAATGGCTGGTGTACTAGATATCGATTCCTCTCGTAAAGGAGCACGATTCGTACGTTTTTGTGACGCATTCAACATTCCTTTATTGGTATTTGAAGATGTTCCTGGATTTTTACCTGGTACCGATCAAGAATGGAGAGGTATCATTACCCATGGAGCAAAATTATTATATGCATTCTCAGAAGCAACTGTACCAAGAATTACAGTAATTACGCGTAAAGCCTACGGTGGTGCATTTGACGTTATGAACTCTAAATCTATCGGAGCTGACTTAAATTACGCTTGGCCAACAGCTGAAATAGCAGTAATGGGAGCTAAAGGCGCAGCTGAAATTATCTTTAAACGTGAAATTGCATCAGCGGAAGACCCTCAAGCAAAATGGTTAGAAAAAGAAGCAGAATATGCTGAAATGTTTGCAAATCCATACCGAGCAGCTGAAAGAGGAATAATTGATGATGTGATCCTTCCAGAAGAGACACGCGCGAAAGTTATTGCAGGATTCAAATCTCTAGAGAAAAAAGCAGAAACATTACCGTTTAAAAAACACGGAAATATTCCATTGTAAAATATCAATACCTAGAAAAAGCTCTGATCATATCAGGGCTTCTTTTTTGACTAAAAAAATTAAAAAGTAAACAAAATATTCACCCAAACACACCAAACAAATATTACTCACAAATAAATGTTAATTATTAAAACAAGAATCAAACAAGAATAAATACCTTTTAGACAGCTTAACTGCACACTACTGAAAAAGTCGATTAAAAACGATTTTTTATGAAAACACTACTAACTTTAATTACATCACTACTCTTATTTCCATATACTTATGGGCAATCCGCTATGAGTACAAATGAAAAAATAGAAGAGGTATATGGGGCATCGTACTCAACTGAAAACCCTGAAGCCTTTCTTTTTTTGAAAAATACTCTTCAGAACCGAATAGAGCTAGAATATCATTCAAACGTAAATCCTAGCAAATACGCACCAATAAGTTCGTTAGACTTACGAAACAAATACAATCCTAATATCCCAGTATTTGCAACAGAATCATTTACTCCGTTATCTTTCAATCCGCTTCGATACAATATCAATTTCACCATCAGTGATAAAGATCAATTTTTTTGGATTGACAACACAAACTATGTACTAATCATAAGACGTCAATAACATGAGAAACTACTACTACCTATTTTTGACGTTCCTTATCACATTTACAGGAACAGCACAAAACTTCAATATGTCAAATGGAAGCATAACTACATGTTCAGGTAATTTTTATGATTCTGGTGGCAATACAGGTAACTATGCAAATAACGCTAATTTAACTTATACCATCTATCCGAATACCCCAGGAGCAAATGTCAGAGTTACTTTTAGCATGCTTAATATTGAATCATGCTGTGATTACCTTTATGTCTACAATGGAACAAGTGCAACAGCGCCACTAATTGGCTCGTTTAATGGAACAACGTTACCCCCCGTATTAACAGCCAATAATGCAAACGGAGCACTTACATTTCGATTCACTTCTGATGGATCTGTTACACCAGCAGGATGGGCAGCTGTAATTAGCTGTAGTGTACCCTGCCAAACAATAACACCAACAATAGTTTCAACTACGCCTTCTGCTGGACCTGACAATATAATAAGATTATGTCAAGGTCAATCTGTTACTTTCAATGGAACAAGTACCTTCTCAGCATCAGCAACAGGAGCAGTATATACTTGGAATTTTGGAGATGGAACGACGGCAACAGGTCAAACAGTTTCCAAAAGTTTTACCGATGGTGGAGGATACTCTACTTCTTTATCAGTAACAGTTTCAGGGTGTACGGGAATCTCTCCAGAACAAATAATTCAAGTCTCAACAACTCCAAACATTACGACTTCTGCTTCACCACAAACATTATGTGATCATAGAACTTCTCAATTAGTAGGTAATGCGACACCAACTCCGTTTGAATTAAATTGTACACCTCCAATTAGTGGGGTAACATTTCTACCTGATGGAAGCGGAGTTGATTATGAAACTAGTATTACTGCTGATTGTTATCCTTTTTCATCTAGAATTAATGCAGGAACAGACATTTCAAGTGTATGTATGACCATCGAGCACAGCTATTTAGGAGACCTATCCATTAGATTAAGATGTCCAAATGGTCAACGAATAACGCTTAAAAGTCAAGGCAACGCTAGTACATTTTTAGGGGACCCCTATGATGACGTAACATCTGGACCAGGAATAGGTTGGGAATATTGCTTTACACCAACAGCAACTATACTATTAACAAATGCACCAACAATGACAGCACCAATTGAAGGAAGCGCATCCATTGTACCTGGCAATTACCTCCCAACCGATAATTTTAATGGTTTGATCGGATGTCCTCTAAATGGAAATTGGACTTTAGAAATAACAGATCACCTAGCTTCTGATGATGGTTATATTTTTGAATGGGGGATTGAACTCGCTGAGAATCTATCAAACATAGAAGGATTTACTCCTACAATCGTTTCACAAGGTTGGCTAACAGCACCAAGTCTTACTACTATAAATCAAAATAATGCCACTGCTTTTCCTACAACTACAGGTGCGTATTGTTATATCTACCAAGTAATTGATAATTTCGGTTGCACATACCAAGAAGATATTTGCTTAGATGTAAACTGTACCACATTAAACCAAAATACAATCATTACCAGTGTAACAAAAAATAAAACGGGTGAGGTTTTGGTCAACTGGACTGCGCCAGAAGAAATGAATGCACTAACACATGTACTAGAACGCATGAATGAGGATCAAACATGGAACAAAGTAGATGAGTTGTTTACACATGTAGATGGCACAACTGAATTCTCAAGTTACGATAATCAACCAAACCAAGGCGATAATTACTACAGAGTTCGATCGATCTTACCATTTGAACAAGAAACCAGAAGTAATGTAAAACATATAAATATCATTCAGCAAGGTCTAATACTATTTCCAAACCCTGCGAGTACTGTTTTAAATGTAAAAGCTATTCCAACTAATATAGAATACATACAAATTATAGACGCAACAGGAAAGATATTATTAGAAAATGGTGTTTCATTCAGTAATCAAGAAATAAACATCCAAGATCTTGCTCCTGGTATATACCAATTGAAAGCAGGCGAACTGAGTTATAAATTCATCAAACAGTGATTTTTTCGTTTATTCTGTTTCAATCCCAGCGTTTGCTGGGATTTTTTTGCAGCATTAAATCTTCATCCGCCATTTGCGTGAACTATAAATTGAGTAGGAAAAGATTATTGTTCATCTTCTGTTGATTATTTAACCAATTCAGTTAAAACAGTTTAATTAACAAAACCACTACTGAATAGACAAAATTACTACTATTTTCATCCCCAAATTAACATCTTATACTTATGAAGAACATTTGTAAATTAATGATGGCATTAGCCATTTTATTCACTTCTTATTCTTGCAAAAAAGAAGAAATCACACCAACAGTAACTACACCAGGTACGAATGCAAGTAAGGCTACAATAGACGTACTCATTTACCGTTACGGAACTGAAATAGCTGTACCAAACGTCACATTGAAATTGTATGGTAGTAGTAACTTGATGGAACCCATTGCTACAAAAGTGACCAACTCAAATGGTAAAGCAATCTTTGATAATGTAACACCTGGAATATATGTGATCAAATACGATTCGGAAGATGAATCATACGAACACGTTATTGACGAGGTCTACACATTAGCGGGAGAAACAACATACATTTCAGCAACGTATTAAAAATCCAAAAGCCTTCACATCGAGTGAAGGCTTTTTCATTTATGCCCGGGCGAAGGTGAATAGCTGCGCGAAACGGCTGCGACAAAGGACACTTGACCGGCAAGAACGACCAGCGGAAGCTCCTTGCAGGGCTTTAGTGACCTTCGCAGAGCCGAGCGTACTAGCAAACGAAGACCGACCAGGGACGACCCGTAGGGAAGTTCCGTAGCCAGCCCCAAAAAGAATCCTTTAAAAAGCTATAATTTGAATCCTCCCGCGTTTCATAAGTGCGGGTGTTTCACTACTTTTGCATCAAATCGATTTTTAGAACATGTATAGAACGCATACTTGTGGCGAATTACGCCTTGAAAATGTAGGTCAAACAGTTACTTTGGCTGGGTGGGTACAAAAATCTCGTGACCTTGGAGGAATGACTTTCGTGGATTTACGCGACCGTTATGGAATTACTCAATTGGCTTTAAACGAGGAGGAAAATGCAGAATTGACTGCACAAGCCCGTAAGTTGGGTCGTGAATTTGTCGTTCAAATTGAAGGAACTGTTATCGAACGTGCGTCGAAAAACAAGAATATTCCTACAGGTGAAATCGAAATTAAAATGACTTCATTGACTGTGTTGAACGCTGCTAAAACTCCGCCTTTCACGATTGAAGATGAAACGGATGGTGGGGATGAGTTGCGTATGCAATACCGTTATTTAGATATTCGTCGTAATCCCGTTTTACAAAAATTGCAATTGCGTAACCGCGTTGCTTTGGAAACACGTAAATATTTGGATGAAAACGGATTTATGGACGTGGAAACGCCTGTATTGATCAAATCTACACCAGAAGGAGCGCGTGACTTCGTTGTTCCATCTCGTATGAATGAAGGTCAATTCTACGCTTTGCCACAATCACCTCAAACATTTAAGCAATTGTTGATGGTTTCGGGAATCGACCGTTACTACCAAATCACAAAATGTTTCCGTGATGAGGATTTACGTGCAGACCGTCAACCAGAGTTTACTCAAATTGACTGTGAAATGTCTTTCGTAGATCAAGAAGATATCTTGAACATGTTCGAAGGATTGATCAAGCATTTGTTCAAAACAGTTCGTGGTTACGAATTTGATTACGAATTCCCACGCATGACGTACGACCGCGCAATGGAATTATACGGTTCAGATAAACCAGATATCCGTTTCGGAATGGAGTTCGTAGATATCACAGCTTTATCTCAAGGGAAAGGATTCCCTGTGTTTGACAACGCTGAAACAGTTTTAACGATCAACGCAAAAGGATGTTCAGAATACACACGTAAGCAATTGGACGCATTGACGGATTGGGTTAAACGTCCACAAATCGGTGCTACAGGATTGATTTACGCGAAATTCAACACAGACGGAACAGTGAAATCATCGGTAGACAAATTCTTCTCAGAAGAAGATTTGAAAGCTTGGGGTGAATTAGCTGGAGCAGAAGCTGGTGACTTGCTATTAGTTCTTTGTGGTAACACAGACAAAGTACGCAAGCAAATGAACGAGTTACGTTTACACATGGGAACAGAATTAGGATTACGTAATCCAAATGAATTCAAACCTTTGTGGGTAATCGACTTCCCTTTATTGGAGTGGGACGAAAATGCAGAACGTTACTTCGCAATGCACCACCCGTTCACATCTCCGAAGAAAGAAGACATGCACTTGGTTTCTACTGATCCAGG